>JAIBEI010000012.1 GCA_019459055.1 Thiobacillus sp. | reverse complement strand
GCGCAGGGCGCCCAGGGCGTCGGAGTTGGCGGTGTATTCGGGTTCTTCGAAGCTGACGGCGACGTGGGACTGCGCGGCGAGGTTGTAGATTTCGTCGGGCTGCACCTGCTGGATGATGCGGATGAGGCTGGACGAGTCGGTGAGGTCGCCGTGGTGCAGGATGAACTTGCGGCCGGTCTCGTGCGGGTCCTGGTACAGATGGTCGATGCGGTCGGTGTTGAAGAGGGACGTGCGGCGCTTGATGCCGTGGACTTCGTAACCCTTGCCCAGGAGGAATTCGGCGAGGTAGGCGCCGTCCTGGCCGGTGACACCGGTGATGAGGGCTTTTTTGGTCATCTTTCTGGACTCACAACATTGGCTAAGTCCGGAATTGTCTTATCTTTCACGCCCACCTGTCATTTCTTTTGTCAGCACCAGCTTCCAACCCTAAGGAAGAAGCACTCGTGTTTGCCGTCACCAGCGTGGAGCTGTTGTCCGCCACCTCGGTGGGAATAAAAGGGAAAAAAGAAAACGAACAGGATCCGTGTCCCGGATTCGAAACCCCCACAGCCGCCTATCCGCCATGTAACCATTTGATTTCGTAGGGTGCGCTCTGTGCACCCATTGACGCTCGATGCACGGAGTGCACCCTACTCCAGGCATCTCGCCCGGAGTGAACAATCCCTGTCAAAGCCGATGACTACGCTCACCAGAAACGCCATTGGCCGGTGGCCACCACATAAACGCCAAGCAGGCCGTTGCTGACGGCATGCGCGACGATGGGTGCCCACAGGTTATGGGATATATAGCCAGCCGTAGACGAGACCGGCGATTCCTTGCTTCTCTAATTTATTTCAGGGCGTCAGCGTCGGCAGCAGGTGCCGCATCCGTCGCCGGGCCGGCAGCGGGCTCAGCAGGCGCCGCGGCAGCCGCTTCCTTGCCGGCGTCGACAAATTCGCCCATGTACTCGATCTTGGCGGCAGCTCTCAGCGTATCCATCTCCGCCTTGGCCGACTTCTGGCGCGCCTGTGTCTGCAGCAGACGTGCGATGGCGGGTTTGGCCTGCTCCAGCGTCACCGGCTGCATCTGCGAATCGGCCAGAACGATCACCATCAGGCCGTCCGGCGTATCCACCACCATGGCCTGGCCGTCGGGCATTTTGGCCAGCTGGGGCAGCATCTGCAGCGGCAGCTGCTCGGCCGTTTTCACACCCTGCGCCGATTTCACCGGCAGGTTTTCAGCCCTCAGCCAGGTGGCAAAATCTTCCAGCGTTCTGGATGCGCCCAGCTGGGCGCGTATCGCGTCGTGCTTGTCTTTCGGCGCCTTGATCGAGATTTCCTGCAGGCGATAAATCTTGCGCTTGGAAAACAGCTCCGGGTGCTGGTCGAAATAGCCCGCCACCTCAGCGTCGGACGGCTCGGCCGGCGTGCCCAGCTTGCGGCTCATGTAGGCCTCGGCCAAAATCTGGCGGCGCGCCGCGTCCAGCGCCTGCACCACTGCGAGGTCGCGGTCCAGCTTGTCGGCCAGCGCCTTCTGCGCAATCACTTCCTGGTCGACCAGGTTGCGCACCACCTGCAGCGAAGCCGCCTTGGTCTGCTCCGGATCGAGATTGGGGATGCGCTGCAGCGCATAGTTCACTTGATGTACCGTCAGTTCGGTGCCGTTGACCTTGGCCGCCACCTGGGCGGGGGCCTTTTCCGCAGTTGCCGCCTCGTCCTTCTTGTCGCCGCAGCCGGCAACCAGAACAGCAACCAGCAAGGGCAGATACAATTTCTTGAAACCGTGCATTGCCGTCTTCCTCTTCATCCAGATTACTGGAAATTATGTGGTACGAATGTTACACCAAGCGGACGCCGCGCCGGATGACAAGTATTCGCGCCAGGGATCCCGGGAAACGCGGATTTATTCCATCGTCGTGAGGCCGCTTCTCCCGCCAGAATGGATGAGGCACCATTTGCGGGAGCTCCTGCAACGGCACAGAACCTGATGGGGTACCCTTTGGTTTTTCCCTGCCACTGCCGAGCCATGAACGAACCGCTACAAATGCTGGAATACGTCCGACGAACCAGGATCGACCTCGCGATCCATATCCGGCTCGGCGCGGCATGAAGCGCCCCCGCCCTACTGCTGCCCCCGCGTCCAAGCCAAGTTTCAGCGACCCGCTGGCGGATGTGCTGCGTCCCGGCCAGTCAATCGAGCTGCTGAAGGAACTGCACATCCTGACGCGCGATGGCAAGCTAAACCAGGACAGCCGCCGCAAGCTGAAGCAGGTGTATCACCTGTGCAATTTCATCGAGCCGCTGCTGAACGAGGCGCTGGCCCGGCAGGACACGCTAACGCTGGCCGACCACGGTGCGGGCAAGTCGTATCTGGGTTTCATCCTGTACGACCTGTTTCTGAAGGAGCGCCCCGGCAGCCACATCTTCGGCATCGAAACGCGCGACGATCTGGTGGAGAAGTCGCGTGAGCTGGCCGAGCGGCTGGGGTTCGCGCGCATGACGTTCCTCAACGCAACGGTGGCGGAATCGATCGGGTCGGACCGATTGCCGCCCACCATCGACATCGTCACCGCGCTGCACGCCTGCAATACGGCAACCGACGACGCGATCCGGTTTGCGCTGGCCAAGCAGGCACGCCACATCGTGCTGGTGCCATGCTGCCAGGCCGAGGTCGCCGCCGTCCTGCGCGAGCACAAGAACGAATCATTCGGCAAGACGCCGCTGTCGGAAATCTGGCGCCATCCGATCCACACGCGCGAATTCGGCAGCCATCTCACCAACGTGCTGCGCTGCCTGCAGCTGGAATCACACGGCTACCAGATCACCGTGACCGAACTCGTCGGCTGGGAGCATTCGCTGAAGAACGAGCTCATCATCGCCACCCGAACCGACGCGCCGCGCGGGAACGCGCGCGAACGCCTGCAGCAGATCCTGCGGGAACTCAACCTGCAGGCGCTCGAAGGGCGTTTTCTCGGCCCACAGTCATCCTGAAAAAAGTCTATGCTTTTATGAGTGTGGCTTTGTGTGGATTGCCTGATGCGCCTGCCTGCCCTGACGTTCCCCTTCGCTGCATTGGTTCTGCTCGCCGCCCTGGCGGGCTGCGCCACGCCGCAGTACCAGACGACGGTTCGCCTGATCCCGCCGGCCGATGCGCAGGGCCGGGCCTGCGTGGCGGACTGCGAGGCCCAAAAGAACGCGTGCCAGGCCAATTGCCAGGCACGCTACCAGGCTTGTGTGAAGGATATCGAGCCGCAGGTGGAAGCGCGCTATGCAGAGGCGCTGAAGCAATACGAACTCGAGCTGAGGCAGTATGCCGCGGCGCTGCGGCGCTATGAAATGGAACTGCATTTCGAATGGCTGCGCAGCTACCCCTACAGCTATCCCTACCGTCACCCCTACTGGTTGGATCCCTGGCCAGGAATGTATTTTCCGCCACCGTATCGCGAACCGGCGATGCCGACGCGAGAAGGCGTGCGGGCGCGGCTTGCAGCCGAGAACTGCCGGGCAGACTGCGGCTGCCTGCCCGCCTACGACGCCTGTTTTGTCGGCTGTGGCGGGCAGCGCGTGAGCGAAACGGTGTGCATCAAGAACTGCTCGCGGGGAAAATGACGTTCAGCGTGCCGCCTGGAGCGAAATCAGCTTCACCGGCACACTCTCCTTGTCGGTATTGATCCAGATTTCACCGTCCTGCACCATGCATTGCAGGCGCATGCCGCGTTCGGCCAAGGCTGCCAGCGCCTGGCTGGTTTCGGCGGGCAGCTGCAGCACGGTCAGATTGGTAAAGCGCGTGAGCTTGCTGGCGATCTGCTTCCACCACACGTCGCAGCTGCTGCTGTAGCACAGCACCACGACCTGCCCGGCGCGGCCGCAGGCGCGGCGAATGCGCGCGTCGTCGGGCTGGCCGAGGTCAATCCACAAGTCGATTTCGTCGGTCAGGCTCTTCACCCACACTTCCGGCTCGTCGACCTCGAACAACCCCTTGGTGAAGGCGATGCCGTCCCGGGCGTACAGCGCATAGGCCAGCACCCGCGCCATCATGCGCTCGTCGGTTTCGGAGGGATGGCGCGCGATAGTCAGCGCGTGGTCGGCGTAGTAATGCCGATCCATGTCGGCAATTTGCAACTCGGCTTTGTAGATGATGGCGCGCAGGGCCATATGGTTTATCCCCTTTCCAAAAACGCTACTACATGCCTCGTGCCGCTCTAGGAGAGCCCGCCCCCGGACCGAAAACTGACGGATGCATGGCGTGCGTCCATAAAAAAACCCCGGCGAACCGGGGTTTTTCACATCAGGTCGGAAAAATTACGACACGACCTGGATGTTCGAAGCTTGCTTGCCCTTGGGGCCAGTCGTCACTTCAAAGCTGACGCGCTGGTTTTCCTGCAGGGATTTGAAGCCGTTGGAGTTGATTGCGGAGAAATGTGCGAAAAGGTCCTCGCCGCCGTTATCCGGGGTGATGAAACCAA
Source organism: Thiobacillus sp. (assembly GCA_019459055.1). GTDB lineage: Bacteria > Pseudomonadota > Gammaproteobacteria > Burkholderiales > Thiobacillaceae > Thiobacillus. Next base: position 23,079 of record JAIBEI010000012.1, on the reverse strand, counting down.
AACCTTTTGCATCGTTGAACCACTTAACAGTACCCGTTTCCATCTTTTGTTTCCTATCTATCTAAAAAAAATTGGGCGACATGCCCTATCGATCGAATTTCAAGGAAAACGCTTACCAGAGGTACCGCAATTTAAAGCTTGAATCCAACAGACGGGCGTATTAATAACACAGAATTGCAGCGCGTCAAAGCATTTCTTTAATCATTTACCAAAGCTCGCAGGATCAAGGTGTCGCCGCGCTGGGTAAATTCCAGATGCTTCAGCACGCTCATCCCCAACAACACCTGATCGCCCCCCATGCCAGGGTTGAGGCTGGCCGGCACGCCGCGCAGATCGAACGGCCCGAACGCCAGTGCATCCAGCCGGGTGGCACGGGTGGTGATCGTGCCGTTGGCGGTGACCGACTGCTGGCGCGCACCCGCCTTGAGACCAAGTTCATCCGCCAGGTGCGCCGGCACCGACACCAGCGTGGCGCCGGTATCGAGCAGGAAGGTAACGGGCTGGCCGTTGATGGCGCCCGGGAAAAAATAATGGCCGTTGCGGCTACGTTTCAACACCAACTCGCTGCCTGGCGCGATCTGCAGTTGCAGGTTGGGGTGGTTGCGCGCCTGCAGGCTGTTTTCGAAGTAAAAATAAAACAGGCCCAGCAACAGCAGGCTGGCGACCAGCGCCATTCCTCGTCCAAGGCGACGATGGGGGTTGTAAGCGGATTCAGATTCTTTTGCGTTCACAGCGCGTGAGACAGATCAGGCGGTTCGGCACGCCAGGATAGCCCAAACCTAATTCAAATCCCGTGCGCAGGGGAAGCACCGCGTGCCCAACCGGCAACCCGCGCACGCCAGGCTCAGGCGACGTGCTGCATGCGCGGCTGGCTGAAGTGGCAATGCGGTGCGTCGCCGAAAGCTTCGCGCAGGTGGCGGGTCTGGATATGCAGCAGGCGCTTGTGGTCGCCGGCCTCCAGATAAATATCCGGCTGCGCCATCAGGGCGTCGTCCCACACCATTTCCACCCCCCAGGCATTCGGCAGGCCCGGCACCACGCCGGGTTCGCACTCGGTGAACAGGTGGCTGACGCTGGCCTCGTCGGCCAGAGCGAATTCCACGCCGATATCCTGCCTGAGCTTGCCGAGCTGGACTTCCTGATCGGCGGGAATCATCGCCACCATCTGGCATTCCATGCTGTCGAGCAGCACGCCCTTGGCCACCCGATCAAGCGGCACCCCGGCCGCACGTGCGGTCTCGACGCTGGTCTGGGTGTGCGGATGCATCACGATTTCGAACGGAATCATGTGCTGGTCGAGAAAACGTTCCATGCGATGAAGTGCATTCATGATCGGCTCCTTGCAAGACGATGGGATGATTTTCACTATAGATCACCCCTCTACTGCCTGCCAGCGTTAGGCAACGCGACGCGCTGATTCGTTTGCCGTTACGAGGTGCGCAGCGACGCGGTGATCGCGGGCAAGCCCGCTTCTACAGGGCTGTGGGAAATGGTTCGGCGGTATGCTCGCCATGACGAATTTAGCGTTTCCTTAGCGCCGATGCGGATGCTCGCCCGCGCGAAAATGCCGCCGCGGCCGCCTGGGGTGTTCCTGCATCTGGCAGGCGCGGCGGAATGCCAGCAGGGTGTCCTGTGCGCGTCCCAGCACGCTGCCGCGGGGGTAGAGCCCTGCCGCGTCCAATTCGCCCGCCGCCACACCGGCCAGCAGCGCGATGCCTTCGGTCACGTGATCCGCGACATGAATGTGAAAGCGCCCCGCGCCGACGGCTTCGACCAGCCGCGGCGCCAGCATCAGGTGGCGGCGGTTGCGCGCGGGGATCAGCACGCCCTGGCTGCCGTCGAGGCCGGCAGCCTCGCACACACGGAACCAGCCCTCGATCTTTTCGTTGATGCCGCCCACCGGCAGGATCTCGCCGTGCTGGTTGAGCGCGCCGGTGATGGCGATGCCCTGTTTGAGGGGCAGGCCCGACAGCGCCGACAGCAGTGCATAGAGCTCGGCGCACGAGGCGGAATCGCCTTCCACGCCGTGGTACTGCTGCTCGAAAACGATGGATGCATTGAGCGAGAGCGGCGCCAGATGGGCGAACAACGCGGCCAGGTAATTCTGCAGGATGAACACGCCCTTGTCGTGGATCGGGCCGGACATCTCGACTTCGCGCTCGATGTTGAGCAGGCCGTCCTCGCCCGCATAGGCATGCGCGGACAGCCGAACCGGCAGGCCGAAGCGGTAATCGCCGAGATCGATCTGGGTGAGGCCGTTGAGCTGACCCAGCCGCTCGCCGCTAAGCGCGATCACCACATCGCCCTCGGCGATTTCCTCGCGCAGGCGCTGCTCGGGGTAGTCGTGGCGCCCGGCGTGCGCCTGTATTGCCGCTTCGACATCCTCCACCGTCACCAGACCCGGCCCGCGCGCACGGCAGATCGTGGCGCTTTCCATCACCAGTGCCTCGGTGCGGGCGAAAATCGCGCTCTCGCGCGCCTGATCGCCCGCCTCGCGGTGCGATTCCTCGATCAGGCGAGCCACCGCCGCCGCCGAAAAATGCGGCAGGCCGAACTCGCGACAGGCATGGGCGACGAAAATCGCCGAAGCGCGGCGACTGTCGGCCGTGGCAACGAAGCTGTCGGCGAAGTCGACCTTGGCGCGGAAATGGCGGACGAATTCCGGCGCCGCCTCCTGCAGTTCGTAGTACTGCTCGCGCGAGCCGACCAGCACCAGCTTGACCTCGACGTCGACCGCCTCCGGCACCAGCGACACCGCCGCGATCGGAGAGAACGCCCCGCCCGGCTCCTCGATCTGCAGCCGCCCGCTGCGCAGGAAGCGCCGCAGCTGCTCCCACACCAGAGGATCGGCCAGCACATCGCGCAGATGCAGCATCAGAAAACCGCCATGCGCCTGCAGCAGGCTGCCGGCACGGATGCGCGAAAAATCGGTGACCAGCACGTCGTTTTCGGACTGGTACTCGATGCTGCCGAACAGTGCGCGAAACAGCGGGTTGTCCTCGACGATCACCGGCGCACCCTCGAGGCCGCCATTGTCGACCACCAGGTTGACGCGGTAGCGCGCCAGCACAAAATTCAGGGCTTCCAGCCGGCTTTCGTCGTCCTCGCCGCCGCTGAACAATTCCAGATTGTCGAATATGTCCTGTTCCAGCGCATCGAGCCAGGCGTTGAGCTTGGCGGCGTCCTTGATCTGCTTCTTCAGCCCGTCGCGGATCGCCTGCAGTTCGCGCTCGATGAACGGCTTCACGATCTGCCGCCGCAACGCCGCCAGCGCCTCGTTCATTGCGCGTTCCAGCGGCTGGGTCTTCTCGATGTAGCGGGTGATCTCGGCGCGCAGCTCCTGCTCGGCCTGCTCCACCTGGGCGCGGCGCGCTTTCGGCAGCGCCAGCACCTCGTCCTCGGTGAGCGCCAACCCCTTCTTGCCGGTCAGCGTGAACATCATACGCCCCGCGTCGCGGTGCAGCGAAAAGCTGCGTGCCTCGGCAAATGCCGACAACTCGGCATAGTGCCGCTCCATGTCGTCCTTCCAGGCCTTCTCGATGCGTTCGCTCTCGGCCTTGTAATCCTGGCCATTCAGTCGCTGCGGGATTTCATCCTGCAGCGACTTCACCGCCTGCGCCAGCGACTGGCGCAGCTGCCGCCCCTCGCCGGCCGGCAGGCGCAGCGCCAGCGGCCGCTCCGGCGCGTCGAAGTTGTGCAGATAACAGAGGTCCGGCGGCACCCGCTTGCCCGCCGCGACTTCGTGCATCGCCTGCTTGAGCAACGAGGAGCGGCCGCTGCCCACTTCGCCGAGCACGAACAGGTTGTAGTTGGGCTGCTCCATTCCCAAACCGAAGCGGGCAGCCGCTTCGGCGCGCGCCTGTCCGATCCAGGGCAACGGCTCCGCCAGCAATTCGGAAGTGTCCGCAAATCCAAGCAACGCAGGGTCGAGGGTCAGGCGAAGATCGGCGGGGGACAGGGTGGCAATCGGCATGGTGTGGGTTCAGGCCTGTGTTGAGTTTCTGGATTATTGCGCAAGACCGGCTGGTCGGCCTGATTCATGGCGTCAACAGGCCGGCCCACTGCGCCTGGCTGTGCAGGTAGCGGGTGCGTAGATTTTCCGCATTGTCGCGCAGCAGGTCGGCGGGCACGGCCATCGCCTGCAGCAGCGCGGGCTCAAGCTGATCGACTGCCACGCTGCGCGGAACCACGTCCGGCTCCCAGGTTTCGGCAAAGGCCGTGCGCTTGTCGGGAAGTGGCCTGTGCTGCGGGGGCATCAGGCTGACCCGCGGCAAACCGTGGGCCAGCGCGACGATGCGGGCGTGCAGGCTGCTGCAGACCGTGCCGCGACTGGCGGCAATGAGGGCGCAGATGTCCCACAGGTGCAGCGACGGGAGCAGCCGCGCGGTGCCGGGCGGCAGGCGGCGCCGCAGTTTTTCGTAGAGCGCAGGATCGTCGTGCCACGGCGCCGCGCCGGCGCGAAACAGCGCCACGCCCAGGCCGGTCGCGGCAGCCGCCCGCGAAAGGCCGTGCGCCAATGCATCCAGGCTGGCATCATCGGCAAAATCGGCGCTGAACTGGCACGCCAGGTAGCCCTGCGGGAAGGCGTCCAGGACGGCCTTCATCGGCCCCCTATTGTGATGCTGCCGGATCGTCTCGCCGAAGCAGTCCGCCACCATCACCGCCGGGTCGGGGCACAGCGGGGCATCGATCCCCTCCGCCCGCAACGCGGCCTGGGTGACGTGATCGCGCACGCTGAGCCAGTCCGCCTGCCCGAGCGCCGCCTTCACCTCGTCCCGCTGCGCGGCCGGCAGGGCATCCCATTCGACCCCGCCGACGGCATTGAAGACCAGCTTTCCGCCCGGCGCCAGCGCCCCGCGCCCGACGACGTAGGGCATGCTGCGCGAGTTGCCGAGCTGGCGCGCCGCCCACGCGGCGGCGGCCGCCGGGTCGTCGCCGTAGTGCGCAATGGCGTCGGCGGCCGCGGCCGGTTCGAGCAGCATGACCGCGGCCTGCCAGGCGCTGCAGGTCAGCAGCTCGCCGCCGGCGTGGATCAGCTGCCTCGGCCGCGCCGGGAGCAGCGTCACCCGGTGTCCGCCGAAGGGCCGCAGATCGCGCGCCGCCAGTCCGCAAAAGTCGAATGCCTGCCCCGGCAACAGCGCTTCCAGCAGATGCGGAAACAGCAGGTCGCCGAAGTTGTGGCGGTCGAAGGCGCCGAACAGGACCGGCGGGGGATGCATGTTCATTGTCTGCCTTGGCGGTTCGAGAGAGTGTCGGAACGGCTCATAACACTTGGTGTTCGTAGGGTGCGCTCTGCGCACCGTTACTATTGTTGGTGCGCAGAGCGCACCCTACGAAATAAAGTCCGCGCGCGAAGCGAAGCAATCTTTACTGTGGTTCACCATTCCCCAGATCACTGATTCGCCACGGTCGCGATTTTTTCGCATCCCGCGCGATTTCGCACTACATTCGCAAAAAAACTCTCGCACGCCACCCGATGAAACCCGCCCAGCCTTCCTTCTTCGGCCTGATCGCCCTGATCGGGGGCCTCGCCATCTTCAGCTCCACCCTGTCGAAAACCCCGGTGCTGCCGCTGTTCGCCGCATCGCTCAACGCCACGCCGGCGGAAATCGGCTGGATCGTCATGGCCTCGACGATTCCCGGCATCCTCGTCAGCTATCCCGCCGGCGCGCTGTCGGACCACCTGGGCAAGCGGCGCGTGCTGCTGGCATCCCTCATCGTGTTCGCCAGCGCGCCCTTCCTCTATCTGCTGATCGAAACCGCCTGGCAGCTGATGGCGGTGCGCTTCTATCACGGCTTCGCCACCGCGATTTTCGGCACCGTGGCGAGCGCAGCCATTGCCGAGCGCTACAGCGTCGACCGCGCGACGCGGCTGTCCACCTATTCCTCGGTCACCATCGTCGGCCGCTCCATCGCGCCCTTTCTCGGCGGCGCGCTGATCTCGCTGGCGAGCTTCGGCGCGGTGTACGTCGCCTGCGCGATCGCCGGCGTACTGGCGCTGGCGGCCGGGCTGCTGCTCAGGGAGCACGAGCCGCGTCCGACGGCGAAGCTGGAGCTGCCGCATTTCTGGGCGAGCCTGAGAACGGTGCTGCACGACCGCGGCATCATGCTGGTGAGCCTGGTCGAGGCGGCGCAGTACCTGGTGTTCGGCGCCATCGAAGCCTTCCTCGCGCTGTTCGCATCTTCGCTCGGCATCCCCGCGTGGCAGATCGGCGTCATCCTCGGCGCGCAGCTTCTCAGCATCGTGTTCGCCAAGCCGCTGATGGGCCGGGTGTCCGACCGCGTGGGGCGCCGCCGCGTCATCCTGCCGGGCTTGCTGATCGGCGCGGCGAGCGTGGTGCTGCTGCCCTACTTCCCCAGTTTCATCGGCCTGTCGGTGCTGAGCCTGGTGTTCGGCCTCGGCTTCGCCACGGTCACCTCGTCCACCGCCGCGCTGGTCGCCGACCTCACCAAAGATGGCCGCTACGGCTCGTCGATGGGCGTGCTGCGCACGGTGATGGACGTCGGCCAGTCGATCGGCCCAGTGCTCACCGGCTTCATGGTCGGCGTCGCCGGCTATGCCAGCGCCTTCACCCTGCTGGCGGCGATCCTGGTGGCGGCCGCGCTGATGCTGGGGTTGCTGCTGCGAGACGCGTAAGGCCGCGTTTGATCGGCTATAGTGAGCCGGTCCGCTTCCTCTGAGGAGACTCCCATGCGTATCCGTTCCCTGTTCGCCTTGCTGGCCTTCGTGCCAACCTGCTTTCTGCTCCCGGCCGCCGCCGATTCAACTGTAGACCGCACGCCTGCTGCCACGCAGCAGGCGTCGATTTCAACCGAGGCTTGCCTCGCGAATGCCAAGGGCATGCAACTCGCCCAGATCCAGACTGCATGCTGCAAGGATCACAAAGGCATCTGCGGCTGCCGCGCCGGCAAGATCGTGTGCTGCGACAACTCCACCAGCAAGGAGCCAGGGTGCACGTGTCATGGGGATGAGGGCGTCGTCGAATAGCAAGCAGACGTTTGCGGAAATGGCCAACAAAGACATGCTGTCTTTAAATCCGCGCTGAATCCGTATCAATGCCTATAACCTTCTTTGATGCACCCGACGGCACGCATGCCAGGCAGTCATTCGACTCGCCAACGGTGTATCTCGATCATTGGGCAATTCGCCTCTTCTCTGAAGAGTTGGACCTACAAGACAGATTCGTCCACTCGCTGTTGGCGAAGGCTGGGACGCTTCTACTTTCCCATATCTCTTTCTCGGAGTTCGCCGCCTTATCAGACGCCCGCCACTGCGACCAAGCCGAAGCATTCTTTGAACGGCTCCTCCCAAACATCTATTTGACAGACTTTGCGTTTGACAAGCTCCTTCAAAAGAAAAGGGACGAGCACAACAATGCGAAACGCTTTTGGCCACCGGCTGATCTTCCTCAACTTAAGCTTTTTGTGGAGCAAGCAAGCAGGCAATCTTCGAGGCTAACGATGCGAGGCTTTGTGGCTCTTACCCACGAAACTCGAGATCAAATATCTGAATCGACCAAGGACCTCAAGCGCATGCTCGTGGAAAGGTTTACGACAGCACGCAACGACGCTGATTACGTTGCCAAAGCACGCCGTATCTATCCAAGTGACAAACGCCCCAGAACACTGCTCATCCTCGGCGAACTGATGCGCAGCTTCAATCTCGACATCAACGCCCCGATAACAGAGAACGATGTGATTGATCTTCTACATGCAGCCATGCCTGTCAACTGTTGTGACTTTGTCCTCTTGGATGGGCCTTGGCTGAGCGGGTCGAAAAAATGAGGCATCGGATGTCCAAGGCGGCAATGGAAATGCCCGTCGCATCATGCTTCTCCCAGCGCAATAATGGAGTCGAAAGCTTCCTTGCCGAACTTGAGAACTTTGACAGAATCGCGAGCGAGCGTTTCGCGGCGGTCCCGTAGTAAGGTCTAACGTAACTTCGCGCGCGTCACTTACTCAACGCCACCCAAACCCCATCCCACCCTGCCTCCGGCGGCGCCTGCCGGAACGCCGCTATGCGCGCCAGCATGACCTGGCTGGGCTGATCCTTCGGTTCGATCGCAAGGCATTCACGGAACGCCGCTTCCGCAGCATCCCAATCCTGCGCGCGATAGCGTGCCAACCCGGCTTCGCAAGCCTGCACCCGCTGCCGGTCGCTCTCGCTCAATTCGGCGGCAATCCCCAGCAACTCGAACACCCGCACCGTTTCCAGCTTGCCGGCGACGCGCAGGCTGTCGATTTCGCGGAAGGCCAGGGTGTCGCCCGCGAGATTCCGCGTCGCCTCGCTCACCAAAATGCGCGTGCCGTAGAACTTGTTGGCCTGCTCCAGCCGTGACGCCAGGTTGACGGTGTCGCCGATGACGGTGTAGCTGCGTGAGGTTTCGGAGCCGATGTTGCCGACGGTAACTTCGCCGCTGGCGATGCCCATGCGCACGTTGACTACGGGCAGGCCATGGGCGACGCCGAACATTTCGGGCAGCCAGGCGCGGAAGGCTTCCATGCGGGCCATCTGTTCCAGGGCGGCGAGGCAGCTCAGCGTGGCGTGGTCGGCGGCATCCGTAAAAGGCGGCCCCCAGAACGCCATGACCGAGTCGCCGATATATTTGTCGACGATGCCCTGGTGGGTCCGGATCACCTCGGACATCAACGAAAAATAGCGGTTGAGGAAGCGCACCGCGGCGTCCGGCGTCAGGCCCTCGCACAGGCGGGTGAAATCCTGCAGGTCGGAGAAGAACACCGTCATCACCTGGCGTTCGCCGCCATCTGACGGCATGCGGTTTTCCAGCAGGCTCTTCACGATGCGCGGATCCACGTACTGGCCGAAGGTATCGCGGATGCGCTCCTTCTCGCGCAGCCCGACCACCATGTGGTTGAACGAGGTGGCGAGTGTGGCCAGTTCGTCGTGGGTGCGCACCAGGATTTCCACGTCAAGGTCGCCCGCCTCGACCGCGCGCGTGCCGCCCACCAGGCGCTTGACCGGATCGACCAGCGAGCGCGTGACGAAGCCGGCGAAGATCAGGCCGAGCGTGGTGGCAAGGGCGGTGATAATCCAATTGAGAGTGGTGGCGCGCGCCTCCTCCGCCTTGGCCTGCAACGCGGTGTCCTGGGTCAGCTTGTTGAGGATGTCGATGGTCTTGCCAATTTCGACGTCGACGGTGTCCTTTTCGCGCAGCAGGGTTTCGCGGACGATCTTTTGCGAACGCGCGGTGCCTTCCTCCGCCTCGATCTGAAACAGGCGGAAGGTCCTGTGAAAGTGCTGGCGTGCGGTCTGGATCGCGGGCAGCTGTTTGCCGAGCACGGCGAGCGTCGCACGATCGAGTTCGATGCCCTTTTCCGCCTCCCCCTCGGCGAGGAATCGCAGCGAGGAATCGACGATCTGGTCGGCATTGACCCCGCGCATGTCGAAGCCGTTCGATTCCTTGGCGAGAAATTCAGGGTCGGGGCGCGCCACCTCCATGCCAGCCAGCACGCGCTCCATGTGCACCATTTGCTGGCGGATGAGAATTTCCACGCTGGCCACCTGCTGCTGCAGCGGCAGGTAGTAATCGGAAAGCGCCCGCACCTGGTTGTTGAGGTTGCGGAAATTGAGCACCGACAGCCAGGTGACGACCACCATCAGTGCCAGCAGGGCGGTGGTGATGCTGAAGATTTTCAGGCTGATGGGAAGTCGCATGGCGGCACCTGGATCGACAAATTAAACCCTAGCGTACGCCACCGATTCGTCAAAGTCCCGGGGTACAGCATTCCAAGGCCACGTCGCCATTCCGGCGCACGCCGGAGTGACGTCTCGCTACAGCAGCGGCTTCAGCGGCAGGAGTTGCCACAGCCGCACCCGGCCGCGCTTGGCCAACGGCACGTACTGGTCGGGTTCTTCCGCTGCGCTCCAGCTGTTGTCCGGGTGCATGTCGGCTTCCATGACCGCCTGCAGCCGCTGCGCCAGGCCGGGATGGTGCACGATCACGCCGACTTCGGTGTTGAGGTTTTCCGAACGCGGGTCGAAGTTGAATGTGCCGATGTAGGCGGTCGTGCCGTCGACCACCATGCTCTTGGCATGCAGCGCGAACAGCGGCGGCGTGGCAGGCGGGTTGGCGCGCGCCATCAGCGAAGCGCGGTTTGCCGGATCGGGTTTGTATTCGCGAATGTCGAGGCCCATATTCAGCAGCTGCTTGCGCTGGTTGCGGTAGCCGGAGAAGGCCTGCATGTTGTCCGTGGAGGCGAGCGAGTTGGTGAGGATGCGCACCTTGACCCCGCGCGCGACGGCGTCCTTGAATAGCGCTTTCGCCTTGCCCGACATCACGAGGTACGGCGACTGGATGACAATGGATTCCTGCGCCCCGGACACCAGCTTCGCCAGCGCGTCCGTGCTCTGGCCGCCGCCGCCCAGGCTCCAGCGACGGCCGTTCTTGCCCGGCATATCGTGGATGAATTCAACCCGGCCCCAGGCCATGTCGCGCGCCAGGCGCTCGAAGGCGGTGGGCGTGGCGGCGATCGCGGCGCGCACTTCCGGCGCGAAGTTTTCCGGATGCTGCGCATAAGCGTGCAGTTCACGGTAGACCTTTTGCACCTCGGCGTCGTCTACCTTAACGTTCTTTTTCATCAGGCCCCAGCCGTCGAAACGCGCTTCCACCGGTACCGACAGCGGGTTCGCCCAGAAGGCGTCGAAATTGGCCTGCATCGCCTGTGCCGCCTCGCCCACCACCAGCGCGTCGCGGTCGCGGAAGGTATACTCACGGTCGTAGTCGAAGTACTCGTCGGCCATGTTACGGCCGCCGGTGATCCCCACCCGGCCGTCGACGATGAAGGTCTTGTCGTGCATGCGCTGGTTGACGCCGCGGAAGTTCGTCACCACGTTGAGTGCACGCTTGTAGAACGGCGTGCCGACCTGGTGCTTGGGGTTGTAGATGCGGATATCGACGTTGGGATGCTGGGCCAGCGCAAGCAGCGCCTTGTCGGGGGCGTCGATCATCAGGTCGTCGACGATGACGCGCACCTTGACCCCGCGTTCGGCCGCGCGCAGCAGCGCTTCGGTGGCGAGGATGCCGACGTTATCGCTGCTCCAGATGAAATACTGCACCTCGATCGACTGCCGCGCGTGATCAGCCAGCCAGGCGCGCGCCAGCAGGGCAGATTCGCCGGTGTCGAGCACGTAGATCCCGGTCTCATTCGGATGCGCGGCGATCTGCTGGTCGATGAAGGCCATCGGGGACGCCGACGCGGCTTGCCACGCCCAAGTGCATGCAAGCAAACCGAAGAAGAAACGCCTGATCATCTGGCGCCCGGGTATACGCGTGTTTTTTTAGGCGGCCTGTCCCGGAACCACCATCGTTCCAGGCGCCACATCGCCGCACTGCGCACGGTGGCGCAGCGCGTGGTCCATCAGCACGATCGCCATCAGCGCTTCGGCGATGGGGGTGGCGCGGATGCCGACACAGGGATCGTGGCGGCCGTGGGTGACGACTTCGACCGGCTGGCCATCGAGATCGATCGAACGGCCGGGCAGGCGCATCGACGAGGTGGGCTTGATCGCGATGTGGGCGACGACGGGCTGGCCGCTTGAGATGCCGCCGAGCACGCCGCCGGAATGGTTACTCAAGAATCCCCCAGGGGTGATTTCATCGCGGTGCTCGGTGCCCAATTGCCGGGCGGCCTCCATGCCGTCGCCGATTTCCACACCCTTGACGGCGTTCAGCCCCATCAGCGCGTGGGCGAGGTCGGCGTCGAGCTTGTCGTACAGCGGCTCGCCCCAGCCGGGCGGCACGTTCTCGGCGACCACGCTGATCCGGGCACCGACCGAATCGCCGGATTTCCGCAGCGCATCCATGTATTCCTCGAGCTCGGGAACGATGGCGGCGTTGGGCGAGAAGAAGGCGTTGTTGCCGATTTCGTCCCACGACTCGAAGGGAATGTCGATTGGCCCCAGCGCGCTCATGTAGCCGCGGATGACGATGCCGTATTTTTCCGCCAGCCATTTTTTGGCAATGACGCCGGCGCCGACGATGGGCGCCGTAAGTCTGGCCGACGAGCGCCCGCCGCCGCGCGGGTCGCGGAAGCCGTATTTCTGTGTGTAGGTGTAGTCGGCGTGGCCGGGGCGGAAGGTCTCGCCGATGTTGCCGTAGTCCTTGCTGCGCTGGTCCTCGTTGCGGATCAAAAGCGCGATCGGCGTGCCGGTGGTCTTGCCCTGGTACAAACCGGAAAGGATTTCCGCGGTGTCGGATTCGCGGCGCTGCGTGACATGGCGCGAGGTGCCGGGCTTGCGGCGGTCGAGGTCGTGCTGGATATCGGCCTCGGCGAGCGCCATGCCGGGGGGGCAGCCGTCGACCACGCAACCGATGGCGGGGCCGTGCGATTCGCCGAAGACGGTGACACGGAACAGTTTGCCGAGTGTGCTGCCAGACATGGGAATAATCCGGAAAATGAGCCGAAATAGTGCGCCGAAGTCTAGCACAGGCGCGGCTTTGGCCGCCGATGCCGGCGCCGGCCGAACTTACTGTCATACGACGGCTCTATCCTTGGCTGCTACCCTGAAAAGAGTTGATCGATTCGTCATTGCAAGCACCCAGAAGGCAGCATCAACGCGCACAGCAATGACGGCCATGTCGTAATCAGCGTTTCCTGAACCCCATCCAACCAAAAGGACCGCCCATGAACGCCGCCCAGCACATCGCCACCCTCGGCCAAAGCCTGTGGCTCGACAACCTGTCGCGCAGCCTGCTCCGCGACGGCACGCTGGCCGCGTTGATTGCCGAGGACGGCGTGTCGGGCGTGACCTCGAACCCGTCGATTTTCCAGAACGCGCTCGCTACCAGCCCGTACTACGCCGACGACCTGGCGCGGCTGAAAGCCGGCGAGCCGGATGCCGAGCGGCGCTACGAAGCGCTGGTGATCCCGGACATCCAGGCCGCCTGCGACCTGCTGCTGCCGACCTACGAGGCCAGCGGTGGCAACGACGGCTACGTCAGCCTGGAAGTTGCACCGCGCTGGGCCTACGATGCCGCGCGCACGGTGGAGGAAGCGCAGCGCCTGTCGGCCGCGGTCGATCGCCGCAATCTGCTGGTCAAGGTGCCGGGCACCCCCGAAGGCGTGCGCGCGTTCGAGGCGCTGACGGTGCTCGGCATCAACATCAACGTGACTCTGCTGTTCTCGAACGCGCAGGTCAAGGCGGTGTTCGACGCCTACCTCCGCGGGCTCGCCGCGCGCGCCGCGACCGGCGCCGACGTGCGCCGCAGCAAGGCGGTGGCGAGCCTGTTCCTGTCGCGCGTCGACACCCTGGTCGACACGCAACTGACCGCCATCGGCACCGATGAGGCCCTGTCGCTGCGCGGCCGCGCGGCGGTGGCGATGGCCAAAATCGCCTATCGGGACTACCTGCAAACCTTTCACGGCGCGCCCTTCGCCGCGCTGGCAGAACAGGGCGCGACACCGCAGTACCTGCTGTGGGCGAGCACCGGCGTGAAAAACCCGGCTTACCCCGACCTGCTCTACGTCGAACCGCTGATCGGCCGCGAGACCATCAATACCCTCCCCGACAAGACGCTCGCCGCGCTGGTCGACCATGGCAAGGCGGCGCTCACCCTGGAAACCGGGGCGGACGAGGCCGCCGCGCAGCTGGCCGCACTCGCGCACCTGGGCGTCAGCATGGACGCGGTCGGCGAACGCCTGCAGATCGACGGGGTTGGCAGCTTCGAGGCGGCATTTACAAAACTGCTCGAACAGACCGCATAGACGCGTTGTTGCCGCGCGGCCGATGCGGCATCATCGAAACCGGGTGTTCGCATCCGCTATCTTCACCGCCGCAGAATAAGGAATCACCATGAAAGCTCGCGCCGCTGTTGCCTGGGAACCCAAAAAACCACTGTCGATCGAGGAAGTCGACGTCGAAGGCCCGCGCGAAGGCGAGGTGCTGCTGCAGGTTGTCGCCAGCGGCGTCTGCCACACCGATGCCTTCACCCTGTCGGGCGACGATCCGGAAGGCGCCTTCCCGTGCATCCTCGGCCACGAAGGCGGCTGCGTCGTGGTGGAGTGCGGCCCCGGGGTGAAAACGCTGAAGCCGGGCGACCACGTCATCCCGCTCTACATCCCCGAATGCGGCCATTGCGAATACTGCGCCTCGCCCAAGACCAACCTGTGCCAGTCGATCGCATCCACCGTGTGGACCGGCTACATGCCCGACGGCACCCGCCGCTTCTCCAAGAACGGCAAGCCGATCTTCCACTACATGGGCTGCTCGACCTTTGCCGAATACACCGTCGTGCCCGAGATCGCGCTTGCCAAGATCAACCCCGCTGCGCCGCTCGACAAAGTGTGCCTGCTCGGCTGCGGCGTCACCACCGGAATCGGCGCCGTGCTGAACACCGCCAAGGTCGAGCCGGGTTCGACCGTCGCCGTCTTCGGCCTCGGCGGCATCGGCCTGTCGTGCATCCAGGGCGCGGTGATGGCCAAGGCCGGCCGCATCCTCGCCATCGACCTCAACCCCGGCAAGTTCGAGATGGCGAAGGCGCTCGGCGCGACCGACTTCATCAACCCGCGCGAGGTCAACGGCTCGATCTCGGAATACATCCGCGACCTGACAAAAGGCGGCGTCGACTATTCGTTCGAGTGCATCGGCAACGTCAACGTCATGCGCGACGCGCTCGAATGCACCCACATGGGCTGGGGTGTTTCCACCGTGATCGGCGTTGCCGGCTCGGGGCAGGAAATCTGCACCCGCCCGTTCAACCTGGTCGTGGGGCGCACCTGGAAAGGCACCGCGTTCGGCGGCGTCAAGGGCCGCAGCCAGCTGCCGGGCTACGTCGACAACTACATGGCCGGCAAGATCGAGCTGGACAAGCTCGTCACCCACACCATGCCGCTGGAAGACATCAACCGCGCCTTCGACCTGATGCACGAAGGCAAGAGCATCCGTTCGGTCATCATTTTCTGAGGCGGTGATGAAACAAGTCGAAAGAATCAAGGAATTCGGTGGCTGGCTCGAGCGCTGGCAACACGACTCCGAAACCTGCCATTGCACGATGACCTTCTCGGTCTACCTGCCACCACAGGCGACGACGCAGAAGCTGCCGGTGGTGTATTGGCTGTCGGGGCTGACCTGCACCGACGACAACGTGCGGGTGAAGGCTGGCGCGCAGCGCTATTGCGCGGAACTTGGCCTCATCCTCGTCATGCCCGACACCAGCCCGCGCGGCGACGGCGTACCCGACGTGCCCGAACGGTACGACCTCGGCCAGGGCGCCGGCTTCTATGTCAACGCCACGCAGGCGCCGTGGGCGACGCACTACCAGATGTACGACTACGTCACCCGCGAGCTGCCGGCGCTGGTGGAAGCCAACTTCCCCGTCATTCCTGGACGTCGCGCCATCAGCGGTCATTCGATGGGGGGGCACGGCGCGCTGATCTGCGCGCTGAAAAACCCCGGCATGTATACCTCGGTCTCCGCCTTTGCCCCGATCTGCAACCCGGTGATAAGCCCGTGGGGGCAAGCTTGCTTTGCCGCCTACCTCGGCGATGAAAAACAAGCCTGGGAAGCCTGGGACGCCACCTGTCTGGTCAAGGCCGGCGCGCCGGTGCCGCCCGCGCTGATCGACCACGGCACCGCTGACGAATTTCTGGCCGGGCAGCTCTATCCGCAGAACCTGCAAACAGCCTGCGCCGCGCGCGGCATCCCGCTCACGCTCAGGATGCAGGACGGCTACGATCACAGCTACCACTTCATCGCCACCTTCATCGGCGAACATCTGGCGTTTCACGCGAGGACGATGGCGTCGTGAGGACGGCTCAATGGCGCTACGCCCGCAACGACCACGCGCCAAGCAGAACAATTTATATCCCGCAAAAAAATCTTGAATAGACATGCGGGCCTGCCGGGAACACGATTGCACTTTCCCCATCTACTTTTAATCAGGTGTGGATGCATTCCGCAACCATAAAAAGGAGACCCGCCATGACCACAACGTATACTCGTCTGCCTTCCCGCAATCTCGACAAGGCCGCCGGTCTGCTGCGCCCCGCCTGTGTGTTGCCGGAGCGGGTCGACCTGGACAATCCGGCGCTCGACGCGATGACCGATTTCCGCCGCCTGACCGCTTTCATCGCCACCCCCGGCGACACCATCAAGCAGGCTGAGGAGCGCATGATCCGCCGCAAGGTGCGCCTGCTGTTCGTGATGGATAGCGAGGATCGCGTCGCCGGCCTGATCACCAGCACCGACATCCACGGTGAAAAACCCATGCAGGTGGTGCAAAGCCGCGGCATCCTTCGCCACGAAGTGCTGGTGGCCGACATCATGACCCCGGTGGAACGCCTGGAAGCGGTCGACTTCGAGGACATCGCCCACGCCCGCGTCGGTCACGTGCTGGAAACGCTCAAGGCACGCGGCCGCCAGCACGCGCTGGTGATCGAAAACGTGAAAGGCAAGCAAATGGTGCGCGGCCTGCTGTCGCTGTCGCAGCTGTGCACGCAGCTGGGCGTCACCATCGAGACCACCGAGGTGGCAAACACCTTCATCGAGATCGAGCAGCACCTGGCGCACGCCTGATCCACGCACCTGCGACCGGGCGGGTCGATATGCGTGGATTGCAGCCGAAAATGCCGCCAATCCACGCGGGCTGCGCACCCGTTTCGGGCTTCACGCACCCCCCAAGGTTTTCCCGCGCGGCGTCTTGTGCTCAAATCCGGGATTTTCTGTCGCGTCATCCGCGCGCACCGGCAGAACACGAGACCCCGCACAGCACATGAATATTTCCGTCAGCGAACTGATCGTCCGGTATCTGGAGCGCCTGGGGATCGACCACATCTTCGGCATGCCGGGCGCGCACGTGCTGCCGATCTACGACCGCCTGCACGACTCCGGCGTGAAGAGCGTGCTGGTCAAGCACGAGCAGGGCGCGGCCTTCATGGCGGGCGGCTATGCGCGGGTATCGCTCCGGCCGTCTGCCTGCATCGCCACGGCGGGGCCGGGCGCGACCAACCTCATCACCGGGATCGCCAACGCCTACGCCGAGCGGCTGCCGGTGCTGGCGATCACCGGCGAGACCTCGACCTACATCTTCGGCAAGGGCGGGCTGCAGGAAAGCACGGGCGAAGGCGGCGCCATCGATCAGGGCGCGCTGTTCGCCAGCATCACCCGCTACCACAAGCTGGTCGAGCGCACCGACTATCTCGGCCAGGTGCTGAACCAGGCCACACAGGCGCTGCTCGGGCGCGAGCCGGGGCCGGTGCTGCTGTCGATCCCCTACAACGTGCAGAAGGAGCTGGTCGACGACGGCGTGCTCGAGCAGATCCATTTCCCCGGCAAGTCGGCGATCCGGCACACGACGCCCACCGCCGAACTCACCGCGCTTTTGTGCGCCGCGCACAACCCGGTGATTGTCGCCGGCCACGGCTGCATCCAGGCCGGCGCGCGCGAGGTCGTCGCTGCATTCTCCGAACGCTTCAACATTCCGGTCGCCACCAGCCTCAAGGCCAAAGGCGTGGTGGCCGAGGGCACGCCGCTGTCGCTGGGCTGCCTCGGCGTGACCTCCAACGGCAACGCCTATCGCTATATCGCCGAACACGCCGACCTGCTGATATTCCTTGGCGCCGGCTTCAACGAACGCACCAGCTACCTGTGGGATGCCAGGCTGCTGGCCCACAAGAAAATCGCCCAGGTCGACCGCGATGCCGCGCAGCTCGGCCGCGTGTTCCAGCCGGACGTGGCGATTTGCGGCGACATCCGCGCGACGATGGAAGACGTGTTCGACGTGCTGGAAGCCGACGGCATGCCGCCCAAATCCCGCGATCTGCTCGATAGCCACCAGGCCGCTTCCGCGCAGCCCGCGGGCGCGAACGTCGCTGCGCAGGCGGAACCCTTCCGCCTGATGCAGGCGTTTTTCGGCGGACTCGCCCGACGCTTCCCGCACAACGCGCTGGTGTTCGACGACAACATCGTCTTTGCGCAAAGCTACTTCGACGTCTCCGACCGCAACCACTACTTCCCGAATTCCGGCATCTCGTCGCTCGGCCACGCGATCCCGGCCGCCATCGGCGCGCGCTGCTTTGCGAAAGACAGCCCCACCTTCGCCATCCTCGGCGACGGCGGCTTCCAGATGTGCTGCATGGAAATGATGACGGCGGTGAACTACGGCATCCCGCTCAACGTGGTGGTGATCAACAACGGCACCCTTTCTCTCATCCGCAAGAACCAGTTCCAGCTCTACGGCGAGCGCTACATCGACTGCGACTTCACCAACCCCGACTTCGGCCTGCTCGCGCAGTCGTTCGGGGTCAATCATTACCGCATCGAGAGCGAGGCCGAACTCGACGCCCTGTTCGCCGACGCCGACCTCACCGGCACGATCAACCTCATCGAAATCCTGCTCGACAAACATGTCTTCCCCCGCTACCTGTCGGCTCGCTAGCCATCTCCCGGACTTGAGGAATCGAAGCGAAAATCCGGCTGGGTGAGGGCAGCCCCAAGGGATACTGTCCCGACTGGACATCATTTTGACGGTTTCGCCGGGCAATCATCGTTCGATTGCCCAAGAAAGCGGCGAAACAGGAACCGGCCAGGCGGATTTGGCCGATTTCCTTCAATCCCGACAGGCTGCCAGGGAGCACCGGTTGCTGGCGTTTCTTTTTTTTGGAACTTTCTTCCGCCGACTTCGTTATATGTTTCATGGAAATGGTCGTTGGCCAGCAATCCGGGGCCTGCGTGACGGAATCAACCAAGGTAGTGGGTATGGCTGCAGCAAGGAACAGGACGTCGATGAACAGAGTGCCGGATGGACAATAGTGAGGCATGCGGCAGCTGGCAGCAGTTGCAGGATCACGAGTGCGTCGCGCTGTTCCTGAACGGTGAACAGGCTGCGTTTGCGGAACTGGTGCGGCGCCACCAAAACCGCGTTTTCCGTTTCCTCCTGCGCATGATGGGCTGCCGCGAAGAGGCCCTGGAGCTGACTCAGGACACGATGCTCAAGGCTTTTCGCTCGCTCCCCGGCTGGCGGCCGGACGCCACCTTCTCCACCTGGCTGTTTCGAATCGCCAGCAACGCGGCCACGGACAGATTGCGGCGCAAAAAGGTGGTCAAGTACGTGCCGATCGAGGCGCACATGGATTTTCCCGACCCCGCCGCCGGGCCGGAAGAGGAACTGCAATCGGCCCAGCGCTACCGCATCCTCGAGGCGGCGTTGCAGCGGCTTCAGGCAGATTACCGGCAGGTGCTCCTGTTGCGGGAACTGGAAGGAATGTCGTACGCCGAAATAGGCGATGTGCTGGGGCTGCGCGAAGGTACGGTCAAGTCCCGTATTGCGCGGGCAAGGCAGGCTCTGCTGGAAGTCTGCAAGAGCAAGATCTAAGGTGATCAGATGAAATTTTGGCGAATCGGAAAGCAGCGATCATGAACAAATACTGTAGAAGAAGCGAGGAGTTATCCGCCTACCTCGACGACGAGCTGGACGGGAAGGCTCGCCTGAAATTCGAGATGCACCTGGGCGGCTGTTTCGCCTGCAAGGAAATGCTGCAGGATTTGCGCGGTCTCCGGGAGTGTTTCCAGACCTTGCCCCAGCAGGAAGTAGGCTTCGATCTGGCGCCGGGGGTGCTGGCAGCGGCGGGGCGCAGAGCCTCCGCGACAAGATGGCCGCGCCTGAACTGGTGGCAGCTGCTGCCTGTTTCCTTCACGGCCGCGGCCACGATTTCGCTGGGCGTGTTTTTGGGCGCCAGCCTGACCAGCCCGCACGATGCCGCGCCGGTTGCCCCGACCCTGGCCATGTTCGACCCCATTCCGCCGGGCGGCATATGCATCGGGTTCGCGGAATGCTTTCCGAAGGAAAAAATATGATGAAACGTCATTGGCTTACTACGCTGCTGGTATTTTCCCTGCTTCTCAACGTGGGGGTGCTGGGTGCAGTGGGTTATCAGGCATGGCAAAGCGGCGCGTGGCCCGGGCAGCGTGCCGACGACAAGCATGACCATCTGGCGAAATACCTCAATCTCAATGCGGAACAGCGTCAGCACTGGCGGGAAAAAGAAGCAAAATTCCTGCAGGAAATGGAGGCCGACTGGGAGGCCGTTCGCATTCACCGCGAACGCATGATCCGCCAGATTTTCTCGCAGCAACCCGACCTTGCAGCCATCGAGGCCGATCGCGCAGCCATTTCAAGCCTCCAAGAAAAACAGCAGCGCCATGTCATTGCGCAGTTGATGGAGGAGCAGCGCATACTCGATGCGACCCAGCGGGAGGCCCTGGCCGGGCTCCTGATCCAGCAGAAGCCTGCCGGCTCGCTCGAGGAGCGCCTGCACGGCCATTGAGCCGCAACAACTTTTTATCGGCATGGCAATCGATGCCGTGCCCGGCCCGCATCCCGAGATAACCGCCGCATATCTCGCCGCCGCTTTCCTGGGTAATAGAACAACCATTGCCCGGCGAAACCGTCAATACCATGTCCCGTCGGGACGGTATCCCTTGGGGCGCCCCCTCGCCCAGCCGACTTTCCGCTTCGATTCCTCAAATCGCGAACGTCGCTTTGTTGCCCCGTCCCACAGCCGGGAAGTGCCTTGGCCCGGAATGAACGCATGAACGCATAGCGGCCGGACGGCGCAGCCCTTCCTCAAGACTTCCACACGACTTCATGCCCGCTGAGCAGGCGGGTTTTATGAAGCTGCACAAAAAAATCCGGAACATTTCCTCCACTCGCCCGTTTACGTTTGTGAAGAGCGAATTGTCTTCAAAGCTGCCAGCGCCCGAATCAGAAGAAGCCGACAGCTGCATCCAGGTTTGTCCATCGAAGTAAAGACATAACAAGGAGGAGAACGCAATGCATGTCAATAGGAAACGAATCGCCGCAGCCTTTGTGGCAGCCGGACTTTCATCCGGCGGGGTCAGCCATGCCACCAACTGGGTGATGGCGTACGGCACCGAACCCGCCACCAGCACGCATCGCCTGCTCGGTGCGGTGCAGATCACCTACGAAAACAACTTCGACTGCACGGAACCGGATGGCCTGATGGGGCCAGCGGCAGTCAACAACGGCCGGGTGGTGAACAACTGCCGCGTTGGCCCGGAACTGAGAGACGATGAATCCGGCCTTTACCTGCAAAACCTGATGCTGGGGGCGCGGGGAAACCTGATTCCGGACCGCATCAATTACCACGTCGCGGCCAACGCGGGGGCGAACGTCGCCAACTACCACCCCTACAAGACTGAGCGCGAGTACATCGCGAGCCTGGTTAACGCCAGTGTCTCCTTCAACTACATCCCCGGCATGCGGGTGCGGGCAGGCCTGCAGCAAAAGCCCGGCCCCGAGGAACTGTATCAGGGGCTGGAGGCAACCGACTACGTTTTCCTCACCGACTTCGTGCAGCGGGTGCAGATCGAGCGCTTCATCGACGGCAACGCCAAGGGCATCGCGGCGATTCCAGGCCAGGGCTACGGAAGCCAGAAGCCCAATGGCCAGGACCCCATTACCGGCAATGTGTCCAGCCACGGCTACGACGCGGACACGGGGCGTGACTGGGGGGTGCAGTTCTTCGACGCCTTCAAGCGCGACAACTGGACCCACACCTACTCGGTGATGTTTGGCAACGGCAACGGCATCCATCGGGGCGACAACAACAGCGAGAAGGACCTCAACCTCTATCTCTCCTCCGAGTATGACCTGCCTGGCGGCAAGGGACCGCTGAAGCATGGGCTGAAACTGTATGGCTACCATCAAAAGGGGGTGCGCAATTTCGTCATCGACGCCGCCGGCACCGAGAGCCAGGACTTCGACCGGATCCGCTACGGCATCGGGGCGAAGGCGATCGGTCACCTGTTCGGCGAGGAGCGCGGCAAGCACCGCCTCGCGTTCGAGTTGATGTTCGCCGACGGGATGATCAACTACACCCCCACGGCCAACGCGGCTGACGCCCTTTACGGCGGCCTCGTCCAGTTCGCCGCGGAGAGAGGCAACAAAGCCAAGGGCATCACCCTGGACTACGGCTACTACCTTAACAAGCGCTGGCAGTTCGATGTCCGCTACTCGCGCGACAACCTGCTGTACGAGACGGCCAACACAAAATACTGGACCAGCGCCGACGAGCGCGAACTGGAGTACACGACGCTGGGAGCGAACTACTACTTCTCGCCCAAGACCCGGCTCACCTTTAACTACGAGTTCCGCACCGCCACCGCCCCGAACCCGGCAGCCACCGCTGCCGCCACCAACAACGCGAATGAGATCACTGGGTCGGTGGGCGACCGCTTCGGACTTCGGCTGACCCACAGTTTCTAGGCGCGAGAGCAACCGGAATACACAAGAGGAGAAATATTCATGCGATCAATTTTCAGAAAAGGCCTCGCCGTTGTGCCACTGCTCCTGGTCGTCGCGCTCGCCGGATGCGCCACCCAGTCGGGCAAGCCGACCCAGGCGGCGGGGGCCGGCAAGGCATCGGACTTTTCGGAGTGGCCCTGCCTTAGCACCACCCTGCCCTGCGGCAAGATCCCGAACCGCAAGCCGGTCAAACAGGCGCTTGCCGGCGCCCTCAACGGCGACGCCGCCCGCGGCAAGGCGCTGGCCAACGAGCGCAGCAAGGGTAACTGCGTCGCCTGCCACCAGATTCAGGACGCGGTACAGCCCGGTTCCAAGGGACCGGACCTGACCACCTACGGCACCTGGGGGAGAAGCGACGAGGAAACCTACGCCCTGGTCTACGACATGCGCTGGCGCAACCCGGACACCGTCATGCCGCCGGCCGGGATCAACCAGATCCTGAACGACCAGGAACTGCGCGACGTGATCGCCTTTTTGCAGTCATCGAAGTAAAGGAGCATCTGTTATGACTGGAAATCACCGTTTTATTCCCCTGCGCGCGCTTGCCCTGGCGGCGCTGTATACCGTGGCGGCCAACGCACAGGCTGCCAACGCCGACGTATACCGTGAAACCTATCCGCGCGTTGCTATAGACCCCGCCCAGGGCGTCGCCGGCGCGGGGCGCATCACCAGCATGGTGTCACTCCTTACTCTAAAACAGGTCGGAAACCGTCCGACTCAGGGAAAAAAATGCCGGGACAGCCCGGCACAGGAATTAGGCTCGACGCCGGCCACTAAAGCCGACGTATAGCGGGTG
>JAIBEI010000003.1 GCA_019459055.1 Thiobacillus sp. | reverse complement strand
GGGGCCGGGGCGCGCCCGCGCGGCTCGGCGCCCTGCTGCTCGGCTACTGGGAACGCGGCCGGCTGCGCTATGCGGGCCACGTCGGCAGCGGTCTCGACGAAGCGACGCTCGCCCAATTGAAGCAACGCTTCGAACCGCTTGTGGCCGATCGGCATCCGTTTGCCGAAGCGCCGCCGCTACATCGCGCCACAGTCTGGCTGCGGCCCGAAACGGTGGCCGAAGTGAAGTTCGCGGAATGGACCCCGGACGGCTATCTGCGCGCGCCGGTATTCCTGCGGCTGCGCGAGGACGTCGATCCGAAGTCGGTGCGGCGCAGCGAGCCGAAACACACGGCGCAGCTTCCCGATACCTCGGTGGACGAAGTCCTGCGGCAACTGGAGGATCCGCGGCAGGCGTTCACCCTGGCGGCCGGCCCGCAGCGCATCCGGCTGACCCATCTCGACCGCGTGTACTGGCCCGCCGATGCGGCGCTCGGGCAGCCGGCGCTGACCAAGCGCGACCTGCTGCGCTATCTGGCGCAGATCTCGCCCTATCTGCTGCCGCATCTGGCCGACCGGCCGCTGACCGTGATCCGCATGCCCGAAGGCATCGGCGGTGAGCGCTTCTTCCAGAAACACTGGGATCCCCCCCTGCCGGACTTCGCAGAAACCGTCACGGTGTTTTCCGAGAGCCGCGACGAGCGCCACGACTACCTCGTGTGCAACAACCTGCCGATCCTCTTGTGGCTGGGCCAGTCGGGCGCCCTCGAATTCCACGCCTGGCATTCGCGGGCGCGGCCCGGCGCGGATGCAGCGGGACTCGGCACCGACTATTCCAGCTCGACCGCTGCGCTCGAGCGCTCGCTGCTGAACTATCCGGATTACCTCGTCTTCGACCTCGACCCCTACATCTACTCCGGCAAGGAGGCCGCCGGCGCCGAGCCCGAGTACAGCCTCGCTGCCTTCGACAAGGGCAAGGAGACCGCCTTCCACCTGCGCGAAGTGCTGCAGGCGATGGGACTCGTGCCACTGGTAAAGACCTCCGGCAAGACCGGCCTGCACGTCTTCGTGCCGATTGAACGCACGCTCGACTTCGCCGCGGTGCGCGAAGCCGCCGGCCTGATCGGCCGCCATCTGCTGCGGCAGCATCCCAAGCTCATCACCATGGACTGGAGCATCGCCAAGCGCAGCGGCAGGATTTTCTTTGACTACACTATGAATACGCGCGGCAAGACGCTCGCCGCTGCCTATTCGCCCCGCGGCGTGCCCGGCGCGCCGGTTTCGGTGCCGCTCACCTGGGAGGAACTTGAGACCGCGCAGCCGCTCAATTTCAGTCTTACTAATGTTGCAGCGCGCTTGGCACAAACCGGCGACCCCTGGCGCGACGCCCTCGCCCGCAAGCAAAGCCTCGAACGCACGCTGGCGCGCACCTAGCAAGGAGACCCAACATGGCAGCACGCTCAATCTCCTCATTGACGGTTTCGTTCGGCCTGGTGGCGATTCCGGTCAAGCTTTATGTCGCCACCACCAGCAAGAGCTTTTCCTTCAATCTGCTGCACAAAGGCTGCGGCTCGCGCTTGAAGCAGCAGTACCTGTGCATCAAGGAAGACATCGAGGTGCCCAGGCAGGACATGGTGAAGGGCTACGAATTCGCCAAGGACCAGTACGTAGTGTTCTCCCCCGACGAGCTGAAGGCGCTTGAAGAGGCCGGTTCGCACACGGTCGACATCACCGAGTTCGTGCCGGTCGAATCGGTCGATCCGATCTTCTTCGACAAGGCCTACTACCTCGCGCCCGACAAGGGCGGCGCCAAGCCCTACGCGCTGTTCGCGCAGGCGTTGCGCGACACCGATCGCTGCGCGCTGGGCCGCTGGGCCAGCCACGGCAAACAGCACATCGTGATGCTGCGGCCCTTCGAGGACGGGCTCGTCATGCAGCAGCTTTTGTACGCCGACGAGGTGCGTCCGATCGGCGAACTCGAGATCCCGACGGTCGAGGTGAAGGAGGCCGAACTCAAGCTCGCCCACCAGCTGATCGAGCAGCAAAGTGCCAAGACCTTCGACCCCGCCACCTACACCGACGCGGTGCGCGAGCGGATCGAGGCGGCTGTCGAGAAGAAGGTGGAAGGCCAGGAAATTGCCGTGCCCGAAGAGGCGGCTGCAGGCGCGCAGGTCATCGACCTGATGGAAGCGCTACGCCAGAGCCTCGAGAAGAGGGGCGCTGCGCAGGGGCTCCAGCCGGCCGCCCGCAAGCCGGCCAAGCGCGCCGCCACGACCCAGCCCGCCGGCCGCAAGACCGTGAAGAAATAACGCCGCTGTGCCAATGCACCAATACGGGGTGCGCAGGGTCGAGAAGCTGCTGAGCCTGCCGCGCAGTGCGATCCGCGGGATGATCAAGGCCGGATTCGTCTCGCCGGTGCGCGGCCCGCGCGGCGCCTTCCTGTTCTCGTTCCAGGATCTCATCGTGCTGCGCACCGCCTGGGCGCTGGCCCAGGCGGATCTGCCGCAGCGGCGAATCATCCGCTCGCTGAAGCACCTGCGCGACCAGTTGCCGGAGAGCGTGCCGCTGTCCGGTTTGCGCATCGGCGCAGTCGGCGACCGCGTCGTCGTGCAGCAAGGCGACACCCGCTGGCAGGCCGACTCTGGGCAATACCTGCTGGCGCTCGAAGTGGACCTCGCCGACGGCATCCTCAACGTCATCGACCGCAAGGCACAGGCGAAAGCACGGGCCGAGGACTGGTTCGACCAGGCCGTGACACTGGAAGAAACGGATGTCGCGACAGCGCAACGCGCGTATGAAGAAGCGCTCGCCGCCGACCCTGCGCACGCAGGCGCGGCGACCAACCTCGGTCGGCTGCTCCACGAAAGCGGCCGCCCCGACGCCGCCGAGCGCGTCTATCGCGCGGGCCTCGCCGCGTGCGGCAGCGACGCCCTGCTGCACTACAACCTAGGCGTGCTGCTGGAAGACACGGGCCGCACCGACGAGGCGGTGCACGCCTACGAGCACGCGCTCGCCGACGACGCCGGCCTGGCCGACTGCCACTACAACCTCGCCCGCCTCCACCAGGCGCAAGGCCGGCAGAAGGAAGCCATCCGACACCTGGCGCGCTACCGCAAGCTGACCGGCGAAGACCGGGGTGGGTAGGCGCGCCTTCCAAGGCGCGATTTGCGGCATTTCATGACGCTCCGGGTGATCGCGCCTTGGAGGGCGCCCCTACATGATTGACGCCACTGTAGGAGCGGCGTCCACGCCGCGATCAGCGTTCCGCTGCGATCAACCCGCGTTCGCGCCTTGGAAGGCGCTCCTGCAAAGGTGCTCCTACAGAGCCTACAGCCAGATCGCGTCCCACAACGGGTAATCCCCCAAGCGTTCAACCAGCCCCGCGCGCAGGGGGTTGGCCACGATGTACCGGGCCGCGGCCTGCACGTTCTCCTCCCGGCGCAGGGCATGGTCATGGTAGCCCTCCTGCCACAGCGGATCGCCACCGAGGTCGATTCGCTCCTTGATGCGGCGGGCGGTGTAGCCCTTCAGCGAGGCCATCAGACGGGGTAGATCGAAATGGCCTTCAAGGCTGAGCAGCCAGTGGAAATGGTCCGGCATCACCACGTAGGCAAGGGTTTCCGTATTTCCGGCCAGGTCATGATGACGCATGGCATTGACCACCACCCGGCCCAGATGGAAATCGGCGAACACCGGGCGGCGCTGGTGGCTGACGCTGGTCAGGAGGTAGATCTGATTCGGCTGGGAATGACGGCCTTTTCGCAGATCGCGACCGCGAGGCTGTTCAGCCATGGTTGTAGGAGCGGCGTCCTCGCCGCGATTCTTCAGCATGTCACATAATGCCCCGACGTCCCGCGTCTTGGAAGGTGGCCTCCACGCCGCTATGGTTCGTAAATCGCGCCTTGGAAGGCGCTCCTACATGATTGTCACCACGGTAGGAGCGGCGTCCACGCCGCGATTTTCGCGCTACGCCGCCAGCTCGATGAACCGCTGCGCCAGCTGCGGGCCCCTGCCGGCTTCCTCGTGCTTGAAGAATACGAACGCTTCCTGCCAGCTCTGTTGCCGCACCCGCTGCGCCCAAGCCTTCAACTCCGTCTCGCCATAATCGGGCCGCCGCAAGCGCAGGTAGCCCCAATCCGCGGTCGCCACGACCGGCACTTCGAGGTCGTCTTCGGCCTCGGCGATGCACAGTGCTGCCTGGTGATCGTGCAGCAGCGCGAACACTTCATCGTCGAACCACGATGAATGGCGGAACTCGAACGCCGCGCGGTGAGACAGCGGCAGCAGCGCGAGAAACGCTTCCAGCCGCGGCACGTCCTTCTTCAGGCTGGGCGGCAACTGGAATAGCAGCGCGCCCAGGCGCGACTGCAGCGTCGCGGCGACGTCGAGCAGATAGCCCACCTCCTCGTCCGCGCCCGCAAGCCGGCGCTGGTGCGTGATCCGCTGCGGCGCCTTCAACACGAATCTGAAATCGGCAGGAACCTCGCCCGCCCAGTTTTCCAGCAGCGCGACCGTGGGCATGCGATAGAAGGTGCTGTTGATTTCGACCGTGCGGAAATGCTCGCCGTAAAAACGGAGCATCCGCTTCGCGGACAGATCCAGCGGATAGAAGCTGCCCTTCCATTCCTTGTAGGCATACCCGCTGGTGCCGGCGTAGAGCTTCATGGCCGGACTAGGCGCGCAATCGCCTGGCGTCGGGATGGTTCACCAGGGCGAGCACCTGCCGCACGATGGCATGGCGGGAAATCCCGTGGCGCTCGAGCAGCGCGTGCGGCGCCCCGGAGCGGGGCTCGCTGGCGACCGCCAGAAAACGCAGCGGGACCAGCCAATCGTGGGCGCGCGCCACGGCGTCGCCGAGGCCGCCATCCGCCCAGTGGTCTTCCACCACCACCAGGCTGCGGGTCTCCCCGGCCGCCTGGACCAGGGTGGCCACATCCAGCGGCTTGACCGAGTAGGCGTCGATCACGCGGACGTGGATGCCCTGCTGTTTCAGGAGGTCGTGGGCGGCGAGCGCCTCGTGCACCGTCACGCCGGCCGCGACCACCGTGCACTGGTCGTCGCCAGATGCGCGCAGCACCTTGCTGCCGCCCACCGGGAAGGTCTCGTCGTTGCCGTAGATCACTGGCGTCTTGCCGCGGCTGGTGCGCAGATAGACGATGCCCTCGCTGCGCATCGCCTGCTCGGTCAGGCGCTCTGCGCTCACCGCGTCGCAGGGATACAGCACCGTGCTGTGTCCCAGCGCGCGGAACATGGCCAAGTCCTCCAGCCCCATCTGCGAGGGACCGTCCTCGCCGATCGAAACCCCTGCGTGGCTGCCGCAGAAAACCAGATGCTGCGGCCGGCTGTGGCCGGCCATGCGGATGAAGTCGTAGGCGCGTGAAAGAAAGCAGGCAAAGGTCGAGACGAACGGGATTTTTCCGCAGGCGGCCAGGCCGAGGGCCGCGCCCACCATGTTCTGCTCGGCGATGTAGCACTCGAAGAAACGTTCGGGAAAGGCTTCGGCGAAGAACTCGGAGCGGGTGGAATTCTTGACGTCGCCGTCCAGCGCCACGATGTCCGGGTTCAGCGCGCCCAGCTTCTTCAGCGCATGGCCGTAGGCTTCGCGGGTGGCCACTTCTGTGCCGGGCGCGTAGCCCACGTCGATGCTGCCCGGCGTGCCTGCAGCCGCCGCCTCGAATTTTCCTGCCCGTCGCGGCGCGACCCGGGGCGGTGCCTGCGCGTCGCCGACCTCGTCCAGCGCCTGCTGCAGCCGTGCCGGCTCGACCGGCTTGCCATGCCAGCCGCTGGCGCCTTCGAGGAAGGACACGCCGCGGCCCTTCATGGTGCGTGCGAGGATCGCGGTCGGCCCGCCCTCGCGGGCGCGTTCCAGCGCGTCCAGCACCGCATCCGGGTCATGGCCGTCGATCTCGATGGCGCGCCATCCGAAGGCCTCGAAGCGGCCGGCCAGCACCGCGGTGTCGTGGCCGTAGGGCGCGGGGCCCGACTGGCCGAGGCCGTTGACGTCGACGATCGCGACCAGATTCGCCAGCCGGTTGAGCGAGGCGAACTGCGCCGCCTCCCACACCGAGCCCTCCGAGCACTCGCCGTCGCCGAGCAGGCAGAACACCCGCGCCTCGATGCCGTCGAGACGGTTGGCGAGCGCCATGCCGTTGGCCGCCGACAGGCCCTGCCCGAGCGAACCGGTCGCCACCTTGACCCACGGGTTGTTCGGCGTCGGGTGGCCCTCCAGCGTGCTGTCGATGCGGCGCAGGCTCATCGGATCCTCCTCGATGGCGCCGGCCGCCGCCAGCGCCGCCCACAGGATGGGCGCGGCGTGGCCTTTCGAGAGCACGAAGCGGTCGACATTGCGCGCCTGCGGATCCGCCGGGTCCCAGCGCATTTCGTGAAAGAACAGCGCCGCCACGATCTCGGCGCACGACAGGCAGGAGGTGGGATGGCCAGAGCCAGCCTCGGTGGTCATGCGCAGGACCTGCCGCCGCAGCAGGCGCGCAACGTCGGCGAGTTGTTCCGTGTCTTCGCGCCGGCGCTTTTCATCCGGCGCCGTGAAGGCATCTTGGGGATCGATGGACTTCATCCGTTCCTCCTTTGCGGCTGCCGCGAGGTGACGCTCCTGCGCCCGCACGCCGCATTGCTGGATTCACTATAGACAAGAAGAATTCTTGCCCGAGAATCGCCGCCTGGCCATTCATCAACCGCTTCCACGATCACGCAACCGGACGGATTACGTCAGCGACAGTGGTAGCAGTGCTTCAGAAACTTCACAATATCCACGGTATAGCGACGAGCCAGTCGCCGCGGCTCGAGGCACAAACGATAGAACCATTCCAGGCGTATTTTTTGCACAAGGGCCGGTGCACGCGGCTTGTCGCCTGCCCAAAAATCAAACAAGGCACCGACCCCGGTCAGAATGCCGGCATGCAAGTCCTGGCGATGATCCAGTATCCACTTTTCCTGGACCGGATTGCCCATCGCCACCAGAACCACATCCGCCTGCGCCCGATTGATCGTCTCGACAAGATGCGGATTGCCCTTGATGCCATCGTAGCCATCACAGCTTCCCACCACCACCTGGCCCAGCTCCTGCGTCACATACTGCGCGGCTTTCTGCAACACATGCGGCTTGCCGCCCAGCATGAACACCCTGAGCGGCGTGGATGACTGACGAAACAGGAAGGGCATGAAATCGGTGCCATTCAGATTTTCCCTGAAGCGGTCAGCGTGCAGCAGGCGTGCTGCGATCTCCATGCCGACGCCATCATTGACGATGACAACGCCTCCACTTTCCATCTGGCTACGCAGGTCCCGGCACTGCACGACAAAATTGGTATTCGCAAAAAACAGCGCGACCCGCTTGCGCAATTGCCGTTGTGCAAGCAGATGGGTTGCCAGTTCGGCCGAGGTGGTTTTGAGGACGGGGAAACCACCCACCTGAATCGTCGGTATGGATCGCATGTCAAAAAACTCCTTGGGCAACTGCCCCGTGCTGTGAATCGGGTTGGGTGGACCTGCGCTTCATTCGCGTATCCTGGAAGTCGAAATCTGCTGGAGCGTCAGCTGATTTTTTCTTGGATCGACCGCACTGCGCTTGCCAAAAACAACCGGGAAAAAACGGTGCAGGAACCATGCGCTTGGGTAGCTCAACAATAACGCGAGCAATGGGAACGCTCCGGTCCACAGAAATGAGGATTCCTTGAAGGCATGGGGCATCCCGAACACCACCACGCCGATACCCGTAAAAACACCGAATATCAACAAATGGATCGGAAATATGATGATTGTGTTCTTTGACAGCCATTGAAAAACAGCATTGCCCGGCAGGCTGATGGAAAAATAAAACAGCGCCAGAACGCCCAGATACGCATTGATCAAAAACAGGTATCGGTGGCTGCCGAAAAGAAGCGTATTCAAATCCACCTCGCCATTGATGCCTGCGACATAGGCAACGCCGGCCACCATGAACAATGCGAGCGTCACTGCCATGCTTTTCGGGGTTTTTTCCAGAATCGCATCCTGATATCTGCGGAAAAAATGTCCGGTTGAATAAAACGCAAGCGCCACGACAGCGTTGTCCAGCCCCCACGGAAGGCGCTGCCACGAAGGGTCGTAAACAAGCGTAAAAAGCAAACCCATCGAGTTGAACGCAACGAGCAGGAATGTTGCCGAGAAATACTTTCTGGCCCAGAAAAATATCAGGGAAGTCGTGAACAGACAGGTGAAAAACCACAACACCACGTTTACAAACAACGCGTCGCCATTCCCGATCACCACACCCATCACGGGTTCCCACCAGCGGATTCCTGCATGCTTGGCTGCGCTGGCGGCCAATTCATGCGTCGGCAGCCAATACAAATAGGATATGAGGAAGAAAAACAGGTACGGTATTCCAAGCCCCTTCCATAACGAGGAAAGGTTTTCCCTATAAGTCATGGACAGCTTTTGTTCGGACACCAGCAGCCCTGAAATGAAGAAGAACAAGGGCATGTGAAAACTGTAAATCACATTTTTTATGAACGGATTCAAGCCGGGCGAATGTCCAACGACAACAAGCACAATGCCGATGGCTTTCATGGTGTCTACATGAGTGAATCTTTTCATCCGGTCATTCTCCCCACTGATCCCAGGGAAATGCGCCCAGCAAGCCTTGCTGAATCCGCGGCAGGTCGAAAGCGGAATTTCCGCCCATCTCAAGCCCCTCCTCCACCGAGCCTGCCGTGTGATAGTTCATGCGGCCTGTTCCGTAGTAGTAGTCGTCGTACTTCAGGCGGGACTCGCCATTCCCCATATCCAGGTAGAGGGCCGGAATGCCATAGGCCTCTGCCAGGATGATGCCGTGCAGCGAACTCGATATGACCAGGCGGGCACGCAACAACTCGGCGACAAATTTGGCCGGCTTGCAGGTCGGGGGCAGCACGTGTTCGCTGTGGGCGCCGAACTTCTCGGCCGGTTCATGCAGGTGTGGAATCACGAGGTAGGGGACGCTGCCGCGCGCCTCGGGCCGGAGCAGGTCGGCGGGAAAAAACAACGGCATGAGCAGGGCGGGGTCGCCGTAGATCTCCGGCACGGAGATCGCGCGCCTTGTAAGGTAATCACGCGTCAGGGGCCCACGGACCGCTCGCACATCCAGCCCTGAAAACCGATGCATGGCTGAATCGAGCTTCCAGTTCACCCCTGAACCCCAGACGCACTCGTTCGATTTCGCAAAATGCAGAATCGAGCCGATTGCGAACAGCCTTTTCGACTTGTCCTTTTTGTCCTGAATCTCCTGGTCGCGGAGGGAAAGCACTTCGGAGACGATCACCTTCGACAGGTAATCGCCCACATTGATGCGCTTGTCACTGGGCTCCCACCAGTACAGGCTTTGCTTCTCAAGCTTGGCGCGTTTATCTGCCGCGAAGAACATAAATAAGGTCCTTGTAAAAAGTGTTCCTGAAAAGATTTCTCAAGGCGACCCACTTGATTCCAAGATGCTCCCTGAAGCGCGTCCAGAAGATCAGTTCGGCCCCGACGGCAACCATGAAGTAACTGGCCACGGTCGACAGGGCGGCGCCGATGGCACCGTAGCGGGGAATCATGAACAGGTTGAGCGCCACGTTGACGGCCAATCCGCTCAAGTTGCGGATGAAGGCTTGCCGCTCCTGGCCAAAGACCGTGAAGTACAGCCCGCTCATGTTGGCGAGGAACAGGAACGGCACCCCCAGCATCAGATAGAAAAGCACACCGCCCGCAGCGCTGAATTCCGCGCCGAATGCCAGTCGTATCAGGGGGTCCGCCATCAACATCAACGGGATCGCCACGCCGATGGACGCAAGCATGGTCGTGCCATAGATCATCGAAAGACGGTTCTTGGTGAGTTCGCGGTCTTTCCGGTTCAACGCCATCTGCGGCAGCAGCACTGCGGAAATGATGGCGGGAATCATGAGCAGTTGTTCGACCAGCTTGTAGGCCGCGGAATAAATGCCGAGTTCATCGCTGCCCGCAATCTTCGAAATCATGATCTGGTCGACGCGGTAATGCGCCTGGATGATCAGCATCGAAAAAAAGAAGTACATTGATTTCGAGAAGACGATCTTCGACAAGCGCCAGACTCTGGAGAAGTGGCGGAAAGACACGTGCCATGTTTTTTTATCGTCGGCTGCCGTCCAGGCCCACGCCGCGAGGGAGAGGAGCACCGACTGCACCACATGGGTGAGCAGGAGGATGTGTACGGTCCCCATCCCCTCCAGGCAAAGCCAGACACGGGTACCCGCGCCCGTCAGCGCAAGCCCCGTACGAATCTTGGCAAGCAGGTCGTTGCGCAGTTCCGCTTGCATGACAAACGCATAGACTTCGAGCGGCGCAAACACACAGAACAGCACCATTGCAAGAAATCCAGCTTCACCACTTTGCAGGAATGCGACATAGCACGCGGCGCCGAGCAGCACCGCCACGACCGTCTTCAATAGCAGCGTCGCGGATACGAGTGCGCCCGATGCCGACCGCCCAAACGAAACCAGCAACACCCGCCGCAGCCCAAAATCGGCCACAACGACAACCAGGCCCAGGATGGCGAGCAGATACGACAACTCGCCGAACCTGGAGACACCGAGCGAGCGGACCACGTAAATATTCGAGGCCAGCACGGCCAGCGTGACAATCACGCGCTCCGTGAACATCCAGGCGATGTTGCTGAATATGCGTTTGCGCGTCATGCGGCAACCCGCATTACACCGTTTGCTGTGGTGAAACTCGGCCCACTGTGATCTCGACTGCCTCCGCGGAATCGGGGCCGCATCATGACCGTTCCATCAACAAGTCACGATAAAACCTGACCGTCTGGTCGCCCAGAAACGGCCACGCATACGCGTCGAGGTCGGGCGGCGTCACACGGCTGGACCGGACCCGATCGATCGCAGCGCGCAGAACCTCCGCGTCGAACGGACCTTCGAACAGCGTCATGGCGTCCGCGCCCACGTCGCGCTGCAGCGCCCGCATGGATCCGATCGCCGGCACCACGACATGTTTGCCCACGCTCAGGGCCATCAGCGCCGAACCAGAGTTCAGGATCTTGCGATAAGGCAGTACGACCAGGTCTGCCCTGTCCAGGCACGCGACCAGCGAGGCATCGTCCATGTGTTTGGGCAACAGCACAATCCGGTGATCGGCTGCGGCCAAGGCTTCCAGTTCCAGGCGGTACTCCGCATCCGGCACGCTGCCCGCAATCAGGAGCCGGATGTCGGGATCGTCCAGCGTCGAGAATTTGCGCATGAGCGCATCGACATTCTTGTAGGCGCGCATTTGGCCGAAATTCA
Source organism: Thiobacillus sp. (assembly GCA_019459055.1). Classification (GTDB taxonomy): domain Bacteria; phylum Pseudomonadota; class Gammaproteobacteria; order Burkholderiales; family Thiobacillaceae; genus Thiobacillus. The sequence continues at coordinate 16,903 of JAIBEI010000003.1, read as the reverse complement.
ACAGCACGAAAGCGTCGCCGAGGCGCTCCAGCGTCTGCGCGACCTCCTGTGCCGGTGCTTGCGCTGTTGCGCGGACCCCGTCAATCCATGGGCCATAGTGCCCATGCTTGATCAATGCGGAGGGGAGCCGTCCTACGCTCGGATACGCTTCCCGGATGACGGCCTGGCTTTCCTCCGACAGGAAAATCACCCCATCGAGTATCGACAGAAAACGTTTCCACAGAAACAGGTTGAACCGGGATGGCTTCATGTCGTGCCCGAAAGTATTGTGTGCCGTCCACACGATCTTCACGCCCATCGCACGCGCCAATAGCAGCCAGGTCCAGACGAAAAGCTTCTTCGACACATCGAGCGGGCGCATGGAGCGTGGCACCACATCGAACTCCGGCCAATGCAGATGAAGGATGTCGCATTCCCAGGGAAGCATCGAGTACTGATGCTCCCGCACCACAGGGCCGGCAGACGACACTGCGCGGTAAAGCAGGCTGTTGTAGGGATTCGTGCTTTCGTTGGAAAAAGCAGGCCGCGCCGCGATGCGAATGGCGTCGCGCTTCATTTCGGACGCCGGGCTTCGCGCCCACGATAGCAAGGCATGCAGGCGCAACGCGATCGATCGCTGCCCGTTCCGGGTTGGGCAGCGGGCTGCACATCGCGGGGGCTGTTAGCGGCGGCCAATCGCATAGTATTCAATCCCCTGCTCCCGCATAAATTCAGGGCTATACAAATTACGCCCATCGAAAATCGCAGGCGTCTTGAGTGCCGCCTTGATCACATCGAAATTGGGTACACGAAACTCCTTCCATTCCGTGACGATGGCCAGCGCATCTGCGCCGCCCAGCGCATTCATCGCCGATTCTGCGTAGCGCAAGCGCGGCTCATCTCCATAAATCCGCCTCGACTCTGCCATTGCAACCGGGTCGTACGCCGTGACGGTTGCGCCCCGCGCCCAAAGCCCCTCAATCAGCACGCGGCTTGTGGCGGCACGCATGTCATCGGTATTGGGCTTGAAAGCCAGGCCCCAAACCGCGAAGTTCTTGCCCTTCAGGTTGGTGCCAAAACGCGCAACGATCTTGTCGAGCAACACATGCTTCTGTTTTTCGTTTGCCTGGTCCACCGCGGTCAACACCTTGAGATCGATTTCATTCTCGCGTGCCGTATTGATGAGCGCATTGACGTCCTTCGGAAAACAGGAACCGCCATAGCCGCACCCTGCATAGAGAAAGTCGAATCCGATGCGTGGATCGGAACCGATGCCCAGTCGGACCTGTTCGATATCCGCGCCCAATTTATCGGCCAGATTGGCCAGCTCATTCATGAATGAAATTCGCGTGGCAAGCATTGCGTTGGCTGCATATTTCGTCAGCTCGGCAGAGCGCACATCCATGACGATCATGCGGTCGTGATTCCGGTTGAATTGTGCGTACACGTTCCGCATCAGTTCGATCGCCCGGGCATCCTCGGTACCGATCACAATCCGGTCGGGGCGCAGGAAATCGTTCAAGGCTGCGCCTTCCTTGAGGAATTCCGGGTTTGAGACGACCGCGAACGGGATCGATTCGTTGCGCTCTTGCAGTTCTTCCATGACCGCCTGCCTGACCTTGTCTGCGGTCCCCACCGGCACGGTCGATTTGTCGACAATCACCTTGTATTCCGTCATGAGGCGGCCGATATTGCGGGCCGCTGCAGTGACGTACTTGAGGTCGGCCGAGCCGTCTTCGTCGGGCGGCGTGCCCACCGCGATGAACTGCACGACGCCGAAGGCGACGCTTTCCTCAATGCTGGTGGTGAATTGCAAGCGGCCGGCGGCGACGTTGCGGCGAACCATTTCCAGCAGGCCGGGTTCATGAATCGGGATGCCCCCATTGTTCAAGATTTCGATTTTTGATGCATCCAGGTCGAGGCAGAGGACGTCATTGCCAACCTCGGCCAAACAAGTGCCTGTCACCAGGCCGACATAGCCCGTGCCAATTACGGTGATTCTCATGCTGCGTGCATCCTTATAAAGTTAACGATATTCAAAAGAGTCGAGACAAAGCCGATGTGTCGGGGGAAAAATCACGCCGTGGGCAATTGCGTGTCTTCGAATTGCAAGGGATTCAACATCCTTTCCACAACCTGCGACCAGTGAAGCGGAGTTCGGGAAGATATTCTCGGCGCTGCCATGGCGGCGTTCATCGCAGTCGCGATTGATTCGCTGTTGCCGGGCTCGTACCCAAAGCGCGATGCATAATCTCCAACGATCGAATTCGGGCAGACGGCGGGCAACTTGAAAAAGTCGTACTGCATGAGTTTCAGCGACGTATCCGCCAAATAGCGGGGCAGTTTTGCAGCTCGGTACGGTGCGATTCCGATGCTGGCGTGCTTGATATAGGGCAATGTCAAATGGTGGGGCATTTCGTCGTACACCCGCACATTTTCCCCATAGCCTGGGTGCGCTTTGGTACCGGAACCAATGATGTGAAATACCACTTCCGGAAACCGCTTCGATGCCATCACGAAAAACTCCGGGTCAAACAGCATGGAACCGATCGATACGGCATGCACGCCTCTTGGATAGGGCGATGGATCCGCATGCTTCGCGACGGAGAAATCGAAGCCATGCGGGATCACGTACTGATTGGACGATTCAGGCATGCCGTCCGACATGTATCGGGACTTCAGGCAGAGCGCGCTCATCTGCGGCGCCACGCGGTCGAACGTCGCTTTCACATACGCGGCCGCATTGATTGTGCTCAAGTCATCCGAGGCGATATAAATCGTCCTGGCCTGCGGGTTCAACTGCGCAACGAGATCGAAGAAAACGGGGGCAATCCCGCTCTCGAAAAAGATCACGTCGGCTTCCGTGATCCAGTCGACCAGGACGTGACTCGGCTTCTGGACGTAACGTCCAAACAGAAAATCCTCGATTGGGCGCAAATAGGATTTGCGCACATTGAAAGGGTGAATCCAGGTCATCCACAGATAACACTCGACGTTTTCATGGACCGTCGTTTTGTTTGCCAAAGCAGCGAGCGAAGCCCTTGGGTCTGACTTCAAGTGCGACAACAGGCTGTACTGGCAGGAAAAAAACCGTGTTTTGCCCAGTTTTTCCAGCTCCGCCGTTACAAAATGAATGCCCGCTTTTCTGCGGGAGCGATAGTCGTGCGCCGAAATCACTAAAAAGTTCATCTTCGTTCCTCGAGGATACAAACGTGAGGGCGCGCGCGTAGCGCTGCGTCCTATGTCCGGTGGCGAGCTTGTGGATAGACGCCATCGGCAAGCGCGTCATGGTCAGCAATGTGTAGGGGCGCGGCGAAGGCCGGCCGGCAGTCAACGTTGTGTACAGGCGGGGGCCTGATATCAAAAATACCTTTTCAATATCCGGGTTTGAGGCGCATCCTGCCCATTCTGTGGCGCGATACTCAACGGGTAGCTCCCCCACCAGCTTCCCGCCGCCCAGTATGTCCATCCGCGCCAAACACTTTCGTCTTTCATCTGCGCGAGGATTGCATCCAGGGCCTCGAGACACGCCTGATTTGCCGGGGTGCCGAACTCCCCCAGGAAAAGCCGCTGATCATTGGTCTTTGCCCAGCGCGTGATGTTGTCGAACATGTTCGTGAAACTGGCTGCCGGCACACACGTCTGGCCGGTGCCGGAATAATTAGGATCTGCGTATTGATGCACTTCGATCCAGGTGCGCTTCAGCGGATCCTGGAAATGAGCGAAAGCATCCGCATTCGACGCTCCGCTTTTCGGTTTGTCCCATTCGTGCACGCCACTCCAGCGCCCGCCTGAAACCAGAACAAGGTTTTCTGCCCCGCTTTTTCTGATTGCACCGACCGTTTGCTGAGCCGTGCTGGCCCATTGCCCGATGGGCAATTTAAAAGGCTCGTTCATCAGCCCAAAGGCAACGACGGAAGCGTCGCTGAACCTGGCTGCCAGCCGTGTCCATAAATTGATGAACGCCTGAACCGGCACTTCCGGGGTGCCGATCGCATTGCCTCGATAGGCCCCATAGTTATGCACGTCGAGAATCACGCACATCCCCCGCGACTTGGCCATTGCCACGGTCGCTTCAAGTTGGCGCAGCTCGGCAGGATCCAGCTCGCCCGACAAGGACGGTTGGATGCGTTCCCAGCGAAAAGGCAGACGAATGACATTCGCGCCGATGGATGCGAAATAATCAAATTCCGCGTCTTTTGGATAGACATAGTCCTTGTACAGCACCCCGGGCAGCTTGCTTCCATTGAACTCTGCCCCGGCAAGGTTCACCCCTTTCAGCGCGATCTCCTGGTCACAGCTTGCAGCAGCGAGCGGTGCAGCCAGCCCGGCCACCAGCCCCCACAGCAATACGACTGTCCGCCCCGCAAGGCGCGTGGGTATCAGCGGCATGTCGCGCTCCCCGTTTTCGGATCCGTCAGGGCGGTGTAAATATCAACGTATTTGTCGGCGATATGTTTCCAGTGATAGCGCTCGACAAACGACTGGACCCAAGCCCGTCTGCGGGCATGTTCGTGCTCGCCGCGGGCGTGAAGTGTCAGCAAGTCGGCGATCCCGTTGTCGATGTCACCGCTGTCAAGCAGGACGCCGGCGCCCGCTTGCCTGACGAGATTTCGGAACGGGGGAATGTCGCTCAACACCGGCGTCAAACCGGCACTCATCGCCTCGATCGGGGCAATGCCGAAGCCCTCATGCCGCGACAGGCAGATGAAATAGCTGGATTCCCCGATCAGGCTTGCCAATTCCCGATCCGATGGATTCGGCGCCAGTTGGACCGACTCGACAAGCTGATATTTCTGCAGCAAAGACATCAGCTCTTTCTGGGTGTGGTCGTATTCCCGCCCGGCAATAATCAGCTTCCAGGCCGGCTGTCGGGCCACCAGGTGCCGGAAAAACTCGATCGTTTCAAGCAAGCCTTTGTTCTCCGACCAGCGGCCAAAATAGATGAGCGCAGGCGTCAGCGCACGCGCGGATGCGCCCGCATATTTTTCGACATTCACCCCATTTTCGATCACCACCTTTTTGGGCGACTTCACGATGGCATCGAAAATTTCACCGTCGCTGTCGCTGGTTGCAATGACCCGATCGTAGGCAAGGGATGAAAACCGGGTCGCGGTATTGAAATAGACAGTTTTCAAGGTCGAGGCAAAACTGGTGTGGAAAAAGCCACCGTGGGTGGAGACCACCATGGGGCGACGATGGATCGGCCTGGTCGCGGCCAGAAAATCAAAAAAGAAATCGATGCCATGCACATGGATCACATCCGCATCGCGCACATGATCCAGCACGCCCGGGCACAGGGGATACCGGCTGGAGCCCCGGTAGGGCAAGCGTTTCACCCGGACTCCGTTGATGATCTCTTTCCCGGGCAGGCGCTCGGCGGAATTGCGGAACAAACGATCGAGCGTGAGGATGACCGGCAACTGGTCGTGCCGCTCCATTTGCTGGTGCGCAATGTTCTGCACCACGTCCTCCATCCCTCCCACTGAAGGATGGTATTGGCGCACGACATGCACGACTTTAATTGGCATAACTCAACTCGCGTCCGGAAAATTTCGGTGTGTCGGTGCCGTACGAAAACGGCGTTTTTTTCGCCATCCAATACGTGCAGCTTCCCACCAGGAACCACAAAATACCCGCCGTTTTCAGCGCAAAGAACGAGGTCCCGCTTACCGTAAGAATCAGGGATATATATAAGGCTGCATACGCCCGGAAACGCTCTCCTCGTTCATCCGGCATCTTCACCATCCACAGCGCCACCCATAGCGCAATGCAAAGTAGTACGCCCCAGCGAGACAGCAGATACGCGTAGCCCATGTCCCCATAAGGCAGATTGAACCCTTGCACCCCCAGCATCTTTTCAACGTCGAAGCTCAACAGCGTATTCCCGGTCCAGAAAAGCCGTCCCATGATGTTGTCGGCTACTCTCCCCTCGAAAAACAATCCGATCAGGACCAGCACCAGGATCGAAACAAAGGGCAATATGATTGCGGCAACATTGAAACGTCCCCTCACCGCCATACGCATTGCGATCAATGACGTCACCACAATCAAGCCATAGCGGGAATCACTGAGCGCGATCAGGGTGATGGCGGACAGGACAAAGAACAGCATCTGTTTGTACTCCGTGCGGGGCTTGGATAAGCCCCAGGCAGCCACGATGACCGAGAAGTTGCCAAGCGACACGGGTTCCAGGAACACGGATGAAACGCGGTGACTACCGAGAAGCGAAGGTAAAATCGTGCGGCCGATGCCTTCCGGCCGCAATCCGTTCAGATTGAGAGCGCTATCCCGGATAAAGTTGGTGGAAATGGTCACTGTTCCGGTGCTGACGTAATAGGAAAAAATATCCAGCAGGCGGGTAAATTGATCCATAAAAAACAATTCAAAAAACCCGAAAGCCAGCACGACGCTGACCAGTAGTTTCAAGACCCTGTCGGCATAACCGATATCGGCCACATGACGCCCAAGCCAGAAAAAAAGAAGCGGGATCATGACATCCCTGAATCCTTTGAATTCCAGCGCATTTCGGAAAATGGATAAAAGGAACAGATAGGCCAAAACCAGCGCCACGATCGCGACAAATTCAAGACGGATGCGTCTGGCCAAAACCAACACGCAGGCAAGGTAGATCACAAGTTCAGCCGCCGCCACAGCCAACGCCGAAGCCCGATATAAATGGGTATGCATGAGCGCCAGCACGGCCTGATACATGACACTGGCAATCAAAATCGCTGAAATCGATTTTGTCGACACCAGTGCATCCGGGCGAGGCCAGGAAAACCCAGGAGAGGGTGAAGGAAACCGCATGGGGGTGGGCACTAGAACTGATTCAATACCGTGCCGATCAGCACTGCGCCAGCACTCGCCAGATTGGCCTGAAACGCCGCAGCGGCGGCTAGTTGGGTGTGATTCTGCCGCAGCACCAGCAGCGCCGCGCCGGTGCGCGCTGCAACCACCGCCGCATCGGCGCTGCCGTGCGTAGCGGACGTATCGATCAGAATCACGTCGTAATGCTCGACCAGACCATTGAGCTTGCTGGGCGTGGCAGCGTGGGACAACAGCTCTGCCGGATTGGGGGGAACGGCACCCGCAGTCAGCACCGAGAGCTTGGGGAAGGCGGGGATACGGTTCGCCACAGGCATCTTGACGCGTCCCGCCAGCAGCTCGGACAGGCCTGGGCGATTCCCTAAATTAAACAACACATGCTGGCGCGGTTGGCGCAGATCCGCGTCGATCAACAAGGTGCGCTCACCCAGCTGGGAAAACATCACCGCCAGATTGGCGGCCAGATAACTCGCGCCATCCCCCGCATTGATGCCCGCAATCGTCAGCGTCTTGTGACCGTTCGAAAACCATCGCATCATCAACTGGCTGCGCAACGCCCGCAATTGCTCTGCCTGGTGCCCAAACGGCTCATAGACGGCAATCAGATCGGGACTGAACTGACCTTCGCCAGGTGGCAAGTGGGGGTAGTCAAACTGATGCGACAGCGCTTGCTGCAAATCGGCTTCGTTAATCAATCCAAGCTTGATCGCAGCCTCGCCAAAACGCAGCTTTTCTGTTTTCTGCAACAGCCCGACTCGCTCGGCATCCGCGGGGGTCAGTTTGCCAGCGTCCCGCAACAGTCTGCCAAGCGTACGCTCCTTGTTCCCCGGGGATACCCCATCGACAAGGTGGACAGCATTCAGGGAGTTCATATCTTCGGCTCCTCCTGCAGAGACAGCATTGGGGCGTTGAGGCCAGGCAACTTACGCCGGCCACGCGACAAGCGCCGCGATTTTTTTCCTGCCGTCAACACGCCCAGCACCGGAATATCCAACACTGCAATCACGTCATAGATGGAACGCACGCGTCGATTCAGCATTTCACGGATCAACGCCAAGCCCACGCCCAACAACGTCCCGAAAATAATGGACAGCGCCACGTTAAGACGCACATTCGGCGTCGAAGGAACAAGCGGGACGACGGCTGAACTTAATACCGATATCTCGGTTTGACCGGCGTGCCCTTCCAGCTGGGTCTGGCTGAAGCGCTCGAGGGCCTGATCGTAGATGCGCTGTGCACTTTCGACTTCACGCGCGAATACGGAGCCCGCATCCCGGTTCGCATTGAGCGCCAGCACCTTCGCCTTTTGCGCCGCCAATGCCGCGCGCAATTCGCCTTCACGTTGGCGCGACACGCTGAGATTGGTATTGATGCTTTGTTGTGCCGTATTGGTCTCGCTTGCCAGTTTTCCGCGCAAGCTGTTCACCTCGGCCTCGGCGCGCAGGTATTCCGGATGATTATTGCCGACACGCTGGGCCAGCTGGCTGAACTTGGCTTCGCTTCTGGCCAGCTCGCCCTTGAGTCCCTGGATCACCGGATTGTCCATGACGCTGGCCGAAGCACTGCTGGCGTTATTCTGGATGGACAGGCTGTCGTACGTCTGTCCCTGCGCAGCCACCATCTGGCTGGAGAGTTCCGCCAGCCGCGTAGATTCGATATCCAGCTTTTCGTCGAGCGAAACAATGCCTTTGCTTTGCTGGTGGCTGGATAGTTTTTCCTGGCTTTTCTCCAGATTGCTGCGCAGCACGGCCAGCTGCTGGTTGTACCAAACCGCCGTCTGTTTTGCAGGCTGCGTCTTGAGCTCCAGATTGGTCTGGATATACGCCTGCACAAAGGCATTGGCCAGCCGCGCCGCCAGTTGCGGATCAGCACTCTTATAGGTGACGTAGAGCACGCTGCTCCCGCCTGACGGCTTCACATCCAGATTCCTCAACAGCGTAGCGGCCAACCAGTCGCGAATCGATATCTGCGCCTGTACGTCGCGCTGGAATTGCTGCTGGAACGCTGCCTCCTGTGCCAGCTTCAGGTCATCGACCACCTTCAGCGCCACGCTTGGGCTTCGGATCACATCCACCTGGGTCGCCAGATAACCGGCGATCTGCTGACTTTGCATGGCCTGGCCGGTCACCGGATCCGCGCCGCGCACATTCACCACCAGCGAGGCGGTGGCCGTGTAGGCTTTGGGTAGCTGCAGGCTGATGACGCTGACCAGCACCACGCTAAGCGTCAGCGTGAGCAGCATCAGCTTCGTGTGCGCTTTGAGAATCAACAGAAATTGCAGGATATTCATGACTGAGCGGCCTCCGGCAGACTGTTAAAACAGGCTTTCCTTGACATACACCACGTCCCCCGCCTGCACCGGGTCGGTCAACGCGGCTTTCAGCACCACCGGCTGACCCTGTGCGCCCTGCCTGCGAATCTGGATGCCTTTCTGCGTACCGCGCTGCGTGATGCCGCCTCCCAGCGACAGGGCCTGCATCACGTTCATGTTTTTTTCCAGCCGAAATGCACCCGGTTTCTGCACCTCGCCATAGATGTAGAACACCGCTGCGCGCGGCACGAAAATAACGTCGCCGCCCATGACCTGATGGTTCAGGTCAATTTGCCCGTCCTGGAACAGCGATTTGGTATCGATCGTGGTTCGCTGCGACGTGCCATCCTGGTTGCGGATCAGCGTGAGGTCGTCGGCGCCCTCCAGGGTCACGCCCCCCGCTTGTGCAAGCAGGTCCGAAATCGTGCTGGTGTTCTCCAGGGGATATTTACCGGGTTTGTTGACCTGCCCCAGGACCGAAACCTGTTTGCTGCGATAGGCCTTGACGATGAGGTTGACCTGCGGCTTCTTGATGAAGCCGCCTTTTTCCAGGGCTTCCGCGATGAGCCGCTGTGCAGTGCTGGCACTTTCCCCCGCTACCGTCACCCCCCCGATCAGCGGGAAATCGATTTTGCCTTGCTCATCCACGCGCGTCTCCAGCAGCAATTCTGGATGGTCGTACACCGTGACATGAACAACATCTCCGCTCCCCAAGCGGTAATCCATCGCCGCCACAGGGAGGGAAAATGCAGTCAGCATCACGAACAGGGCATAGAACATAAATTTCATAAAAATTCTTCCACTAAAAATTCAGAAACGGGCAAAGCATTGATGTCATGTCCAATACTGGAGATGCCTTACTCAAAACTCGCTGCGCAGGTTGACCAGGGCGCTGTTGTATCCATAACTGGAGAGCGCCTCGCTGGAATCGCGTACCCCTCTTTTCAACACCAGACCAAGCATCGTGTTGCGCAATACGGAATACTCCACTCCGGCCTGTACGGTGGTGAGCCGATCCTCCCTGGCCGGAGCCGTCGACAGGACAAAGCCCGGATCACCGGCATAAGAGATATCGTCATGGCGGAGTTGCGCGTTGAATAGAAGCTTGGCGGTGGGTTTCCAGTCGGCGCCGAATGCGACGCCCTGGTTCAGGGTGTAGCTTGCCGTATCGTTTTCCAGCGCGCCGATGTCACGATGAAGCGACGCCCTCAATGTGGTTTTTCCGGTCGCCATCCAATCCATTGCCAAACGACCGGTCAATCCGGAAAAGTCGCGCTGCGGCACTTCTGCGTAGTTGCGCTGGGTATAGTTCAGCCTGCCGGATACCTGTGTTTTTCCAGAGGGCGCCCAGGCCACGGCGACGCCGTGATCCCATTGCAGGTAATCGTTATCGATGGGGGCCAGCCCGACAAGCTGACGATTTGGATACTGGCCGTCACTGCGCCGGCTGATCAACTCCACCGTCGACCCCTTGCTGCTGGTGTACTGCACGCCAGCATTCACAGAGTCCACCGTGGCATCCAGCGCCTGCTGAACCGACGCATTGTTATCCGTGTCGGCCCTTTCCGCGCCGAATTTCACCAGCCATGGGTTATCCAGTTTGATTGCGGCGTGAAAGAAACGCTGGCGGGTGCGTATCAGGTTACTGACCGGCTTCTTGACGTTGGTATAGCTTGCCTGGGTGAGTGTTTCCGCAATACCGACGTCACCCGTTGCCACATTCCCCACCAGCCAATCCCATTTCAAATAGGCATCGCGGCCATCGTAATCCAGCAGCTTGTATTGGTTGAACCACGTCTGGTTGTATTCAGCGTGCGCCCTGATTACCTGGCGACTGACGCGAAGGTTCATATCCATGCCGGCTGCCAGCGTGTAATAAGACTCGGCTGTGTCCGTGGTGCCCAGTACGGCATTGGCCTCCTGGTCGTTTTGCAGGCGGAACAGGTTGCTGTCATAGCCATATAGCCCACGCACATACGGCGTGAAAGTATCCTCGTTATCCTCTGCATGGGACGGGCTGGACATCATGCCCAGCACCATCAGCAAGGCCAGTGTTTCAGTGGGATTTAACGGTCGCATATCGATGGCGCCTATATGTTTTTCAGCGCGCGTTTTTCGACTGGCTTGATCACGTAAAAAGAATCTGTATTGAACTGCTCACTGGATGACCAGCAGATTTCTTTTTTCGCTACGCCACAAACGCATGCCGATCAGACCCAGGATCGTGGCAAACATGGTCCCGCGATCGACTTCCGGGACGACTGAAACGCCTGACGCACCCCGGATCGATGCATTGTTCGCCGCGGGTCTGGAGTACGCGGAATAGACGGGTGCGCCGTAGGAAATCGCCTTCACCGAAGCTTGTCGATTCACGCGCATGTCTGCCGTTGCCACGCTCTGGCCGGACGCAACACTGTCAACCGGCAGCGAACCTGCCAGAATCGCCAGCGACCAGGCAAACATCCCAATAGCATTACGTGTTTTCAAGCGCATCCATAACCTCCGTGTAAATCAGTGTTTCCATTAAAAATCAATACCAGCTTTGGTCTTGTACAAATGTCAATTTCTGTCAGGCTCAGTACGCCTTGGAATCTTTCAGCACGAGCTTGATTGTTTTCAAAATGATGGTTATATCCAGCCACACCGACCAGCTTTTCAGATAGGCAATGTCGTAAATCACCCGTCCTTCCATCTTGTCGATGGTGTCTGTCTCGCCGCGATAGCCATTGATTTGCGCCCAGCCGGTAATGCCCGGCTTGACCTTATGGCGCCACATGTAGCCATGAATCAGTTTGCGGTAATGCTCGTTATGGGATACGGCGTGCGGGCGTGGCCCGACAATACTCATCGTGCCCTGCAGGACATTGAAAAATTGCGGCAATTCGTCCAGCGACGTGCGGCGTAAGATGGAGCCGATCCAGGTCACGCGTGCATCATTCCGGGTCGCTTGCGTGACCACCTGATTGTCTTCACACACACTCATCGAGCGGAATTTATAAACCAGGATTTCATCGCCATTCACGCCATAACGGCGTTGCTTGAAGATAACCGGACCTTTCGAGGTGGCTTTCACCAGCACCGCAATCGCAAGCAGCAGCGGCGAGATCGCCAGCAAAATCAGGCCGGCTGCCACAATGTCGAAAACATGTTTGTGGACAGCGTTGATTCCCGTCAATGGGGTCTCGAATACCGAGATGACAGGAATCCCATTAACGTTGTCCAGACGTGCCTGAACCAGATCGAAAATGAATACGTCGGGCACGAAATAAATCGATGCGGTGGTGTCTTTGAGTGCGCTGACCAGATCCATCACGCTTGGATGATTGAACATGGGAAGCGTGATGTAGACCAGGTCGATTTCATGCTCCGCAACATACGTTGCGACGTCCTCAATGCCACCAGATACGACGCTTTTCAGTTCGCCCTCGCAGCGATCTCCGGAACGATCATCGAAAAATGCCTCGACCCGCATCATCAGACTGCGTTGCTGATGAATCCTGTCTGCCAGCTTGCGCCCCAGATCATTGGCACCGACGATGACCACACGCCGGATGCTGCCCTGGCTTCGCAGCATCTCCAGGTATGCGCGCACCAGTGAATGTCCAACGAACAGCAACAAGGGGGTGATCAACACCCACCACAACAAAACCCGTGCGTTGTACTCGCCAATGATCCCGCTCAGCGCCCCGACCGCGCCCAATATGACCAGCACAATCAGCCAGGCGATCAACAAGTTGAGCGCATACATCGCGTTGCCGCGCCGTGCGGAAAGGGACGGCTCAAAAAAATCGAAGCCGTCAAATACCTGAGATGCCACCAGGAATGCAAATATGCCGAGCAGCAAATGCAGCCCATCGAATTTCTGCTGTTCCAGCGTCGCAGCAACAACAAGTGAAAAGAAAATAATCACGGGGTTGACCAGCCGTTTAGCCAAACTTAAAACCGGATGTTCATCACCACCAAACATTCGAAAACCTCATATTTTTATGTCGTTAGCCAATCAGCCTGATTGCCCAATGTGTTGATCGAGCGCAATCCGGAAACACGAGCGAAATCCAGAAACCCGTCAAGCGACCATGAGCAGAGCGAACCATGACGCCAGGGCAGTTGGTGTTCACGCCTCGACACTTCCCCTTGAATGGGTTGCATGAAGTTGAACATTGCGAATTCCTACGGTGATCTTGTTTGCAAAAACGCTGCAACGAGGTTGGGGCCAATGAATTGGTCTCGAGATCCTGTTAAGCAGAACGCGTGCCAACCCAGAATCCTATTAATAAACAGATAGATCCTTGATTTGTTCGGCCGGCCCAGTGCAACAGACACGGCCAGCTGTCCCCAGATAGAGACAACAAACACGGCGAACGCGGATCCGTATTCAAAATCTTTCGTCAGAACAACGACATAAGATGCGTCATGCGTGTCGCCAAATAGCGACGCGGGGAAAATGGGGGGCTGAGGACTACCGCAATCTGCTGCATAGGCTGCAGACCGAAAAGCCCGTATTCTGGGGCAGCGCAGCCAGCTGGCTGCGCATCCACGTAGAGGCACGATGCCGCACCCGTGGGCGAGCAGGAAGGCAAAGAACCGCGATTGACAGGACACGCCATGGAAACGCCATTGAATTTTGAATTGCCCGAATTTCTTGCAAGGGCCAACTCGCAGACGGTCATCCTGCCGAACGCCCAGGATCGCATGCGATTCGTATTGGACCTGGCCCGCGAGAATGTCGCTGCCGGGGGCGGCCCCTTCGCCGCCGCAGTCTTCGAGCACGACAGCGGCCGCCTCCTGGCAGCCGGCGCCAATCGTGTGGTGGCCTCCGGCTATTCCTGTGCCCATGCGGAAGTGGTCGCCCTGTCGCTGGCCCAGCGCCGGCTCGGCCATTACGATCTGGGCCAACCGGACTCCCCCGCCTGCGAACTGGTCAGCAGCGCCGAGCCCTGCCTCATGTGCATGGGCGCCGTGCTCTGGTCCGGCGTGCGCTACCTGGTCTGCGGGGCACGCGGCGAAGATGTCACTGCGGTGGGCTTCGACGAAGGCCCCAAACCGCAGGACTGGGTCGGCGAACTACGCCGCCGCGGCATCGAGGTCCGCTCCGATGTGCTGCGCGACCAAGCCTGCGAACTATTGCGCGCCTACCAGGCGGCTGGCGGCCCCATTTATAACGCCAGCAGATGACGACGAACGGGCGCGAATCAGCGGCCCGCAATCCCATGCCTTTTCAGATAGCCGCGCGCCCAATCAAGCGCATGCCCCCCTGTCTGCTGTCCGAACCCGATTAACCTGGCACCCCCCGCATGAAGGCTGCGCCAATTGGCGTACATGACCGCCAGGGCAGTGAGCGCGGGGAAAACCAACAGCCCGTCGCGCCAGCCGGCCCCGCCAATAAACTCCGGATTGAAGTCGGCCCCGAACAACAGTTGCGCCAGAAAGAAGTCCACCGGCAAGCAGGTGGCATAGGTCGTAGCGAACGCCAAACCCGGGGAAATGTAGTGCCCGCACCAGACCAGATAACACAAAGCCACGGTCGCGCCGGGCATGAAATGGAGCGCGGTTACGTCCGGTGTAATCGTCACCCTGGAGAGCGCGACTGACAACGTGATCGAAACCACGATCACCCAGAGCTGGTCACCCAGGCCGAGCCCACTGTGGGCGCGTCGGGCCAGGACAATTCCGAATGAAATCAAGGCGGGCAACACGGCGCCCACCGTGTTGGCCATGCCGGGAAAGAGGGGATCAAGACCCATCGCACACCTCCTCACTGTTCTTCCAGAGGGCGCCCGGTGGGGGCACGGAGAGGCCCTTTGGGTCAGGCTATTCAAAGTGCAGAAGCGGAATTTTCAGACCGCTGCGCAGCACCTTTTTTGAAGCATCGACCGGGCCAGATCCATAAGCGTCTGAAATCAAAAAGGGAAAATCCTGCGCATATTTGCCGCCCCACGAATGTGTAAAAAAAACCGACGAGGGCTTCGTGGCCGAGGCGTATGCCCGGGCTTGTCCAGGAATGGAAAACCCCGCCAAGGGGGTCAGCGTGATGACAGAGCGCACAAGGGGGATTCCGTCTCCCTTTGCGTGGACCGGCGTGTGCGGCGGCGGTAGAAAAGACCGGCTAGGAAAACCGGGCGTTGGATTCAGCCCTCGATCACCAGCTGCGCCGGATCGAGCAGCAGGTAGTGGGCATAGCGCCCGTTCGACCGGCTGCCGTCGTCGCTGACGAGGATGATGCGCAGGCGGCCATCGATCACGGCGGGGCTCACCCCTTCGGCATGCTCGAAGCCGTGCAAGCCGGCCACGCTGACACGACGTGCCGGCGCGCCCGGTTCACCGCTCCAGAACCAGAGCTGGAAATGAACCTGCCGGCTTGCGGCGGGACCGCTGATCACGAGGTAGCCATCGAGGGCGGGCAGATAAGCCAAGCCGCGAATCCCGTCGCCGCCCAAATCCAGCGTGATCAGTTCGCGCGAAATGCGAGGGGGCTCGCACCGCTCGAAGACGGGCGCAGGGTTCTCGACGCAGGCGATGAGGGCGCGTTGCCCGAGCAAGGGACTGCGAAAGCCCACCAGCAATTGTTGCCCGTTGGCGCTGATCTCCATGGCCTCGATATTGAGGCCGCCGCTGCTTTTCACGTCAGGTACCCCGGCGGCAGCAGCCAGCGCCGGATGCGTTGCCACCAGAGCGGGCTTCAGGCCTCGAACCAGCATCGGCTCGACCATGCGGCCGCCTTCGACACGAAAGCGCACCAGCTTGTCGCGCGCCTTTTTCTCGTCGCCATCCGCATCGCGCGAATGCGATGTGAGCGCGTAGACATACCCTGCCCGGTCGATCGCCAGCGCTTCCAGATCATCCAGCTTCCAGGCCGCATCGTCGCCCGCTGGCGGCAACAGCGGCAGGCTGCTCACGTCACCGGCGGCACTGATCGTCACCAGGCTGAAGGGATGGCTCCTTTCATCTTCGACCACCAGAAAACGCCCGTCGGGGAGCTGCTGAATCGAGGATGGCTCATACAGGCCGGTCAGGGGCTGGAACACGGGATGCTCTCGCAGGGTCATGTTGGCAGGCTGGATTCGACAAAATCAGGCTTCATGGCGCCACCCGCCCGCCTGCGCCGCCATCACGATCTGCGCGCACGCCTCGGCATCCGAATCCGCCTGATGATGCCGCAGGTCGATTCCCAGGTAGCTGCACACATCGGGCAGCTTGGTCGGGCGAACATCCCAGCGCGCCCGCGCCAGCTTCACCGTGCACACAAAAGGCAGCCGTGGCGCCGCCAGTCCGTAGGTCTCGCAGCAAGCGCCCAGCACGCCCTTGTCGAAAGGCGCGTTGTGCGCCGCCAGAAATGCCACCCCCGCCAGCTCGCGCGCCAACCCCGCCCACACCGCATCGAATGGCTGCGCGCCCTTCACGTCGTCCCACGACAAGCCATGGATATGGGTAAACAGAAACTGACGCGACGGCGGGCGGATCAACGCCGACAGACGATCGACGATGCGACCGCCCTCGACGATCACCACCCCCACCGCGCACGCGCTGTCGCGGGCGTTGTTGGCAGTCTCGAAGTCAATGGCGGCGAAGCGGGTCATAGAGAGTTTATTCAGTCTGGTCTAAACCCGGATTGTTCATTCGGGCGAGATGATTTGGTAGGGTGCACACCCTGCACCTTAAGGCGTAAATACGTGCACCGAGTGCACCCAACACCCCAAAAAAAGTCAAATTAGCAATAAGTGATGAATGTTTTTCAGGAATAGTTGCGGTGTGCGAACGTGTTGCTTATGAGCCCTTTATACAAAC
>JAIBEI010000046.1 GCA_019459055.1 Thiobacillus sp. | reverse complement strand
CGTGCGCCTGCCTTTGCAGCCGCAAGGGGTAGGCCGGATTCGTAAAGCCGCTAAAGCGGCAACGACTCCGCTCTCGCTCGTCGTTGCAGGCCCCGGCCTGCCGCCTCCTCGCTTCGCGACAGCCACCCGCCCAGACGCACCATCGGGCGCGTCCAACTGCGGTTTCTAGGATGAACCTACAGCTCAGCAAAGACGGCAGGCTGCGCCACCTGCTCACTCTCGAAGGCCTGCCGCGCACGATCCTGACGCAGATCCTCGACACCGCCGAATCCTTCATGGACGTCGGCGAGCGCGAAGTAAAAAAGGTCCCGCTGCTGCGCGGCAAATCGATCTTCAACCTATTCTTCGAGCCGTCGACACGCACCCGCACCACCTTCGAGATCGCCGCCAAGCGGCTGTCCGCCGACGTCGTCAACCTCAACATCGCCACCTCCAGCCAGACCAAGGGCGAGGCGATCCTCGACACCGTCGACAACCTCGCCGCGATGCACGCCGACATGTTCATCGTGCGCCACGGACAGTCGGGGGCGGCGCACTTCATCGCGCGCCACGTGGCGCCCCACATCTCGGTGATCAACGCTGGCGACGGCCGCCACGCCCACCCGACGCAGGGCCTGCTCGACATGTTCACCATCCGCCGTTTCAAGGGCGAGTTCCACAATCTCACCGTGGCCATCGTCGGCGACGTGCTGCATTCGCGGGTGGCACGCTCGCAGATCCACGCGCTGACCACGCTCGGGGTGCCGGAAGTGCGCGTGGTCGGACCGAAGACGCTGCTCCCCACCGGGGTCGAGCAGATGGGCGTCAAGGTGTTCCACAACATGGAAGCGGGGCTTGCCGGCTGCGACGTGGTCATCATGCTGCGCCTGCAGAGCGAGCGCATGAAGGGCGCGCGGCTGCCTTCCGCGCAGGAATATTTCAAGTTCTTCGGCCTGACGCCGGAAAAGCTCGCGCTCGCCAAACCGGAGGCCATTGTCATGCACCCCGGCCCGATGAACCGCGGCGTGGAAATCGCCTCCGAAGTGGCCGACGGCCCGCAGTCGGTGATCCTGCCGCAAGTGACCTACGGCATTGCGGTGCGAATGGCGGTGATGGCCTTGCTGGCGGGAACGGGGAACGCATGAAAATCCATATCAAGAACGGCCGCGTGATCGACCCGATAAACGCGCGTGACGAAGTCGCCGACGTATTCGTGGCGGCGGGCAAGATCGTCGGCAACGGCCACGCGCCCGCCGATTTCCACGCCAACCGCACCCTCGACGCGACCGGCCTCGTCGTCTGTCCCGGCCTGGTCGACCTGTCGGTGCGGCTGCGCGAGCCCGGCTTCGAGTACCGCGCCACGCTGGAATCCGAAATGCTCGCCGCCGCTGCCGGCGGCATCACTTCGCTGGCCTGCCCGCCCGACACCGACCCGCCGCTGGACGAGCCGGGGCTGGTGGAAATGCTGAAGTTCCGTGCCAAAAACCTGCCCGGCCCGCGCGTCTACCCGATCGGCGCGATGACGCAGAAGCTCGAAGGCAACATGCTGACCGAAATGGCCGAACTGACCGAGGCGGGCTGCCGCGCCTTCACCCAGGCCGACGCCCTGCCGACCGACACCCAGGTGTTGCTGCGTGCGATGGAATACGCCTCCACCTTCGGCTTCAGCCTGTGGCTGCGGCCGCAGGATGCCTCGCTGGCGCGCGGCGGCGTGGCGCACGACGGCGCCGTCGCATCGCGCCTCGGCCTGCCCGGCATCCCGGCACTGGCCGAGACGGTGGCGCTGGCGACCATCCTGCAACTGGCGCGCGCGACCGGCGCGCGCGTGCATGTGGCGCGCCTGTCGACCTACGAAGGCATTGCGATGGTGCGCGCCGCCAAGGCGCAGGGGCTGGCGGTCACCTGCGACGTCGCCGCCACCCACGTTCATCTGTCGGAAAACGACCTCGTGAGCTTCGACACGCACCTCCATCTGGTGCCGCCGCTGAGGAGCCTGCGCGACCGCGATGCCATCCGCGAAGCGCTGCGCGACGGTTCCATCGACGCGCTGTGTTCCGACCATACCCCGGTCGATGAGGACGAGAAGCAGGTCCCGTTCGGCGAATCGGCGCCCGGCGCCTCCGGGGTTGAACTGCTGCTGCCGCTGACCCTGAAATGGGCGCGCGAGATGGGCGTGCCGCTGCTGCAGGCGATCGACCTGATTTCGCGGAAGCCGGCGCAGATCCTGGGCGTGCCGGGCGGCGACCTGTCGGTCGGCAGCTGCGCCGACCTATGCATTTTCGACGAAAATGCCGAATGGGTCGTCACCTCCAAAACACTGGCCAGCCAGGGCAACAACACGCCCTTCCTCAACCTGCCGATGCAGGGCCGGGTGCGCTACACGCTGATCGACGGCCACATCGACTTCGAAGCCCCGCATTGAGTCCCGCATTGCCATCCGTGGCGGGCAAGCTGCCTGCCGTGCGTCATCTGCCCGTTCCAGTGCTGCCGGTCAGCCTGGGCGCCGGCGCGCTGGCGGTCGCCGGCTTCGCCCCGTTCGATTTCTGGCCCTTGCCGATATTGAGCCTGGCGGTGCTGTTCACGCTGCTGGCGCGCACCGCCTCGATGCGCGCCGGCTTTCTCGTCGGCCTGAGCTGGGGACTCGGCTTCTTCATTGCCGGGGTAAGCTGGGTGTTCGTCAGCCTGTCGGTGCATGGCGGCATGGCGACGTGGCTGGCGGCGCTCGCAACCTTCCTGTTCTGCGCCGTGCTGGCACTGTTTCCGGCTGCGGTCGGCGCGCTGCAGGCGTACCCAAAGGGGCATAAACGCTGGCCGGTCTCGCCTGCATTGCGTCTGCTGCTGTTGATGCCACTTGCATGGGGGGTGACGGAGTGGGTGCGCGGCTGGCTTTTCACCGGCTTCCCGTGGCTGGTGGCGGGCTATTCGCAGGTGCCTGCGAGCCCGCTGGCCGGTTATGCCCCGCTGGTCGGCGTGTATGGCGTGTCGTTCCTGCTGGCGCTGATCGCAGCCCTGCTGGCATGGAGCGTGACGACGCGCGGCCGATATGCGCAGCGCGCGTGGGCCGTGGTGGCGATCGTGGCGCTGGGGGTCGGCGGCCAGGCCCTGCGCGGCGTCGCCTGGACGACGCCGGACGGCGCGCCGACAACGGTCGCCCTGCTGCAGGGCAACATCCCGCAAGACCTGAAATGGCAGCCGGAAAAGGCCCAGGCCACGCTGGAAAGCTACGCACGGATGGCCACGGCCTCGCCCGCGCAACTGATCGTGCTGCCGGAAACCGCGCTGCCGCTGTTCGAATCCGATCTCCCCGATTCCTATCGCGCCGGTCTGGCGTCGCTCGGCCGGAAAAATGGCGGCGATGTGCTGACCGGGGTGCCGACCGGGTCGCTCGCGGGCGCCTACTACAACAGCGTCATCAGCCTTGGGGCGGCGCCCAGCCAGCGTTACCACAAGGTGCACCTGGTGCCGTTCGGCGAATACATTCCGCTGAAGGCGGTGTGGGGCTGGGTGGTCGAAGTGCTGCACATCCCGCTGTCGGATTTTGCGCGCGGCGCCGTCGACCAGCGCCCGCTCGCCATCGGTGGCCAGCGGGTGGCGTCCAACATCTGTTACGAGGATGCCTTCGGCGAGGAAATCATCCGCCAGCTGCCCGAGGCGAGCGTGCTGGTGAACGTCAGCAATCTGGCGTGGTTCGGCGATTCGTTCGCGCCCTGGCAGCACGCGCAGATGTCGCAGATGCGCGCGCTGGAAACCGGGCGCATGATGCTGCGCGCCACCAATACCGGCATCACCGCGATCATCGACGCGCGAGGCCATGTGCTGGCCAGCCTGCCGCCCTTCACCGCCGGCAGCCTGTCCGGAGAAATCCAGGGCTATGCCGGCAGCACGCCCTATGTGCGCTGGGGCAATGCGCCGGTGCTGGCGCTGTGGGGGGTGCTCGGAATGGGGCTGCTGCTAGTAACCGGTTTCAGGCAGCGGCCCTGACCCGCGTGGTGTTGCGGCCGCCGCGCTTGGCTTCCAGCAAGGCAGCGTCGGCGCGCGCCAGTGCCTCGTTTTCTCCCTTGTCGCCGCGACTGTATTCGGACAGCCCGCCGCTCCACGACAGCTTCTGCGTCACGCCGGGAATCAGCTCCACGCTTTCCGGCATTTTGGCGCGCAGGCGCTCGGCGAGTTCCCGCGCACGTTCCAGCGGGGTAAAGGGGAACAGCACGCAGAATTCGTCGCCGCCCAGGCGGGCGATGAAGTCGCTGTTGCGCAGGCAGGCCTTCAGCACCTCGCCGAATTTGATGATGAGATGGTCGCCGGCTTCGTGGCCGAAGGTATCGTTGACCTGCTTGAAGTTGTCGATGTCGAGAATCAGCAAACTATGCGACCAGCCGTCCTTCATGCTGGCGAACAGTTCCTTCTGCTTTTCGTCGAAACTGCGCCGGTTGTTGACCTGCGACAAGTGATCCATCCGCGCCTGGGTGGTGACTTCCTTCTGCCGCCCCATCATCACCCGGCCGAGTTTCAGCATGGTCTCAAGCGGCGGCCTGAACTCGTCCAGGCTGACCGGATAATCTGCGCGCAGCCGCTGCTGGCGCAGGTCGTTGGTGAGTTTCACCAGCATGCGCAGACTGCCGGTCACCCGGTTGCGCACCGACAGCATGATCGCCATCACCAAAACCGCGATCACCAGGCTCGCCACCAGCCAGCCCATCGCATAGGGCGCGATGTTCTCGATCGAGGGCTTGTCGTGGCGCCACACCGCGATCGTCCACGGCGTGCTCGCCAGCGCAATCAGGGTGGGATGGGCATTGCGCTTGATGGCCTGGTTGCCGCGCCGCATCAACACGCTGACCGCGCTATCGCCCTGGCCTTGCTGAAGCTCGGCGTAGGCGGCGGCATCCGGCAGCGGCAGTGTATCGAACAGCGCCTGCAGCTGCGGCACGCTCTGCTCGACGATGACAAATCCCAGCCGCTTGCCTTCGGCATTCACCACCGGATGCGACAGCGACAAGCTGAAGGTGGCGGCCGCGCCCGTGCCATTCTGGCCGGTCCCGGCAATCAAGCGCCGCGTTTCCCCCGGCAGGAAGCCGGGCAGCAACTGATTCTGCCCATCGGCGACGAACAGCACGGTCGCGTCCTGATTCAAGGCGTGCAGATTGGCAGCCTGCGCCTGGCACACTTCCGGTGCGGCACTGGCGAAACATGACAGCGTCTGCGGGTGGGTGGCAATCCGCGCCGCGCTGCGCTGCATGCCCTCGGCCAGGAATTCGATCTGCGTGGCCATCACCGGCTTTTCGAACTCTTCCGTCACGGGCTGCACCTGCGGCCGCGACAGATAAAAAGCGGACGTGACAAGTCCGGCCAACAGCACCAGTGCTGAGGTCAGAGTCAGACCAAACCGCAGTATGGACGTGTGGGGCATGGTATGCGCCAGGAAGCCTGACCTCTTATGTTTATTTGTCTCCGCAACGGCCTGCTCCCGATTCCCTCCCGGAAAGCCTGCCGACATAGCGCAGCAAATTCCATGCCCCAATGTGACCGCACCCGGCAGGCGGGTGCCTGTCGGGTGCGTCGATTCATCCCAATGTAAAGAAATCCGGCACTACTGGCGGCCGGTGCTGCCGAAGCCTCCCTCACCGCGCCGGCTTGCTTCAAAATCATCCACCACATTGAATTCTGCCTGCACCACCGGCACGATGACGAGCTGCGCCAGACGCTCCATCGGCGCGAGTTCGAATGCCTGCTGGCCGCGGTTCCAGGTGGAAACCATGAGCTGGCCCTGGTAATCCGAATCGATCAGCCCGACCAGATTGCCCAGCACGATGCCGTGCTTGTGGCCAAGACCGGAGCGCGGCAGGATCAGCGCGGCGTAGCCGGGGTCGGCCAGGTGGATGGCCAGCCCGGTCGGAATCAGCCGGGTTTCGCCCGGCTCTAGTACGATTGGACCATCGATGCAGGCGCGCAAATCGAGTCCGGCGGAGCCCGTTGTGGCGTAATGCGGCAGCTGATCGCGCAGGCGGGCGTCGAGAATCTTCACATCCATCTTCATTTTCGTCGGGATCTCGTCAATTCAGCAGGTGTACAAGGTGGCTGATCAAATGGCGTGCCTGGGCGAGTTTATCGGCGCGCGGTAGCCGGTGCTGGCCCCGGTCGTCGAACAGCACCAGTTCGGCCGTGTCCTGCCCCAGCGTGTCCTGCGCCAGGTTGCCGACCAGGAGCGGCAGCTTTTTGCGCAGGCGCTTGGTTTCCGCATGCTCGGCGAGTTGCTCGGTTTCCGCGGCAAAGCCCACGCAAAACGGCGCAGCGGGCAAGGCCGCGACCTCGGCCAGGATGTCGGGGTTGGCAACCAGGTGCAGCGTCATGCCGTCAGTGCTTTTCTTGAGCTTCTGCGGCGCCGCGGCATCCACCCGGTAATCGGCCACCGCCGCCACCGCGATGAACACGTCGGCGGGCAACGCCGCCAGCACGGCGCGGCGCATGTCGGCCGCGCTTTGCACGTCAATGCGGGTCACGCCCGCAGGGGGTGCGAGACAGGTCGGCCCCGACACCAGGCACACCGCTGCGCCCGCCTCGGCCGCCGCCTGCGCCACCGCATAGCCCATCTTGCCGGAACTCAGATTGGTCAGGCCGCGCACCGGGTCGATCGGCTCGAAGGTGGGGCCGGCAGTGATCACGACCCGCTTGCCCGCCAGCGGACCTGCGCCAAGACCGCCCGCAGGGCGAGTGTCTGGCGGCGTACCCCTTGCGGGTGCTGCGCCAAGACCGCCCGCAGGGCGAGCGTCTGGCGGCGTACCCCTTGCGGGTGCTGCGCCAAGACCGCCCGCAGGGCGAGTGTCTGGCGGCGTACCCCTTGCGGGTGCGGCGCCCAAGAAGCCATGCAGCGCCGCCAGAATATCGGCCGGCTCCTGCATCCGCCCGAGGCCGGTTTCGCCGCACGCCTGCTCGCCCGCGGCCGGATCCAGCACGCGCACGCCGTCGGCGCGCAGTTGTTCGAGATTGCGCCGGGTCGGCGCGGCCGCCCACATTTCACGGTTCATCGCCGGCGCGACGGCAAGTGTGCAGGCGCGCGCGAGGCACAGGGTCGACAGCAGGTCATCGGCCCGGCCGTGCGCAAGCTTGGCCAGAAAGTCTGCCGAAGCCGGCGCCACCAGCAGCAGGTCGGCATCGCGCGAAAGATGGATATGTTCCATGCCGTCGCCGCTGGCGGCCTCCCATAAGGAGGTCAGCACCGGTTTGCCGGACAGGGCTTGAAAGGTCAGCGGGGTGACGAACTGCTGCGCCGCGGCGGTCATCACCACCCGCACGTCGGCCCCGGCCTTGATCAAGAGGCGGCACAATTCCGCCGCCTTGTAGGCGGCGATCCCGCCGGTCACCCCCAGGATGATTTTTTTGTTTGCAAGCGACACGGCTTCGATTCCCGGCGCACTTTCCATGAATAATGGCCACATTCTACAGGGAGACAGGCATGGCGATCCGCGACTGGCCGGAGGACGCGCGTCCGCGCGAGAAGCTGCTGAAGCAGGGCGCCGCCGTGCTGAGCGACGCCGAATTGGTGGCGGTCTTCCTGCGCACCGGCATGGTCGGCAAAAGTGCGGTCGATCTGGGGCGCGAACTGATCGAGCGCTTCGGCGGCCTGGGCGGCCTGTGCCGGGCGGACAAAAAATCGGCCTGTGCGGCGCCCGGCGTCGGCGAGGCCAAGTTCGCGCTGTTGCAGGCGGTGATGGAAATGGCGCGGCGCACGCTGGCCGAGGACATGCAGGCGGGCGATGCGCTGACATCCCCCACCGCCGTGCGCGACTATCTGCGGCTGATTCTGCGCGGCAAGGAGTACGAAGTGTTCTGCTGCGTGTTCCTCGATGCGCAAAACCGGGTAATCGCGGTGGAAGAGCTGTTTCGCGGCACCCTGACGCAAACCAGCGTTTACCCGCGCGAAATCATCAAGCGCGCGCTTTCCCACAACGCCGCCGCGCTGATCCTGGCGCACAACCACCCGAGCGGGGTGGCGGAACCCAGCCAGGCCGACCGCACCTTGACCCGCCGGCTGGCGGATGCGCTGGCGCTGGTCGACGTTCGCGTGCTCGACCACTTCATCGTCGCAGGCGCGTCCTCGCTGTCGTTCATGGAGTCCGGCCAACTCTGAATTGCCGCCGAACTTGCCTCGCGCTTGCAGCCTGTGGTATAAATCGCGGTTCTCGGGTTGGGCCCTATTGTTCACCCGGCAAGATAACCCGCATTGTTAACCCTCAATTTTGGAGCAGCGTCATGGCTCGCGTATGTGTCGTTACGGGCAAGAAGCCCATGGTCGGGAACAACGTTTCCCACGCCAACAATAGAACCAAGCGTCGTTTTCTGCCGAACCTGCAATATCGCCGGTTCTGGGTCGAGAGCGAGAACCGCTGGATCCGTCTGCGTTTGTCCACGGCTGCCCTGCGCACCATCGACAAGAACGGCATCGACGCCATTCTGGTTGACCTGCGCGCCCGTGGCGTCGCTGTTTAAGGAGATCCATCATGGCTAAAGGCGGACGCGAAAAGATCAAGCTGGAGTCCACTGCGGGCACCGGCCACTTCTACACCACCACCAAGAACAAGAAGACCATGCCCGAGAAGATGGAGATCAGTAAATTCGATCCCAAGGCTCGCAAGCATGTGATGTACAAGGAAACCAAGCTGAAGTAATTCAGCCGGTTGCCCAACAAAAAACCCGCCATTGGCGGGTTTTTTGTTGGGCTAGCCAGGGAAAAACACTCCCCCATGCAGCGGACGGCCCGCAGGCCATCCTCCATTTATTAGCTCAAGTGTAGCGTCGCAGGCGCACCGAGAATTCCTTCAACGACTGGATGCCACTGTCTTCGGCGCGGCGGCACCAAGCCTGCAACTGCTCCAGCAACTGCTCGCGGCTGGCGGTGGAGCGGCTCCAGATGGCGGCGAGTTCCTGGCGCATCCGGTAGACGGTTTGCAGGCACTCGCTCTTGCCAAGCAGGGTGTCGAGTTCGGCGCGGTCGGCGGCGGCAAGCTGGGCGGGCTCCTTGTACAGCCAGCGGCGGAAGCTGTCGAAGGTCCAGTTCTGCGGCAGGTTCGCGCCCGCCTTCAGCCTGGCGATCTCGGCCATGCTGTCCGCGCGCACGCTCTTCACGAAGCGCGCCATCACGTCATAGCGATGGGTGATGACGGCCTGCAGCGTGTCGAGGTCGCACAGCGGCTTGGCGGGCTGCCATTTCACCTTCGGCGCCAGCTTGCGCACGGTGGTCAGGCCGACATAGGACATCAGCTTGATGTAGAGCCAGCCGATGTCGAACTCGTACCACTTGTTCGACAGCCGCGCCGAGGTGCCGTAGGCGTGGTGGTTGTTGTGCAGTTCCTCGCCGCCGATCAGGATGCCCCACGGCAGGATGTTGGTGCTGGCATCCTCGCTGGCGAAGTTGCGATAGCCCCAGTAGTGGCCGATGCCGTTGATGATGCCGGCAGCGGTAATCGGGATCCAGGCCATTTGCACTGCCCAGATGGTCAGGCCCAGGGGACCGAACAGGGCGAGGTTGATCGCCATCATCAGCCAGACACCTGCAAGCGAGTGGCGAGTGTAGACGTTGCGCTCGATCCAGTCGTCGGGCGTGCCGTGGCCGTATTTCTCCAGCGTCTCGACCACCTTGGCCTCGGCGCGATACAGCTCGGAGCCTTCCCAGAAGACTTTTTTGATCCCGCGCGTCTGCGGGCTGTGCGGGTCTTCGGGCGTTTCGCATTTGGCGTGGTGCTTGCGGTGGATGGCGACCCACTCCTTGGTGACCATGCCAGAGGTGAGCCATAGCCAGAAACGGAAGAAGTGGCTGACGACGGGGTGCAGATCGATGGCGCGGTGCGCCTGCGAACGGTGCAGGAAGAGGGTGACGGCGGCGATGGTGATGTGGGTCAGGCCGAGGGCCACCAGCACGTACCCCCACCAGGGAAGATCGATCAAGCCAAGTTGCATTATTCAGATTCCATCAGTAAGGGCGAACGCATTTCCCAATGTACAAACAAAGCCTCTAAAAACCAAGGATTGTTCGCACATGGGCGGGCGGGTGGGCGGAGCGACGCGGCGCGCCGGCTCAAAAATCCAGGGTGAGCTGGGCGGAAAGAATGTCGACCGAAGCCTCATAGCTTCCGGCCAGCGTGACCCCGTTCTCCGCCTTGTCGATGGCGGCATCCCTGATGAAGAGGTGCGCATACCCGACATCGATCGCGCTTTTCCGGGACAGCCGGTACTGCGCGCCGAACGCGATCCAGGTGCGGTCTCCGTCCGGAATGCGCGTGGTGCGAAAGGCATCGGAAACCGGGGTTTCGTCGAACGCAACGCCGCCGCGCAGGGTCAGCTTGTCGTTGAGGTGGTAATTGGCGCCCAGCGAATAGCGATAGCTGTCGCTCCAGTTTTCCTCGGTGGGCGTACCCAGCACAACGCCGTTGGTGCGCACGATGCGCAGTTCCTTGAAGTCGCTCCAACCGGTCCAGGTGATGTCGGCGAGCAGATCCCAGCGCGAGTCGAGCTTGTGGAACAGGGAAAGCGAAGCCGAATCCGGCAGGGTGACGTCGGCGGTCACCGGGCCGTTGAGCGCGGCTGCCGTGCTGAAGCCGACGTCGCCGGCCAGTGTCTGCTCGACCTCGGAACGGTAGGCGAGGCCAATGCGGGTGGCCTCGCTCGCCTGCCACAACGCGCCCAGATTGAAGCCCCAGCCGTAATCGTCGCCCTTGACGGTGGCCACGCCCGCGCCGCCGGCCGAGCTGGTGAGCGTCGCCTCGGCATACTGGATGCTCACCCCCGCGCCAAGCGAGAGCGACTCATCGGCCTTCCAGGCAATTGAGGGATTGAGGTTGACCATCTTCACTTCGGACTTGATCGCCTGGGTACGGCCTTTCCAGTCGGGGTCATATTCGGTCTTGAGGCCGAATGGCGCGTTGAGGCCCACGCCCAGATAAACGTCCGGCGTCAGGCGATACGCAAGGTAGGCATTCGGGACCAGGGCGAGATCCCCAGCGTCCCCCCCATTGCCGCCACCGATGTCCGGGCTCACGGTTCCGCTGAACTCGGCTTGCGGCCGGATCAGGTGGCCGGCCACTACGACCTGACGGTCGGGCAGGTAGGTCATCCCGGCGGGGTTGAAGAAGATCGTGCTGGCGTCTGTCGCTGCAGCAGCCTGGCCGGCATAGGCGTTGCCCAGGCCGCTGACGTTCTGCTCGACCAGCGCGAAGCCGGCGGCGTGCGCGAGATTGGCACAAGCGGCCAGAACCAGCGTTGCGGCCAAGCGATTGAATCGGTGCGACATGAAGGCTACTCCCTTGTTGAATTATGAGCGCGCGAAATCCGCATACATCGCCTCGACCGCCGCGTGGTAACGGTCGGTCACCGGCTTGCGTTTGACCTTGAGCGTGGGCGTCAGCAGACCGTCGTCCACCGTCCACGGACTGAGATCGGGATGCAGACGGCGGACCTGGGCATAGCCCGGAAAGTGCTTGAGATGCTCGGCCACGCGCCGGGTCAGCGCCTTCACCACCCGGGGGTCGCGCAATGCCGCGGAATGCCCGGGGTCGACATCGAGGCTGGCGGCAAAGGCCGGCCAGTGTTCCTCGTTCAACACGGTCAGCGCGGCCAGGTAGGGCCTGCCTTCGCCGACGACCATCACCTGCTCGAACAGGGGGTCGAGCAGGATGGCGGATTCCATATCGGTGGGCGACACTTTCTCGCCGTTGTTCAGCACGATGATGTCCTTGATGCGCCCGACGATCGCGTAATGGCCACTGGCGTCCCGGCGCGCCTTGTCGCCGCTGTGCAGCCAGCCCTCGGCATCGATCATGGCGCGGGTGGCCGCCTCGTCTTTCCAGTAGCCGCGCATCACGCAGCGGCTGCGCGTGAGCAGTTCGTCGTGGTCGCCGATCTTCACCTCGACGCCGGGCAGCGGCAGGCCGATACCGGCGGGCACGTTGGAATCCGGGCGATTGACGCAGACCACCGGGCTGGTTTCGGTAAGCCCGTAGCCCTGATAGATCGGCACGCCGAGGCCGATGAACACGCGTGCGATCTCGGGCGACAGCGCAGCGCCACCGGAGATCGCCAGCTTCAGTCGCCCGCCCAGTTTTTGCGTGACCTTGCCCGCCACCAGCGTGTCGAGCAGCGGCCATAGCAGCAGTTCGGGATGCCAACTCGCCCGCCCCTGGCCACGCTCGAAGCGGCGCCAGCCGACCTGCACCGCAAGCCTGAACAGCCTGCCGGCGAGTAGGCTTTTTTTTGCCAGGCCGTCCTGGATGCGGCCGTACACCCGCTCGTAGATGCGCGGTACCGAGATCAGCACGGTGGGGCGAATGGTCTGCAGATCCTGCGCCAGCTGGGTGATGGATCGCGCGTAGGCGACCTCGGCGCCGAGCAGCATCGGCAGGTAATAGCCGGCGGTGCGCTCCAGCGTGTGCGACAACGGAAGAAAGGACAGGAACACCGCGTGCTGCCCGAAGTCTGCGCATTGCGACGCATAGAACGCGTTCCACAGCAAGTTCTCGTGGGTCAGCATCACGCCCTTGGGACGCCCGGTGGTGCCCGAGGTGTAGACGATGCTGGCCAGCAGGTCGGCCGAAAGGTGACGCTCCGGGAACGGCGCATCGGCCGCGGCCGCCAGCCAATCGGCCGCCACCACGAAGCGCGGGCTCCAGTCCGCCAGTCCGTTTTCCGGCGCGACCAGGCTGACGATGCGCTGCAGGCTGTGGGCCGATCCGGCGATTTCGGCCAGGTTGCGATGCTGGAAGCGGCCTTCGACCAGCAGCAGTTTGGCGTCCGCGTGATCGAGGATGTAGGCCGCGCTGTCCGGGCGGTCGTCGAGATACAGCGGAACCGTGACCAGTCCCAGCGCCAGCGCGGCCTGGTCGAAGATCACCCACTCGACGCAGTTCTTCAGCATCACCGCCACGCGGTCGCCGGGAACCAGCCCCTCCTTCGCCAGCGCAGCCTGCCAGCGCGCCACCTCGGCCGCCACTTCGGCCCAGGTGAAACTCACCCAAGCGTTGCGCGCCTCGTCGAACTGGCGGTAGGCAAGTTGCTCCGGAGTCGCCGCGACGCGCGTGCGGAACAGGCCGCACAGCGTGCCCAGCGCATCGGGGTGGTGCGTGGTTGTTGCCGCTTCAGCAGCTTTACAACCACGGCCTACCCCTTGCGGGTGGAGGGACGTAGCGGTCATGTCAGGTCATCGAGCACCATATTGAACCCAGATTGTTCATTAGGCGATTTGTAATAAGTAGGGTGCACTCTGTGCACCGATTGACGCCCAAAGGTGCACGTATCTCGCGCCTGAATGAACAATCCCGGTTGAGCATGACGCCTTTATTCAAGCGGCGCCAGCGCCAGCTTCACCAGGACGGCGGCGAAAAATCCGTCGGTGCCGTGCACGGCGGGCGACAGCCTGAGCATGGCGCCGGTATCGAGGTCGATCTTGTTCTGCGCAAGCAATTCGTTCACCGGCAGCAGGGTGAACCCGCCTTCGGCCAGCAGCGCCTCGACGATGGCTTCGTTCTCTTCCGGCAGCAGGCTGCAGGTAGCATACACGAGCCGACCGCCGGGCTTCAGCAGTTTCGCTGCCGCGCGCAGGATGGAGGCCTGTTTCTGCGTCAGCACCGCCACGCTCTCCGGCGACTGGCGGAATTTCAGGTCCGGGTTGCGGCGCAAGGTGCCAAGCCCCGAACACGGCGCGTCGACCAGCACGCGATCGAGCTTGCCCGCCAGCCGCTTCACCCGGGTGTCGTTCTCGGAAGCGATCAGCTGCGGCATCACGTTGGACAGGCCCGAGCGCGCCAGCCGCGGCTTCAGTTTGGCGAGCCGTTTCTCCGCGACGTCGAACGCATACAGGCGCCCGCTCGACGCCATCATCGCGCCAATGGCGAGCGTCTTGCCGCCGGCGCCTGCGCAGAAATCGCACACCATTTCGCCGCGCCGCGCGCCCAGCAGCAGCGCCAGCAGCTGGCTGCCATCGTCCTGCACTTCCAGGCTGCCGTCGAGAAACAGCGGATGGCGGTTGATCGCCGGATGCTCCTTGAAGCGGATGCCCCAGGGCGAATACGGCGTCGGCTCGACGGCCAGCCCCTCCTCGCGCAACTGCGCCAGCACGGTGTCGCGGTCCGCCTTGTACGCGTTCACCCTCACGTCCATCGGCGCGGGCTGCTGCAGGGCGCGGCCGAGCGTAAGGATGTCGGCGTCGCTCATCACCGGCTGCAGTTTCTCGATCACCCATTCAGGCAATTCGGCCACCACGGCGAGCGGCAGGTCGTCTGTTTTGGCGTCGCGGATATGCTGCACCAGTTCGGGCTTGGCGAATTGCTCCAGCGTCGCGCCGCTCATGCCGCGCGCCTTGATCAGCCAGGCGATGATCAGGGTGCGCGGATTGGCCGCCGGCACCACCACCGACAGATAGCGATAGCGGCGCAGCACGCCGAACACGGCCTCGGCCACGAACGCGCGCTCGCGCGGGCCGAGCTTTTTATGGTCGCGGAAAAACGCCGACAGCTCGGAGTCGGCCGGACGCTTGAAGTCCAGCACCCGGTCGAGCGCCTGGGTGGCAAGTTGCAATAAGGGGGGGGTCAGTTCCATCGGCGGGGACAGGCAGGTTGGCAGGCGGCAGGAATCGTCCTGCCGGGAAAGGTCATTCGTCTTCGCCGAGCTCGGGGTCCCAGCCCTTCTCGCGCGCGCGGTCCACCGCCATCTTGTACAGGACGGTGTGGCGCTCGCACAGCTCGGGCGGCAGGCGGCTCGGCAGGTTGCCGTATTTGTCCCACTCGGCTTCGATCTTGTCCGCCAGCGTCTGCATTTGTCCGAGCTGCCAGCCGGCGCAGTCCTCGGTTTCGGGAATGAAGCCGAACAGCCAGCCGTCGAGCACGACGCGCGCCAGCATGGTGATGCCGTGCTTGTCCTCATAGAAACCGGGATAGGTCATTGTGTTTTTCATGGCAGCAAGTCTCGGTCTTGCGGGGTTTCGTTGTAGGGAAAGCGTGTGTGGCCATAGCGGATCACCAGCACTGCGACGGCCAGCAACAGCATCGAGGCGGTAACGCCCACCATGCGCCAGTCGTCCAGGCTTTTCATGTCGAGTACCAGATAGCGGGCCAGCGCCACAATGGCGATGTAGATGGGAAAACGCACCGGCAACTGCCCCGAGCGGAAATACACGCCCACCATGGCGAGGATTTCGAGGTAGAGGAACAGCAGCAACAGGTCGGCCAGCGTCACCGTCCTGGCGTCGACCATAGTCTTCACTTCGAACGCGCCCGCCACCAGGGTGGCCAGCGTGATAACAACGAGGCCGACGGCTTCGAATACGCCCAGCACATTGAGTGCCAGACGCGAGAGTTTGCGGTCTTTGGCGGGGTTCATGGCGGCGTCGAGCGAGTGAGGCGCAAGGATACCATCAAGCGCGGATGACGAGCGGGCGAATCAGGGTATCCACCCGCCAGCGCGCCCGGTAAAACTGGCCTGCCTCTTTTGCCGTGTCCACCCGATCCACACACCGGACCGGAGAAGGAACAGCGACACGAAGGCATGGGGCAAGTTTGGCGGAGTCGCGTCCGCTTCTCGGATCAGCCTCCGCGCACCATTGCCATGATCTTGGCGACGTCGAGGGTGCTCGCCTGCTGCTGGATCTGCGGCAAATATTGCGTCTGCATCTGCTTGGCCGGGCCGAGCAGGTTCTGAAACGTGTCTTTAAGCACCCCCGTATTCATCACGCGGCCGCCGGCGTAATAGCGCTTGGCCAGCTGCCCCAGCGCGTAGGTGGTGGCGAAGGAGAAGGCCATGCCCGTGGCCGCGCCGCCGATACCGCCGAAGGTCTTGCCTGCGGCCCTGCCGAGCAGCCCGCCCAGGAGCTTGCGGCCGAACTGTTCGAGGTATTGCGAGGTGAGGCCGACCCCGGCCGCGGCGATGAATTCCTTGATGTGGCCCTGGTCGAGCTCAACGCCGTGAGCACGGCCGACGCCATAGACCATCTTGATCTGCAGCGGAATGATGGCCAGGGACGCCCACGACTGCGGCAGCAGTTCCAGCGCGCCGTTCATCAGGGCGTAGTTGAGGATGGACTTGTCCAGTTCCGCCTCGGACACGTTCGGTTGCGCCGCCACCACCGCACCCGCAAGGGGCACGCCGGATTCGTAAGGCGGCATAGCCGCCAACGACTCCGCTGGGCCGGGCGCGGCACCGGCGGCAGGCGCGGCGGCCTCGCTGAGATCGACGATGGTATCGGCGTCGCGTTCGAAAGCGGCGGCCTGTCCGGCATCCAGCTTCAGCAGGCCCTTCAGCTCATCCAGAAAGCGCTGCTCGGCCGGGCTCTGGCGGCCGTCCGCGTCGCACACGCAGACCGCCATTTCATACGCCAACTGGCGCTCGCCGGGGTCTTGCAGCGCGGCGGTAGCGGCCCCCAGGCTGATGCGCTTGAGCAGGACGTCCTGATAGAGACGCGCGAGATCGGGCGCACCCGGTTCCGGGGGGATGAATCCCCCCGCCGCGCCGGGCGAAGCCCTGCGCGCGGCTCCCCCCTCTGGTTCGCCACCGAGGGACTCGGCGATGCGACGAATTTCCTCGCGCTCGCGGTCATGCTTGGCACCGTCGGCGAAGGCGGCGTAGAGGGCAATGACAAGGATGGATTTCTGCTGTTCGGGGTTCATTGCGGGTTCTCCCACTTGATCTAGAATTCGATTTCTTCCGACTCGCCTGCGCGTTCATGCTCGATATTGCAGACCGCCCGCACAGGGACCGAGATTGTCTCGCCCGCGATCTGGATTTCAAAGCGTTCGCCCTGCTCGAGTGCATCAGCCAGACGCCGCAGCTTCGCGATGAATTCGGGCAGGGGGTAGGTCTTTTCCACATCGCGTTCAGGTTTGCTGTTCATGCCTGCTCCTTTTATTCGGTTAAAACAGGCGGGGCAGCATCATTATTTCGCCAGCTTGCGCGTGGCGATCAGGCTGGCGACCACGCTCGCTCCGATCAACACGGCGACGATGGCCAGCGAAGCCCCCACCGGCACGTGATACCACGGCATGATGAGCATCTTGGAGCCGATGAAGGTGAGCACCATGGCCAGGCCGTATTTCAGCAGATGGAAGCGGTCAGCCACGTCGGCCAGCAGGAAATACAGCGCCCGCAGGCCCATGATGGCGAAGATGTTTGAGGTGAAGACGATGAAGGGGTCGGTGGTGATGGCGAAGATGGCCGGGATCGAATCCACCGCGAACACCAGATCGGTGACCTCGATCAGGATCAGCACCAGAAACAGCTGCGTGACATAGCGCACGCCGTCCTTCATCACGCTGAACTTCTCGCCGTGATGGCCTTCGCTGACGCGCAGATGTCTACGCGCAAACTTGAGCACCGGATTCTGTTCCAGATCAGGCGTCTTCTCCGCCATGACCAGCATGCGTATGCCGGTGACGACCAGGAAGGCGCCGAAGAGATAGAGTACCCAGGAATACTCCCGCACCACCCAGGCGCCGGCCAGGATCATGACGGCGCGCATGACGATGGCGCCCAGCACGCCGTAGATCAGAATCCGGCGCTGGAATTCAGGGGCAACCTGGAAGGCGGTAAAGATCAGCAGGAAAACGAACACGTTGTCCACCGACAGCGACTTCTCGATCAGATAGCCGGTAAGGAATTCCAGCGCCTTACGATCGGCAATATCCGGCCCCACCGTGCCGTTCAGGTACCACCACATACCGGCATTGAACGCGAGTGCCAGGCTCACCCACACCAGCGACCAGGCGGCCGCTTCCTTGACGCTTACTTTGTGCGCTTTGTTGCCGCCGAATACGAACAGATCCAGCACCAGCATGACCAGAACGAAGACGATGAACGCTGCCCACATCCATGGTTCGCCGATCGAGATTGCGCTATTCATGAGGCATTCCAAAAGTTAAAGGCGTGGAACAGGAACATTCCCGCCAGGCACGGCCCACCACCACGATCAAATCGTGCGGCAGGCCGAAATCGAGAAGATCGAGAAGGTAGGCAGGTTTACTGCCGCGCGCGCAGCGCCGCGATGCGCTCTTCCAGCGGCGGGTGCGTCATGAACAGGCGCTTCAGGCCGTGGGCGCCGCCGCCGGCAATGCCGAACGCCGCCATCTTGTCGGGCAGCGGCTGCGGATGCAGGCTGTCCAGACGCTCTAGCGCGGCGATCATGTTGGGGCCGCCGGCCAGGCTGGCGCCGCCGCGGTCGGCGCGGAATTCGCGCTGACGCGAGAACCACATGACGATGATCGACGCCAGTATGCCCAGCACCATCTGGGCAACGATGGTGGTCACCCAGAACGCCGGGCCGTGGCCGCGCTCGTTCTTGAACACGACGCGGTCGACGGTGTGGCCGATGACGCGCGACAGAAAGATCACGAAGGTGTTCACCACGCCCTGGATCAGGGTCAGCGTGACCATGTCGCCGTTGGCGATGTGGGCGATTTCATGCCCCAGAACCGCCTCGGCCTCGTTGCGCTTCATCTGCTGCAGCAGCCCCGACGACACGGCGACCAGCGAGTTGTTGCGGGTCATGCCGGTGGCGAACGCATTGACGTCGGGCGCGTCGTAGACGCCGACTTCCGGCATCCCGATGCCCGCGTCTGCCGCGTATTTGCGGATGGTGTCGACCAGCCACAGCTCGGTCGAGTTCGACGGCGTCTCGATCACCCGCACGCCCATCGTTTTCTTCGCCATCCACTTCGAGATGGCGAGCGAAATGAACGAACCGCCGAAGCCCATCACTGCGGCCATGACCAGCAGCGAAGTCAGATTCAGCCCGGTCTCGGTGAGATAGGGCTCAAGGCCCAGCACGCGCATGGCGATCGACAGCACCAGCAAAATGGCCACGTTGGTGGCGAGGAACAAGACAATCCGTTTCATGGTTTCTCCTTCAAAGCGCGGGTCGTGTGCGGGCCTGCGGCCCTTTCACGGATAGACAAAGGATACAGACCGCCCAACCACAATAAAATTCGATTTTCATACTGCTATTGTTCGATTTTATCGAACCGATTCCACATCATGCTCAATTACAAGCACCTGCACTACTTCCGCACCGTCGCCAAGGCCGGCGCCATCAACAAGGCGGCCGAAAAGCTGCACCTGACGCCGCAAACACTGTCCGGCCAGATCAGCATACTGGAAGACCGCCTGGGGGTCGCGCTGTTCCGCCGCAGCGGACGCCGGCTCGAACTGACCGATGCCGGGCGCACCGCGCTAACCTACGCCGACGAAATTTTCGACGTCGGCGCCGAACTCGAGGAAGCCCTGCAAAACCGCCTTGCTGCGCGCGTTCATCCGTTTCGCGTCGGCATCGCCGACGTCGTGCCGAAGGCGATCGCCTATCAGCTGCTGGCGCCCGCGCTCACGCTGGCCGAGCCGGTCAAACTGATCTGCCGGGAACACCGGCTGGAGCAGCTGGTCGCCGACCTCGCCATCCACCGGCTCGACATGGTGCTGGCCGACCGCCCGCTGCCGTCCAATATGGACATCAAGGGCTACAGCCACCCGCTGGGCGAATGCGGGATTGCCTTTTTGGCCGCGCGTGCGATCGCGGAAACGCTAAGCCCGGACTTTCCAGCCAATCTGCATGAGACGCCCCTGCTGATTCCGGGCGAGGACAGTGCGCTGCGCATGCCCCTGTTGCGCTGGCTCGAACGCCGCGGCATCCAGCCCACCATCGTCGGCGAATTCGACGACAGCGCGCTGATGAGTGCTTTTGGCCAGGCGGGCGCGGGGGTGTTCCCGGTGCCGCTGACCACGGCACAGGAGGCGATGCGGCAATACGAGGTGGTCGAGCTGGGGCAGACCCTGGAAATTCGCGAACGCTTTTTCGCCATTTCAGTGGAGCGGCGCTTGAGCCACCCGGCGGTGCTGGCGGTGAGCGAGGCGGCGCGGCGCCGGTTTCAGCCGCAGGCCGCGGACTGACGGGTCAGGCGATGGCGCTATCGAGCCAGCGCACCGCCTCGACTGGCGTCATTACCTGAAAGGCCGGCGCGCAGCGGCGGCGCAGCTTGAGCACCGCGCGGTCCTTGCTGACCAGGCCCTGCGCGCCGGCGGCGGCGGCCAGTTCGATGAACTTCTGGTCGTCGGGGTCGCTGCAGCGTGGCATACGATTCCACATGGGTCCATAGTGGATCGGCGTCCCCTTGTGGGGCGGGCCGGCACACCCTTCGACCATCTGGCCCGCTTCCGACAGAGCGCGATAGCGCGCGAAGAGCACCGCCTGCCGTGCCGCGTCCAGACCAAATTCCGGATAGGCCAGCACGCGCTGCAACTCGTCCAGCGTGGGGGCCGACGCCACGCAGCGCACTCGCCCGGCTTCCAGCGCGAGCCGCAGGGGACGCGCAACCGCATCGTCGAAATGCAGCAGATCGAGCACCACGTTGGTGTCGATCACCAATAAGGGCCTATTCAATACCGGTGTGCTCGGCGATGAACTCACGCACCCAGTGCTCCGGCCTGGCGCTGGAAAAGCGCCCGACGATCTCGCCCTTGACGAACAGCAGCACGGTGGGAAAGCCACGCAGGCCGTAGCGCCCGGCAAGCTTCATGTTGGCGCCTTCGTCGACCTCGACCTTGGCCATGTGGAGCTTGCCGGCATGATGGTGGATCACGCGCTCCAGCACCGGGGTCAGCGCCCGGCAGGGCGGACACCAGTCGGCCCAGAAGTCGACCAGGATGGGCAGTGCGTGCGAGGCCTCGATCACATCGCGGTCGAAATGTTCCAGGTGAGTGTCGAAAATCAGGCCCGTGGCGGGGATGGCATGTGGTGGGGTCATGGCGTGAATCGGTCGGGGAGCGTCGCAGCGAAATCAATACACGCCTATTTTGCCTCAAGGGCCGGCCTTTTCTGCCTGTGCCGACCGCGCCAACCCAAACCTCCGCAAAAAACTGCTTCACCCTGGAGGCGAAGGGCTGCTATTTTTACGCCATGGAAGAGCGTTTCTATCGCGAACAGGAAATCGCCCGGCTGCCGGCCTTTCTTCCGGCCGCCACCTACAACCTTGCCCACACCCTGCTGGCGCATGCCGGCACCTGCCTGTTCGTGCCGATCCGCAGCCTGCAGTACATGGCGGTGCTGGATGCCGAAGAATTCATTTTCATCGACAGCCAGAACAAGGCCTGGGTCGAGCTGGCCTGGCAGCATTTCCGCCCGCAGGCGCGCAGCGCGCTCAACGAACGCGTGCCGTTCGAGGTGGTGCATTACGCGCTGCAGGCGACCGAGACCATGAAGCGGCTGCCGCATGAATTCCTTCAGGCCCTGCAGATGCTCGCCGGACGCGACCTGCCGCAGCAGGATGCGCGCGTGCTGCCGCTGGTGCGCCGCCCCCGCGCGGAATGAGGGCCGGGCGCCGGGCGGGGAAAACGCTCGCGCCCCCCGCAGACTGGACGTCGACGGCAGCGCGGTGTTACAAGAACGGCATGCGCTTTCCACACCCCCCCAGCCCGTCATGAGCGACCGCACCGTTTTTTCGGTCCTGGTCGTGGAAGACAGCGCAGACCTGGCGGCCAACATCGCCGACTATCTGGAAAGCCATGGCCATCTGGTGGACGTGGCGATGGACGGCATCACCGGCCTGCATCTGGCGGTGACCCAGCCGCATGACGTCATCGTGCTCGACCTGATGCTGCCCGGCATTGACGGCCTCACCCTGTGCCGCCGCCTGCGCCAGGACGCGCAATCGCAGACGCCGGTGCTGATGCTGACCGCGCGCGCCACGCTGGACGACAAAGTCGCCGGTTTCGGCGAAGGTGCCGATGACTATCTGACCAAACCGTTTGAACTGCGTGAACTGGAACTGCGCCTCGCCGCCCTGGTGCGGCGTGCCAAAAGCGGCGAGCGCCTGAACCGGCTGCAGGTGGCCGACCTGGCGTTCGACCTCGGCACCCGCGTGGTGCAGCGCGCAGGCCGCACCCTCGCGCTGCCCATGCTGCCGATGCGCATCCTGGAACTGCTGATGAAGCGCTCGCCCAACGTGGTGTGGCGGCGCGAAATCGAACAGGCCGCCTGGGGCGATTCGCCACCCGATTCCGATTCCCTGCGCGTGCACATGCACACCCTGCGCGCAGCCATCGACCCGCCCGACCTGCCGCCGCTGCTGCATACCGTGCGCGGCGTGGGCTATCAACTGAAGGCACCGGATGTTCCGCCTGCATAGCCTGCGCGCGCGCATCGCGCTCTACTTCGCCGGTTTCGGCGCGCTGCTCAGCCTGGTCATGGCGGTGATGGTGTACCAGTCCGCCCACGACCTGAGCGTACGTTTGATCGACGAAACCCTGACCGCGGAACTCGACGACTACATCGCCCGCCGGGAACGCAACCCCCTCTCCCTGCCGCCGTCCACTGTCACCCTGCAGGGTTTTGTGCGGGAAGCGAGTGAAACGGATGGCGTGCCGGACTACCTCGCCACGCTGCCGCCCGGCCGCCACGAAATCCGTGTCGGCACCCTGTCCTACCGCGCAGCCGTGCTCGACCGCGACAACGCGCGCTACTACCTGCTCTACGACATCTCGCT
This sequence comes from Thiobacillus sp., assembly GCA_019459055.1. Classification (GTDB taxonomy): domain Bacteria; phylum Pseudomonadota; class Gammaproteobacteria; order Burkholderiales; family Thiobacillaceae; genus Thiobacillus. The sequence goes on along the minus strand of JAIBEI010000046.1, from coordinate 17,526 downwards.
CAAGCTCAAGCGCGAGCAGCGCTTTGCCCAGCAGCTCAGCATCGTTGCCGTCGCCATGACTTTGCTCTCTGCCTTGCTCGGCGTGTTCCTTTCCGGCGCGGCCGTCGCGCGGGTGCGCGACCTGGCTGCGCGGGTACGGCACCGCCGCCCGGAAGACTGGGACCGACCGCTGGCCGAGCATTTCCATGACCGCGAAATCGAGGAACTGGCCGGCGTGTTCGACCGCCAGTTGAGCCGCATGCGCGCCTTCATGGAACGCGAGCGGGCCTTCGGCGCCGACATGAGCCATGAATTGCGCACTGCGCTCGCCGTCATTCTCAGCGCCACCGAAGTGCTGCTGGACGACGACCAACTGAACGACAAGCAGAAGGCGCGCGTGCAGCGCATCGAGCGCGCCGCGCGCGACATGGCCGAACTCGGCACCGCCCTCTTGCTGATGGCGCGCGAAGATCACGCCCAACCCGGCGGCGGCTGCCAGGTCGCCGCAGTGGTCGAGGATGCGGTGGAAAGACAGCACCACGTGCTCGGCAGCAAACCGGTTGCCGTGGACGTGCAGACCGACCCCGCCCTGGTCGTCGCCGCCGATTGCGGGCTGGTCGACATCCTGGTCAGCAACCTGGTGCGCAACGCCTTTTCCTACACCGATGCCGGCAGCGTCACCATCCACCAGGACAGCCGCAGCCTGGTCATCTCCGACACCGGCCGCGGCATCCCCGCAGACGCCATCGACCAGGCCTTCCTGCGCCACTTCCGCGACATGGCCAGCACCGGCGCCGGCATCGGCCTGTCCCTGGTCAAGCAGATTTGCGACCGCTACGGCTGGCAGGTTCGGCTGGAGAGCGGGGAACAGCAGGGCACTACGGTGACGGTGGTGTTCGCGCGCTAAGCAGGCAGGCGGCTTGACCAATATGGGCCCGTGGTCGACAGGGCTGATCCCGACCTTCGCCTTATAATATATCCCGCATGAAATTTCTCTCGTCCCGTTTCGCCAGCCCGCCTTTTCTGCCTTACGCCATCTTGTTTCTGGCCATCGCCAGCCTGACGCGTCTGGCGCTGGCCTTGCAAGCCGGCCTCGACAAGACCCCGTTTTCGCTCTGGCCCGGCCTGTTGCTGCGCGGCATCGGTTTCGACCTCGCGGTGCTGGCCTGGCTGCTCGCCCCCATGCTGCTGTGGGCCGCACTGTGGCCGGCACGCTGGCGCAACACGCGTTGGCAGGGTGGGCTGCGCCTGGCGATCTTCTTCCTGGTGGCGGCGATCCTGCTGTTCGGCGCGCTGTCGGAATGGGTGTTCTGGGAGGAGTTCGCCACCCGCTTCAATTTCATTGCCGTCGATTACCTGGTCTACACGCATGAAGTGATCGGCAACATCGTCGAGTCGTATCCGGTGCCCGCCTTGCTTGCCGGCGTGGCGGCGCTGGCGGCCTTGCCGACCTGGCTGTTCCGATCGCGCATCCGGGGGGCGCACGCGCCGGCGACACAGCCGGGCTGGCGCGTGGCGTATGCCGCACTGGCGCTTGCCCTGCCCTGGGGTGCCTGGCAGCTGGCCGATATCGACCAGATGCAGTTTTCCGACAACACCTATGCCAACGAACTGGCCGGCAACGGCCTGATGACGTTCAGCGCCGCCTTCCTGCGCAACGAACTGGATTACGATCGTTTTTATGCCACGCTGCCTGCGGCGCAAGCGCAGCACATCCTGGGCGAACTCGGCATCGAACGCGAGCCTCTGTCGAAGGCGCTGAACCCCGACCCGGACGAGGGCGAGGCCTTCGATCCGCAGCGCGTACCGTTCAAGCGCCCGCCAAAGAACGTGGTGCTGATTTCGGTGGAAAGCCTGTCCGCCAAGTTTCTCGGCAGCTTCGGCAATCCGGCCGGCCTGACGCCGCAGCTCGATGCGCTGGCCCGGGACGGCCTGCTGTACACCCATCTGTACGCCACCGGCACGCGCACGGTGCGCGGTCTGGAGGCCTTGTCGCTGGGCACGCCGCCGATCCCCGGCCAGGCGATCGTGCGCCGCCCCGGCAACGAACATCTGGCAACGATCGGCGAGATTCTGCGCCGCCAGGGCTACGAGACGCTGTTCCTCTATGGCGGCTACGGCTATTTCGACAACATGAATGCCTATTTCGCCGGCAACGACTATCGCGTCGTCGACCGCACCGATTTCCCGAAGGTCTCCATCGGCTTCGCGAATGTCTGGGGCGTGGCCGACGAGTTCCTGTTCGACAACAGCCTGGTGCAGCTCGACCGCGCCCATGCCACCGGCAAGCCCTTCCTCGCGCAGATCATGACCACCTCCAACCACCGGCCCTTTACCTACCCGGATGGCCGCATCGACATTCCCTCGCCGGGCAAACGCGAGGGCGCGGTGAAATACACCGATTACGCGATCGGCCATTTCATCGACCAGGCACGCAGTAAACCCTGGTTCAACGAAACCCTGTTCGTCATCGTCGCCGATCATTGCGCTTCCGCCGCCGGCAATACCAAGCTGCCGGTGGCCGGTTATCACATTCCGCTGATTCTCTACGCGCCGGCCTTGCTGGAGCCCGGACGCGATGAACGTGTGGCAAGCCAGATCGATATCCCGCCGACCTTGCTGGACGCCATGGGCTTGCCGGGGGACGATCATTTCTTTGGCCAATCGCTGTTCGAACAGCGCCCGGAAAATCAGCGTGCCTTCATCAGCAACTATCAGGAACTGGGGTATCTGAAGGGGGGCAAACTGGTCGTGCTCGGCCCCAAGCAACGGGTCGACACCTTCCTGATCGATGCCAACGGCGACGCCAGCCCGACTGCGCCGGACGCGCGCCTGCGCGACGAGGCCGTGGCCTACTACCAGACCGCATTCAAGGCGTTCAAGGAGGGCGCGTTGAAAATGGGGGCGATTGGCCTACCCCGATGATTTCACTTGTTCTGAGCCGCGGTCCACTGATTTAACCCTGTCTTGCACCCCGCTTAACTTTGGGTTAACGCCATCATCGCTACGATCTGATCCATCACAACGGTCGGATTTTTCAACGATGACTACTCATCTTGCGCGCCTCGGCATTCCTCCTCTCCACCTCGCGCGTACCAAGTCGTCCGGCTTGCCTCAGCTCCTTATCCACGCAGGAGCGCACTCATGAACACCCGTCAACGCATCCTGATCCCCTTCACGCATGGCCATAGCGGTTCGGCCCTGCTTCGCCGCGCCGGCGAGATCGCCGCCTCACAAGAGGTCGAGCTTCTGGTGGTGAGCGTACTCGACACCCGCTCCAGTTTCGATTCGGACGGCCCGGCCGGCTCGCTGCCCGGCGAACGTGCCGCCCGCCTCGCGCCGCCCGAGCAAAAACGGCTCGAGCACGACCTGAAGCGGCACGGCTTGAATCAGGCGAATGCCACGGTGATCTGGGGCGAGCCGCGCAGCGCCCTGGCGGCCCTGATCCGCAGCTGGTGCCCCGATCTGGTCTTGTGCGACGGCCGGACGCGCCGCCTGCTGCCGGCGCGCACGGACCGCGAAGGGCCGGCGCTGATGACGATCGGGCGCGACGGCGCTTTCACGCGTCTGGCCGGGTTATTCTTTCCGTACGCGCAGGAGCATGCCTGACCGCTCCGTGCCCCCGCGCGCCGGCTGATCGGGGCACGCCCCAGGCCGGCGACCACCTGTTTTTCCATCTTGCAACCACAAGGAATACACCATGATTCGCCGCAACCCGCGAGGCGACCTGCCGGTCGTGCACGAAACCGCTTTTGTCGACCCCACCGCCATCCTCTGTGGCCACATCATCATCGGCGAGAATGTCTTTATCGGCCCCTACGCGGTTATTCGTGCAGACGAGGTCGATGAGAACGGCAACATGGAACCGATCGTCATCGGCGCGCACTCGAACATCCAGGACGGCGTGGTCATCCACTCCAAGGCCGGTGGGCGGGTGGAAATCGGCGAATACACGTCGATCGCCCACCGCTCGATCGTGCACGGCCCCTGCAAGGTGGGAAACCGCGTGTTCATCGGCTTCAATTCGGTGCTGTTCAACTGTGTGGTGGGCGAGGGATCGGTGGTGCGCCACAACTCGGTGGTCGAAGGCTGCAGCGTGCCCGACGGCTTCTACATTCCCTCCACCTGCAACATCCACTCGGACGAGGAACTGGCCCGCATCGAGCGCGTGACCCCCGATGTGACAGGATTCTCCGAAAGCGTGGCGCAGGCCAACCACGAGCTGGTCAGGGGCTACAAACGTATCCGCAACGAGTTTTAACCCACGAAAAAACCCGCTGCTGCGGGTTTTTTTATGGGGCAACAGATAGCCCCGGGGTTCCAGATCGTCGGCAATGTTTGCCGCAAGATCCCGACTATTTCGATGACGAGTACGGAAATGGCTTCGGGGTCGTGCATGAATGGGCGGCATGCTGGCGAGAGCGATCAGATATCTTTTACTGCAAGCGCGGCATTGCGTCCGCCGCGTCAAGCCAACCCATGCCGGGCGACCGGAAACCCGTCAGGCGTGCCGGGGCGCCGGATAATGCAAGGCCTCGGCCAGGCGCCTGAACAAGCTGCGGCGGTCCACTGTCAGGACATCCGCATGTTCCAGGATCCCGTGGGGCAGTTGACCCGCGCACGCAACGACGAGATCAGGTTCCCAGGTGCGAATGACGTCGGCCAGCAAAGCCTTCGAATCCCCCCACACCACTTTGGCTTCCGCCCAGCCCAGGTTGTTGCGCGCCAGTTGCGATTCAAGCCTTTTCTTCACGTCTGGCGCGCGTCGTGAGGCTGTTTCTCCCGGCAGTGCGGGAGCCGGACCATCCGGTGCAAAGCCGCTGCGGGTGTCAAGCACGCGCAGCACCAGCATTTGCGTGCGCGGGCCTTGAGCAAGCTCGGCGGCGCGATGCAGCAGGGTGTCGCTTTGGCCGCCAGCGGTGAGGGGCACCAGAATACGGCGATAAGTTTTCATGGCAGGGCTCCCTCAGTCAGCGTGTGTTGATGCGTGTTTTCCGCCTGGCGGTTGACTGTTTGACAGTGGCGGAACAGGCGATGCGGACAGCTCGCGCAAATGGTTTTGTCGAGGCGCGGGAAAATCGCTTCCGCCGGCCGGGACCTGGCCGGGTAGAGGTTGTGTTCGCCGATGTCCTGCATGAAGCCGCCCTTGCGCAGGGTCTCGGCCACGCTTTCCTTCATCCGGTAGAAGCTCAGGCTGCCACCGTCGCGGGCATAGCGCCGGGCGGTTTCGGCGAGAAACTCGGCGCCGGCCAGGTCGACGAAATTGATGCCGCTGGCCATCACCACCAGGTGTTTCTGATGCGGCGCCGCTTCCTGCATCTCCTGCAAGCGCTGTTGCAGATGGGCGACGGCTCCGAAGAAAATGGAACCGCTCAGCCGCACCATCTTGATCTGCGGGCATTCCGGATGGCCGTCGGCATGAACGTAGTGATAGCTCTCCGGGTCAGAATCCGGCACCACCACTTCCAGTGTCGGACGTGAGGTACGGTACAAATACAGCGCCAGCGACAGGGCAATGCCGAAGAAGATGCCCTTTTCAAGGTCGATCAGCGTCCCGATCAGGGTGACCCACAACACCACGGTCTCCTGCTTGCTGATACGGGGCAACAATCGAATGTGGTGGCTGTCGATCAGGCCCCAAGCCACCAGGAACAGGATGCCGGCCATGGCGGCGTTCGGCAGATAAGCCGCCAGCGGAGCCACCAAAAGCAGAATCACTACCAGGAACAGCGAGGCATACACCGCCGCCAGCGGCGTCCTCGCACCGGCAGCATAGTTGACACCGCTGCGGTTGAACGAGCCGGAGGCGGCATAGCCGGAGAAGAAGCTGCCGACGATATTGGAAAGCCCCTGGCCGATGAACTCCTGGTTGCCGTCGATGTTCTGGCCGGAACGGGTGGCGATGGCGCGGGAAATCGACACCGCCTCGGTCAGCGCCAGCATGGTGATGATCAGCGCTGGAAACATCATCTGCGACAGGCTGTGGAATGAAAAGTCCGGCAGGGACAGCGGCGGCAAGCCGGAAGGCAGCGCACCGACCGTGCCGACATGGGTCGTATCCACGCCGTAATAGGCGTTGATGCCTGCCGCGAACAGGCTGCCCGCCACCATCGCGACAATCATGTAGGGCAGTTTGGGCGCGTAGCGTTTGGTCAGGATGCCGACCGCCAGCGTCGTCAGGCTCACCGCCAGTACGTAAGGGTTGATGCGGTCAAGCTGCAGCGCGAGCAGTTCCAGCGTCTTGAAGAAAGGCGTGCCGCGCGGGATGTCCACGCCGAAGAAGTTCTTGATCTGGCTGCCGGCGATGAGCAGCGCCGCACCCGCGGTGAACCCGATCACCACGGTATGCGAAATGAAATTTACCAGCACGCCCATGCGCGCCAAACCCAGGACCAGTTGGAACAAGCCGGTCAGGAAGGTCAGCGTCAGCACCAGGCCGATGAATTCCGGCGAGCCCGGCGGGGCATAAGGGCTCACCGAAGCGAATACGGCAATGGAAATGGCGGTGGTGGGGCCCGACACGAGGTGCCAGCTCGATCCAAACAGGGCGGCGATGATGGCCGGCGTCATCGCCGCATACAGGCCATATTCTGGCGGCAGGCCGGCAATGGTGGCGAAGGCCACCGCCTGCGGCAGCACGATCAGCGACCCCGTCAGCCCGGCCATGGCATCGTCGCGCGTGCTGGCACGCGTCACCCGGTCGCGCCAGCGCAGGAAGGGAAATAGCCTGGACCAATCGAAGGAAAAACGTGAAGCGCCTGTGCGGGCGTGTGCGGCATACATGGCAAAACTCCAACCTGAAGCAATGGTTGAAGTCTGACGAAGCACGCGTTAACGGCCCGTTAAGCGCGGGTCAAGGGAAGGTTGTCGCTACGCTTTTCATGATCTGGCCGTACATCAAGCACGCAGCCGGCTGGAAAGCGGTCCGAATGCAGGCCTGAAAAATATGGCTGTCAGGCCAGTTCCTGTTGCGCAATGACGTCCGGCACCCGCTTGGGGAATTTTAATGTGTAGTGTGGCGCAGGCCAACACGAACTGGTAAAGGGCTACAAACGTATCCGCAACGAGTTCTGACACACAAAAAACCCGCGGGATACGGGGTCGGCAACCGTATCCGCCGCACGGGCGAGCTATGTTGTCATAGCCTTGCTACCACTCACCGCGAAATTGCAGGCCCCATACCGGCACCGCGCTGCGAGAATAGCCCGGCGGATTCGCGGCAAGTGCCGGGGTTTGCATACCGATGGGCTGCCACCGCAGCGTCGTTTCCATCCCCAGCAGACGGTCGGTTTGCGCACTGAGCACGCCAAGGGGGTCGGTGACGAACAGGAGGGTCTTGTCCGACCAGTCGAGCTCGCCGGGTTTGGCACGGATGCGTGCCCGTACCGGCGTAAACAGGTATTCGCCGACGAGGAAGCCCACCACCGGAGTCGCCACCAGATCCTGAATGGAAACGGGCTCGGCCAGCGCTTCCGCGCCGTATTCGAAGAGCGTCGATAACAGCGCCGAATACCAGAATGCCTGAGCGCGGTCCAAACCGCGCTCCCGCGCCTGGGTGTAATACGCGCCGCCCCAGTAAGGATGCGTGACGTAATTGACCCACCAGCGGTCTTCGTCCCACACCGGATTGCTGACATTGTTGCGCCACTTGCTGAAACTGTAGTTCTGTTTCTGCTCGCGATCCCAGCCCGAGACGCTTTCGGGGGCAACATACAGCGCGGCAATGGCGGCAAACTGGTAGCCGAGGAAATAGGTAACGTCACGGCGAACGCCCCGCCAGTCCGGCTGCTCGACCGGAGCCCCCCGCCAGTTGTATCCGTACGATTCCCCGGCAGTCTCTGCATGCAGCGCCGAGACATGGCCGATGAAGGGCGCATACGCATCCTGCGGCGCGGATTGGCGCCAGATCTCTTCGGCAGGATCGGCAGCGATGCGCTTGTCGGCCATAGCTGGAAGCGAGTAGAAGCCACTGCCGACGATGCTGATGGCCATGCAGCAGGATGCGCAGAGCGGACGAAAAAAACCAGGGCGCGGCAAGCAAGCCCATCCCCGCCGGAGATCACTCAATCTATTCATACCGACAACCGCTTATCCCTTCTCCACCTCATAGCGCTTCAGCTTACGCCATAGCGACACGCGATCGATGCCGAGAACCTGCGCGGCGAGGGTCTGGTTGCCGCCGGCTTCCTGCAGCACCCAGGAGATGTAGTCCTGTTCCTGCTCTTCCAGGGTGGGGATGCGCCCGGCCTTCTTGCGAAAGGTGCGGATGGCGAGTTCGCGCAGGTCGTCGGGCAGCTGCGCGGGGTCGATGCCGTGGCCGGTGGCGATCGCGACGCCGCGCTCGATGATGTTTTCGAGCTCGCGCACGTTGCCGGGAAAATCGTAGGCGCACAGCAGGTCGAGGGTATCCGGGGCAATCTCGCTGACATCCTTGCTCATCAGCGCGGCATGCTTCGCCAGGAAATGGTGGGCGAGCAGCGGCACGTCTTCCTTGCGCGCGCTCAAGGCGGGGATGTGCAGGTTGACGACGTTGAGGCGGAAGAAGAGATCCTGGCGGAAGCCTCCCTGCTTCACCATGTCCTGCACGTCGCGGTTGGTGGCGGCGATGAAGCGCGCGTCGATTTTGACCGGCGCGGTGGCGCCCAGCGGCAGCACTTCCTTTTCCTGGATCACGCGCAGCAGCTTGACCTGCATGGTGGGCGACATTTCGGTGATCTCGTCCAGAAACAGGGTGCCGCCGCTGGCCGCTTCCAGCAGCCCTTTTTTGTCGGCGTGGGCGCCGGTGAACGCGCCCTTGATGTGCCCGAACAGTTCGTTGGCCAGCAAATCCTCGTTGAAGGCGCCGCAGTTCACCGCCACGAAGGGGCCGGATTCGCGCCCGCTCTGGTGGTGCAGGTAGCGGGCGAAAAGCTCCTTGCCGGTGCCGGATTCGCCGGTGATGAGGATGTTGCAGTCGGTCGGCGCAACCTGCCTCGCCATATCGAGAAGATGCTGCATGTGCCGATCCTGGGTGAGGATGCGTACTTTGCCTTGGTAGCTTTCCACCTGCTTTTTGAGATTGCGGCTTTCGTGCCGGAGGCGGATTTTTTCCAGCGCATCGGCCACCATCTGGCGCACCTCCTCCTGGCGATACGGCTTGGCCAGGTAGTGGAAAGCGCCCTGCTTCATCGCCTCGACGGCAGACGCCAGCGTGGCCTGTCCGGTGACCAGGATGACCTCGGTGTCGGGATGGTTTTCGCGGCAGCGCCTGAGGATCTGCATGCCGTCCACCTTGTCCATGCGCAGCTCGGAGAGCACCACGTCGAAAGGCTGTTTCTCCAGCAGGACGAGCGCATTGCCGCCGCTCTGGGTGGCGGTGACCGCGTAGCCCGCTTTTTTCATCACCTGTTCGAGGTTTTTCAGGGCGACCTTTTCGTCGTCCACGATCAGAAGCCTGCCGCCCGTCATGCGCCCTCCGGTCATTCGTGCAGAAGGTCGCAGCATGCCTGCAATTGTTGCAATTTGCAATTTATGCACACTAATTGCAACACCCAGGAAGAAAATGTCGCTTAACCTAGATTTAACAATGTTCTGATACCCACCCGGGACGGGCGCTTCCCGGGCAAACGACCAAACAATTGCACTATGCAACAGTCTGGAAGCGATTCGGAGTGTTTGCTTTGCCGCATTTCCCTGATTGTTCATGCGCTTGGTCTGAAATATCTCCACTGGCACGCTTGCTGCTTAAAGGAAGCGTCCCAATAAGAACCAGCGCCCTGGAATGACCCACCCCGGCAAACAACGAACCGTACTGCTCGCCGTCCGCGAAGGGCATGTGGATCCGCGCCTGCTGACCTCGGCGCTGTCGCTTTGCCGCCGTCTCGAGGCCGACCTGGAGATCCAGGTCATCGCCGCCGGCGAAACGCCGCCGGCCGAGATGGCCGATTTCCTCGATTCGCTGCGCGAGGCGGGCCTGCCTTTCAGCCTGGACGTAAAACCCAGCCTGCGCCGACGCGACCTGGTCGACTACGCCAACGCCCACGAGCACATCGCGGCGGTGGTGATCGACTCGCGCGAAGGCTGGGAAGCGCTGGCCCAGGACCGCAGCAGCGACCCGTGGAAGCATCTCGCCTGCCCGCTGGTGACCGCGGCGACACACGACAAGAAACCCACCTGATCCGTACGTACCAACCGACCAAAAAACATACAACCATGCCCGCCTTCCTGATCAAATTCCTGCCCTTCCTGCGCTGGTTCCCCATGAAAGGCGACGTACTGAGGGCCGACTTCATGGCGGGCCTGACCGTGGCCCTGGTGCTGATTCCGCAGTCGATGGCCTACGCGCAACTGGCCGGGCTGCCGGCGTACTACGGGCTGTACGCGGCCTTCCTGCCGGTGGCGGTGGCGGCCCTGTGGGGCAGCTCGAGCCAGCTCGGCACAGGGCCGGTGGCGGTGGTGTCCCTGCTGACGGCCTCGTCGCTGGCGGTGCTGGCGGCGCCGGGCTCCGACCAGTTCATCGCGCTGGCCATCATGCTGTCGCTGGTGGTGGGCATCATTCAGCTGCTGCTCGGCGTGTTCAAGCTGGGGGTGATCGTCAACTTCCTGTCGCATCCGGTGATCGTCGGCTTCACCAACGCGGCGGCCATCATCATCGGCCTGTCGCAGGTGTCCAAGCTGTTCGGCGTGCCGATGGGGCGCAGCGAGCACTTCATCAACGACATCGTCGGCGTGTTGAAACAGATCGGCGACACCCACATGCCGACGCTGGCGATGGGCATCCTGGCCATCGCGCTGATGTGGGGCATCAGGAAATACGCCCCCAAGCTGCCCGGGGTGCTGATCGCGGTGGTGGTGACGACGCTGCTGTCCTGGTCGATCGGCTTCGAACGCAACGCCAACGGCTCGCTGGAGCAGATCGCCGACCCGCAGCTGCAGGTCGTGGTGCAGCAGAACATGGCTGCGGCGAAGCAGGTGGACGACCTGAATACGCAGATCTCCAGCAAATCGTCCGCGCTGAAAGCCGCCGAAAAAACCAATGGAAACAACGTCAACGCCGTGCAAATGGAGGCTGAACTGGCACTGCTGCGAATCAAGCTGCGCGATGCGGAAGCGGCTTTCGCCAAGGAAAAGGCGGCACTGCGCTACCTGCAGGTGGTGCGCAGCACGGACGCGGACGGCACGACCCTGGCGATTTATTCGGCCGAGCGGGCGCCACAGGGCGTGACGCTGGACGAGACCCGCTACCGCCTGCGCAAGCTCAACGCCGAAGGCTTCAAGCTGGTGGGCGGCGGCGAGGTGGTGGGCGCCATCCCGGAAGGCCTGCCCAGCATCCAGATGCCCAGCCTCAACCTCGATGCGCTGGGTTCGCTGCTGTCCGCCGCCCTGGTGATTTCGCTGGTGGGCTTCATGGAAGCCATCTCCATCGCCAAGGCCGTTGCGGCCAGAACCAAGGACCGCATCGACCCCAACCAGGAGCTGATCGGCCAAGGCCTTGCCAACATGGTCGGCAGCTTCTCCCAGGCATTCCCGGTCTCGGGCTCGTTCTCGCGCACGGCCGTCAACATGAATGCCGGCGCCAAAACCGGCATGAGCTCGGTGATCACCGCGCTGATCGTGCTGGTCGCGCTGCTGTTCCTCACCCCGCTGCTGTACCACCTGCCGCAGGCCGTGCTGGCCGCCATCATCATCATGGCGGTGATTGGCCTGGTGAACTTCAAGGCGGTGAAGCATGCCTGGCAGGCCAGCCGCCACGACGGCATCGCCGCGGGCGTCACCTTCGTTTCCACGCTGGCCTTCGCCCCGCATCTGGACAAGGGCATCATGGTCGGCGCGGGTTTGGCGCTGGGCCTCTACCTGTATCGCACCATGTCGCCGCGCGTCGCCATTCTCGGCCGCTACAAGGACGGCACGCTACGCGACCTCAGGGTGAATCCGGATCTGCCCACCAGCAAGCACGTGGTGGCGATCCGCTTCGACGGCTCGCTGTACTTCGCCAACGTCTCCTACTTCGAGGACGCAGTGCTGGAGGCCGTATCCAAGAATCCCGAAGCCAAATACGTCCTGGTGGTGGGCGACGCCATCAACCAGCTGGACGCGTCGGGCGAGGAGGTCATTCATCACCTGGTCGAACGCCTGCACGCCGCGGGGATCACCCTGGTATTCAGCGGCCTGAAAAAACAGGTGCTGGATGTGATGCGCGCCACCGGTCTGTTCGAGACGATCGGGCAGGACAAGCTGTTCGCCACGGTGGACCAGGCGATTGCCGCGATCTACGAGCAACTGGGCGAAGAAGCGGCAGAGGACTTGTTCTGCGCGATCAAGCCGGCTGCATGATTTCAACAATATTCCGTTTCTGGACCGCACGTGCTGCGAGTGCGATCAATTGGGCACGATAGGCTTACAACCAACATGATGGAAACATTTTCACTGCTTCCCCTCGAACCGGTCCAATGGGCGTGGGGCGTCGTGCTGTTCTGGCTGGCGCTGGGCTTCGCGGCCCTGCTGCTGCAGCGAGTGCCGCATCTGCTGAGCCGGCTGGTGTTTCCGCTGGGCGCGCTGGGCGCGCTCTTCATCGCCGGCGTCGGCGTCGCGGGGCTGCTGCTGCCTACCTCCACCATCATCCTGCCGATCGGGCTGCCCGACCTGCCCTTCCACCTGCGGCTGGACGCCCTGTCCGCCTTCTTCATGGTGCTGCTGGGCGGCGCAGCGTTCGGCATCACGGTGTATGCGTCCGGCTATTTCAAGAGCATGGCCGCCGGCCCGCTGGCGCTGCTGGCGCTGTGGTACCACCTGTTCCTGGGCGGCATGGTCACCGTGCTGCTGGCCAACGACGCCTATGCCTTCATGGTGGCGTGGGAAGTGATGGCGCTGTCGTCCTACTTCCTCGTCACCACCGACCACAAGGTTCCCGAAATCCGCCGCGCCGGATTTCTCTATCTGCTGATCGCGCACGTCGGCGCGATCTCGCTGCTGCTCACCTTCGGCGTGCTGCAGGGCGGCCAGGGCGACTACACCTTCGACACTATGCGAATGGCCGAGATGACGCCGTTCTGGGCCTCGGCCGCCTACCTGCTGGCGCTGTTCGGCTTCGGCGCCAAGGCGGGCATGGTGCCCCTCCACGTGTGGCTGCCTGAAGCCCACCCGGCCGCGCCCTCGCCGGTTTCCGCGCTGATGTCGGGGGTGATGCTGAAGACCGCCATCTATGGCCTGCTGCGGGTGACCTTCGACCTGCTCAACATCCAGATCGGCTGGTGGGGCACGCTGGCGCTGGCGCTCGGTTTGATTACTGCGCTCTACGGCGTGATCTTCGCCGCCGTGCAGTCGGACATGAAGCGGCTGCTGGCCTGGTCGTCGATCGAAAACATCGGCATCCTGCTCGCCGCCTTCGGCCTCACGCTGATCTTCTACACCGACGGCAAGGGCGCGCTGGCCGCGCTGACGCTCACCGCGCTGCTCTACCATGCGCTCAACCATGCCTTCTTCAAGGGCCTGCTGTTCGTCGGCACCGGTTCGGTTCTGCATGCCACCGGCGTGCGCCACATGGGCCACCTGGGTGGGCTGATGCGCTTCATGCCATGGACCGCCTGGCTGACCCTGATCGGCGCGCTGGCGATCGCCGGCCTGCCGCCCTTGAACGGTTTCGTCTCGGAATGGCTGCTGCTGCAGGCCTTCCTGCAGACGCCCGGCCTGACCCAGCCCTACCTCAACATGGTGATCCCGGTGGCCGCCGCCACGGTGGCGCTGGCCGCGGCGCTGGCCGCCTATGTCATGGTCAAGTTCTTCGGCATCGTGTTTCTCGGCCAGCCACGCGATCCGGCGCTGCACGAGGCGCACGAGGCGGGCTGGCCGGAGCGCCTGGGCATGCTCTGGCTGGCGGCAGGATGCGTGCTGCTGGGCCTGTTTCCCACCCAGGTCATCGGCTGGCTGGCCCCGGTGGTGTCCCTGCTGACCAACCAGTCGCTGGTGAACGACGGCAACTGGCTGATGCTGGCACCCGTCTCGGCGGAGCGCGCGAGCTACGCGCCGCTGATCTTCTTCGCAGTGGTAGGGGTGGTGCTGCTGCTCACCTACATCTGGGTGCGCCGCGTCTATCACGGCCGGGTGCGCCGCAGCGACCCGTGGGATTGCGGCTATCCGGAACAGGACGCGCGCATGCAGGACAGCGCCGAGGGCTTCGGCCAGCCGATCCGGCAGATTTTCGAGGTATTCATGAAGGTGGAGCGGGAAACCCCCGATCCCTTCTCGCGCTCCCCGCACTACCATGGCGCGTCGCTGGACAAGGCCTGGTTCATTTTCTACGTGCCCATCGCGCGCGTGACGAACTGGCTGTCTGAGCAGGCCGGGCGGCTGCAGCACGGCCGCATCCAGTGGTACCTGATCTACAGCTTCGCCACCCTGATCTTCCTTCTGGTCTTTACAACACGATGAGCACCGGCATCCTTCTGCAACTCGCCCAGACCCTGCTGGCGATCCTGCTGGCACCCCTGCTGATGGGCTGGGTCAACCAGTGCCGCGCCTGGCTGCAGGGCCGCAGCGCGCCCCCGATCACCCAGCCCTACCGCACGCTGAAGAAGCTGTTCCACAAGGATGCGGTGATCGCGCACAACGCCTCGCCGCTGTTCCGCTTCGCGCCCTACATGATCTTCGCCTGCATGGCGCTGGCCGCGGGCATCGTGCCGACCATCGTGAACGACCTGCCGTTCTCGCCCGCCGCCGACGTCATCGCGCTGGTCGGCATCTTCGCCCTGGCGCGGGTGTTCCTGGCGCTGGCCGCGATGGACATCGGCACCTCGTTCGGCACCCTCGGCGCGCGCCGCGAGATGCTGGTGTCCTTCCTCGCCGAGCCGGCGCTCCTGATGGTGTTCTTCACCGCCAGCCTGATCTCGCAGTCGACCGAACTGCCCATCATCGTGCAGACCCTGGCGCACCAGAAGTTCGCCATCTACCCCAGCCTGGCGTTTGCGGCGGTGGCGTTCTGGATGATCTCGGTGGCGGAGAACGCGCGCATCCCGGTGGACAACCCGAGCACCCACCTCGAACTGACGATGATCCACGAGGCCATGATCCTGGAGTACTCGGCCCGCCACCTGGCGCTGATCGAATGGGCGGTGGCCTTGAAGCTATTCACCTATTCCGCGCTCGGCATCGCGCTGTTCCTGCCGTGGGGCATTGCGGGGCGGGGGGAACTCGCGGCACTGCCGCTGGCGCTGCTGGCCATGGTCGCGAAGCTTCTGCTCGGCGGCGCCGTGCTGGCCTTCATCGAAACGATTTCGGCCAAGGTGCGGCTGTTCCGCGCACCCGAGTTTCTCGGTACCGCCTTTTTGCTGGCGGTGCTGGGCATGCTGATTCATTTTCTGCTGGAGGTTTGAGATGACACTGGCCTACCACCTTCAGGTCGTCAACCTGCTCGCCGCGCTGCTGCTGCTGATCTCCTTCGCCATGCTGTCGCAGCGCCGCGTCGTCGCGCTGGTGACCCTGTTCGCCTGTCAGGGCGCGGCCCTGGCGACGTCCACCGCCATCGTCGCCTGGGCCACCGGCCAGCACCACCTGTATTACTCGGCGGCGCTGACCCTGGTGCTCAAGGTCATCGCCATGCCCTGGTACTTCTACCGCCTGGTGCGAAAGCTGAATGTAAACCGGGTGGTGGAGCCGATGATCAACATCCCCACCACCATGCTGATCGGCATCGTGCTGGTGATTTTCGCCTTCAATCTGGCGCTGCCCATCTCGGAGCTGTCCGGCACGGTGACGCGCTCGACCCTGGGCATCGCCCTGGCCACCGTGCTGCTCGCCTTTTTGATGATGATCACCCGCACCAAGGCGATCCCCCAGGTGATCGGCTTCCTGGCGATGGAGAACGGCCTGTTCTTCGCCGCCACCAGCGCCACCTACGGCATGCCGCTGGTGGTGGAACTAGGGGTGGCGCTCGACGTACTGGTCGGCGTCTTCGTACTCGGCATCTTCATCTTCCAGATCCGCGAGACTTTCGATTCGCTGGACTTGAAGCACATGGAAAAACTCAAGGAAAAATAAGCCGTGGAAATTTACTGGCTACTCGGCATTCCGCTGACCGGCGGAATCTTCCTGGCGCTGTGGGGCTGCCGGAAACATTCGCCGGAGATCAACGCGCTGTTCAGCTTGCTGACGCTGCTGGCGGCCGCGCTGCTGACGCACCGCATCATCGAAAACGGCCCGATGACCGTCGGCGGCGGCTGGTTCTTCATCGACTCGTTCAACGTCTTCCTGGTCGCGTTGACCGCTTTCGTCGCCTTCACCACCGCCCTCTTCTCGCGCCCCTACATGCGCATCGAGGCGGAGCACGGCAAGCTCAACGACAAGCGGCTGCGCCTGTACCACAGCAGCTACCAGATCTTCATCGCCGCCATGCTGCTGGCCTTGACCACCAACAACATGGGCATCCTGTGGGTGGCGATGGAAGCCGCGACGCTGGCCACCGTGCTTCTGGTGTCGCTGTACCGCACCCCGGCCTCGCTGGAAGCGGCGTGGAAATACTTCATCCTGTGCGGGGTCGGCATCGCGCTGGCGCTGTTCGGCACCATCCTGCTCTACTTCGCGGCGGAGAAGGTGCTGGGCTCGGGCGGCACCGCGCTCTTGTGGACCCACCTGGACGGCGTCAAGACCGAGCTGGAGCCGACGGTGCTGTCGCTGGCCTTCGTCTTTCTGCTGGTCGGCTACGGCACGAAAGTGGGCCTGGCGCCGCTGCACAGCTGGCTGCCGGACGCCCACGCAGAAGGCCCGACGCCGGTGTCCGCCGTGCTCTCCGGCCTGTTACTCAACGTCGCGCTGTACGCGGTGATGCGCTCCAAGGTGCTGGTCGACGGCGCGCTCGGCAACGAGATGGCGGGCAACCTGATGATGGGCTTCGGCCTGCTGTCGGTGGTGCTGGCCGCCTTTCTGATCAAGCGCCAGACCGACGTCAAGCGCATGTTCGCCTATTCCTCGATCGAGCACATGGGCCTCATCACCTTCGCCTTCGGCATGGGCGGCGCAGTGGCGAACTTCGCCGCGCTCTTGCACATGACCATGCACTCGCTCACCAAGTCCGCCATCTTCTTCGCCGTCGGCCACGCCACGCAAAAGGCCGGCACGCAGCTGATGGTCGACATCCGCGGGCTGATCAAGACCAACCCCACCATCGGCTGGGGGCTGATGCTGGGCACCGTCGCCATCCTCGGGGTGCCGCCGTTCGGCGTGTTCGCCAGCGAATTCCTCATCATCACCACCGCCATGCACGATCATCCCTGGGCCACGCCCTTCCTGCTGCTGGCGCTGGGCGTGGCGTTTGCCTCCATCTTCGGCAAGGTGCAGCCGATGGTGTTCGGCGAGACCGAATCCGCAAAGCTGCCCTACCAGCCCGCGTTGACGCCGGTGTTCCTGCATCTGGGCCTGGTGCTGATGCTGGGCCTGTTCATTCCGCCGTATCTCGCTGACTGGTATAGGCAGGCAGCGCAGTTGCTGGGTGGGTAATCGGGTAGGGTGGCGCCCCAACGCCCAAATGACGAAAATTTTTGGCCAGGGCGGCCCCAACCAACGGGCAGAAATAAAAAA
>JAIBEI010000045.1 GCA_019459055.1 Thiobacillus sp. | reverse complement strand
CGCCGTCCATCTGCGCAGCGCCGGTAATCATGTTCTTGATGTAGTCGGCGTGGCCCGGGCAGTCGACGTGCGCGTAGTGACGCTTTGCGGTCTCGTACTCGACGTGCGCGGTGTTGATGGTGATGCCGCGCGCCTTCTCTTCGGGCGAGCTGTCAATCTCGTCGTATTTCTTGGCCGCACCACCAAACTTCTTCGACAAAATGGTGGTGATCGCCGCGGTCAAGGTGGTCTTGCCGTGGTCAACGTGACCAATCGTGCCAACGTTTACGTGCGGTTTGGTCCGCTGGAATTTTTCCTTAGCCATTTCAGTACCCTATGAGATCAAAATTATTTCGTGGCGCCAGATCACTTCTTGGCAATGACAGCTTCTGCGACGCTTTTTGGCGCTTCGGTGTAATGCTTGAATTCCATCGAATAGGTCGCGCGACCTTGCGACATCGAACGCAGATCGGTGGAGTAGCCGAACATCTCGGCCAGCGGTACTTCGGCCTTGATCGCCTTGACGCCGCCAACATCGTCCATACCCTGGATGATGCCGCGACGACGGTTCAAGTCGCCCATCACGTCACCCATGTAGTCTTCCGGCGTTTCCACTTCCACCGCCATCATCGGCTCCAGCAGGATCGGACTCGCCTTGCGCATGCCATCCTTGAAAGCCATGATCGCTGCCAGTTTGAATGCCAGCTCGGACGAGTCGACATCGTGGTAGGAGCCATCAAACAACGTGACCTTGACGTCGACCACCGGGAAACCGGCCAGAACGCCGCTGTTCAGGGCTTCACGCAAACCTTTTTCCACTGCCGGAATGTATTCGCGCGGCACCGTGCCGCCCTTGATGGCGTCGATGAACTCAAAGCCTTTACCCGCTTCATTCGGTCCCATCTTGATCCAGACATGGCCGTACTGACCTTTACCACCCGACTGCTTGACGTGCTTGCCTTCCTGCTCGACTTCCTTCTTGATCGCTTCGCGGTAGGCCACCTGCGGCGCACCAACGTTGGCCTCGACGCCAAACTCGCGGCGCATGCGATCAACCAGGATTTCCAGGTGCAATTCACCCATGCCGGACATGATCGTCTGGCCGGTCTCTTCATCCGTACGAACGCGGAAAGACGGGTCTTCCTGCGCCAGGCGACCCAAGGCAACGCCCATTTTTTCCTGGTCAGCCTTGGTTTTCGGCTCGACCGCCACGTGAATCACCGGCTCGGGGAAAATCATCCGCTCTAGCGTAATCGGGTCGGCCAGGTCGCACAGCGTATCGCCCGTCGTGACATCCTTGAGGCCGACCGCAGCGGCGATGTCGCCCGCGCGAACTTCCTTGATTTCTTCACGCTGGTTGGCGTGCATCTGCAGAATCCGCCCCAGACGCTCCTTGCGGCCCTTGACCGGGTTGTAAATCGTATCGCCCGATTTGACCACGCCGGAATACACCCGGAAGAAAATCAACTGGCCCACATAGGGATCGGTCGCGACCTTGAACGCCAGCGCAGAAAACTTCTCGTCATCAGACGGACGGCGCGCGCCCTCACTGCCATCATCCAGCTCGCCCTTCACCGGGGGAACGTCGGTTGGCGCCGGCATCAACTCGATCACTTTGTCGAGCATCGCCTGCACGCCCTTGTTCTTGAACGCGCTGCCGCACATCATCGGGACGATCTCGCTGGCGATCGTGCGCGTGCGCAAGCCCAGGATAATCTCGGCTTCGGACAGATCTCCCTCTTCGAGATATTTGTTCATCATCTCTTCGGATGATTCCGCAGCCGCCTCAACCATGGTCTCACGCCATTTTTTGCACGTTTCAACCAAATCCGCGGGAATCTCGCGCAGGTCGAACTTCATGCCCAGGCTGGCCTCATCCCAGTAAATCGCCTTCATGCGAACCAGATCGACCACGCCTTCGAATTTCTCTTCCGCGCCGATCGGCACCTGAAGCGGAATCGGATTGGCCTTCAGACGCAAGCGCATCTGGTCATAGACCTTGAAGAAGTCTGCGCCCGAGCGGTCCATCTTGTTGACGAAGGCCAGACGCGGCACGCGGTATTTGTTGGCCTGACGCCACACGGTCTCAGACTGCGGCTGAACGCCGCCCACCGCGCAGTACACCATGCAGGCGCCATCCAGAACCCGCATGGAACGCTCCACCTCGATGGTGAAGTCGACGTGTCCCGGCGTGTCGATAATGTTGATGCGATGCTCGGGGAAATTGCCGTCCATCCCCTTCCAGAAGCATGTGGTCGCAGCCGATGTAATCGTAATGCCACGCTCCTGCTCCTGCTCCATCCAATCCATGGTGGCTGCGCCATCATGAACTTCGCCGATTTTATGCGACACACCCGTGTAAAACAGGACGCGTTCGGTGGTGGTGGTCTTGCCGGCGTCAATATGGGCCGAAATGCCGATATTGCGATAGCGCTCAATAGGAGTAATGCGTGCCACGTTAATTACCTGCCAATTTATGCGTTGAGATTAGAAGCGGAAATGCGAGAAGGCTTTGTTGGCTTCAGCCATACGATGCACTTCCTCACGCTTCTTCACTGCGCCGCCACGGCCTTCAGCCGCATCCAGCAATTCGCCTGCCAAACGGGCACCCATGGATTTCTCGCCACGCTTGCGCGCCGCATCCTTCAGCCAGCGCATGGCCAGCGCCGTACGGCGGCTCGAACGCACCTCGACCGGCACCTGGTAGTTGGCGCCACCGACACGGCGGCTCTTCACCTCGACCATGGGACGCGCGTTGTTCAGCGCAATCCCGAATACCTCCAGCGGGTCTTTGCCGGACTTCTGGACGATCTGCTCGAATGCGCCGTAAACGATGCGTTCAGCGACCGACTTCTTGCCGCTGGACATGACGACGTTCATGAATTTCGAAACCTCCTGATTGCCGAATTTCGGATCAGGCAGGATTTCACGTTTGGGGACTTCGCGACGACGGGGCATATTCCTGTCTCTCTATCTAGTTAAGCTGGTTGGACGCTTTTGAATCAGGCTTTTTTCGGGCGCTTTGCGCCGTACTTCGAACGCGACTGCTTGCGATCCTTCACGCCGGCGGTATCCAGGCTGCCGCGCACGGTGTGGTAACGCACACCCGGCAAATCCTTGACCCGGCCGCCGCGCACCAGCACCACCGAGTGCTCTTGCAGGTTATGGCCTTCACCACCGATGTAGCTGATGACCTCGAAGCCGCTGGTGAGCTTGACCTTGCACACCTTGCGCAAGGCTGAGTTCGGTTTCTTGGGCGTCGTGGTGTACACACGGGTACACACACCGCGACGCTGCGGGCAGGCCTTCAAGGCCGGAACCTTGCTCTTTTCCACCGGCGCCTGGCGCGGCTTGCGGATCAGCTGGTTAATCGTTGGCATGTCAAAAATTCCGAAAAATTAAGTAAGCGTATCGTTTCTAAAACAAGCGGGACGGCGAGGCGCCGTCCCGGGCTACAGTCCTGCGCTTCCCGACAAACCTATGGCCGGAAAAAGACGCGTGATTCTATGGGAGAGCCTCCCCCCTGTCAAGCAACTTCCTGATTCTCGGCAGGATTCACGCCCCCGCCTTCGATCAGATGCTCGGCCCCCAAGTCTTCCCCGGCGGCCTGACGGCGCCGGGTGTTGTGGTAGGCCAGGCCAGTGCCCGCAGGGATCAGGCGTCCGACGATCACGTTTTCCTTCAGCCCGCGCAGTTCGTCCCGTTTGCCCATGATGGCCGCTTCGGTCAGCACGCGCGTGGTTTCCTGGAAGGAAGCCGCAGAAATGAAGGAATCGGTCGACAGCGACGCCTTGGTGATGCCGAGCAGAATCGGATCGTAGACCGCCGGTTCCTTGCCCGCCGCCACCATGTCGTCGTTGATCTGCAGCACTTCCGAGCGCTCGACCTGTTCGCCGGGGATGAGGCCGGTCGCACCCGGATCCGCCACGGTGACGCGGCGCAGCATCTGACGCACGATGACCTCGATGTGCTTGTCGTTGATCTTCACCCCCTGCAGTCGGTAGACGTCCTGCACTTCGTCGGTGATGTAACGCGCCAGCGCTTCCACCCCACGCAAGCGCAGGATGTCATGCGGGTCTACCGGGCCGTCGACGATGATTTCACCCTTCTGCACGATCTGGCCGTCGTGCGCCGTCACATGTTTTTCCTTGGTGATCAGATATTCATGCGGCTCGCCGTCCGGGTCGGTGATCACCAAACGCTGCTTGCCCTTGGTGTCCTTGCCAAACGATACGGTCCCGGTGACTTCTGCCAACACACCGGCATCTTTCGGCGAACGCGCCTCGAACAGCTCGGCCACGCGCGGCAGACCACCGGTAATGTCACGGGTCTTCGACGTTTCCTGCGGAATACGCGCGATCACGTCGCCCACCGCCACGTCCTGGCCATCCTTCACGGTAATGATGGAGCCGATCTGGAAGGTGATATTGACCAGCGTCTCGGTGCCCGCGATCTTGACTTCATTCCCGGCCTCGTCCAGCAGCTTGACCTGCGGGCGCAGGCCCTTGGCGGCGCTGCTGGCCTTGCGCTTGGGATCGATCACCACCAGCGTCGACAGACCGGTGACGTCGTCGAGCTGCTTGGCCACAGTAACGCCTTCCTCGATGTTCTCGAAGCGGATGCGCCCGGCGTACTCGGTAATGATCGGACGGGTATGCGGATCCCAGGTCGCCAGCACGGTGCCGGCCTTGATCTTGGCACCGTCGGTCACCATCAGCGTCGCGCCGTAGGGCACCTTCTGACGCTCACGCTCGCGACCGCTGTCATCCGCAATGATGATTTCACCGCTGCGTGAAATCGCCACCGGCTCTTTGCGCGCGTTGGTCACGTAGCGCATGGTGGCAGTGTACTGCACCGTGCCGTTCGACTTGGCCTCGAGCTGGCTCGCCGCCGCGGCACGCGAAGCGGCGCCGCCGATGTGGAAGGTCCGCATGGTGAGCTGGGTGCCCGGCTCGCCGATCGACTGCGCAGCGATCACACCGACTGCTTCGCCGACGTTGACCAGATAACCACGCCCGAGGTCGCGGCCGTAACACTTGACGCACAGGCCGTAACGCGTTTCGCAGGTCAACGGGGTGCGCACCTTGACTTCGTCGAGGCCGAGCGATTCGATGGTGTCGACAACGTCCTCCACCAGTAGCGTACCGGCCTCGAACACGGTTTCCTGGGTGTCGGGATGGATGATATCGCTGGCAGCCACGCGGCCAAGAATCCGCTCGCGCAACGCTTCCACAACTTCACCGCCCTCGACCAGCGCCTTGACCGCCAGGCCGTTCTTGGTGCCGCAATCGTTCTCGGTCACCACCAGATCCTGCGTCACGTCGACCAGACGGCGCGTCAGGTAGCCGGAGTTCGCGGTTTTCAGTGCGGTGTCGGCGAGGCCCTTGCGAGCACCGTGGGTCGAGATGAAGTACTGAAGCATGTTCAGGCCTTCGCGGAAGTTCGCCGTGATCGGGGTCTCGATGATGGAACCATCCGGCTTCGCCATCAGGCCGCGCATGCCGGCCAGCTGGCGAATCTGCGCCGCGGAGCCGCGCGCGCCCGAGTCGGCCATCATGTAAATCGAGTTGAACGACTCCTGGGTGACTTCCTTGCCGTGGCGGTCGATGACCTTCTCGCCGCCCAGTTGTCCCATCATCGCCTTGGCCACGGCATCCCCCGCGCGGCCCCAGATGTCGACCACCTTGTTGTAGCGTTCGCCCTGGGTCACCAGACCCGAGGTGTACTGCGATTCGATCTCCTTCACTTCGGCTTCGGCGGCGCCCAGGATCTGGCCCTTTTCACCGGGGATCAGCATGTCCTTGACCGCAATCGACATCCCTGAACGGGTGGCGAAGGTGAAGCCGGTGTACATCAGCTTGTCGGCGAAAATCACCGTCTCGCGCAGGCCGCAGCGGCGGAAGCTGGCGTTGATCAGCTTG
The DNA here is from genome assembly GCA_019459055.1 of Thiobacillus sp. Taxonomy (GTDB): domain Bacteria; phylum Pseudomonadota; class Gammaproteobacteria; order Burkholderiales; family Thiobacillaceae; genus Thiobacillus. The sequence goes on along the minus strand of JAIBEI010000045.1, from coordinate 9,858 downwards.
GAAATTTCCTTTTTCTTCAGCGCCTTGTCGATGAAGCTGAACGGCAGACCCGGCGGCAGGATTTCGGACAGCAGCGCGCGCCCAAGCGTGGTTTCCACCCGCTTGACGGTCTCGACCCGGTTCTTGTTTTCGTCCAGCGTCACTTCCTTGATGCGCACCGTGACGCGGGCGTGCAGTTCGGCCTCGCGGGTGTCATAGGCGCGGCGCGCTTCGGTGACGTCGGCAAGCAGCATGCCTTCGCCCTTGGCGTTGATCTTCTCGCGCGTCATGTAATACAGGCCCAGCACGATATCCTGCGAGGGCACGATGATCGGCTCGCCGTTGGCGGGCGACAGCACGTTGTTCGATGCCAGCATCAGGGTGCGGGCTTCGGTCTGCGCTTCCAGCGACAGCGGCACGTGGACGGCCATCTGGTCGCCGTCGAAGTCGGCGTTGAACGCCGCGCACACCAGCGGATGAAGCTGGATCGCCTTGCCCTCGATCAGCACCGGCTCGAATGCCTGGATGCCCAGGCGGTGCAGCGTCGGTGCGCGGTTCAGCATCACCGGATGCTCGCGGATGACTTCTTCCAGCAGATCCCACACAATCGGCTCTTCGTCTTCCACCATCTTCTTGGAAGCCTTGATCGTGGTCGCCAGCCCCAGCACTTCGAGGCGGTGAAAAATGAAAGGCTTGAACAGTTCCAGCGCCATCTTCTTGGGCAGACCGCACTGATGCAGCTTCAGCGTCGGGCCCACCACGATGACGGAGCGGCCGGAGTAGTCGACGCGCTTGCCCAGCAGGTTCTGGCGGAAACGGCCGCTCTTGCCCTTGATCATGTCGGCCAGCGACTTCAGCGGACGCTTGTTGGCGCCGGTCATCGCCTTGCCGCGACGGCCGTTGTCGAGCAGCGAATCGACTGCTTCCTGCAGCATGCGCTTTTCGTTGCGCACGATGATTTCCGGTGCCTTCAGCTCAAGAAGCCTTTTGAGCCGGTTGTTGCGGTTGATGACGCGGCGGTAGAGGTCGTTCAGGTCGGAGGTCGCGAAACGACCGCCATCCAGCGGCACCAGCGGACGCAATTCGGGCGGCAGCACCGGCAGCACTTCGAGGATCATCCACTCGGGCTTGATGCCGGACTTCTGGAAACCTTCGAGGATCTTCAGCCGCTTCGACAGCTTCTTCAGCTTGGTGTCGGAACCGGTTTTGTTGATTTCCGCATGCAGGCTTTCCACGGTGGTATGCAGATCGAGCGAACGCAGCAATTCGCGCACGGCTTCCGCACCCATCAGTGCCTTGAATTCATCGCCGTATTCTTCCAGTTTGGCGAGGTAGTCTTCCTCGGTCAGCAGCTGGCCGCGGTTGAGCGGCGTCATGCCGGGCTCGACCACCATGAAGCCTTCGAAATAGAGCACGCGCTCGATGTCGCGCAGCGTCATGTCGAGCACCATGCCGAGACGGCTGGGCAGCGACTTCAGGAACCAGATGTGGGCGACCGGCGAGGCCAGCTCGATGTGGCCCATGCGCTCGCGGCGCACCTTGGACAGCGTGACTTCGACGCCGCACTTTTCGCAGATCACGCCACGGTGCTTCAGGCGCTTGTACTTGCCGCACAGGCATTCGTAGTCCTTGACTGGACCAAAAATCTTGGCGCAGAACAGGCCGTCGCGCTCCGGCTTGAAGGTGCGGTAGTTGATGGTCTCCGGCTTCTTCACTTCGCCGTACGACCAGGAGCGGATTTTCTCCGGCGACGCCAGGCCAATCTTGATGGCGTCGAACTCTTCCTCGTGGGTGGCCTGCTTGAATAGATCTAACAGTGCTTTCATGGCTGTGTCCTCACCCCTAAATTAATAACGTTCCAGATCGATGTCGATGCCCAGCGAACGGATTTCCTTCACCAGCACGTTGAAGGACTCCGGCATGCCCGCCTCGATCTTGTGCTCGCCCTTGACGATACTCTCGTACACCTTGGTACGGCCGTTCACATCGTCCGACTTCACCGTCAGCATTTCCTGCAGCACGTAGGACGCGCCATAAGCTTCCAGCGCCCATACTTCCATTTCGCCGAAGCGCTGTCCGCCGAACTGCGCCTTGCCGCCCAGCGGCTGCTGGGTGACCAGCGAGTACGGGCCGGTGGAGCGCGCGTGCATCTTGTCGTCGACCAGATGGTGCAGCTTCAGCACATGCTTGTAGCCCACCGTCACCTGGCGATCGAAGGCTTCGCCGGTCTGGCCGTCGTACAGCGTGACCTGACCGCCCTCGGGCAGGCCGGCCAGCGTCAGCATCTGACGGATTTCATCTTCCGAAGCGCCGTCAAATACCGGCGAGGCAAACGGCACGCCCTTCTTGAGGTTGCGCGCAAGCTCGAGGATTTCGTCATCGCTGAAGCCATCGATGTCTTCCGTCTTGCCCGACTGGTTGTAAATCTTCTTCAGGAAAATACGCAGGTCCTTGACCAGCGTCTTGGTCTGCGCCGCCAGCATTTCGCCGATGCGCTCGCCCAGCCCTTTGGCCGCCCAGCCGAGGTGGGTTTCCAGAATCTGGCCGATGTTCATCCGCGACGGCACGCCGAGCGGATTCAGCACGATATCGACCGGACGGCCGTCGGCCATAAAGGGCATGTCTTCGACCGGAACGATCTTCGACACCACGCCCTTGTTGCCGTGACGACCAGCCATCTTGTCGCCGGGCTGCAGGCGGCGCTTGACCGCGATGTAGACCTTGACCATCTTCTGCACGCCAGGCGGCAGTTCGTCGCCCGCGGTAAGCTTTTTCTTCTTCTCCTCGAACATCGCGTCGAACTCGATGCGCTTCTGCGTCAGGCTGTCTTTCAGCGACTCGACCTGGCGGCTGGCATCGTCGTCGGCCAGACGGATGTCGAACCAGTCATGGCGATTCACTGACTCCAGGTAGTCACGGGTGACCTTGCTGCCTTTGGCGAGCTTCTTGGGGCCGCCATTGGCGACCTTCAGGTGCAGCAGCTTTTCCAGACGCGCAAAGGTGTCGCCTTCGACGATGCGCATGCGGTCGGTCACGTCCTTTTTGTATTCAACCAACTGCGTATCGATGATCGACTGCGCGCGACCGTCCCGTTCAATGCCTTCGCGGGTGAACACGTGCACGTCGATCACCACGCCCGACATGCCGGACGGCACCTTGAGGCTGGTGTCTTTCACATCGCTGGCTTTTTCGCCGAAAATGGCACGCAGCAGCTTTTCTTCCGGCGTGAGTTGGGTTTCGCCCTTGGGCGTGACCTTGCCGACCAGCACGTCGCCCGACTCGACTTCCGCGCCGACGGCGATGATGCCGGAGTCATCCAGGCGCCCCAGCTGGCGCTCGGCCAGATTGGAGATGTCACGGGTGATTTCTTCCGGACCGAGCTTGGTATCGCGCGCCACCACCGACAGCTCCTCGATGTGGATCGAGGTGTAGCGGTCTTCGGCAACGACATTCTCATTGATCAGAATCGAGTCTTCGAAGTTGTAGCCGTTCCACGGCATGAAGGCGACCAGCATGTTCTGGCCCAGCGCCAGCTCGCCCATGTCGGTCGAGGCGCCATCGGCGATGACGTCGCCGCGGGCGATGACGTCGCCCACCTTCACCAGCGGACGCTGGTTGATGTTGGTGTTCTGGTTGGAACGCGTGTACTTGATCAGCGAGTAGATATCCACGCCCACCTCGCCTTCACGCGCCTCCTCGTCGTGCACCCGGATCACGATCCGGCCGGCGTCGATGTAATCGACGATGCCGCCACGATGCGCGGTCACCACCGTGCCGGAGTCGACCGCAGCGGTGCGCTCGATGCCGGTGCCGACAAAAGGCTTTTCCGGGCGCAGGCAAGGCACTGCCTGACGCTGCATGTTGGAGCCCATCAGCGCGCGGTTGGCGTCGTCGTGCTCGAGGAAGGGGATCAGCGAGGCGGCCACCGACACGATCTGCGCCGGCGCGACGTCCATGAATTCGATCTTGTCGGGGGCCGACAGCGTGAATTCGTTCTTGAAACGGCATGACACCAGCTCATCGGTGAACTTGCCCTTGGCATCGAGCTCGGCGTTGGCCTGCGCGATCACGAATTTGCTCTCTTCGATCGCCGACAGGTATTCGATGTCGTCGGTCACCTTGTGGTTCACCACCTTGCGGTAGGGCGTTTCGATGAAGCCATACCAGTTGGTGCGGGCGAACAGGGCCAGCGAGTTGATCAGGCCGATGTTCGGGCCTTCCGGCGTTTCGATCGGGCAGACGCGGCCATAGTGGGTCGGGTGCACGTCGCGCACCTCGAAGCCGGCGCGCTCGCGCGTCAGGCCGCCCGGGCCCAGTGCGGAAACGCGGCGCTTGTGGGTGATCTCGGACAGCGGGTTGGTCTGGTCCATGAACTGCGACAGCTGGCTGGAGCCGAAGAATTCCTTGATCGCCGCCGACACCGGCTTGGCGTTGATCAGGTCATGCGGCATCAGGTTGTCGGATTCGGCCTGGCTCAAACGCTCGCGCACCGCACGCTCGACCCGCACCAGGCCGGCGCGGAACTGGTTCTCGGCCAGTTCGCCCACGCTGCGCACGCGGCGGTTGCCGAGGTGGTCGATGTCGTCGATTTCGCCGCGACCATTGCGCAGCTCGACCAGGATCTTGATGACGGCAACGATGTCTTCAGTCGACAGCGTTCCGGTGCCGGTCAGTTCTTCGCGGCCGATGCGGCGGTTGAACTTCATCCGGCCCACGGCCGACAGATCGTAGCGGTCTTCGTTGAAGAACAGGTTGGTAAACAGGGTGTTCACCGCATCTTCGGTGGGCGGCTCGCCCGGACGCATCATGCGGTAGATCGCCACCTTGGCGGCGTAATCGTCGGCGGCATCGTCGGCGCGCAGCGTCTGCGAAATAAAGGCGCCGTGATCGAGATCGTTGGTGTAGAGCGTGTTGAATTTCTCGACGCCCGCTGCGGCCAGCAGAACCAGCAGCTCTTCGGTGATCTCGTCGTTGGCGCGCGCCACCAGTTCGCCGGTGTTGGTGTCGACCACATCGTGCGACAGCACGCGGCCCACAACGAACTCGGCCGGCACCGCCCATTTCTTGACGCCTGCGGCGTCAAGCTCACGAATGTGCTTGGCGGTGATGCGCTTGTCCTTGGCAACGATGACGTGGCCATCCTTGCCGCAGATATCGAAACGCGCCAGTTCGCCGCGCAGGCGCTCGGGCACCAGCTCGAACTGCACGCCCTGGGTATTGACGTAGAAGGTGTCCTTGCTGAAGAAGTCGTCCAGAATAGTGGCCGGGGTGTAGCCCAGCGCCTTCAGCAGAATCGTGACCGGCATCTTGCGGCGGCGGTCTACGCGGAAGAACAGGATGTCCTTGGCGTCGAACTCGAAGTCCAGCCACGAGCCGCGGTAGGGAATCACGCGCGCCGAGAACAGGAGCTTGCCCGAGCTATGCGTTTTGCCGCGGTCATGTTCGAAGAACACGCCGGGCGAGCGGTGCAGCTGCGACACGATGACGCGCTCGGTGCCGTTGATGACGAACGAGCCGGTCGGCGTCATCAGCGGGATCTCGCCCATGTAGACTTCCTGCTCCTTGACCTCCTTGATGGTCGGTTTGGACGCTTCCTTGTCCATGATCACCAGGCGCACCTTGGCACGCAGCGGGGCGCAATAAGTCAGGCCGCGCTGCTGGCATTCGCTGATATCGAACACCGGCTCGCCCAGCATGTAGCTGACGTATTCCAGCCGCGCGTTCTTGGAGTGGCTCTCAATCGGGAAAATCGAGGTGAACGCCGCCTGCAGGCCTTCGTTCAGGCGCTCCTCGCGGGTGCGGCCCTCTTGCAGGAAAGCGCGGTAGGACTCAAGCTGAGTCGCCAGAAGGAAAGGCACCGGAAGGGTGTTGGTACGGCTGGCGAAGCTCTTGCGCAGACGTTTTTTCTCGGTAAAGGTATAAGCCATGGGGTCTCCTTGACGATCAGGGGCGCGCTGGCGCGTGGGGTACGGCCAATGCTTTGTAGGGCACACGCAAAAAGCAAACGACCCGGAAGCCGATTCCGGGTTCCGGGTATTTGCTGCTTGCGTCTGCCGCGGGTTGCCCCGCCGCATACGATCGAAATAAATGCGTCACCGGAAGCAGGCGGCACGCTTGCACGCACCGACCTGGGAACCGTAGACTTATTTGATTTCGACGGTAGCGCCTGCTTCTTCCAACTGCTTTTTCAGCGCGTCGGCATCGGCCTTGGTGGCGCCTTCTTTCACCGCCTTGGGAGCGCCGTCGACCAGATCCTTGGCTTCTTTCAGGCCCAGGCCGGTCGCAGCACGCACCACCTTGATGACTTCCACTTTCTTTTCGCCACAGGAATTCAGCATCACGGTGAACTCGGTCTGCTCTTCAGCAGCAGCGGCGCCACCGGCAGCGGGGGCTGCCACGGCAACGGCAGCGGCAGCAGCCGACACGCCAAATTTTTCTTCCATTTCTTTGATCAGCTCGGACAGATCCAGCACCGTCATGCCGGCGATGGCGTCGAGAATTTCAGCTTTAGAAACAGCCATTTGTGTTACTCCTGTCAATGTGCTTCAGATTTAAAAACAATATCGTCGATTCGGATGTCGGCAGGCTGCGCTGTCCCGGTTGGGATCAGGCGGCCTGCTTGTCGCGCACCGCAGCCAGTCCGCGAACGAACTTGGTCGGCACTTCGTTCAGCGTGCGAACGAATTGCGCGATCGGGGCCTGCATGGTGCCCAAGAGCTTGGACAGCAGCTCGTCACGGCTGGGCATGCTGGCCAGATTCCCCACATCCTTGGCGGACATGAGGAAGTTGGGCATGGCACCGGCCTTGACGACAAACTTGTCGTTGGTCTTGGCAAATTCGTGCATCACCTTGGCGGCAGCCACTGGGTCTTTGGACATGCCGTAGGCAAGCGGGCCGACCAGCTGGGCGGCAAGCCCTGCAAACGGCGTATCCGCAAACGCGCGGCGTACCAGCGTGTTTTTCAACACGCGCAGATAGACGCCTTCCTTGCGCGCTTGCGCGCGCAACCGGGTCAGATCTTCCACCTTGATGCCACGGTATTCGGCAACAACAACCGTCTGGGCGGCCGCGACCTGCGCAGCAACCTCAGCAACGACGGCTTTCTTTTCTTCAAGATTCAGACTCAAGGTCTTACCTCCTTCTCAGTTACGGAGCGTTGCCCGCTCCGGCTGGCGACCTTGACAGGAAAATCCTGCTGGGGAACGCCATCTGCGTAGGGCGGTTTTCGGTGAGGCGTGAGGGGTGAGGCGTAAGGAACACGCCCGCGCACCAACGACCTTCCATCCAACCGATTAAGCACGTAGGAGGCTGATTTGTTCGGGATATACACCTCACCCCTCACGCCTCACGCCTCACGAACGACGCCCCTACGGTCTTTGACAACCCGTCAACCGAAACCACCGGCTGACGGCCCAAAGTTCATTCAGGCTCTCTTTCCAGAGAGCCCGCAATTAAAGTTATGCGCTGACGCTGGCCTGGTCTACGCGAACGCCCACGCCCATGGTGGAAGACACCGACAGGCGCTTGAAATAGGCGCCCTTGGAACTGGCCGGTTTGGCGCGCTGAAGCGCATCCAACAGTGCAGCCAGGTTCTCTTTCAGGTCTTCAACGCTGAACGAGGCGCGGCCAATGGTGCAATGCACGATGCCGCCCTTGTCGGTGCGGTACTGCACCTGGCCGGCCTTGGCGTTTTTCACCGCACCCGCCACGTCGGCCGACACCGTTCCCACCTTGGGGTTCGGCATCAGGCCACGCGGGCCCAGGATCTGGCCGAGTTGACCGACGACACGCATGGCGTCGGGGGTGGCAATCACCACGTCAAAATCCATTTTTCCGGCCTTGATTTCGGCTGCCAGGTCGTCGAAACCGACGATATCGGCGCCTGCATCTTTTGCCTTCTGCACGTTGTCGCCCTGGGCGAATACGGCGACACGAACCGTCTTGCCAATACCCTTCGGCAGCACCACGGCACCACGAACCATCTGGTCGGATTTACGGGCGTCAACGCCGAGGTTCACCGCAATGTCGATCGACTCGTTGAACTTGGCGGTGGCGGCGTCCTTGACCAGCTGCAGCGCATCGGCCACCGGGTAATTGCGGTTACGGTCGATTTTTTCTTTGAGCGCGCGCAAGCGCTTGGATACGTTAGCCATCTCAGACTCCCTCCACGATGATGCCCATGGAACGGGCTGTGCCGGCAATGGTGCGCACTGCCGCATCCATGTTGGACGCGGTCAGGTCGGGCTCCTTGGCCTTGGCGATCTCTTCCAGCTGGGCGCGATTGATCGTGCCAACCTTGTCGAGGTTCGGTTTGGCGCTGCCTTTGTCGAGCTTGATCGCCTTCTTGATCAGCACCGTTGCGGGCGGCGTCTTCATCACGAAGGTGAAGCTCTTGTCCGCAAACGCGGTGATGACGACCGGAATCGGCAGACCGGGCTCCATGCTCTGCGTCTTGGCGTTGAACGCCTTGCAGAACTCCATGATATTCAGACCGCGCTGACCGAGCGCGGGGCCGATGGGCGGCGAAGGATTCGCCTTGCCCGCCGGGACTTGCAGCTTGATATAGCCGACAATTTTCTTTGCCATGATGGCTCCTAATAAGTGAGTACCAACGCGCTTTGGGTAACCCTACTCGCGCTCCTCTCCGGCGAACCGGATTTTTGCCCTTCCCGGCCGAAGCCGGAATTCAGGCTTTTTCGACCTGACCGAAGCCCAGTTCCACAGGCGTCGCCCGGCCAAAAATCATCACCGACACGCGCAATTTGCTCTTGTCGTAATTCACTTCTTCCACATTTCCACTGAAGTCAGTGAACGGGCCGTCAATGACACGCACCGCCTCACCCACCTCGAACAGCACCTTGGGCTTGGGCTTTTCAACGCCCTCGCGCATCTGGTCGAGGATGGACTGAACCTCTTTCTCGGTAATCGGCGCGGGTTTGGTTGCCGTTCCACCGACGAAGCCCGTCACCTTGGGTGTGCTTTTCACCAGATGCCAGGTGTCGTCGTCCATCTCCATCTGCACCAGGACATATCCGGGGAAGAACTTGCGCTCGGCGGTCTTTTTCTGACCGCCCTTCATCTCAACCACTTCTTCCACCGGCACCAGGATTTCGCCGAAACGATCCTTCATGCCCGCACGTTCGATGCGCTCGATCAGATTGCGCGCGACGCTTTTCTCGAAGCCGGAGTAGGCATGAACCACGTACCACCGCATACTCAACCCCCCTGTCCCATGGCCAGTTTGACCAGCCACATCAAAATACTGTCAACCGCCCAAAGAAACAGCGCCATCACGATCACGAACAACATGACCACACCCGTCATCTGAATGGTTTCCTTGCGCGTCGGCCAGACAACCTTCTTGGCCTCGTCACGCGCATCGAGCGCGAAGCGGAAAAACTGCCCGCCCGGAGTCGACATGCCAGCAACGACGCCAGCCAGCACGACACCCACGATCACGGACAGCACACGCACCACGGTGGGCGCGTCCGCAAAAAAATAAAAGCCGGCCACCCCTGCGATGACCAGCAACACTGCTACCAGCAGCTTGAGTTTGTCAGCCATGAATGCTGTGCGCCTTGCGGCTTATCCTGTGGCAGGCCAAGAGGGTCTCGAACCCCCAACCTTCGGTTTTGGAGACCGACGCTCTACCAATTGAGCTATTGGCCTGTATTCTTAAAGGCCGGCATTCGGTGCGCACCCGCCGCACCGAACCCGGCCTTGATTTCAACTACCCGCCTTATTCTTCGATCTTGGCAACAACGCCGGCACCGACGGTGCGGCCGCCTTCGCGGATGGCAAAACGCAGACCTTCGTCCATGGCGATCGGCTGGATCAGCGATACCTTGATGCTGACGTTGTCGCCAGGCATCACCATC
>JAIBEI010000039.1 GCA_019459055.1 Thiobacillus sp. | reverse complement strand
CGCTTTAGCGGCTTTACGAATCCGGCCTACCCCTTGCGGCTGCAAAGGCAGGCGCACGACCAGGCGTGCCAGCGGGTGCGTAGCGGACCCAGCCGAAAGGTGAACATGATCGAAGGCAGAAAAGCCAATATCCATGTGGGACTCCTTGAGGTTATAAGCGGTCAACTGCGGTTTTTAGGATCACGCGAGGGAAAGGGTCAGGTGGCCGTCGTCCAGCCGCGAAAGATTGACGTTCTGGTGGGCAGGCACGGCAAGCGTGAGGCCAGCAAAGTCTGGGCGGATCGGCAGCTCGCGGCCGCCACGGTCGACCAGCACCGCCAGGCGGATCGAGGCCGGGCGGCCGTAATCGAACAGCTCGTTCATCGCCGCGCGCACCGTGCGCCCGCTGTGCAGCACGTCGTCGACCAGCAGGATGTCGCGGCCTTCGAGGTCGAACGGCAGGTTGGACGGCTTCACCTGCGGGTGCAGGCCGATGCGCGAAAAATCGTCGCGATAGAACGAGATGTCGAGCGTGCCGAGCGGCAGCTTGCAGCCGAGCAGCGCGTGCAGCCGCTCGGCCACCCAAACCCCGCCGGTGTGGATGCCGACGATGACGGTATCCGGTGTGAGGGTGGGCGCGATGGCGGCGGCAAGCTGCGCAATCAGGGGGTCGACGTCAGGCAATGAGGCGTGCATCAAAAAATCCTTGCAGTATCAGTTGTGCGGCGACGGCGTCCGCCAGCGCCTTGTTCTTCTTGCCGTGGATGCCGCGCGCATGCAATTCGGATTCGGCCGCCGTGCTGGTGTGGCGCTCGTCCACCAGAAATACCGGCAAATTGAAACGCGATTCTAGTTTGCGCGCGAAGTTTTTGGCCACCCGCGTCATTTCGTGTTCGCCGCCGTCGGCATGGGTGGGCAGGCCCAGCACCAGCAGCACTGGCTGCCATTCGGCGATCAGTTTGGCGATGGCGGCGAGCCGCGCATCGGTGGACTCGGCCTGGATGACGCTGAGCGGGTGCGCGACGCCGATCGACAGATCGCCCGAGGCGACGCCGGTGCGTTTGAGGCCGAGGTCGAAGGCCAGCACCGTGCCGTGGGTGTCTGCATGGCTCAAGTCAAGCGTGCCCTGCTTCTTCGGACAGGCTCGCAAAGTCGATGCCGAGGCGCTTCATCGCGGCAGGCAGGCGCTCTTCGGGCGCCAGGTCGAAAATCACCAGCGGGTCGGCGGCCACCGACAGCCACGCGTTCTGTTTGATTTCCTCTTCCAGCTGGCCCGCGCCCCAGCCTGCGTAGCCCAGCGACACCATGAATTTTTGCGGCCCGGCGCCCTGGCTCACGGCCTCGAGCACGTCCTTCGAGGTGGTGAGGCTGATCACGTCGTGGACGGTAAGGGTGGAGCTGAAGGTCTGCGGCGGCGTGTGCAGCACAAAACCGCGTTCGGTTTGCACCGGGCCGCCAAAATAAACCATGTTCTTGTGCAGGCGCTCGGGCAGGGACAGGCCGATCTGCTCGAACAGCGTCGACAAGTCCAGATCGATCGGCCGGTTGACCACCACCCCCAGCGCGCCCTGCTCGCTGTGGTCGCAAATATAGGTCAGCGTGCCATTGAAATTGGGATCGACCATGCCCGGCATGGCGATCAGGAAATTGTGGGTGAGATTGACGGTATCCATGGTTGCCCTCCCATTGTAATCTGCTCAATTCAAGCAAGCATTCCTTTTTGCGCCCTGTCCCTAACACTATAGCGATCAGAACCCCCCGATGCCTGAATACGCCCGCGCCCTGGTCTGGTTCCGCCGCGATCTGCGCGACTTCGACCATGCCGCGCTCTACCACGCGCTCAAACGGTCGCGGCAGGTCGTATGCGCCTTCATTTTCGACCGCGATATCCTCGACATGCTCCCCGACCCGGCCGACCGTCGCGTCGCGTTCATCCACGCCAGCGTCACTGAATTGCAGCAGGCCCTCGCGGCCCGGGGGGGCGGCCTCGTGGTCCGGCACGGCGTCGCGCGCGACGAGGTCGTGCGGCTGGCCGCCGGCCTGCAGATCGACGCTGTCTTTTTCAATCATGACGATGACCCTGCCGCGCTGGCGCGCGACGCCGCCGTCGAGGCCGCGTTGCACGCGGGCGGCATCGCCGTCCATCACAGCAAGGACACGGTACTCTTTGAACGTGACGAAGTGCTGACTGCCGGCGGCACGCCGTACAGCGTATTCACCCCCTACAGGAATGCCTGGCTGAAAAGGCTGACGCCGTTTGACCTGCGGGCCTATCCGGTCGACGCCTACGCAGACCGGTTAACACCCCAGTCGAGCGCCATCCCGAGTCTGCAGGACATCGGCTTTGCCGCTGCCGAACGCACGCTGCCCACCGGCATGGCGGGCGGCGCGCAGCTATTCGAGGATTTTCTCGACCGCATCGACCGCTATCGGGAAACGCGCGATTTCCCCGCGCAGAAGGGGCCGTCCTACCTTTCGGTGCATCTGCGCTTCGGCACCGTGTCGATCCGCCAGCTTGCCGCCGCGGCCTGGCAGCAGGGCGGGCGCGGCGCGCAGACCTGGCTGTCCGAACTGATCTGGCGCGATTTCTATCATCAGATCCTGTGGCATCGCCCCGACGTCGCCAGCGGCCATGCTTTCAAGCGCCAGTACGACGCGCTGCCGTGGCCGAATCCCCCCGGTCATTTCGAAGCCTGGTGCCAAGCGCGCACCGGCTACCCGCTGGTCGACGCCGCGATGCGCCAGTTGAACCAGACCGGCTACCTGCACAACCGCCTGCGCATGGTCGCCGCCTCGTTCCTCACCAAGGATCTGCTGGTCGACTGGCGGCTCGGCGAGCGCTATTTTGCTGAAAAGCTCATCGATTTCGACCTCGCCGCCAACAGCGGCGGCTGGCAGTGGGCGGCCTCGGTCGGCTGCGATGCCCAGCCCTGGTTCCGCATCTTCAATCCGGTGACGCAATCCGAGCGTTTCGACGCGCAGGGAACATTCATCCGCCGCTATCTGCCGGAACTTGCCCGCGTGCCGGAAAAATTCATTCATGCCCCATGGACGATGCCTGCCGCCGGGCAGCAGCGCGCGGGCTGCGTCATCGGGCGCGATTATCCTGCGCCGATTGTGGATCACGCCGTGCAAAGGGGGCTGGCGCTGGCGCTATTCAGGCAGGCGGCGCCTGCGCTAAAGTAGTGTTCACGGCGTGATGCTGCATCCAGACAAGGAGATTTCATGGCGGTATGGTTGATTCCCGCAGTCAAGGCAATCCTGCCTTTCATCAGTCCGATCATTTCATCGGCGCTGCCGGTGTTCACCACGCGCAAAAGCGACGAGGCTGCTGCAGCCCAGAACAGCGTCCTGCAGCAGCAGATCACCGAGCTGCAGTCGGCGGCCTCGCAGAATGCGCTGCACGTCAAGGAGCTGGCCGAACAGCTGCGGAAAACGGTGACCGCGCTCGAGCAGGCCGCAGCAATCGCAGAGTCGCGCTTCCGGCGCATGGCTGTGCTGTGCGGCGTGGCCGTTGCGCTGGCGCTTCTCGCCATGGGCGTTTCGCTGTTCGCCCTCTAGTGTCGGCGGCGATGTGCTTTTCACGGCGCGCGCCCACTCTTGAAAAAACCATGCGCTTGCCATGAGCGTGAGGCCATTGATTTCGCAGGCCTGAAGTGATGGAACTCAGTCCGTGCCGACGAGCTGGTCCGAGCGGGTGAAGGTCCAGGTGCGGGTGATCGACAGGATGTCGGCCTTTTGCCGCATGTCGTCGGGGAAGCGCGCGTAGGGCGCGGCGAGTTCGACGATCCGGATCGCCGCGGTGTCGAGGATCTTGGAGCCGGACGAACGATCGATGTCGACCTTTTCGATGCGGCCATCGGCGTGGATCGACACGGTCAGCCTGAGGCTGCCGTACAGGCCCTGGCGGCGCGCGGCTTCGGGGTAGTTGACGTTGCCGACGCGTTCGACCTTGGTGACCCAGTCCTCGACGTAGCGCGCAAACGCGTATTCCTTGACGTTGGCTCCGACAAAGGCGCGCTTGGGGCGCTTCTGGTAGGCGTCCCATTGCTGCGAGATGCGCGCCTGCAACTGCGCCATTTCGCGCGCCTGCAGGTTGAGCTGGCTGGCGTCGATGGCGGGCTGAACCGGCTCGGGCGGCGCAGCCTGCGGATGCTCCTGCAGCTGGCCGTTGGGCTGCAACTGGGTCAACAGGGTTCTGGCCTGCTGCTCCAGTTCGGCCACCCGCGCCTGCACGGCGGCTTCCTCGCTTCCGCTCTGGGTTTTGCTGCTGGCGGGCAGCGGGCTCTTCAGTCGCCGGTCTTCATCGGTATTGCCGCCGCCGGCCAGGCTCACCTGCGCCAGTGCATCCGGATTGAGCGGCGCCTCCCTGGTTTTGGCGTTGACCAGCACCACTTCCATCGGCAGGTTGGGGTCCTCGAACAGACGCGGATTGATCTGCACGAACTGGGTCGACAGCATCATGCCGTGCACCGCAGCCGACGCCAGCAGGGCCAGCGCCATGCGGGTGCCTTGCTTGGACGGCTCGGCGAGGGGAAGAGGCTGGGTAGACACCATGGGAACCGGGAGTTGGGGCAGGCCTGATTTTACGGAAGGGCGGCGCTGCTGTCAGGCGGCGTCAGCGTTTCCACGAGTTCGGCGTGAAAATTGATGTCGAGCAGGTCGATGCTGGAAATCGCCAGCCGCACCTTGGCGCCCGGCGCGACACCCAATACCGATGGCGCGCGCGTCACCAGCGGCAGGTTGTCGAAGCGCACCAGGTCTTCGCGGATGACACTGGCGATGACCTCCTGGATGTTTTCCTGTTGCATCCAGCGCAGCATCCAGTAGCGCTCCAGCCGCCGCTGGAACTCGTTGTAGGCGTCGTACGCCAGCTCGAATTCGCGCACCACCGAAAACAGCTGCTCGCTGCGCGGCGGGTACGTCGGGTCGCTGCCCTGCACCAATGAAATCAGCTGGCGCTGGTTGACCAGGTCGACGTAGCGCCGCAGGGGCGACGACGACCACGCATATTGATCGACGCCGAGGCCGACGTGCGGGTCGGGCGCGGTGGTCATGCGCGTCTTGCCGTTGGACTGCGCGCGATAGATGCCGGGCACGCGGTTCTCCGCCAGCCAGCCGCCCCAGTGGGCATTGGCGAAAATCATCAGCTCCGACACCACCTTGTCGATCGGGCTGCCGCGTTTGCGCGGCACGATGCTGATGCGCTCGCCGTCGACCTTGAAGTTGTAGTCGACGCGGTCGACCGTGTCGGCCTTGCCGCGCCCGGCTTCGAGCACCGCGGCGAAGTCCCTGAGCCATTCCAGCTCGCGGCGGTAGGGGTAATCGGGCACCGCCGGGTTGCGCAGGGTGTCGTCGTTGAACAGCACCTCCAGCGTCTCGTGGCGCAGGTTGTCGGCGATGTGCACCATTTCGAGTCTGGACTCGGTGCCGAGCACGCGCAGGTCGGGCGCCACGTCGACGTACAGCGACAGCGCCGGACAGTCGTGGGTTTCGCCCAGCGTGTAGTGGTGGATCAGCGCCTCCGGCAGCATGGTGATCTTGTTGCCCGGGTAGTACACGGTCGACAGCCGCTCGCGCGCCACCTTGTCGAGTTCGGAGCCCGGCGCGATGCCGAGCGCCGGCGCGGCGATATGGATGCCGACGCGGATGCTGCCGTCGTCGTGCCACTCGACCGACAGCGCGTCGTCGATTTCGGTGGTCGCCTCGTCGTCCATCGAGAATGCACGTACCGCGCTTCTCGGCAGTTCGGGCGGGTCGGTGGGCTCGGTGACTTCGGCAAAGCCGGTGCCGCGCGGAAAGTATTCCAGCAGGAAGCTCGCCAGGTGGAAGTCGAGCGTCGACGGAATCGCGCCGCAGCGTTCGATCAGCCGCAACGGCGACAGCCCGGTAGCCGCCGCCGCGTCTTCCAGCGCCTTGTATTCGAGCGTGTTCTTGTCCGGCGCGATGAGGATGCGCGGGACCAGCGAGGCATATTCCTCGGGCAGCCGAAAGGCCGCCAGTTCCGCCGCCAGATGCGCCTGCCGCTCCGCCGCCAGCCGCTTTTTCTCCAGGCCGGCCTTGGCCGCCGTCAGCGTTTCGGCCGGGGCGGGACGGTAGCGGCCCTTGCCTCTTTTGTGGAAATGGATCGGCGAGCCGTGCAGTTTCAGCAGCAACGCCAACGATTCCGGCGGCATCGGCGCGTGGCCGTAATATTCCTGCGCCAACTGCTCGAAGCCGAACTCGTCGGCCCCTGCCGCCTCCCACAGAAAGTCGGCATCGAGCTCCGCCGCCAGCGTTTCCGCTTCGGCCATCGCCTCGGTCGGTGCCGGCGCGGCGAAACGCAGCAGGATATTGGCCGCCTTGATCTTGCTGCGCTTGCCCGAGGCGGTTTCCACCTGCGCCGTGGCATCGGTTTCGGACAGGATGGAACCGGCCTTGAAATGGCCGTCTTCTTCAAAAATAAGGTGCATCAGAAATCCAGAATGGTTTGGTAGTGGCGCTCGAACCCGGCAAAGCCGTGGTCGCCGCCTTCTTCGATGATTTGCGTGGCCCCCGCGTAATAGGCCACCGCATCGCGGTAATCGAGCACCTCGTCGCCGGTCTGCACCAGCAGCAGATAGCGTTCGGGGCGGATGACGGCTTCGACATCCAGCGCCGCGAGTTCGTTCAGATGCGTCTCGGTGAGCACCCACGACTCGTCGGTATGCCAGTTGGTCTGCGGGCCAAGCGCGGCGCGCAGCAGTTTATGGGCGTGCACCGCCGGGTTCACCAGCACCGCCTTCCAGCCGTGCTTTTCCGCCAGATGGGTGGCGTAGAAGCCGCCCAGCGAACTGCCGACCAGGGTGACCGATTCGGGGCGTCGTCGCTCCAGTTCGGCCTCGGCGAGTGCGATGGCCTCGCGCGGGCTGTTGGGCAGCGCCGGGCAATAGTAGTCCGCCAGCCGGCCGATGCGGGCCATATGCTCGCCGAGCTGGCGGGCCTTGCCGGACGCGGGAGAGGAATTGAAGCCGTGGAGATAGACAATCATCCCGGAATTTTACCGGGGGAGGGGGGGATTCCAGAAATTTGCTGTTGCGATTGTTCAGCCGCGAGGCGCCGCAAGGCGCAAATGGCAAATGTAGCCGGCATACGGAGCAAGCGGTCAAAGACGCCCCGCCCGGTGCCCGCCGTATTTTTTGGCTGATGAAATACAATGATGTCCTTTAGTTGTTGAGACGACCTGTTTTGTCAAAAAAACTCATCGGTGAAATCCTGATCGGGCGGGGGGCGCTGGAGCGGACAAACCTGCTGGCCGCGCTCAAGCTGCAGAAAGATGCGGGTGGCTCGGAGCGGATTGGCGCAATTCTGGCCAGGAAGGGCTGGGTCACCGAGAAGGTTTTGTACCAGGCATTGTCGGAGCAGCTGGGCATCCCCCTGGCCACGGCCGAGGACTACCCCGCCTTGCCGGTCTTCGAGGAGCGGGTATCGACCAAGTTTCTCCAGGAAGCCCGTGCCTTGCCCGTGCACGAGGGTGCCGATCGCCTGGTGCTGGTGATGGCCGACCCGCTCGACCGCTATGTCATCCATGCATTCCATTTGGCAACCGGGCGGGAGATCACCGTTCTGCTCGGCTTGCCTGATGAGATCGACGCTGCTTTTGAGCGGCTTTATGTTGCGGGCCGTAGCAGCATCGGACAGATTGTCGGCGAGGCCGAAGGGCCGGTCGAACTGGAGGAAAGCAGCGACGTCCAGCATCTGAAAGACCTGGCCAGCGAAGCGCCGGTTATCCGCGTGGTCAGCCTGATCATGGAACGCGCCCTGGACGCGCGCGCCTCGGACATCCATGTCGAGCCGTTCGAGAGCCGCCTGATCGTGCGCTTCCGGGTGGACGGCGTGATGCAGGAGGTGGAATCGCCGCCGCGTCGACTGTCGGCGGCGGTGATCTCGCGCATCAAGATCATGGCCAATCTGGACATCGCCGAGCGCCGCCTGCCTCAGGATGGCCGCATCAAGCTGAAGGCAAAGAACAAGGAAATCGACCTGCGCGTGTCGACCGTGCCGACCATGCACGGCGAAAGCGTGGTCATGCGGGTGTTGGATAAGGGCGGCGTGCCGCTCAATTTCGATACCCTGGGTTTCGATCCGGCGACGCTCAAGCTGTTTCTCGACGCGCTCACCCAGCCGCACGGCATCGTGCTGGTCACCGGCCCCACCGGCAGCGGCAAGACCACCACGCTCTACACCGCACTCCAACTGCTGAACAAGCCGGACGTCAAGATCCTCACCGTGGAAGACCCGGTGGAATACCAGATGGAGGGCATCAACCAGATTCAGGTCAAGCCGCAGATCGGCCTGACCTTTGCCAACGCGCTGCGCTCCATCGTGCGCCAGGACCCCGACGTCATCATGATCGGCGAGATCCGCGACCTGGAGACGGCCCAGATCGCGGTGCAGTCGGCGCTCACCGGACACATGGTGATCTCCACGCTTCACACCAACGATGCATCCAGCACGGTCAACCGCTTGCTCGATATGGGGGTAGAGGACTACCTGCTGACTTCCACCGTGAACGGCATCCTGGCCCAGCGTCTGGTGCGTTCGCTTTGCAAGGCCTGCCGCGAACCGTATGAACCCCTGCCCGAAGTCGTGCAGGAATTCGACCTCAAACGGTTCGCTGGCGATTCGCCCATCGTTTTATACCGGCCCGTAGGCTGCGAGGCCTGTGGCGGTACCGGATACAGCGGTCGACTGGGCATCATGGAAATGCTGCCGATGACCGATACGATTCGCAGTCTGATCATGCGTCATGCCGTGTCCGGGGAGATCCGCCGACAGGCCATCGAAGAGGGCATGCAGACCCTGTATGAGGATGGCCTGCGCAAAGTCATTGCCGGGGTGATCACCCTCGACGAAGTGCTGCGCGTGACCCGGGAAGACTGAGAATGCCACTTTTTCAGTACAAGGCGGCAGACGCGCAGGGGAGCATCCTCGAAGGTGAAATGGAGGCGCGCGGGCCGGATTCGGTGGCCGAGCACCTTCAGGCGCAGGGCTTCATGCCGATCCAGATTGAAGAGGCGACTGCGGGCAGTGGCGGGGGTTGGCTGGGCGGATTCGGCCGCGCGCGGGTGAGCCAGGACGAAATCGCCATGATGACGCGCGAGATCTCCACGCTGCTGCGTGCCGGCCTGCCGCTCGACCGTGCCCTGGAAATCGTGGTCAATCTTTCGGCCAACGATGAGATCGCCGAAATCCTCGGCGAGGTTCGTCAGGACGTGCGCGGCGGTTCATCCCTGTATGCCGCGCTGGACGCCCAGCAGGGTGTCTTCTCCCGTTTTTATCTCAACATGATCCGTGCGGGCGAGGCGGGCGGCGCGCTGGAAGTCGTCATGCTCCGCCTGACCGAGTTCATGGAGCGAGCCAAGGATCTCAGGGAAACCGTCAAATCCGCGCTGATCTACCCGGCCATCCTGGTCATGGTGGCGGTGGTTTCGGTCGTCGTGCTGCTGATTTTCGTCGTGCCGCAGTTCACCCAGATGTTCGAGGAATCCGGCAAGGCCCTGCCCCTGGCGACGCAGATCGTCGTCGGCGCTGGCGAGTTCTTTCAGGCCTGGTGGTGGGCGCTGATTGGCGGCAGTCTGGTCCTGTCTGCCCTGTTCAAGCGTCAGATGGCCGACCCGGACAGCCGCTATCGCTGGGACGAGCGCTTTCTTGCCCTGCCCCTGATCGGGGACCTGGTGGCCAAGATCGAAATGGCCCGTTTTTCCCGCACCCTGGGAACCTTGCTCGACAATGGGGTGTCTTTGTTGTCTGCGCTGTCCATCGTCAAGGAAACCCTGACCAACAGCGTCATGGCCGAGCGTATCGACGAAGTGGCGACCAAGCTGCGCGAAGGCAAGGGCCTTGGCGTGCCGCTCATGGAAGCCGAGGTTTTTCCAAGGCTGGGCGTGCACATGGTCATGGTCGGCGAGGAAACCGGGCGGCTATCCGAAATGCTCATCCAGGTCGCCGACGTTTTCGACCGGGAAGTGAAGACCGCGGTCAAACGCACCCTCGGCCTGCTCGAACCCGCGTTGATCCTGGGCTTGGGGCTGCTCATCGGCGCCATCATCATGTCCATTCTGGTGGCCATCCTGAGCGTCAACGAACTGGCGGTATGACCGGTGGACAGGTTCTCGCGCCGAAGAAAACATGTAGGGTGCGCCGTGCGCACCGTTTTATGTCCCGCAGGGACGGGTTCCCTTTGGGCACGTTCAATGGTGCGCACGGCGCACCCTACGAAATCAAATGGGTTGCAGGCTGCTTTTCGAGCGGCCAGACGTTGATGCCGGAAGCAGCCCCGGCATCAGGATAAATTTTTGCAAAGGAGTTATACATGTCGGTCCGATTCAAATTGGCAAGGGCGCAGCGCGGCTTCACCCTGCTCGAACTGCTGGTGGTTCTGGTCATCCTCGGCATGCTCGCGGCGCTGGCGGGGCCGCGCGTGATGAAATACGTCTCCAGCGCCAAGTCCGACACGGCCCAGCTCCAGGTCGAGGAGTTCGGGGCGGCGCTTGACATGTACAAGCTTGAGGTCGGGCGCCATCCCAACACCCAGGAGGGCCTGCAGGCACTGGTCGAGGCACCGGGGGGGGCGACCAACTGGAATGGCCCGTACCTGAAGAAAAAAACCGTTCCCAAGGATCCGTGGGGCGCTGACTATATATATGCATCCCCGGGCCAGCACGGCACTTTCGATCTCTCCAGCCTCGGCGCCGACGGGCGCGAGGGCGGCGAGGGCGAGGATCGGGACATCGTGAGTTGGTGATAGCCCGTCAAGCCGGCTTCACCCTGCTGGAATTGCTGGTCGTGCTGGCGCTGCTGGCAATGACCTACGCCCTGATTCCGCCGATGTTCGCCGTCGGCGGTTCGACCGCCGAGCTCAAGGCGGGTGCCCGTCAGGTGGCGGCCGGCCTGCGCAAAGCGCGTTCCCAGGCGATCGTCAGCCGGGGCGAGGCGACCCTCACCCTGGATGTCGAGGCGCACAGTTTCCTGCTGAGCGGAGACAGCAAGCCCCGCAAGCTGCCGCAACAGGCGGAAATCGGGGTCTACACCGCCCAGGGCGAGGTTACCGACGCCAGCACCGCCGCCATCCGTTTCTATCCCGACGGCAGTTCGACCGGAGGCCGGGTGAGCCTGGCCATGGGCGAACGCAAATTCCTCGTCGATGTCGACTGGCTCACCGGCCAGGTCGAGATTCTGGATACGCCGTGAAGCGGTCCTGCCGGGGCTTCTCCCTGCTGGAGGTGCTGGTCGCCTTCATCGTCCTCGCCCTGGCGCTGGGGGTGCTCATGCGCATCTTCTCCGGAGGACTCGGCAATATCGGCACGGCGGAGCACTACAGCCGGGCCGTGGCCATCGCCGAATCGCAGCTGGCGGCCGTCGGCGTCGAGTCGCCCCTGGCCGAGGGCGAGAGCACGGGCGGGGCGGAACCTGGCCATACGTGGCGCACCTCGGTGCAGCGCTACGACACGGGCACCCCTCCCCTGGAGGACGCGAGCGCGCCGGTCGACCTGTACCAGGTGGAAGTCGCCGTGAGCTGGGACCACACGGCCACGAAACCGCGCGTCCTTCGTTTCGTGACCCTGCGCGCGGCGCTCCGGCCATGAATCCCATACGCCGCTCGCAAGGCTTCACCCTCCTGGAATTGCTCATCGGCATGACCTTGGTGGGCTTCATCCTGAGCCTGCTGTTCGCGGGACTGAATCTCGGAACGCGCAGCTGGGAGGCGGGCGAACAGCGCATGGTCACCTCCTCGCGGCAGGCGGTCGTCGTCGATTTCATCCGGCGCGGCATCGAGCAAACCTACCCCTTGCGCTGGCGGGTGGGCGAAGAGGACCGGCTTGCCTTCGCCGGCGAAGCCGAGTCCCTGCGCTTCGTCGGGACAGTGGCGATGCACGACGGCGCATCCGGCAACCACCTCATCGCCCTCGACCTGGTCGACGGCGAGACCGGGCGCGACCTGGTGATGCGCTGGCAATTGCCCGACCCAGGCGCGCCGGGTTTCGAGCCCATTGAACAAGCCGAACCCAAGGTACTGATAAAAGCCGTCCAGGAGATGGCATTGGCCTACTTCGGAGCCCAGTCGGAAACGGAAGACCCTGCCTGGCACGATCAATGGCTCGATCAAAAAACACCCCCCGAGTTGATCCGCCTGCAACTGACCATGGAAAACGGCGAAACCTGGCCGGATATCGTCGCCGCACCTCGGGCCAGAACGCAATGAGCATGCGCAACGCATCCTCCCGGCCGGCCCGCCCAAACAGGTTCGAGCGCGGCATCGCGCTGATCCTCGTGCTCTGGGTCGTCGCCCTGCTGGCCGTCATTGCGGGCAGCTTCGTCTATGGCGCGCGCAGCACCGCCCTGGTCGCCGGCAATCTGGTTTCCCTCGCCAAGGCGCGCGCCCTGGCCGATGCCGGCGTCCATCGCGGCCTCTACGAACTGGCCAAGCCGGCGACCGATGCGGAGAGATGGAAGGCCGACAGCAGGACGCACGCATTCAGTCTGGATGCTGCCGAGATTCGTCTCGTCATGCGCGACGAATCCGCCAAAATCGACCTCAATACCGCCCCCGACGCCTTGCTCAAGGGGCTGCTGCTGTCCGCCGGGCTGGATGAAGAACAGGCCAATCAACTGCTCGATGCCATCCTGGACTGGAGGGACGTCGACGAGCTTACGCGCCCCCAGGGGGCGGAGCGGGATCGTTACGAGGCCCTGGGATTGCCCTATGTTCCGACCAACGCCCCGTTCCAGACCGTCGACGAACTCCAGCGGGTCATCGGCGTCACCCCCGACTTGTATCGAAAACTGGCGGGTGCGCTCACCGTGTTTTCCCGATCGCCCGGCATCAACAGTACGCTGGCGCCGCGCCAGGTCCTGCTGGCCCTGCCCAACGTGACCGAAGCGGACGTGGATGCCTATCTCGCCCAGCGCGAGGAAATGCTGGCCGCAGAGCAGGTGCCACTGCCTTTCCCGCAGGCCGTCGGATTCGAATCCGGTGCTGCAAGCCAAGTGTATAATCTTCGGTCGATTGCGAAAGCGTCGGACGGTACGCAGTTCGTCCGGGAGGCGGTCGCAAAGTTGGCACCAGACCCAAAACAACCGTTTATCTTCCTGCTCTGGCAGGAGGGGCGGCCTTAATCCGCTCAGACTTGGATCAATGGCGAGCATGACATCCTCCCGACGCAGGCAGCGAAAGAGTCGCAGTGCAGTCCTGGTGCGCTTTTTGCGCTGGTGGGGCCGTGAACTGGCGGCCCTGGTGCCCCCCGCTTTGCGCCCCAAAAACCGCCCCTCGCCCAGTGTGCTGTGGGCCGGGATGGAACAAGGCGCGCTCGTCCTCTGGCGCCTGGCCGGGCAGAAGCGGAGCGAGATCGGGCGCGTCAACCTCGCCGCGGGGGATGCGGCCGCGCACAAGATCGCCTTCGATGCCCTGCTCAACAAGGCCGGCGGCCGTTCGGTTGGCGTCTGCCTGCCTGCTACGCAGGTGCTGCGCAAGCAAGTCATCCTGCCCCTTGCCGCAGCAGAAAATCTGACCCAGGTGCTTGGCTTCGAGCTGGGGCGGCAGACACCCTATACCGCCGATCAGGCCTATTACGACCAGCGGGTATTGCGCGAGGATCGCAGCAACAATCGCCTGCATGTCCTGTTGGGCGTTGCGCCCAAAACCGTCATCGACGAAATCCTGTCCTATCTCACAGCCTGGGGCGTAACGCCCCAGGCTGTCGTGGTAAGCGACGAACTTGAAAGTAGCGGTAGCTGCCTGAACCTGCTTCCGGCAAGGCTGCGTCCCAAACCGAGCCACGCCGGGTATTGGCTTTATGGGGCCATGGCGGGGGTTACGCTGGTCTTGTTTGCCGCCCTGCTTGTGGCGCCGCTCTGGAAAAAGCGCGAGGTCGTGATCGCGCTGCAACCGGTCCTGGCCCAGGCCCAGCAACAAGCCGATGCCGTGGATGCGCTCAAGCGGGAACAGGAGCGGTTGGTGGCCGAATATAACTTCCCCACCGAGCACAAGCTGGCCATGCCGGCCAAAGTGGCCTTGCTCGAAGAGGTGACCCGCATCCTTCCCGACAATACCTGGCTGCAGCAACTGGAGATCCACGGCGCGGACATCACCATGCAGGGCAATACCGGTTCCTCGGCCAGCCTGATTGGCCTGTTCGAGCAGTCGACCTTGCTGGAAAACGCCAATTTCAAATCGCCGCTGGTCAAGGTGCTGGGTGGCGAGGAGCGTTTCCAGCTCGCAGCCGGGATCAAGGCCATGGATCCGGTCGGGTCTCTCGCAACACTGCGGGGGTTGCATCAAAACAAACCACCGGCCAAGGCCGGCAAGCAGCCCGCAAAGCCATGAAACTCACGCTCACCCCCATGCAAAGCCGTGCGCTTGCCGTTGCGCTGCTGCTCGCCCTGCTGGCTCTGCTCGCCGTGCTGGTCTACGTGCCCTGGCAGCGCGCCCATCTCCATTACGACACGGCGATCGAAGATCGGCTGGATCGGACCAGCCGTTATCTGCGCGTCGCTGCCCAGCGCAAAAATGTCGAGGCGAACATCGCGCTCATCGCAAAACGGGATGCCGCCCGCTACTACCTCAAGGCCAGTTCTCCAGCCCTTGCCGCGGCCGAGGTGCAGCAAATGGCGCAGGCCATCATCGAAGCCAATGCGCTCAAGGTGGAGAGTACCCAGATCGCCACGCACAAGGATGACGGCCCGCGCCGCAAGGTCGCAGTCGATTTCCAGCTGCGCGGGCAATTGCCCGCTCTGCAGAAAGCCCTGTACGAGCTGGAAACCGCCTTGCCGTATCTGTATGTG
Source organism: Thiobacillus sp. (assembly GCA_019459055.1). GTDB lineage: Bacteria > Pseudomonadota > Gammaproteobacteria > Burkholderiales > Thiobacillaceae > Thiobacillus. The sequence continues at coordinate 48,742 of JAIBEI010000039.1, read as the reverse complement.
GACAACCTGGTCATTCGCGCTAGCGTGGTGAGAATGTTCAAGCCTGTTCCGGGCGTCGAGCCTGACGTCCTGGTGCAGTTCGAACTGTACGCCTTCACCCGGCTCGCCAAACCGGCGCTGAAGAAGCCATGATGACCCTTACCAACATCAAGAGTCTGGCGCTGCTGGCCTGGATACTGGTCAATACCTTGCTGGCGCTGGCGATTGGCAGCGAGTTGGGCTGGGGTGAGAAGCTGCACCAGCCCATGCCTGTGCCTGTGGTGCATTCGTCCGCGCCGATCGAGGTCGCGCTTTATCCGGATTTTCGCCTGCCGGCGCGGGAAAAAACCTATGCCGTGACGCTGGAGCGGCCGCTTTTCGTGCCCAGCCGCAGTGAGGCGCCACCAGCGCCGCCCCCGCCCCCCCCGCCCCCCCCGACCATGCAAAAAGGTCAATTTCAATTGCTGGGGACCATCATCACGGACGAGATGAGGATTGCGATCGTCAAGGAAATCTCCAGCGGCAAGGAACGCCAGATCGTTCAGGGATTTACCATCAATGGCCTCCAGCTTGAGATGGTCGAGGCCGATCGCATCGTTTTCACCCAGTACGAAGACCGGGAAGAGATACGGCTCAAGATTCAGCGGAGTTCCAAGCCTGTTGCCGCGCCTGTTGCCGCGCCCCAGCGTGGGCAACCCGCCAGGTTCCAGGCCGCCCCGGCGACTTCAGCCCAGCCGGCAGGTCCTGTGCAGGGTGCGGGTGTTCCAGCCGGGCGGGTCGAGCGACCAGCACCCCTCATTCCTCCGCCGCAGACGGTGGAAGATCGTAAGCGCGATCCGCTGCTGAAAGATTTTTACAAGTAATGAAAAGGCAGTCTGTATTACGTGAAACCAGAAGTCCTGGACGCCACAGTTGCAGTAACCAACCCTGGGATAGTTAAGCATGGAAACCAATACCCCGAAGACAAGCCGAGCGAATCGAGTTGCCGTCCCCGTTCTGCTGGCCACCCTCATCGCTGGGTGCGCGGCTACGCCCAAGGTTGAGCAGCCCGAAACGGAAAGCAATCTCGCCATGTCATCGTCCCAGGCCAATGTGGCCGGCGAAATCAAGGCGAAAGCCGATGTCGAAGAACGGCACAAGCTTTTTTATGGCAGCGGCGTGGTGGTCAAGCCTTATGTAGCGCAACCCTTGATCACGGACGCTGGCGGCAATCTGACCCTGAATTTTGAAGGGGCCGATTTGCGCGAGGTGGTGCGCACCATCCTGGGCGACATCCTCAAGGAAAATTACATCGTCGATCCGCGCGTGGGGGGAACCATCACCTTGCGCACCGCCAAGCCCATCCCGAAAAGCGCGGCCATGCACACGCTCGAGGAGGTCCTGCGCATGAACGGAGCGGTCATGATCCGCGAGGGCGATGGCGTGTTTCGCATCGTGCCTTCGGCGGTTGCGGGCAAGGGCAATGCCACGCCGCAACTGGCCGAAGCCGGCAAGCCGCTGCCCGGCGGCTACAGCATCCAGATTGTCCCACTCAAGCACATCGGCGTGGCCGACATGGCCAGGATCCTTGAGCCCCTCGCCGGCGAGCCTTCCAGCGTGCGCATCGATCCGCTGCGCAACCTGCTCATCCTGTCCGGCACCCAGCTGCAACTGAAGCACATGCTCGAGACCATCGACATGTTCGACGTGGACTGGATTTCCGGCATGTCGGTGGGCCTGTTCACCCTGCAAAGCGTGGACGTGAAAACGGTCACCGGCGAACTGGAAAAGCTGTTTGGCGACAAGAATCTCGGCCCGCTCGCCGGCGCCATCCGCGTCGTCCCCATCGAACGGCTCAACGCCCTGCTGGTGGTCACCCCGCAGGCGAAATATCTGGAGCAGGCCCGCACCTGGATCGAGCGCCTGGATCGTCCGGGCGCGGGTGGGGGCGGCCAGCGGCTTTACGTGTATCCGGTGCAGAACGGCAAGGCCGAAAATCTGGCCATCCTGCTCAACGATGCTTTTTCCGGAAAGGGTACGCAAGCCAAGGCGGTGTCTTCCCCCGAACTTGCGCCCGGTGCCACGCCTGCCGAGGTCAAATCGGCCGAGCCGAACGCCACAGGCGACAAGGCAGCGCGGCCGGTTGCCGCAGCGACAACCGCGCCGGGGTCTAATGACAGTGTGGGTTTGCCCCAGGACGTGCGCGTCATCGCCGACAAGGACAACAACGCCCTGTTGATTCTGGCCAGCCCCGCCGACTACGAGAGCATCGAATCCGCCATCCGCAAGCTCGATGTCGCGGTGCGTCAGGTTCTGATCGAGGTCACCATCGCCGAAATCACCCTCAAGGACGAACTGAAATACGGGCTGGAGTGGTATTTCAACAATGGTGCACGCATCAACGGCAAGCTCGACACCGGCCTGGGGGGGATTACTGCGCTTGTGCCCGGGTTTTCCTATTCCTGGGTGAGCAAGGCGGCCGACGTCGGTGCTGTCCTGAATGCCCTTGCGACCGATTCCAAGCTCAAGATCATTTCCTCGCCGCATATCACCGTGGCAGACAACCAGACGGCCAAGATTCAGGTGGGCGACCGCGTGCCCACCCTCAGCCAGACCCAGACTGTCGGCACCACCACCACGGCCACCGGCGTCATCAGCAGCATCCAGTACACCGAAACCGGCGTCATGCTCTCCGTTACCCCGCGCGTCAATGCGGGCGGACAGGTCACCATGGAGATCAATCAGGAAGTCAGCAACGCCACAAAAAACGAAATCTCCGGCATTGACTCGCCCATCATCCAGAAACGTACTGCCGAGAGTACCGTCACCGTCAAATCCGGCGAAACCATCATCCTCGCCGGCCTGATCAAGGAAGAAAAAACCAAGTCCACCGAAGGCTTGCCGCTTCTCGCGCAGATTCCTCTCATCGGCGGGCTGTTCGGCGTCCAGAACTGGGTCGACAACCGCACCGAGCTGATTCTCCTCATTACCCCGCGCGTGCTCACCGACGCGCAAGACGCCGCCGCCATCACCGAGGAATACCGCAGCCGCATCAAAGGCCTTGAGCGCATGCTCAAATCGGTAGCACTGCCACCCAAGCCCGCTGTCGAGGGTGCCAAGTAAGCGTAGACCGCAGTGTAAAAATCACGGCGGTGACGCCCCTTGTAGGAGCAGGTTTATCCGCAGCCGAAGGTCATGCGCCTTTACGACAAATACAGGGCCGTGCTCTAGGCGAATTCGCGCTCCAGTGCCTGCTGAAGCGCGCCAGTATTTCCCGTCCGGCAGCCAGCTACCATTCTGTAATCGGCACACGAACCCCGCGTTCGTGATCCAGCCAGATTCTTTGATACAGGCGTTCCAGATCCAGCGTGAAGCCGGCCGTATCGAATAAGGGCGCCGTGAGCAGGCTTCCCGCAAGTTTTCCACGGACCATGGCCAGCTTCTCCGGATCGCAGGCGAGATCCCTGGCCAAGCTGAAATAATCTTCCGGGCAGGTCGTGACCAGTTCCGGCAGGCCGACGGCATGCAGCTGGCTTGCCGCCATCCGGCTTACGTACGATTCGCCCATGAGCGTGACCATGGGCACCCCGGCACGCAAAACATTGCTGCCGGTTGCTCCAGACCCGTACGGGAACGTGTCGAGTGCCAGATCAGCCAGTTGCAGCCGGGCCAGGTGCTCCGGCATTGGCAGTTTTGGACCGAATGCCAGGCGTTCGGGGCCGATGCCGCGATCCGACGCTTCGCGCAAAAGATTATCGATGGCCGAATCCTCCGCGGGGCGCAACAGCCACAGCACGCTGCCGGGTACTGAATCAAGCAGCCTGCACCAAATCGTGAATATGGCAGGCGTGAGCTTGTAGGCCTGATTGAATGAGCAGAACACCACCCCTTCCTCGGGAAGGCCGAGCTCTCGTCGGGTCGGCTTGGCTCCGACCACGAGCTTGGGGTCGTTCGGCTGGTAGCAATGCGGCATCCAGGCTAGCGTCTCGCTATAGTAAGGGGCGAATTCCAGCGGGGTCAGTACAGCGTCGCCGATGATGTAGTCTGCCAGCCGTGGCAAGCCCAACGTCCCCGGATAGCCAAGCCAGCTGACGATGATGGACGCGGGGCGTAGGGCAGTGATGGCGGGCTTGGCATTGCCGGTATGGCCGCTCAGATCGACCAGAATGTCGATTCTGTCTTTCGCGATGCGCTTGGCCGCATCGATTTTCCCTAGTGGCCGGAGGTCATGAAAATGTTCGCACGTCCGCTCGATCCTCTCACGGTAGGCATCCCGTTGATCGGGCCCAACTGAATAGGCGTAAATCTCAAAACGGTTCTTGTCGTGGGCCTCAAGGACACCCGCCAGCAAATGCATGACCGCGTGCTCGTGAAAATCGGCGGACAGATAGCCGATCCGCAAGCGATCACGAGAGCTGTGCAGATTCGTTTCAACTAACGGCGCCATATCCAGGTAAGGCTTGAGAGATGTTTTGGCTGTAAGTTCGGATGCCAGCCGAAGCTGCGCTGGGCCAAGCTCTGGCAGGGACAGCACCATCAGTGCTGGGATGCCAGTCACGCCTGCGTGCAGGGCCTGAAGAATCGCATCTGCATCCGCATCCGCTTTAGACCAGTCGTATCGACTGCGGGCGCAGCTTACGGCCTGGCCCAGGGCGTGGCCGTAGTCAGGCTGCAGTGACACCGCCGCGCGGTAGGCCGCCTCTGCCTCGGCAAAGCGATGGGACTCTCTCAACAGGTTGCCGTAGTTGTTGTAGAGGTTGGCGGAATCGGTGCGGGTGGCCAGCACTTTACGGTATGCCAGTTCAGCCTGCTCAAAATGGCCGTGCAGGCTGAGCTGGTTGGCCACGCTGTTAAGGGCGTCCGGGTGCCCGGGCTCGATTTCGAGGGCGCGGCGGAAAGCGACCATTGCCGCGTCCGTTTTCCCCTCATCAAGCAGCAGCATGCCCAGGTTGCAATAGGCGTCGGCATAATCCGGACAGAGCGCGATGGCCTTGCGGTAAGCCTGCTCGGCCTCGTCAAGGCGAAGCCGGTCCATCAGCACGTTGCCCAGGTCGTTGTATACATCGGCCTGATTCGGCCGGATTTTCAGGGATTGGCGGAAGGCCGCCTCGGCTTCGTCGGCGCGGCCCGATTCCGACAGCAGCAGGCCCAGGTTGTAGAGCGCGTTGATATTTTCAGGGGCCTTGGCCAGGGCTTTCCTAAAAGCGGCCTCCGCTTGCGCGGGCCGCTGCGTGGCGCGATACAGGTTGCCCAGATTGATCATGCCGGCCATGTCGTCCGGACTCAATTCGAGCGCCCGCTGGAAGGCCGGCTCCGCCTCGCCGAGCCGGCCGGCATCCTGTAGGACCAGGCCGAGGTTGCCATGCGCATTGGCGTGGCCGGGATCGATCTCGATGGCCGATCGCAAATAAGCCTCGGCCTTGTCCGTCAGGCCAAGCGGGCGAGCGCAGACTGCGGCAAGATTCAGCAGACTGGGCTGCGGCGGCGAAAGCGTCAGCAAGGTCTCGGCCAGTTCGAGCGCCTGCTGGAACCGGCCCTGTTGGTAAAGGGCGAAAGCGCGCTGCGCGGCGGCGATGTGTTCGGCGGAGAGGAGCATGGGCAATCGGTACGGGGCTGGCAACTCCGTTATTTTATTCGATCGTGGTTAGCAGCCGATTTCCTTCAAGTCCGACAGGCAGCCAGGCCCGGATGGCCCATCGGGCCAGACGTAAATCAGCGAACAGCGGGAGTCAGCCTTGCGTCACCGTGGTGATGAGATAACCCCGCCCGATTTCCGAGACACGGCCAATGCGCAGGTTGCGGCTATGAGGCGGGAGCGTCATGGCGATAATGGGCGTTTGCTGCAATCGCGGGCAAACCCGCTCCCCCCAAAGCATCGCCGTCGCCCCCTGTGGAGCGGCTTCAGCCGCGATGCTGGCGCCGCCACCCCCTTGCCCCGAAAACAAACCGCCTGCTCGGCGAGCACGGGCATTCCAATAGACAATCCGGGTTAAAATGCGCCGTCCACCCCATGCCTTGCGAATCCGTGCCGCGAATTTTCTTCATCCTCCTGGTTGTTCTGGCTGCCCCGGCGCAGGCCGACGTGTATGCCTATGCCGACGCGGATGGCGTCGCGCATTACACCAACGCCCCGGACACCAGCGCCCCGGGGGGCGGCCTTTACCAGCGCATATCCAGCCTGCTGGTGGAAACCGGGAAAAGCAATCGCGCGCGCGCGCCGGCAGTCCGAGGCAACGTCGCCGCCTTTGCTCCGCACATCGAACAAGCCGCGGGCGAGGCCGGCATCGATGTTGCCCTGGTTCACGCCGTCATCACCGCTGAATCAGGCTACAACCCGGCGGCTGTATCGCGGACCGGCGCCCAGGGCCTGATGCAACTCATGCCCGGAACAGCCAAACGCTACGCGGTTAAAGACGCCTTCGACCCCAAACAGAATATCCGCGGCGGTACCCGCTACCTGCGCGATTTGCTGGACATGTTCGACAACAACGTCGAGCTTGCTGTTGCGGCCTACAATGCCGGTGAAAATGCCGTGATCCGCCATGGCAGAAAGATTCCGCCCTATCGGGAGACGCAGGCCTATGTGCCGAAAGTCATGCGCCTCTACAGCCAGTACAGCGCACAGCTTTGACCGGAATTGGCCTGTACGCGATTCGGCTAAAGTTTGGTTGCGAACCTACGTTAATGCTCAGGCCAAGCGCGCAGGCCCCTGTGAACAGCCGTCTTGATGCCTTGTTCGCCCGGAAACAAAAGGTCGGGATAAATCTCTGGTCTTTCCCGACCTGGGCACATACGAACAAGGCATGTTGATGGTTGGAACGTGGAGTGAGGCTAAGAGGAGGTTGTTTTTAAAAATGAGGTTTTTTAAAAATGGAGGTGAAGCCAGGTGCTTAGCGTAAGTAGTCGAAGGTCTTTTGTTGTGGCCGGGTTGGCGTTTGCAATGCTGTCTGCCTTACCCGGTTGCGCCACCCTTGAGCCGGAAGAGAGCGAAAAATGGCGGGAGTCGCAACGCTCGGTATTGAAAGCGCGTGCCGAGGCTCGATGGGGCGCCCTGATCAAGGGGGATATTGAAAATGCCTATATGTACACAACGCCTGAATATCGGGCTGTTGTAAATCTGCAACAATACAAGGGCAAGTATGGGCGCGTTCTGGATTGGCGCGGCGCTCGTGTTGTTGACATCAGCTATGATGTGCCTACCGTTGCGACTGTTTCGGTGGAAGTGACTTACCGGGTCGATCTCCCTGGAGCAGGTGGGAAGTTGATCGAAACGCAAAAGGCCATCTCCGAGAAGTGGATGTACAAGAATCGGGAGTGGTGGTACACCTCCAACTAACAGCGCGGGCATGCTAGGGTTCCGCCTAACAGCGCGGGCATGCTAGAGTTCCGCACCCGGGACGTTGGTGACAAGTGTTGTAGCTGGTGCCAAGCGCTTGGCTTAACTTTGGTTTGTTTTTTTTTCCTTGCAAGGAGTATTACAGATGAAAACGATGAATATCCGCAAAAAACTCGTCTCCCTGGCTGTCGCTTCCGCCTTTGGCGGTGGTGCCATGCTGGCGATGACGGCACCTGCTCACGCCATTAACGTTTCTCAGGACGGTGTTGGCCAGGTTTTGCTGTTCCCCTATTACACGGTCAAGAATGGTCTTGACACCCTCTTTACCGTGACCAACACGTCCGACAAAACTGTGACTTTCAAGGTTCGTTTCCGCGAAGCGCTGAACAGCCGTGAAGTGCGTGACTTCAACGTCGTTCTTTCGCCCTATGACCATTGGGGTGCGGTGGTGACTTCCACCGCCGATGGCGCGCTGCTCCGTACCTGGGACAAGACCTGCACCTCGCCGCAGCTGCCCGCAAGCGGCACCCGTGCCGGCGCAACGGAAGTTGCCTTTACGAATTCGGAGTTCTCGGGTGCTCTGACCGATGGCGCTGCTCAGGGTATGGGCCGTGTTCAGGAAGGCTATTTCGAAGTCATCCAGATGGGCGTTAGCACACGCGACACCGCTGTCTCGACCAACACCCTCGAGTACAACGCCAAGCACGTGAACGGCGTGCCGCGCGACTGCGCCAAGGTGGACAACATGTTCATGCCGGCCGGTGTTGCCACGCTCAACGGCTACATGCTGCCTCCGCAAAACGTCCTGAAGGGTCATGCCACCTATATCAATGTGACCAACGGCACGGCAATTGACGCCGAGCCGACCGCGCTCGAGAATTTCCAGACCGTTCAGCCCATCAACGCTGAACCGGGCGGCCAGTCCCCTTCGCTCGCGAACGGTGACCTTGCCGGGGTGACCAATCAGCTGGTGAATGGTGCGCTTGTTTCCTTGCCGTATTTTTCCGGCTCGGTGGATGGCGTGTCGCAACTCCTGCGCGCGTCCTCGGTGATCAACGAGTACGCTACCGGTGCCGGTGCAGCCACGAGCTGGGTGATGACCTTCCCGACCAAGCACCATTACACCGACTCGTATATTTCGGGCACGGGTCCCACCGCCAAGGATCAACTTCCTAGCGGCGGCTTCTCCGAGTGGTTCCACACCACGGTCAAGCCCGGCATGTCGTGCGACAACATCGGCCTGAACATCTATAACCGTGAAGAAGGTACGGTCCAGAATCTGGGCAACACCAACTTCTCGCCGGCGCCGGTTAGCGAGTTTGTCGAGTTGTGCTACGAGGCCAACGTGGTCGACTTCAACGGTTCCAGCGTATTCGGCACCGGAACTAACCGCTTGGGTGTGAGCACGAGCGCTGTGGGTACCGCTGGTTGGGCTGAGTTGATGTTTAGTGAAGTGGACGCAACGACCGTTGGCGGTCTGCCTGTGATCGGCTTCGCCGCTACCGTTCGTGATGCTGGTGGCGCTACCGTGAACTATGGTTCCAGCACCGCGCATACCTACAAGCACTAAGCACTACGTAAAACTAGTCTGTAGTACCTGTAGTTTTAAAGAGCCTGCGCAAGCAGGCTCTTTTTTTTGGTGCGCCCGGCAGGGCGCACTCTTGTAGGCCAAGTCCCATCGTGGGCTGATCACCGCGGACGAAGCGAAGCGCAACTGCATGAGGACGACCGGGTGTGTGTGGTGAGAAAGCGTGGAGCGAGCTGCGAGCCGATGAACAGGAACTGGATAGAAGGCGTTGCCGAGCAGGGCGAGCGGGCAAGATTCCGCGAAGCTCTCGCGATCAAGGCGAGGCGGTGTGGATCCGGTGAATCCATGTTTTTTGGACCGCTGACGAAGGTAATGCCTATTCTGCAGAACCCCCAAAGTGGTGTCGGCCAGCCCTGTAGCGGCTTCAGCCGCGATGCGCCGCAAGGCGCAAAAGGCATGGATTGGCGCGTCAAGGCCGCGTCGCCTTTGCGGGCTATTGCGCGCATCGCGGCTGAAGCCGCTCCTGCAAGTGTTGCCTGCGGGATGCCGCGGGGTAGGGGTTTCATCAAAGGGGCAAGACATGACTTCGGCAACCAACAGTGACGTAGTCAAAAAACCCTCAAGTAACGAGTGAGGTTGCCGCTATACCCTGCACGGGATCCAATGTTCGATTCCTGACACACCCGTCGAAAGATCCGCAGGCAAGAGGCAGGTTGCGATCGTATATATAGGCCAATCGCGCTATACTCTGAACTTAATGCCATGCGCATACTCTACGGTCTGCATGTTTGAAACGCGGACATGCGTTACTCCATAGTGCCCCGGTCAACTAAGGCGCCAGTCTTGAAAGGAAGAGAAATGAATCTGTTGAAAAGCAAGCTATCGGTGGCGATCGCCCTCGGCATCCTGGGTGGTACCACGCAAGCATTCGCATGCTCAGTCACGCCTGACTCGATTCTTACCGAGGGACAAACGCTGCAGTTGGTCGCCGATTGTACTGGTGTTGACGGTACGGTTAAGGTCAAAGAAATCAACTGGCAAATGGCCGTTGGGACGGGCGATGCCGTGTCTATTACGGGCAATGTGGCCCTGAATCAGCCGAAGGCTAAGCTGATCTACCTTACGACCCCGATTGGGCTGACTTCCGCCGGTACGGGCGAGTATACGTTCTCTGTGACGGGTACGTATTCGGATGGCACACCCATCACGACCACGGACGCCCAATCCGCCAAGGTGGTGGTCAAGCCTGCGAGCGTTGCGGTTGCCCTGGCTCTCGGGACGAACTCCGTGACCCCGGTTAACGCGTCATGCGGATCCGCGGATGGCACTGTCGTTTCAAGCATGCCCTCAGGCGCGGCGCAGTGCACCTCCGGCAAGGGCGCGTTGGCCATTTCCGGGCCAGGTTACTTTACCTGGACCTGCCTCAGCCAGACTGGCGGCGCCGAAGACAACTGTTATGCAACGCGGACGGGCTATGTTGCCCCGACAACGACAACGACAACGACACCCACAACGACAACGACAACGACAACGACATCATCTGCCAGTACCGATCCAGGTACCGGCTCGTGGATACCGCCCAACACAACTGGACGCCTGATTGCGGGTCAGAGCGGCCCGACGGCTGCCTATCTGTCGAGCTACGTTCCGGGCTGTCTGAATGGCAGTTATATCACCTCGTCATGGAATACCGGCTGTGGAGCCAACAGCTCGTATACCGGCGCGCTTTCCGGTACAAGCACGACAACCACATTCAGCTTCGGGGCGGGAAGGGTTCTGGGTCTGCGCTATATGTCGAAAGCGACCGCTGGCACTGCGTTGAGGTATTTCACCATGGGCAGTGCGGATGGCGGTAACACCGGCTCAATGAGCGTGTGGTTGAGCGACAGCCCGACGGCGACCTATGCAGAAACCGCAAACGCCTGCAAGAGCACCTCGACAACGCAGCCATATGTTCTTACCGGGCCTGGCTATTGTCCGATCGTGGCCAACAAAGGGTATTACCTGTTCATGAGCACGACCAGGACTGAATCTGGCCTCCGCTATCTGGTCAATGAAGGTGGCGCGGACTTTTATTGATCCGAATTCATAGGGATCCTGAGTGCCCGGTTTTGCCGGGCACTTTTTTTTGGTTCTGATGTCTGTTTACAGTGCGCTAGGGAGCATCGGCAGCGGATGTCAACGCGAGGTGCGACGCGGCACTCCGGGTGTGCGCGGCAAACCAGGGACAAGGAGCTGAATGCTTCGCCGCGCCAAAACAATACGGAGCGTGGCTTTTGCGGACAAGCCCGCTGAACGCAAACATTTTTTATTTACGCTGTATGGAGAGGATATGAAGAAATCACAAACCGTTTGGATAAAGCCCTGGAATATGCTGGGCGCCATGGCGTTGTTGAGCCTTGCTGCGGGTTCGCATGCCGTAGAGATATCCGATGGCCTGGATGGAGCGCCCATTGCTGAAATCCGTGAAGAACTGAAAAGTGTGCCTCCGGATATACGTGCCAATATGAGCCGCGAGCAGGTAAGCCGATTTATTTCCAATATGCTGATTGACAGGCGGATGGAAAAAGCTGCTCTGGCCGCTGGCACGGCCGATTTGCCCGAGGTGCGAGCAGGCATCGCCAGAGCCAGCCGGAATGTGGTGGTGCGCGCTTTTGCTGATGCCGAGGCAAAAAAACTGGCTCAGACGCTTCCGGATCTGGACGGCTTGGCCAAGGAGCGCTACGAAGTGAACAAAGCGTCTTATGTCATTCCGGAGGCGATCCGCGTCGCGCATATCCTGCTTACGGTCAATGTAGAGAACCCGGAATCTAGCGATGAGGTGGTGCGTGCCAAGGCAGAAAGGCTGTTGGCCGAGCTACGAGATGGCGCGGATTTCGGCGAGTTGGCGCAGAAGCATTCCGAGGATCGTGGGAGCTCAAGGAGCAAAGGTGAATTGCCGGGATGGTCTGAAAAAGGCAAACTGGTGCCGCCCTTCGAGGAAGCCGCTTATGCCTTGAAACCGGGCGAGGTGAGCGGCTTGGTGCGCACGCGTTTTGGCTATCACATCATCAAATTGCTGGAAAAACGCGAAGCCAGGCAGCAAACCTTCGAAGAAGTAAAAGAATCCATCGTGTCGGCACTGCGTAATGAGTTTCTGGGCAGCAAGCGTGCGGAATGGAACAAGGCTTTCCTGGGCAACAAGCCGATCGTGCTGGACGATGCGACGCTGGAAGCGCTGAAGAAGCCGTAGGGAAGCACGGAATCATTCACGCTTTCTGTCATGGCGGGCGCAGCGTGGCAATCCATTGCCCTAAAGGATTCCGATCCACTCTGGGCTGAAGCCCATGTGGAGTCGTAGCCACGTCCCACGCAACGACGAACCTATCGGCGTGTCCCTGGGGACGCACTGAATAGCTCATTCTTCGTTTGTCGTTGCGACCCAATCAATCCGGCATGCTGGCGGTATTTCGGGTAGGCCCCGTCTATGCGAGACTGAGCCTTTCCGGCAATCACATCGCGTTTAACAAACATGGACCATTACCGTCAGGAGTTCAATCCCCTGTTCACTCGCATGGGCGGATCGAAATTCGTCTCGTCGTGAACAATGTGGAGGACGACATTGCCGTGCATCGAGCCGCGAACCGGGGCGACGCCGTGACGCCGGGGCCTAAATGACGGTCGCGCGCAGAAACGACTGGCTTGATCTGTGCCGGGCGCTGGCGATCCTGCTCGTGCTGCTGAGCCATGGCCGTTTTTTCCTGCGGTCTGCCATGCCCTGGGCGGAATATCTGCGTTTTGGCGGTTTCATGGGGGTGGAACTGTTCTTCGCACTGAGTGGGTTTCTGATCGGGGGCATCCTCATCCGCCTTTCCAGGGGGGGCGGCACGCACTGGCTGCGCGGGTTTTATGCCCGTCGCTGGTTTCGCACGCTGCCCAACTACTATCTGTTTTTGCTGGTCAATGTGCTGCTGGTCTTGTTTGGGGTTTATTCCGCCGAACTGAACGTGGTCTGGAAATTTCTGTTTTTTATCCAGAACCTGTTCGGTCCCCACCCGCCTTTTTTCGCCGAGGCCTGGAGCCTGGCGCTGGAAGAGGTGTTCTATCTGCTGTTTCCGGCCCTGTTTCTGCTGCTGAGCCGGTTGACGGGTTTGCCACACGCCCGTTCGATTCTGGTGGTGGCCGTGACGGTGATCGTGGTGTCCCTGGCGGCGCGTCTGTGGGTCGCGAACTCAATCGAGATGTGGGACACGGGGCTGAGGAAAGTCGTTTTTCTGCGTTTCGATACCCTGATGTTCGGCGTGCTGCTGGCCTGGATGGTCGACCGGCATCCCCGCTGGCTGAAAAAACCCGGACTGGCAACCGGGATGACGATGATTTTCGTGGCCTGCGTGATGTATTACGGCCTGGCCACGGACGCGGAACTGAACGAATCGTTCTTCGCCAAGACGTTTTACCTGAGCCTTGTGCCCGTCGGTTGCGCGGGTCTGCTGCTGATCGGAATCGAGCGCCGCTTGCCTGGCTGGCTGGCAACGGCGAGTGGATTTTTGGCCCGGATTTCGTATTCCGTGTATCTGGTCAACATCCCCGTGATGCTGATATTGATTCATCTGTTCGGTTGCTGTGAGGATTCCCGGTTGGCGGCATGGGGGATGTGGCTGGCGTTCATGGTGCTGACCCTGGCGATTTCACACGGGGTGTATGAAGGGTATGAGAAGCGCTTCAATGCCCTGCGCGACCGGTATTTCCCCGCTGCGGTGCCGGGCGTTCGTGCTACTGTGCGGACCGGCCATGCATGACGTAATCATCCTAAAAACCGCAGTTGACCGCTCATCACCCTTGCAAACGCTACATGAATACAAGATTGAGTGCCTTCAATGCTGTTCACCCGGTGGAGGAGTCCGCTACGCGCCCGAGGGCACGCCTGCTCGTGCGCCTGCCTTTGTCGCGCCTCCTTGCGGGCCCCGGCCCGCGGCGTCGTTGCTTCGCCCTAAAGGACTCCGATCCACTATGGGCTCAAGCCCATGTGGAATCGTATGCGGCAGACACCCGATCAGACGCACTCTCAGGCGCGTCCAACTACGGTTTCTAGGATGAATTCAACCCTGGGCACGAATGCCACAAGCAGCGAGATCGAGGCTGGGCACGCTTCCGAGTATGCAATCCGGATCAAGGGGGTATCCAAATACTTCCCCATTTACGACACGCCGCGCGATCGTCTCAAGCAGATGCTGATGTCCCGGCTGCATCGCCTGTTTGGGCGCCCCCCCCGGCGCTATCACCGGGAATTCTGGGCGCTGAACGAGGTGAGCTTCGACATCCGGCGCGGGGAAACGGTCGGGATCATCGGCCGCAACGGCGCCGGAAAATCCACGTTGCTGCAGATCATCAGCGGCACGCTTACCCCCAGCGGCGGGACGGTGGAAACGCGCGGCCGCATCGCTGCGCTGCTGGAACTGGGCGCGGGTTTCAACCCGGAATTCACCGGCCGCGAAAACGTGTTCATGAATGGCTCGATTCTGGGCCTGCCCCACGAAGAGGTGGCACGACGTTTCGATGAAATCGCGGCTTTTGCAGATATCGGCGAGTTCATCGACCGCCCGGTCAAGACCTACTCCAGCGGCATGTATGTGCGCCTGGCATTCGCCGTGCAGGCCTGCGTCGATCCGGAAATCCTCATTGTCGACGAGGCGCTTTCGGTGGGCGACATCGGCTTTCAGTACAAGTGCTTCAAGCGCATGGAGGCATTGCGGGAGAAGGGCGTCACCATCCTGATGGTGACGCATTCCACGGGCAGCATTCTGGAGTATGCCGACCGCTGCATCGTGCTGGACGGTGGCCGGGTGATTCATGACACCCCTGATGTGCTGGCCGCTGTGCTGGCCTACGAGAAGGGCATGATGAGCCAGGCGCAGACCCAGCAGGCGGAACCGGTTCCGGACACCGGCCGCGATGCGCGCCGGATGACGGTGAGCGAACTCAAGGCGATCCAGGAACGGGAATGGAATCGGGAACTGGGAGAAAAACGTTTCGGCAGCGCCCGCGCGATCATTGAACGGATTGACTTGTACAAGGGCGACGGGGCCTCGCTGGAGAAAAACCCCTTGCTCAAGCCGAACGAGGAAGTCGTATTCCGGTTCGGTCTTCTGGCGGCGCAGACCATCCCGAATGTGGCCCTGGGCATCTCGATTTCCGGGGTGCGGGGCGGCGATATCTGGGGGGATAACAATCTCAACGCCAACCAGCCTTTGAGTCTGGAGCCCGGAAGGCATGAAGTGGAATACCGGGTGCGACTGCCCCTCAGCTCCGGGGAATATCTGGTGCATTGCGGTCTGGCCTGTTTTAACGGTGAGGATCGGGAAGAGCTGGATCAGCGTCGCCCGGTGAGCCATTTGCGCTTCTGGTCAGCGCGCGATCAGGTCGGGGTGGTGCATGCGCCGATCCGGATTTCCCAGCCGGGGGCCACAGAGGAATGATCGCTGCATTCCTGCTGCCGTTTCCGCTGCGCGGTTACCGGGCGCCTTATCTGTGGGTGTATTACCGGCTGTTGTCGTCGTTCGGCGAACGCATGCTGTTCGTCGCGAGCGAGGACTACACCCGGGCCCCGGAATATTGGCAGGCGCAAAACCGCTGGGAAATGCAGCCGGGCAACGCGCAGCGGCTCCACTACCAGGTGCCGACCCGCGAGGACATGGCCGCCCATGAATACGGATTTTTGTCCGAGGCGGTGTATGAGGCATTGCTGGCGGACAGCGGCGGAAACCCCATCGCTGCTTTTAGACGCCTGTTGAGCGAGCGTGTGCCCTGCCTCGACGCAGCCTTTGCGGAAATCCTGTCGCAGCCATCCGCGGAAGGGATCGAGGCCATCCTGACGTGGTGCAATTGCCCATCGTTGAGCGCGGCGGCAGCGGAAAAAGGCATCCCGGTGGTGCATCTGGAGTTGGGCCCCTTGCGCTGGCCGCAATACCGGCCCACAGCGTATCTCGATTTCAGCGGCGTGAACGGCAATACCGAGGTCGAGCGGCGTTATCTGGAAAGCGGTTTTCGGCCCGGGGCCGGGTTGGACATCGAGGGGCTCCGCCGCTTTTTTTATCAGGGCGGGGAGGGCGAGACGCCAGCGGCGGGATTCGATCTCGGCGTGGCGCTCCAGGTTGAGGACGATTCCAATTTGCTGGCCTTCGGTCATGGCTTCGATAATCAGTCCCTGCTGGTTTATACCCATTTGCACCGAGCCGAAGGGCGTGTGCTGGTGCGCGGCCATCCGGGCAGCCTGTTCGCGCTGAAGCCGGACTGGTATCAAGTGGATGACTCGCCGGACAGCGTGGCATTCATCCGCCGCTGCGACAAGATACTGACCATCAATTCCAGCGTCGGGCTGGAAGCGATGCTGATGGGAAAGCGCGTCGAGGTGCTGGGCGACTGCGCACACCGCTTCATCGCGGAGGCGGGCGACGCGCCGGAGCGAGTGGCGCGCCTGGCGTTCTACCTGTTCGCCTATCTCGTTCCGATGGACCTGATCTACGATTCAGGTTATCTGCGCTTCCGTCTCGGGCAGCCTTCGGCGTACGAAATCGCCCTCCGGCATCTGGCGGCCTATGGTATCGATGTCGGACCCTTGCGGCAGGCTTCCGGCTCCCTCTCGCGTTTGCTCGAATTGGCAGGCTTGTCCGATGTGCCCATCTGATTGCCGTGTGTCGGGTCCCTGGTGGGCGAGGGTGCGATGAAACTCCTCGCGCACTGGCTTCATTTCAGGTTCGTCGAGCCATTCCAGCCGGACAAAAGCCATCTGGATGTGCTGACCGGGGTTCGGGGATGGGCTGCATTGTGGGTGTTTCTGTACCATGTCTGGAGCCTGTCCGGACACCCCGATTTCACCCTGGTCCTGGCTGGCGTGCCGCTGGACTTCACCCCATTGGCCAGCATCGGTTTTGCCGGGGTGACGATCTTTTTCGTGCTCTCGGGGTTTTTGCTGGCGATCCCGTTCGTGGAATGGCAGTCCGGTCTGCGTCAGCGTCCCGCGCTTGACCGTTATTTTCTGCGCCGGGTGATGCGGGTATTTCCGGCGTACTACGCTCAGCTGGCGATCCTGCTGTTGATTGCCGCCTGGATACCCGGCCAGCCCGGGATCGATGACTGGGGCAGCCTGTTCCGGCATTTGCTCATGTTGTTCACCCCGCCGCCACTCGGCACCGTGCCAGTCAATGGCGTCTGGTGGACGTTGCCGATTGAATTCTCTTTCTACCTGGTTCTGCCGCTGCTGGCGCTGTTGCTGCGGCCGGGACGTTGGTGGCTGTTGCTCGTGGGCGGCCTGGCTGCCATGTATCTCTGGCGGCATGGCGTGGTCACCCGCATGCCCGATGCCTCGATTCCGCAGCGCGTCGTGGCCACCTATCAGTTGCCGGGTTCCATGGACGCCTTCGGTCTGGGCATGCTGGCGGCGTATCTGTATGTGAACCGGTTGCGCGTGCCTGGGTGGGTGCTGCCGCGCCTGAATCTGGGCCGGCTCGGTCTGCCCGGTCTGGCCCTAGTGCTCGCCGCGACCTACTGGTTGCCTGGAAAACGCCACGAATACTGGGCGGACAATCCAATTTTCTATCTGTGGACGCCGGCGCTGGTATTGGGCATCGCCGCGATCATTCTCGCCGGCGTTGGGGGCGGGCGCATGATCAATCGATTGTTCACCAACCGTTTCATGGTGTATGCCGGCCTGGTCAGCTACAGCTACTACATCTGGCATTTTCCGGTGCTCAACTGGATTGTCGCGACGGAATGGTTCCAGGCGCTTGAAAGCATGCGTTTCCTGGCGTTGCTGCTGGTCAGTGCGCCACTGATATTCGTGATTTCAACACTTTCCTATGTTCTGGTCGAAGTGCCGGGAATGCGTTTCCGCCGGGGGAGGAACGATGTCCGGCCGGGATGACCGCGCCCTCCCGGATCCGGCTCGCGTGGTGGACGTGATCGTCCCCGTGTACAGGGGACTCGAGGAAACCCGACGTTGCATCGAGTCGGTCCTGAAGGCGCAGTGCGCGACCCCCTTCGAGCTGGTGTTGATCGACGATGCCAGCCCGGAACCCGGGTTGGCATCGTACTGCGCTTCGTTGGGGAATCAGCCGGGCGTGACGCTGTTGGCCAATGCGCGGAATCTCGGCTTTGTCGGCTCGGTGAACCGGGGCATGTCCCTGCACCCCGATCGCGACGTGGTGCTGCTGAACAGCGACACCGAGGTGGCCAATGACTGGCTGGACCGGCTGCGGCGCTGTGCTTACAGCCAGGCGGACATCGGCACGGCGACGCCGTTTTCCAATAACGCGACGATTTGCAGCTATCCGTTTTTTTGCGCGGACAATGCAATGCCGGCGGGGATCGGCCTGGCCGAACTGGACCAGCTGTTCGCACGGATCAATTCGGGCGGGCACGTGGAGATCCCGACCGCGATTGGTTTTTGCGTGTATATCAGGCGGGCCTGCCTGAACCAGGTCGGGTTGTTCGATGCCGAGCATTTCGAACGCGGTTACGGTGAAGAGAACGATTTCAGCCGGCGCGCGGCCAAGGCCGGTTGGCGCAATGTGCTCTGCGCCGACACCTTCGTGTTTCACGCCGGCGGCGTCAGTTTCCAGTCTGAACGCGAGCATCTGATGGCGAACGCGGCCGAGGTGTTGCGCGGTTTGCATCCGGACTACGATGCGCTGGTCGGACGTTTCGTCGCCGCGGATACGCCAGCGAAGTATCGTCAGGCGGTCGATATCGCGCGGGCCAGGATGCGCATGGGCCTCAGCCCGTTACCTGACGATGCCCCCGACGAGGCGGATCGCGCAAGCGCCCCTGCCCGGCTGCATGTGGTTCATGATCTCGGGGGCGGACTCGCGCGCTGGGTTCGGGATTACTGCCAGGCCGACGAGGCGGGCGTCAATCTGATCCTGATGCCGTATTCCAGCAGCCATGCCATGGGCGAAGGCCTGGTGTTGCACGCCGGCAAGACCATGGAGCCGCTGGCTTTCTGGCGATTCTCGACGCCGATCCAGGCGACGGCAGAGACGCATCTCGAGTATCGGCGCGTGATCGAGGCAATCGTGCGGGATTACGGGGTCGGCGCGGTGTTGGTCTCCTCGCTGATCGGCCATGCCCTGGACAGCCTCGATACCGGCCTGCCCACGGTGATCGTCAACCATGATTACTATCCGTTCTGCCCGGCGATCCAGATCTATTTCGGGGGCGTCTGCCAGCATTGCGACAGCAACCGATTGGCCGAGTGCGCGGCGAACAACCCGGACTTCAATCCGCCCCACCGGGTCTTTCCCGTCGCCGAGCGCATCCGCGTGCGCGAACGCTACCTCGAGCTGGTGGAAAGCAACGCCATCGCCCTGGTCGTGCCCAGCCGCTCGGCGCGCGAGCACCTCGAACGACTGGCGCCGAGCCTCGGAAAGGCGGCTTTCGTGACGATTCCGCACGGCTATCCCGCGGGCTTGTCGCCGATGCCCCATCACGGCCCCGCGCCGGACGGAAAACTCAGGATCGTGGTCCTCGGCATGCTGTCAGTTAGCAAGGGCATGCGCCTGTTGTCCGAGGGCTTGCCTCAACTACTGGAATTCGCCGAGATCCACCTGGTGGGGGCGAAAGAAGCCGGCGAACTGTTCCGGGATATTCCTGGCGTGCATGTCGTCGAGCAATATGCCAGCGAGGACCTCCCGGCCATCGTGGCGTCCATCCAGCCCGACGTCGGCCTGTTGCTGAGCATCGTCCCAGAGACGTTCAGCTATACCCTGAGCGAGCTATTCCTGTTGGGCATCCCGCCGGCGGCAACGCGTCTCGGTGGATTCGCCGAGCGAATCCTCGCCGGCGAGACTGGCTATCTGTTCGAGCCCGACGTGGCGGCGATGCTGGCGTGTCTGCGTGAAATCCACGCGGACCGGGACGCGCTGCGGGCCATCCGGGCCAGATTGCCGACTTTGCCGGTGCGAACGGCGGCAGACATGGTGGCCGACTATCGCCGCCTGTTGTCCGGTGTCAAGGCTGCGGGCGGGTGCGCGCAGCAAGGCACGCGAGACCCGGACCTGGAACAGGCGATGACGCAAACCCTGGCGCTTTCCCGCCAGTGGAAGGAGATCAGCAGCCTGCGTCTGAGCCTGGACATGAAAGCGGAGCGCCTGCGCGAACAGAGTCGTCGAATCGACGGCCTGCAGGATGCGCTGTTGGAACGCGAACAGGCTATCCGGCGGCTGGAGCAGGAAACGTGCGCCCATGCCAGCGTCATCGCGGCGCGGGACTCGCAACTCGCGGCGGTTTTTGCGTCAACGAGCTGGGCCGTTTCCCGCCCCGTGCGCTGGGCGGGAAACGGCCTGCGCAGGGCCCGGCTGTTGATGCCCCTGCTGCGCCGGCCGACCGCCTTGCCGTCGGTCGCGGCCAACCTGTATCGCGCCTGGAAACAGGGCGGGATCGAAGGGATGAAGCGGGCGTTCATTCAAGTGCTGTTGCAATTGCCGGCTTCTGCGTCGGATTCAGGCGCGGCCATTATTCCTCCGCCGGATTCGCCGTCCCTGGCCACGGTGCCGGCGCCGATCGATTGGCGTCAGACGGCCTACCGGCATTACCGCCAGTCAATGACCCAGGGCGTGCGGGATGCGATCCACGCGCGCATCGACGCGATGTCCGCGCCACCCTTGATTTCCGTGCTGGTGCCGACGTACAACTCCGTGCTGCCCATGCTGCGGGAGATGCTCGATTCGGTTTTGCGGCAGGGGTATCCGCACTGGGAGTTGTGCATCGCCGACGATGGATCGGATTCGCCGCAGGTGCGCGCTGTCCTGGAGGAATACGCGGCCCGCGATGCGCGCATCAGGCTGTCGTTCGGGATCGGCAATCACGGGGTCTCGCATGCCAGCAATCGTGCGCTGGCGCTGGCTTCAGGCGACTTCGTCGTGCTGCTGGACCACGACGACATGCTGGAAGAACAGGCGCTGTTCCGGGTGGCCGAGGCCGTGCTGGAGGACGATCCGGACATGCTCTATTCGGACGAGGTGCTGGTCGCCGAGGATGGCGAGACGGTTCAGCATTTCATTTTCCGGCCCGCCTTTTCGCCCGAGTACCTGCGCTCGCATCCCTACATCGTCCATCTGGTCGGGTTCAAACCCGGCTTGCTGAGACGGATCGGGGGGTTCGACGAGAATCTACGCATTTCCCAGGACTACGACCTGATCCTGCGTGCCAGCGAGCAGGCGAAGACCATCGCGCACATCCCGGAAATGCTCTATCGCTGGCGCATTCACGGCCATTCGGCCGGTCACCAGATGATCGGGCAGGTCATGGAGACTTCGCGCGCGATCTTGCAGCGGCATTTGCAACGCTGCGGCGAAGCAGGCGAGGTGCATGACGGGCCGAGCTTCAACTATTTCGATGTCCGCTATCCGCTGGCGCCGGGCTTGAAGGTGGCCATCGTCATCCCGACGAAAAACCATGGCGACCTGGTGCGGGCCTGCATCGAAAGCATCGAGCGCACGGCCGGCGATGCCGTCTATGAGATCGTCCTGGTCGACCATGCGTCCGATGATCCGGTCTCGCTCGCCTACTTCGACAGCCTCGGCTCGCGGGTGACGTTGCTGCGCTACAGCGGACCGTTCAATTTCGCGGCACTCAACAACTGGGCGGTGGCGCAGCTGGATGGCAGCCATACCCACTACCTTTTCTGCAACAACGATATCGAGGCCATCGCACCGGGTTGGCTGGAACGCATGCTGGAGCTGGGCCAGAAGCCGGATGTCGGCATCGTCGGCGCGAAGCTGTATTACCCGGACCGCAAGACGATCCAGCATGCCGGGGTGGTGGTGGCCTGCTGCGGCGTGGCGGAAAATCTGGGACGCTTCCGGGTAACGTCCGAAAACCCCCTCGATCTGGGCTACATCGGATCGCTCATCTGCAATCGCGAGGTGTCGGCGGTGACGGCCGCCTGTATGCTGATTCGCAGAGGCGTGTTCGAGAGCATCGGCGGCTTCGACGAAACCATCGCCGTGGGGTACGGAGATGTGGACCTGTGCCTGCGGGCCGGCAAGCAGGGCTACCGCACCCTGTTCTGTGCGCACGCCGAACTGCTGCACCATGAATCGTATACCCGTGGCTGCAGCGATGAAGACCCGCACCCCGAAGACACCGGGAATTTCCTCGCGAAGTGGCAAGCGTTGTTCGAGACCGGCGATCCCTATTTCAACCCCAACCTGTCGCCGCATAGCCCGAACTGGCAAGTGGCGGACCCGCTGGCGTTCACGCTGGATATCCGGCGGCGGATCTTTAAACGATAGCCTGAGTATCAGACAATCAATGAATAATGTGTCGCGTAACCAGCCCTGCCCCTGCGGCAGCGGCAAGCGGTTCAAGCATTGCTGCGGGGTTGTTGGCCTGGCCGCGCCGGAACAAGTCTTGTCCAGGCCGGCGCCGCAACCAGCCGACCCGTTTTCGGACCTGATGCAACAGGCGTTGCGGCAGCAGGTCGCTGGCGATCTCGAGGAGGCCGATCGGCTGTATGGCCGCGCCCTGGCATTGCATCCGCTCAATTTCGACGCACTGCACATGCAGGGCGTGGTGGCCTATCAGCGCAAGCAATACGTGCGTGCCGACGCATTGTTGCGCGCCGCGCTGAAATTGGCGCCGGAGTCGCAAGCCGCGCGATTCAATCTCGACCTCGTCACACGGGAATTCGAAGTCGAAAACGAATTCTGCAAATATATGCTGCCGCACCTGGCCGATCGCTGTCGCGGCGTTCCGCCCCGACTCCCATCCGACCTGACGGTGAATTTCCTGTTCGATCCGGATGGGATGCGCGACACGCTCGCGCCGTGTCTGCCGCTATTGCGAGAGATTGCGGCGGGCTATCGGGATTCGATATGGTGGTATGGCGGTGGCGAAGACGGCGCCCCGGCTACAGGGCCGGAGTTGCGCCGCCTGGACGATTCGCTGGCGGGGGGGCATTGGGTCGTGGTCGGTACGCATTTCAGGCTGCCGGAGCGGATCGTGCCGGAACGTTTCCAGCACATCACGCTGCTGTGCGACGCCCCTGCCTATTGTGAAATTGCCGATCGTATCGAGGCCCTGAATTCCGCCAGCGACCGCCCTTTGTCCTTGTGGTTTGCGAGCGAGACGCTGCGAACCCGCTGCAAGCTGCCGGGCGTCGTTTTGGCCGACGCGCTTCAATCATGACCGATCGCTGCAACGCCATGGCCGCCATCGACACGATTCACCTCGTCGGTATCGTGGATCATGCGCTGGTTTCAGACAGCCCTCCGGATGCCGGCTCGGTCGATGCGCGCATGCGCGAACTTGCGCTGGGCGGGCTGTGCCACTTGGTCGACTGGCATCCCGACACGCCGATTCCCATGATGCGCCCCTGGGGCACGGCCAGGCAGATGGTTTGCTGGCGTGTGCCGCCGCTCTCGGGCGCCCGGGCGGATGGTTTCACGCCGGAGCAGACTTTGCCGCTGTTCGAGCGCTTGTTGTGGAGTCTCGCGGACAATCCGATTCGCCTGGGCGGGCGCCCGCTCTTCGCGGTATTCCAGCTCGATGCGTTTGCCGATCCGGGCGCCTGCGCGTCCGTCTGGAGAGCGCAGGCGCGGGCCTGCGGTATCGGCGAGATCGCGCTCGCCGCGGTCCACTTCCGCTGGCAGGGCGATCCCAGGCTGTATGGCTTCGACGCCGCGATTTCGTTGCCGCCTCTGGGTTGCCGCGCTGAAAACCGGCCTGATCTGCCCGACGCGATGCCCTCGGTCCGCGATTACATTCCGCCCTTTCACTACCGGGCGCTTGCTCGCCAGCGCCTGCAGTCGGCCAAGCCGGCCTATCGCCTGCTGGAAGCCGTACCCAGTGGATTGGAATCGATCGATGTGGATGGCATCGGCCGCCCCTTGCCAACGACGGGCGCCAGTCCGGCCGCGCTCTCGGCATGGCTGAATTTCGCCATCCCGAAAACCCGGCTTCGGGCTCCCGAGGGCGAGCGCATCCTGTTCCTTTCCGGATTGAGTTCACTATTGGCTTCGCCCGAAACGACGCCAGTGTTCGCAACAACCGCGAATGCCATACGTGCTGGCATCGGCGGTGCACTTTCGCTGCCCAGGCCGTTTGAAACGCTGCCCGAGCCGGATGCGGTGTTGGCGGATGCCGAGGTGCTGGAAAACGAGGCATGGACACGCGCGGTACCCGGGCCGGACACGGTTTCGGTGATCCTGCCTTCCTACAACCACGCGCGCTATTTGCGCGGCGCGATCGATTCCGTGATCGCGCAGACCTGGCCGGATGTCGAACTGATCGTGGTCGACGACGGCTCCCAGGATGGTTCGCCCAGTCTGCTGCGTGAGATTCTTGCCGCCTGTCACCGCCCCATGCGGGTGCTGCTGCAAACCAACCGCGGGGCGCACGAAGCCATCAACCGCGGACTTGCGGTCGCTCGCGGCGAAATCCTGACCATCCTGAATTCAGACGATGCCTATCTTCCGCAACGGCTGGAAATCATGGTGCAGGCAATGCGTGAGCGAGGGGCGTTGCTGGGCTTTTCGGGTGTTCTGGTGATCGACGACAATGGCGAGGCGGTGTCGGCCATGCATCCATTCGCCAACGCGCTCCAGCCTTTGATGAACCGCGTTCGCCAGGCGCGGAACGGGACGGAGTTCACCCTGGTCCTCGCCACCGGCAATGCGGCCATTTCAACCGGCAACCTGGTTTTCCGGCGCGATCTCCTGGCGCATACCGGCGGCATGCGGGCGATGACGGGAAATCACGACTGGGATTTTGTTTTGGCCGCCTCCACGGTCTTGCCCCCCCTGTTCGTCGACCAGCCCTTGTATCGATATCGCCTGCACGATTCGAACACCATCACGCAACATGCCTTGTTGTCGGCCATCGAGGTCGAATGCTGCCTGGTGCGCGTGTTCGGCCTCAAGCCCATGCTTCTTGACCCCGAACATCGCTTGTTTGCGTGGTCTTCGCCGGGACCGGTGGTTCGTTCCAGAAACTATTCCGATTGGCTGCTCCGCACAAGAAACGACCAGCCCGCTGGGATCGAACCATCGACGGCGACGTCGCCGATCTCCATCCTGCTGCCCACGTACAACACGCCTGAAATCTGGCTGCGCAAGTGCATCGACTCGGTGCTTGCGCAAACCTGGACGCATTGGGAACTGTGCATCGCCGACGATGCTTCCACCGTGCCCCACGTGCGTGCGGTGCTGGAAGAATACGCCCGCCGGGATGCGCGTATCCGGCTAAGCTTCCGGCCGGAAAACGGCCATATTTCCGCGTCCTCAAACAGCGCACTGGAACTTGCGCACGGGGAATTTTTCGCCTTGCTCGATCACGACGACGTGCTTGCCCCCGATGCGCTGGCCTGGGTCGCGGCCGAGATCGATGCCCATTCCGATGCGGAGCTGATCTACTCGGATGAAGACAAGATCGACGAATTCGGCGTACGCACGAGTCCCTATTTCAAGGCGGCCTACAACCCCGAGCTGCTGCGCGCGCAAAACTGCATCAGCCACCTTGGCGTCTTTCGTACCAAAAGTGTGCGCGAGATCGGCGGGTTCCGTACAGGCTTCGAGGGCGCCCAGGACTGGGATCTGGCGTTGCGCATCTGCGACCGGACCGACCCGGACCGGATACGCCATATCCCCCGCGTGCTGTATCACTGGCGGGCCATTCAGGGCTCGACCGCGCTGGCGACGGGCGAAAAGCCCTACGTGATCGCCGCGCAGAAAAAGTCGATTGAGGAACACCTCTCGCGGCTCGGACTGGCCGCCACCCTTTTCCACCCGGAAAATCTGGCTCATTGGGGCACCCGTCTCGCGCCTTCCCCCGCGACGCCATGGATATTCGTTTTCGATCTTGGCTCCGCGCCAGGGGCGCCCCTGCAGTGGCTCGGCACCGTTGTCTCCCGTTGCCGGCCGCAACCCACTCGCATCCTGCTGCTCGCCCCAGCGCCGCTTGATGGCGCTTTCGCCGACGCGCTTGCGCGCATGAATCTTCCGCCCTGGGAATGGCTGCATATCGATCCATCCGGCGATACTGCGCCGGCAGTGGCGGCCTTGCTGGCGCGCATCGGCTCCGGCGTGGTTTTTCTGCTCCGCTACGGCGCGTTGCCTCCCCACCCGGACAGCTTCATCGAGCTTGCCGCCCGTGCCCAACTCGCCCATACCGGCCTGGTGGGGGTCAAGGCGGTGACGCAGGATCAACGTATCGCCTATGCCGGCACATTGCTGATGCCTGGCGGCAGGCTTGCTTATCCCTATCGCAATATGAGCACGACGACACGCGGCCAGATTGGCCGGGCGTGTCTGGCCCAGAACTTCACCGCCCTGCAGGGGCCTTGCCTGGTGTTCGATATCGGCAAACTCGCGCGGCTGGAAGGATGGAACACACCGGTTGTCGCCCGTCATCTCGATCTGGAGCTTTCCCTGCGCTTCCATACGGCCGGCTTGCGCAACGTCTGGGTTCCCTACCAGCCTTTCCTGCAACCGGTGGTACCGATGGATGACCCGATACTCGACGACGACGCGGCAAGGCTTTCCGCCATCTGGCCGGAGTTGTTCGAGCACGATCCAACCTACAATTCCAACCTGAGCGCATCCGATCCGCTGTTCGAGATCGCCGCCATCGAACGTAATCTGGAGAACCCTTGAATTGATGCCCCCCATTTCGCCGACTGACATTGAATGGTCTCCCGAAGCGGAGCAGCCCGCGACCTGTCCGGCCTGCGGCCATCAAGCCGTTCTTCGCCCGTTGCTCGCCACCTTGCACATGGCAGACCGTACACCGATACGTTTTTTCAACTGTCCCTCATGCGGCACGCTATTCGCCGATCCGCCCGATATCGCCGACTTCGGCGACCTGCTCCATGCCGGCGTTGACATCTACCGATCCTATGTCGAGGTGGTCGGCGGAATCTGGGAAATGTACTGGCCGGTCGGCACGATCGAGACCGGCAAGAGTTCGCCCAGCCTGCTTGATGTGGGCTGCGGCTTCGGTTTTACCGTCGATCTTTGGCGCTCGCAGCGCGGCGAGGCTTTGGGCGTTGAAGTATCCAGTTATGGCCGCAAAGGCAGCGAAATCCTGCAGGTTCCGATCCGGTTCGATTATCTGCAGAACATGCCGGATATCGCCCATGCGTCGTTCGATATCGTCTACGCATCGGAAGTGATCGAGCATGTGCCCGATCCCACCGCATTCGCTGCCCTGCTTGGATGCTATGTAGCGCCCGATGGCGTGCTCGCGCTGACCACGCCGAACGCGGCGTATATCCGTGAAGGAAACGATCCGGCCACGGTTCTGGCCTCGCTTTCGCCTGGGTTCCACGGTTTCCTGCTGCATGCCGAGGCGCTGAAAAAAATCCTTCTCCAGGCCGGGTTCGCGTATGCCGTGGTGGAGGAGCATGGTTCCCGCCTGGTTGCGTATGCTTCGCGCAAGCCGATGGCGAAACGGGAGAATGCTCTGGTGAGGAGCGAATACCTGCGCTACCTCGAACAACGCGCGGACACCCTTCCTCCCGGCACCCCCACCGCGAACGGCGTCCTGTACCGCTTGATCCGGGATCTCGCCAACGCCGGCCGCTGGCCGGAAGCGCTAAAGTGGTCGCAACGGCTGGACCGTGACCTGGAGGCCACATTCGGCCCCGCCGCCATACAACCCAAGTTATGCCTGGCGCAGTTGAACGAATGGCACGATGCGAAGAGCTTTTCAGATCGCCATCCATTCTTTCTGCCCAACTATTTTTACCTCAAGGGCAACATCCATCGCATCGCCCTCGGCCAGGTCGACGCCTCGACCGTTCATTACGAAGCCGCGTACAAACTTGCTCTGGCCATGCTCGATCGGCTCGGTTTTGCCTATTGCATCGAGGCTGGCAGCCTGGTCTGGGTGATGCGGCTGCTTCACGCATGCTGCGGCCTGCAAACGGGAGACGTCCAGTCCTCGGTGGATTTGATTTCGACCATAGGAAAAAGCCAGGATGCCGCCCCCCTTTTGGATCTTGGATTCAAAAAATTGGTGGCGGCCGAGGTGTATACCGTTTTTGAGGAAATCGGCGCGGCCCTGGCTGTTCGAAAAGACCCCGCGACCGTGCGCGCGCTTGCCGGCGCGCTGCATCCCTATCTCGCGGTCCGGCTCGGTGTCGTCTCCACCCAGGGTGAAATGAAGGGCGGCCTGAAAGCCCCAACAAACTTCTTCGACTGCAATCTGGCCGCTTTCCAGGGCCGGCTGCTCGCAGACACCGCGTCGGATCCTGGCGAGTCCATCCAGCTTTTGACCGCCGCGCTCGAATCGTCCCGTAGGATCGCTAGCGATCCGGAAATGGACAGGATCGTCCAGGTGTTTCGGCAAAAGACCGAAGCCACCTTACGCCGTATCAATCCCGTCGCGGCAAACGGATTGGGAAGCGCCGTGCCGGGGATGGGTTCGCCGTGGCGATTCTATTGAGAACGCGCAGCCGCAAAGCGCCGTAGATTCAACCCTTACGCCATTCGCCATGCCCATGCCCGATCGTTCGGCTTTGAGAGCCGCCACCACCACAATTTGCGTGATCGACACCCAGACCCACGCGCTTGCGGCGAGGGCGATGCGCTTGTCGCTGGCGGCGATGGATTTCGCCGATGCCCTGTTCATCTCCGATTCCGGGGCCGACACCGGCGGCGCCCGCCATGTCGCCATCGCCCCCCTGGCAGGACGTGCCGCGTATTCGCATTTCGTCATGAAGGACCTGCTCCGGCACGTCGAAACCGAGCATGTGCTGCTGATCCAGTGGGATGGCTACGTGGTCAATCCAGAAGCCTGGCGTGATGATTTTCTCGATCATGACTACATCGGCGCCCGCTGGGGGTTCCACAAGGATGCACATTGCGTCGGCAATGGCGGTTTTTCGCTACGGTCGAGACGTCTGCTGGAAGCGCTTCAGGATCCCGCGATAGATCGTTTTGAGCCCGAGGACGAGATGATCTGCCGGCATTTCCGGCCGATGCTGGAATCGCGCTATGGCATGCGTTTCGCGCCTCCCGAGGTGGCGGACCGTTTCTCATTCGAAACGACCTATCCGCAGAGCATACCGCTGGGGTTTCATGGGCTGTTCAATATGTGGCTGTTTCTCGACGATGCGGAAGTGGCCGACTTTGTCGCGATGTTGCCGAGATCGGTATTGGGTTCGATTCAATTCCTGTCACTGACGAAAAATTTCATCGATCTGAAGCGACTTGATTCGGCCCGTACCTTGTTGGAACAACGCCTGCGCGCCTTTCCTTCCGATGCCAAATGCGCCGAGATGCTGGGCGCGCTGAACGGTCCGGCTGCCAAGCCCCCGGCCGCGCCGGTGAGTCGCAACGCCCCTTGCCCATGCGGCAGCGGGAAGCGCTACAAGCATTGCTGCGGTCAGGACGGCGCCGCGCAAGGCATGACTACGGTTCCGCCAACGAATCCCGCGGAGGCTTTGTTAAGGCAAGCCATGGCCCACCATCAGGCTGGCCGCCTGGCCGCCGCGCGGAAAGATTACGAAGCCGTGCTGGCGCTGGGCACCAATGTGATGGCGGAACATTATCTGGGCGTGCTCGACATGCAGGAAGGGCGGCCGAGCGAAGGGGAACGACGGATACGCGCCGCCCTGGCGAAACGGGATGACGTGCCGGACTTCTTCAACAACCTCGGCCTGTGCCTGCGCGCGCAAGGCCGCCTGGAAGAGGCTGTGGCCGAGTATCGCAAGGCGCTGAACCTGCATCCGGCCTATGCCCCGGCCTGGAGCAATCTCGGCCTTGATCAGCACAAGCTCGGTCATCTCGATGAAGCGCTGGAGGCCTTCAATCGCGCCCTGGCGCTGGAGGCCAGTCTGACGCAGGCGCGCTTCAGCCGGGCGCTGGTGCTGCTGACGCGGGGCGATTATGCGCTGGGCTGGGCGGAGTATGAATCGCGCATGCGGTGCCCGGAATACGCCGCTGGCTATCAATTGCCGCCGATGGCAGGTACCCCACGCCCCTGGCAGGGCGAGGCGTTGGCGGGAAAGAGCCTGCTGCTGCTCGCCGAACAGGGTATCGGCGATACCTTGCAATTCATTCGCTATGTCAGGCCGCTCGCCGATCAGGGGGCCAGGGTTGACCTGTATGTGCGCCAGGCGCACGTGGCCGGGCTGCTGCGCAATGTAGATGGCCTGTCGGAGGTATACACCGGCGAAGCGGTCATACCCGCATCCGATTACTACAGTCACTTGTTGAGCCTGCCGCGCCTGTGCGGCACCCGTTCGCTGGACGCGGTTCCCGCCGACGTGCCTTATCTGGCGGTGCCACCCGACCGGCGCGCCTATTGGCGGCAACGCCTGGACGCGATTCCGGCGCGGCTGCGCGTCGGTCTGGCCTGGGCGGGCAGCCCCACCAACGTGGATGACCGCAATCGTTCCTGTTCCCTGCACGCGCTCGCCGGTTTGTTCGATCTGCCCGATGTGGCCTGGATCAACCTGCAACTCGGGGCTGGGCGCGAGGAACTGCGGACGATGCAAACGCCCATCCTCGATTGGGGAGACGAGCAGACAGATTATGCCGAGACGGCCGCGCTGATGGCCGAACTCGACCTGGTCATCACCGTCGATACGTCCATCGCCCACGCGGCTGGCGCATTGGGACGGCCGGTCTGGATCATGTTGCAGTACATTGCCGATTTCCGGTGGCTGCTTGATCGCACCGACAGCCCCTGGTATCCGACGGCGCGCCTGTTCCGCCAGCCCAGGATCGGCGATTGGCCGGCGGTCGCTGCGGAGGTGAAGGCGGCACTTGCGGATTTCTCGCCGAACGCGCCTCGTCATGAACAAGGACAAGCATGAATCCGCTGGATGAGCTGAACGCTGCCGATATCGCCC
The DNA here is from genome assembly GCA_019459055.1 of Thiobacillus sp. Lineage (GTDB taxonomy): Bacteria > Pseudomonadota > Gammaproteobacteria > Burkholderiales > Thiobacillaceae > Thiobacillus. The sequence continues at coordinate 18,088 of JAIBEI010000039.1, read as the reverse complement.
GCTTTCATTCTGCCCTGATCGAACACCTGAAGCAGGGCGGTGACCCCCTTGCGATCCCATCCACGGCATTGTGGCAGGCGATTGAGGATAACCACCGCTGCAATATTGCGTTGTGGGATGAAGAGGATCAGGCGCGCCGTCGCGATGTTTCCGATGGCGCCATCGCCAACAGCAAGCGCCTGATCGACGGGCATAACCAGCGCCGCAACGACGCCATCGAACGTATCGACGAGTTGGTCCTGACCGCATTGCCGAACGTGCCGGAAACGGCGCGCCTGCATTCGGAAACCGTCGGCGCCCTGATCGATCGGTTGTCCATACTCAGCCTGAAGATATACCACATGGACTGGCAGACCCGGCGCGTCGACGCCGACGCCGCCCATCACGCGATGAGCCGTGAAAGGCTGGCCCGCCTCCTGGAACAACGCGCAGACCTGGCGTGGTGTCTGGACGAACTCACGCGCGGTTGCCTGGCCGGTACGCTGCGTTTCAAAGTGTATCGGCAGTTCAAGATGTACAACGATCCGAGATTCAACCCCTGGTTGTCGGCTTCCAGCGCAACACCATCAGATTGAACGCTTCTTTTTGCCCCGGCGAGCGACGCGATATCGATTCGCCATCTAGACTGTCCTGTGATGCGCCTGTTGGACGCGATGCCGTGAATCACCTATCCCTCAAGCTTCATGATCTTCGCCGCCGCAAGAGCCGGATTTATATGAATACTGCATGGTTTTTACGGGTTCCAGAATGCCATGAGCTCGCGAATTGAAGCGATTGCATCCGAGGGGGTGCATACAGTGCTTGCGGGTTTGGGGCGTACGGAAGATGTGAAATTTTCACCGAGCCATCGCAGGATTGCTGTCGCCGGATTCGCTAAAAACAAGATCGTTGTGCTCGATGTCGACATTAGCGCGTCAAGAACCCGCAAGCAGGTGATCCTGACTGACTTCATGGAAATCACGTCGCCGGGCTTGCATGCGCCTCATGGCGTCTTTTTCATCGATGAAGAAACACTGGTTGTCGCCAATCGCGGGGGAGAGATTTCCATCCTGAAGTTGCCTGCGCGCGGTGTGGAACTCAGGTCTTTGATGATACCCAGCCTGGAAGCCCCTGGCATCAACCAGTGGGTATATTCACCAGGTTCGGTATCGGTCTCCAGAATCGATCGGGATCTGTACGCGATACTCGTCTGCAACAATTATGCGCATTATGTGTCCCGTCATATCCTGAATACTGCCGGGGGCCATCTGCGTGTCGAGAGCAACGAAGTCCTGCTGAGCCGGGGACTGGATATTCCGGATGGCGTGGCTGTCAACCGGGACGGACGCTGGATTGCCATCAGCAACCACAATACCCATAGCGTTCTGCTGTTCGCGAATACCCCACAACTCAACCAACAATCTGAACCTGACGGCATTTTGCGCAATGTGGATTGCCCTCACGGCCTGCGCTTCACGGCGGACGATGAATTCTTGCTGGTGGCCGATGCGGGCAGTCCGCATGTGCATGTATACGCGAAGGATGGCGATAGCTGGCGGGGCGTTCGTGACCCCGTCACATCCTTTCAAGTGATGGACACAGGCACTTTCCTGCGTGGCCGTTACAACCCGCAGGAGGGTGGGCCCAAAGGGATCGATATCGACACCGGGATGAACGTGCTCGTGACCACCAGCGAGCACCAGGCTCTGGCCTTCTTTGATTTGCCCGGGATTCTGCAACGGCGAGAGCGTCCCGCAGGCATTCGGTCACCAGCGGATGATGACAAAGTACTCATGCCCTTGCAGGCGGCCGGCAGTAATCAGGCAGGCCGAAACCCGGCGATCGGCCGCACGCAACTGTGCCCCTGCGGAAGCGGGAGCCGCTTCAAGCACTGCTGCGGCAGGTTGAAGTCGACGCCGCTGACAACAGCCGCGTTAGAGCTTGACCGGATCAAGGTACAGGCGCTTACGATGCAGCAGTCCGGCAAGCTCGAAACTGCAGAACACCTTTACCGTCAAGCCCTCGATCTTGCGCCGGAGGAACCCGATTGCCTGCACATGCTCGGCGTGGTTCTCTACAGCCTTGCCAGGCATCGTGAAGCCGCGCCGCTTGTCCGGAAGGCCGGAGAGATCAGTCGCTGGGGACTGCCGGGCATCCTGCGAAATTTTGGCTTGATCGTCGGTGAGCGCCTAACCGGCAGGGACGCCTCGCAGCTGACTCGGATTCGTCTGGAATACGACGCCTGGCTGGAGGACCATAACAGGAAGCCTTCGCGAAACATCCAGCCTCTGGTCAGTGTGGTCGTTCCCTCCTACAACCATGCCGCCTACATCGAGCAAGCCCTGGACTCGGTATTCGCGCAAACTTATCCGAACCTGGAATTGATCATCATCGATGACGGGTCGACCGATGGATCTCCGGAGATCATCCGAAAAAAACTTCAGGATTGCCCGTTTCCGCATCGTTTCATTTCCCGAGAAAACAGGGGTGCCCATACCACACTGAATGAAGCCATCCAGCTTGCGCGGGGTGCGTTTGTCAATCCACTCAACTCCGATGACCTGTTCGAGCCGACGCGGATCGCTGACATGGTGGAAGCCGTGGCCGGGCATGGCTTCGAATGGGGCTTCGCGGGGTGCGACTACATCGATGGCTGGGCGATACCTGACAGCGCAGGCAAACCGGCAGGTTAGAACCTGGGCAGGCATCGAGGACATGGTCCATGCTGCCGATACCGTCGGTGCGGCGCTGCTGTCCGAGTTCAATCCCACGATATCCACCGGAAACCTGTTTTTTGCAAGAGATCTGTTCGAGCGTGTTTCAGGATTCCGCGCACTGCGCTCGAACCACGACTGGGATTTTTGTTTGCGTATGCTCTGGCTCGCGGAACCCAGATTCGTCGCGGCCAAGCTCTATCGTTATCGTTTGCATGCCACCAATACCATCAGCGAGTCCATGGAACGGAATCGGAAGGAAGCCTATAACTTGCTCCACGACTACCATTCGCTGGCGCTTGCCCGTCCGCCAGTCAACCCATTCGCTCCGGCCAGAAGTTCCATGGGCCTCGGCTACATCGCAAAATGCCTGAGCACGGGGCAGGGCGACGCCCTGGCGCCGGAAATGCTGATGCGCCTGGATGACGAAACCAGCGAGCTGGATCGGCAACCCCCACGGCAGGCACCGGGGGCGCAGGGAAGCGGATTGAATATCGTGGGCTATTTTCGTGGCGACTTCGGTTTGGCTGAAGGTGTGCGAACGCTTGCCAGGACTTGCCAGGACGGGAACATCGAGGCCGTGTATCAGGATGCTGCCATCAACCTCGGCTCGCGCCAGTCGAACCGCACCATGGACAGGTATCTGACAGAGGCCATGCCCCACAGGAACATCCTCTTTTATATGAACCCGGACCAGTACACGACGGTGTGGCGCCGTTTTGCCGAGCGGGGGCAATTGAAGGACCGCTATGTGATCGGGTACTGGTATTGGGAAATCGATGCGTTCCCGAACAAATGGCGCGCTGCGCTCGACCGTGTGGACGAAATATGGGTTGCCACCGATTTCGTCCGAAATGTCATCCAAAGCGCAACGGAAAAACCCGTGCACAAGATCCCCTATGCCATCGATGCCGCGTTGTCACGCCTCTATTGCCGCGCGGAGTTTTCCCTCCCCGAAAGGCCATTTCTGTTCCTGTTCAGCTTTGATTTCGGGTCCTTCGCCGAGAGAAAAAATCCCTGGGCCGCCATCGCTGCATTCCAGCGTGCGTTTCCAAAACACCATAGCCATGTCGGCCTCGTGATCAAATGTTCGCAGGGCTACCAATATCCCGAAAAATTCAACGCGTTGCGGGCACTTGCCCTGGACGACCCGCGCATCATCATCGTCGACAGGCTGCTGTCCAGGGAAGACGTTTACGGGCTGCAAAGCGTGTGCGATGTCTATGTTTCTCTCCATCGTTCCGAAGGGCTCGGGCTGGGCATGGCGGAGTGTATGGCGCTGGGGAAACCCGTCATCGCGACGGCCTACTCAGGCAATCTGGAATTCATGACGCCAGACAACAGCTGTCTGGTCGGGTCCACCCTGATCCCGGTCAAACCGGGCGAATACATCGATTACGAGCCCGGATGGCATTGGGCCGACGCGGATACCGAACAGGCTGCAGGGCACATGCGGCGGATTGTCGAGGATCAGGCCTTCAGGAGGCAAATAGGCGACAGGGCCCGGTTGGACATGGCCTTGAATTTCAGTCACGACGTTGCCGCGCGTGCGATTCGCTCCCGCCTCTCTGCACTATCGAAATAGCCGAGCGCTTCGGATCCAATATGCAGAGCCTCCTTATATAAGCGACATTCTCAAGCCATCCCGTTACGTCACTGCCCAAGACTATGGCACGTGACCTTGCCGGGATGATTCTGAAGCTCACAGCAGGCACATCCACCTTCATCCACAAAAGAATGGGAAGGGGCTGGCCATGCGATTCACCGGGTCGATTCAGAGCAGTCTGGATGCCTTATATCAATTCCACGAATGGAGGGCGAACTGCTGTTGCCTCGTGGAATATGCCTGACATGCCACAATCGGTAGAATACGCATCCCCATGTCCAACACCCTCGCTCACCCTCTCGTCAGCGTGCTGATGCCCGCCTACAACCACGCGCCCTATGTGCGGGCGGCGGTGGAGAGTGTGCTGGATCAGACGTACGGCACTCTTGAGCTGATTGTCATCGACGATGCCTCCACGGACAAGACGTGGGAGGTGTTGCAATCGTTGCAGGACGAGCGTTTGCGCCGCTACCGACATGACGCCAACCAGGGCGCGCATGCCACGCTCAATGAAGCCCTTGGTATGGCACGCGGGGAGTTTGTCGCGATCATCAATTCGGATGATGTTTTTGCGCCCGACCGTATCGCCGCCTGCCTGGAAACCTTGCACGACACGGGTGCCGATCTGGTGGGCAGCGACATTGTCCTGATTGACGCCGCGGGCGAGCCGGTGCCCGAGCATTGGTGGGTTCGGGCTTTTTCCGACCTCAAGCGGGTATGGATAGAGACCGGTGACTGGCACGCCACCATGCTGCATGGCAATGTCTTCATGACGACTTCCAATTGTGTCTTTCGCCGCTCCTGGCTGGAGGCGGTGGGCGATTTCCGGGATCTCCGCTATGTGCTCGACTATGAATGGCTGTTGCGCGGCCTGATCAAGGATCGGCGTTTGGCCTGGCTCGACGCGCCGCTTCTGCAGTACCGTCTGCATGAGAGCAACACCATCAGCGAACGGCCGCTGGCAGCCAATCTGGAATGCGCGGCCATGTTGCGCGCCCTTGTCCCGCAATTGCTGGGCGGGAACGCGCTGGAACGCATGCGACTGGAACATCTGGCCGCGCAGTGGGCGCGCATCGAGCACTACCAGGGAGAAATCTGGGCGACGCTGCGGCATGAGGCGCTGGCGGCGAAGGAGGCAGAACTGTTTCCGCTCATCGCCGATCGGGATGCCTGGATCGCCGAGCGCGATGCCTGGATTGCCGAGCGTGAGCAGCTCATCGCGAGCCAGGTGGAATGGATCGCGGATCGCGACGGTTGGATTGCCGAACGCGATGCCCGTATTGCCGCAGATGAGGCGGCTCTGGCGCTTTGCCGGGAAGAGAAAGCCTTGCTGGAGGCCAGCACGAGTTATCGTTTGGGTAGAAGGCTGACCGCACCGGTACGCTGGGTGCGTGGCTGGCTTGCGCGTTGGCAATGAATACGCGCCAGCCGAAATGAAAAAACCGATGCGCGTCAAGGATTTCGCGGCCTTGCAAGCTTGGCTGGAAACCCGCCTGGACGTCATTCGCTGCGTGTCCTTCGATGTCTTCGATACCCTGCTTGCTCGGTGCATTGAGCCTCCCGACGATATCCAGCGCCGGGTTGCCGTGCTGTTGGCGGAGAAAATCGGTGGCATTACGCCAGATGCCGCGTTCGAAGCGCGTCGTGCAGTTGAGTGGGAATTGCGCCGTGCCGCCCTGAGCGATGGCCTGGATCACGAATGCCATTTTGATCCGCTGGCGGAAAGTTGGGTGGCGCGCTTGATTGGCCATCCTGACCCGGCGCTGGTCGGGTTTGTCCATCGCGCCGAGCGCGAACTGGAATCCCTGGCGCTCACCGCCAAGCCGGGTGCGCTGGCTTTGCTGGAGTGGCTGCGCGCGCAAGGGGTGCGTGTGATTGCCGTATCCGATATGTATCTGAGCCACGACCACCTCGCCGCCTTGCTGGCAGATTGCGGATTGGGCGGGTTGCTGGACCGTCTGTATGTCTCGTCCGAGTTTGGGCTGGGTAAATATTCCGGCCGTTTGCATGTCCGGGTGCTGGAGCTGGAAGGGCAAGCGCTGGAAGGGCTGACGCCCGCTCAGGTGGTTCATGTCGGCGACAATCTGGTCTCCGACATGCGCGCCCCCATGCAGCTCGGCATACGCGGCATCTATCTCGACGAACGGGAGGAGCGCCTGCGCCGCCGCCGGCAAACCCTGTCTGCCGAGATGGCGGCGCTCGGTGGTGTCTGGCCCGGCCGCCGCTTCTTCGAGATCGTCGACTACCGCATGGAGCAGGACGCCGCGTGCCAGGCCGCCTGCGCCGACTTCTTCCATCACTATGGCGCGCATGTGCTTGGCCCGGCCTTCAGCACCTTTCTGCTCGGACTGATCGAAAAAATCGAGGCCGTCAAACCCGACAAGCTGTTCTTTCTTGCCCGCGACGGCTATCTTTTCGAAAAGATGTATGCCCGCTGGCGCGAACTGGAGCCGGACCGCAAGCACTGGCCGGAGCCGGTGTACGTCTACGCATCGCGCCGTGTCGTCGCGACGGCATCGGTGGCTGAAGGCCTCAGCCCGGAACAGGCCGTGGTGGCCTTCTACAACCCCAAGCAGCAAGGGCTGCTCTCGGTTCTGAAAACCTTCGGGCTGCCGGTGGAGGATTTCGCCGATCTTGCACGCGAGCAGGGCTTCGCCGATCTTGCCGAACCCCTGCACGACTGGCGCGACCCCCGTCTTCTCGCTTTTCTCGCCGATGAACGCGTGCAGACGCGCATCCGCTCCATTGGCGAAATCTCGCGCGAGCGGCTGCGGCGCTATTTCGAACAGCAGGGATTCTTCGCCAGCGAGCGTGTCGCGCTGGTGGACATCGGCTGGAACGGCACCATCCAGAAATTCCTGCGCGACAGCTTTGGCAAGCGGCCGGATTACCCGGATGTGCACGGCTGGTATTTCGCCTTCGTCGCCGCCATGCATGGCGATTTCGGGATGGGCGACCGCATCGAAGGACTCATCCTGGATGCCCGGCGTGACGATTCCTACGAGCGCGCGCCCATGGATTTCGAAGAAATCTTCGAGCAGGGCGCACGCTCGGGCGAGGGCACAACGCTTGGCTATGCCGAACAGGATGGCCAGGTGATCCCCGTGCTCAAGGATGACCGAGCGCCCGACCGCCAGGGGGAGATCGCCTGCAACCCCCTGATCGAGCACTTCCAGGCCGGGGTTCTCGATCATCTGGAGCACTTCCATGCCGCCTGGCGGCTAACCGGCCATCACGCCACGGAGATCAAACCCTATGTGCTGGGGTTGCTGGAACGCGCGGTGGTCTATCCGACTCGCGAGGAAGTCCGTGAAATCAGCCGGCTGGTCCATACCGAAGACTTCGGTCACGACCACACGCTGGATATCGGCGTGATTTCCATTCGATACTTCGACCTGCTGCGGCCACACGGGCTGTACCGTAAACTCAGAAATCAGCCCTGGAAATTCTCCGCCTTCGCGCACTTCGGCTGGACGCTTCCGGCCTGGTTGTTTCGCCTGATGCACTTGCTGGACGTGCGGAGAAGGTCATGAGCAGGAAGCGGATTGGACTGATGCTGTCCGTAGGCCGGCTCTGGGCGATGAGCCGGCCGTTCCGGCTGGGCTGTCGCAGCCGCACGCCCGGCTTTTCTCCGGGGGCGAGGGATCTTGTTGTCTATGAGCGCAGGCGCCTGTGGCATTGGTTATACGAGCGCGAGCGGCTGGAGTACCATACCATGGACTTGAGGGCGTTCTTGAAACGAATGGGCCTTGGGCGATAAACATAATCAAACTGACTGGGAGTTGACCATGAAAAAATATCTTGTCGGAATGGGGCTGTTGTTGTCGGCGAGCGGGGCGTTTGCGGATAGCGCCGGCCTTGAACAGTTCAAGAGCATGGCTGCGTCTGTCAAATATACGCCTCCGGCGACCGGGATGATGTCGGCGCAGGCAACAGGGCCCATGCTGCTCAGGGACGCCGTCTATCTTTACAACCTGCCCATACGCGCAGGCTGGGTTCAGGAATTGTACGGAGCGAACTGCGATGTCTTCCAGCTGGTTCTGGATGTTGAAAGCGGACATACGGACATGGGTTATTACGAATATCAAGACTATTTATACCCTGACCGCATCTACGACTACCACGCAATGTTCGCGTATGCGCTCTATAGCGGGTCTGCCGAAAAGGGATTTATCCTTGGCGATGACCAGCTTTACGACGCCCCTGGTGTGAATCCTGACCTGATCGTTGGAACGGCCACGGCATTTGGTTACTGCTTTTCAACCAATCCGGCTGCTTACGTCCTTCATTGCGATGAAAGAGCCAGTATGTGCTACACATCTTCCGGAACAGCCATACCCTGGTAAGCGCCGCGGCATGATGCTTCTATTTTATATAACGCACCCAGCAATAACACTTGTCAGCCCGTTTGAATACGTGTCCGTGCACTTATCCTTTTCCCGGAGATATACCCGGGCATTCGGATTGGTCGAGTAGCAATAGCCGAGGGCTGTGGCCGTGCCGGTTTGCGCTGACGCCGCCGGGTTGTTCTTGTCGTTGAACACAAACGCCTTGACCGCTTGATTCTCGTATAAGGCATAGGAAAACATCGTCGCCGAGTCCTGGATCCGATCCGGATAGGCAAGCCCGGTGGCAATTGCGTTATCGAGGCTGCCGGACTGGGCCATGGCCAGGTCGGTGTAGCCCGAATTCACATCCAGGATCAGCTGGAAGACATCACAATTCTCTCCTGCCAGAATCTTGTCGCCTTTGCCGTTAAGTGGCTGGTCATACAGATAGATGGCATCCCGCAAGCTCAGGCTGCCTTCACTGCCTGATCCTCCGCCACTGCCATTGTCCGCGACCGTGCACGAGGTCGTGTGCGCGTCCGAATACGTGTTGGTGCAGAGGTCCTTTTGCTGGAAATAAATGTGGGCCGTGGGCTTGGTCGAGTAGCAGTAGCCGAAGACGGTCGCGCTGCCGATCTGGGCCGACGAGGATGGATTATTCTTGTCGTTGAACACGAAGGTCTTCACCGGTTGATCCTGATACAGCGCGTAGGCGAACATGGCGTCAGCGTTCTGGATGGTGTCCAGGTATGCGGTCTGTGTGGCGATGGCGTTGGCCAGTGTATTGCTCTGACCCATGGCAAGGTTGGTGTAGCCCGAGGTGACATCCATGACCAGCTGGAAGACATCACAATCCACACCCGCGAGAATCTTGTCGCCTCTACCATCAAGGGGTTGGTCATAAAGGTACATCGCATCGCGCAGGCTCATGGCGCCCGGCTGGGTAGCGGTCGTCGTGGGTAAGGCGGCAGCGACTGCCGCAGCTGCATCCAGAATTCCCGCGCCGCAGGTGGCTGTGGTGCAGTTGCACTGGCCTGCGGTGTCGCCCGATGTTGCGACGTCCGGGCAGGTGGTCAAGGTGTTGTCGGTGGGGAAGGCGCGGGCAGATTGCTTGATGTGCGCGATGATGCCCGCCGGGGTCAGCGCCGGGTCCAGCGAGAGCATCAGCGCGGCCACGCCAGCTGCCTGGGGCGTAGAAAAGCTGGTCCCGACGTTGTAGTTGTATCCATCGGTGTAGCCGTTCGCTGCCGGGGTGGTCGCGCCCAGGTTGGTTGCCGTATCGATGCTGTAAAGACAGGGGCCATAGGCATTCACACAGTTGCCTGCCGGGGCACTGATCGAAACTTCCGGCCCGAAGCTGCTGTAGCCGACTTTGGTGCCCACATGGCGCACACCGGCGACCGCCAGTACGCCGGCACAGTTTCCGGGGGCGCCTACTGGCCCGGTTTCGTTGCCGGCCGCCGCCACTACGAGCGCACCCTGACCCGCCAGCTCTGCGATGGTGTCCGCATAGGCAGACGTGCAACTGCCGCTGCCACCCAAACTCAGGTTGATAATCCTGGCCGGGTTGGGGTTGTTTGGGACACCGGGCACCGACAGCCCCGCTGCCCAGCGCATGCCTGCCATGATGTCGGAGTCGAACCCGCCGCACTTCCCGAGCACGCGTACCGGCAGAATCTTTGCGCCCCAACTTGTCCCGGCGATGCCGGTTGAGTTGTTGCCTGCCGCGCCGACAATGCCCGCAACCCGGGTGCCATGCCAGCTGCTGTTATACGCAGCGAGGACGCTGCCGCACACTGCCTGCAGGTTTGGGTCCCCGGCGTCCGAGGCCGAAATGAAGTCTCCGGGGTCGTTTGCATCCGCGTCGCGGCCATCGCCGTCTCCTGCGTTCGGCGCGTCGGATATGAAGTCATATCCGGGCAAAAGCTTGGCGGTGAGGTCTGGATGATCGAAACGCACCCCTGTGTCGAGCACCGCTACCACCACATTTGACGAGCCGGTGGTCCGATCCCATGCCTCGGTGGCGTGGATCGACGCCGCCTCAGTGGCCTGCAGATACCATTGTCCCGAAAACAGGGGGTCGTTGGGCAGCGAGCGGATCGTGCGGAGGCGGTCTGGAATCGCGTACTCCACGTCGGCTTCCTGGCTGAGACGCGCTGCCAGTGCTTCGGAGGAAATGTCGGCGGCGCGGATCACGTGGGCCCGTGCGTTGATGTGCCGGCCGGAACGCAAGGCCAGACCGAGGCGTGCGGATAGCCTCGATGTCTGGTCGAGCGACAGCGCATGCCGGAGTGCGTCAGGCGTCGCCCTGTATTTCACGATCACGCGCCCTTCCTCCGCTGGGCTGCTGTCTGCATAAACGCCGGACGCAAGGAACAAGGCAAGGATGGGGAGCAGGCGTTTTGGCATCATGGTTGCGTTTGAAGCGGCTTGCGCAATGGATCAGGGGAAATATCCAGCACAGTGGGATCCTTGCGCAGCGCGCGTATCGCCGCATCGCAGAGCGGATCACCCACTGGGCAGACAAGTACATACGCGTGGCGTTTCGGGGATACCGGTGCCACATAGCGCACTGAGACACCAGATATTGTTTCCAGCCTCGACAGCAGGTCGGGCGCGGCACCGTCGACGGGGTTTTTGAACTCGATCAGGATCCTGGATGTTGCCGGTAAAGCAGCAGGGGAGGATGAGCAGGCCGCAGCCCCGAACAGGGCACAGATAGAACCTGCCGCCAGCAAGCGCGGCAGCCATGTTGCGACTGGAGGACGATGAAAGCGTTCGATTTTCATTCGCGTAAAAAATGAGTGCTGTCAGGAAGCCGAGGTGTGGTGAGCATTTCCCCACTATGCCAAGTATGACTTGATGCGGGCAAACGGGTAAAGATATGCACCCTGCTTCCGGGAAATTAGCTCGACATCCCAGAATCGGTAAAATACGTGTCCCCATGCCCAACACCCAGACCACCCCTCTCGTAAGCGTGCTGATGCCCGCCTACAACCATGCGTCCTATGTTCGGGCAGCGGTGGAGAGTGTGCTGGGGCAGACGTATGGCAATCTTGAACTCATCGCCATCGACGATGCCTCGTCCGACGCAACGTGGAACGTGTTGCAGTCGTTCGAGGACAAGCGTTTGCGCCGCTATCGGCATGATTCCAACCAGGGCGCGCATGCCACGTTGAACGAGGCCATGGGCTTGGCGCAAGGGGCGTTCATCGCCATTATCAATTCGGATGATGTTTTTGCCACGAACCGGATTGATCGGATGTTGGCGGAGGCACGCGCGTCGGGTGAGAAAGAGATATTTGCCTTTACCGATGTCGATTTCATTGGGCCAGCGGGTGAGCCGGCCAATGAACACGCACGTGCGATTGCCTATCGGGACTTGCTGGCGGCATGTGATGCGCTTCCGCGGGATGTGTGGTTTCTGGCCGGCAATCCAGCCATCACCACCTCCAATTTCTTCCTTTCCAGGGCACTGGCGAATGAGGTGGGCGCATTCGCACCCTTACGTTATTCCCATGATTGGGACTGGGCGTTGCGAGCGCAAGAACGTACCCCGCCGATCTGGATCAGGGAAAGCTTGTTAGGGTATCGGGTCCATGCGGCCAACACCTTGTCCGAGGACGATGCCTGGCGGCACATCCATGAAAATTCCCATGTGCAGTCCAGGGCGCTGTCATCGCTGCCGATCGAATCGGGTGCTGAAAACGCGGCATTTCAAACCTGCCTGGCGCTACTGAAGAACGAGAGTTTTCATCCGCTTCCGCTGCTTCTTTATCTCATCCACAGACTTGCCGGCGTGCCGAACAGCCGGATGGAGGCGCTGACATCGGGGCAGGGCGGAACCTGGTTGATGCAGGAAATCGCCGAGAGGTCGGCGTCCCCGGAGGGAATTTTCCACTCGGTTCGTCAACTGGTCGAGCGGGAGCAAACCATCGTGGCGCAACACCGGCTGATCGAGGAACGCTTCGAGATCATTCAACAGATGCGCAGCGAGGTCGCCAACCGGGACCAGATCATCGCCGGTCAGGCCGAATTGATCGAGGAACGCTGGCGCGTCATGACGCATATGACGCAAGAGATCGCAAATCGTGATGACTGGATTGCCGATCTGCAGGCCAGGTTGGGTGAATCGGAGCGGGTGCTGGTTACCCGGGAGGGCGAGCTTGCCGGTCTGTACGCCAACCATTTCGTGCGGATGGTGCTGTTCGTTCGCCGTAGGTGGATTGGATTGCGAAGTTGGCGTATACGATAATGTCCATCTTACTGGTGCGGGTTCCCGGCGTTCCCAGGATGAACGTTGATCGTGAAGGAAAATACACACAGCATGGCACTTAGATCCCTGAAATTCAGGCAATACACGCATAACCGTTATTGGTGGCATCGTGCGCCCGCGACCGATTATGTCCCGATTCCCTACAGCTTCCTGGACGATGCGGAGTGGGCGATCATGGAGTCCTGGTTCGATGAGACGGGAAAAAAATTCGAGAGCACGGGGGAGGCGAATGTGCCGCCCTTGTCGCTGCTGATTGGCCTCATCTCCGGCAACGCGATCAGCCGGGTCGTGCAGTGCGGCCATTATGTCGGCTACTCCACCCTGCTGCTCGGTTTCCTGATGCGCAAGATGGGCAAGAGGGGCGGTCTCTATTCGGTTGATATTGACGCTTCCGTGACCGACTACACCGCAGAATGGGTCAAGAAGGCGGGGCTCGATGACTATGTCAGGCTCGATGTGGCGGATTCCGCCGACCCCGAGGGCCCCGGCAGGGTGCTGGCCCATTTCGGCAACCAACCGCCCCAACTGGTGTTCATCGATTCCAGCCATCAGTACCAGCACACGCTCAAGGAACTGGACCTCTGGTATGGGCAGTTGCCTCAGGGCGGCCTGATCGTCCTGCACGATACCAGTCGCTTCGCTGCGGCCTTTGATTCAACCGGCCAGGGCGGAGTATTCCGCGCGGTCAGCGAGTGGTGCGCGGTCAGGGGCGTGTCCAGCCTGATGCTGAATTCCTTCGTCGCCGGTGGGTCGCCAGGCGATTACCCCTATCTGGACGGGTGTGGCCTTACGATCATCCAAAAGAATCTGTAAGGCGATGGATTCGTGATCACAACCATCGCCTGGCTGATTCCCAGCCTTCTCGAAGGGTCGGGGGGACACCGGACCATACTTCAGCATGCGGACGATCTGCGGCAGCGTGGCCATCGGTGCGTGCTGTACGTCGAGGACAATGGCGCAATGTCCGGATCGTCCTTGAGGAAAACGATCCGGCAGATGTTCGGTTTCGATTTCGATGACGTGCGCCTTGGCTGGACGCACGTTGAACCGGCTGAAATGGTATTCGCCACGATCTGGTATTCGGCGCGGTTTGTGCGCGATCTGCCGTTCGAGACCATCCGGTGTTATTTCGTGCAGGATTTCGAAGCCCAGTTCAATCCGATGGGCGATTCCTATCTGATGGCGGAAAACTCATACCGCTATGGTTTGTATCCCATCACCATCGGCCGTTGGATGACGGCCATGCTTGGGCGTCAATTCAAAGTCGAATCTACTTATTTTGATTTTTGCGCGGACTTGGGGGTGTATCGCCGGCTACCGGATGTGCAGCGCGAGAAGGCCATTTGTTTCATCTACCAACCGGAAAAGTTTAGACGCTGTCCGGAATTGGGCATCGAAGCGCTTGGTATCGTCAAACATTTCATGCCGGAGGTGAAGATATATCTCTACGGTTCCCGTTCGGCCGGCCGGGTTTGGTTCGAGCATGAAAATCTCGGCTTGTTGAGTTTGGAGGCGTGCAATCGGCTGTATAACCGATGCACGGTTGGGCTATGCATCAGTGCCACCAATCCATCCAGAATCCCTTTTGAAATGATGGCCGCGGGGTTGCCGGTGGTGGAGGTTTATCGCGAGAACACCCTCTACGATTTTCCCGAAGAGGCCGTTCTGTTGTGCGAGCCGACTCCGGAGTCCTTGGCGAAGGGATTGATGGAACGGTTATCCAGCCAGAAGGGCTCCGAGGCGGGTGGGCAGGCGGGGGCCCGTTTTATGCAGGCGCGGCCCATTGAGCACGGTCTCGAGCAGTTTTATTCCGAGGTTGAAATGCTGTTGGCAGGCGGCAAGCCCCCTAGACGAGTCGTCGAGCCGATGTACAGGCAGCCTGGCCTGGTCGCTGAGGCGAGCCCCCAATGGGCGGGTGGCGGGGCAGAGACCAGAATGCCGTTACCAGATTACGGTCGCCTTTCTTTCCTGCCCCCGGCTCCGCGCCGAGTGATCCGGTTTTTGTATTACGGCCTGCGACGGCTTCTGTGATGACCGGGACTGGCTCTTCCCCGTATTGTGACGCGGGATCCCTTGTTCCCTGCCATGATGAAGCCGGGCGCCAGGTGAAATATGAACTGCTTACAGTCGATGTCTGGGATACGTTGCTGCGACGCCGATGTCACCCCGACGGGGTGAAGCTGCATGTCTGTCGTTATCTGTTGTTGAAATGGGGCGACCGGCTGGATCCAGTGTGCCGCGATCCTTGGATCCTGCTTCGCCTGCGGCAGCAGGCGGAAAAGGAGATTGGCGACGAGAAGCAGGCGCAGGGGTTCGATGACGAATACGGGCATCTGGAAATCTATCGCCGCTGGCTTGACCTGGCTGGTTTCGAGTTTGGCGGGCACGTGCCGGTCCTGTTGGAGAATCTTTTGTCCGAACTGGATCGAGCAGAAATAGGCCAGGAAAAACACGTTTCCTATGTCGACCCGAACATTGGCGAGACATTGCGCCAGCTGTCCGTCAAACGTACGCGCTTCCTGTCCGATTTTTACTTGCCCGCGACCGCCATCAAGGAGTTGTTGAGCCACCATGGTCTCGATGAGATCGTCAGCGAGGGCCTGGTGTCGTGCGATGTCGGGTACAACAAGCGTTCCGGGCGGCTTTTTCACCACGTGAGGGAATACTTTGGTGCTTCAGCCGATGGGCATTTGCACATCGGCGATAACCCGTGGTCGGACATCAAGGCTGCGCAGAAGTCCGGCGCCCATGCCATGCATTTTCAGCCCGATGGAGAACACCGTCGGCGTTTGGCACAGGAGGCCGATTTCCACGACCGCCAGGAAGCTCTGAGGAATGCGGTAGAAGCGCTGTCTCGCCAGGCGCTTCCGGCCAATGTTGAACGGCGCGATTACTATCAATTAGGTCGTCAATGCTCCCCGCTGCTGCTCGGGTTTGTGCTCATGGCCATGGAGCGTGCGGTATCCGATAAGGTCGAGGCGCTCTATTTCTTTACCCGCGAGGGCGAGTTTTTCCTGGAAATCTACCGCCGACTGGCGGATGGGGACGTGCTCGGTTTCGCGCCGCCTCGGGCGGAGCTGCTGATGGTGAGCCGCTTGGCGACCTTCGCCGGCTCCTTGAGAGCGTTCTCGACGACCGAGCTGATGCGCTTATGGAACCAGTACAGCGTGCAGTCCCTGCAGGCCTTGTTCAAGTCATTGGCGATGGACCCGGTCGAGTTGGCGGCGAGTGCCGAGAGGCACGGCCTTGATATGGTCAGCCCCATCCGCTACCCCTGGCAAGACCCAAGAGTCCAAGCTTTCTTCGACGACCCCGATGTGCGAATTCGTATCGAGCGCCACCTCGCAGCGAAACGGAAGGACTTGCGGGCTTATCTTGCTTCTGCCGGCATCGATGAAGGAAGCGGGCGAATCGGTATTGTGGATATCGGTTGGCGTGGCACGATCCAGGACAATCTAGCCTATGCCCTGCCTACGCTGAAGGTGCTTGGTTGTTATCTGGGGCTGAACCGTTTCCTGAATTCCCAGCCGGAAAATGTTCGGAAAGATGCCTACGGCCCGGATCTGAACGAGTCGGATGCCTTGGGTGTGCTTCTGGACTACGTGGCCCCGATCGAGATGTTGTGCAATTCGCCCAATGGCAGTGTCAATGGATATGAATCGACCGCGCACGGCATGAAAGCGATACGCCACGTCGATGAGGAGGAAAATCGGGTCCACACGGAATATGTCCGGCATTTCCAGGCCGGGGTTTTGGACTCGGTGCCGTACTGGGCCGATTTCCTGCGTACCCATGCTTATTCCAGCGTCGAACTGCGCCCCATGGCTATGGAAATCTGGAATCGGATTGTTCATTACCCGCCTCCTTTCCTGACAGAGGCATTCTTTCAGTTGAACCACAACGAGGTTTTTGGTGTTGGTGGCTTCATGGACAAGCGCCGGATGATAGGAATCGGGGAGGTATTGCTGGCCTTCGTTTCGAGAGAAAGCCGGATCAGGCTGCAAGGCTACCTGTCGGGTTCCGGATGGACGCCGGGTTTGGTGAGATGCCCGGATGTGCCTTGGCATTTACGCGCGGTGTTACGGCTGCTTTTGCTTGGGCACAAGTACAAGCGGAGGCTGGTCAATAAATTTGCGGCTTGATTCCGGAGGGGGTGATGCCCTCCCCGACCTGCCTTCCATGTACGCTACAGCCAATCTACCGAAGTAAACCGAGATTTCTGAATGAATCCTCACGCAGCACAACCCGCATCCCTGGTCGCGATGTTGAATAGCCTTTGGGACAATCGTGAACTGATTGCCCAGATGACCCGACGAGAAGTCGTTGGGCGCTACAAGGGCTCGGCCATGGGGCTGTTGTGGTCTTTTCTGAACCCGCTCTTCATGCTGGTGGTGTATTCCTTTGTGTTTTCCGTTGTCTTCAAGGCACGCTGGTCAGGCGGTGGCGAATCTCAAACCCAGTTCGCGGTGATCTTGTTTGCGGGGATGACCGTTCACGCATTGTTTGCCGAGGTGCTCAATCGTGCGCCTGGCATCATCTTGGGCAACGTCAATTATGTGAAGAAGGTGGTTTTTCCGCTGGAAATTCTTGCTGTGGTCAGCCTGGGCGCAGCTTTGTTTCATGCGCTGGTCAGCTTGCTGGTCCTGCTTGTGGCATTTGCCATGCTGAACGGGTTTGTTCACTGGACCGCCATTTTCGCGCCATTGGTGCTGTTGCCGCTCATGCTTCTGAGCCTTGGCTTTGGCTGGATATTGTCATCTCTGGGGGTGTTCGTCCGGGATATCGGGCAGCTCATCGGTGTTTTCACTACCGCGCTGCTGTTCCTTTCCCCGGTTTTTTTCCCCGTAAGTGCGTTGCCCGAGTCATTCCAGCCGTGGTTGAATTTGAACCCGTTGACATTCATCATCGAGCAAACCCGCGAAGTATTGATCTGGGGTCGTTTGCCTGACTGGAAAAGATTAATGTTTTACCTTGTCGGGGCGAGTGTTTTCGCCTGGCTGGGCTTTTTTTGGTTCCAAAAAACGAGAAAAGGCTTTGCGGATGTTCTCTGAAGGGCTCAATGGGCAAATAACTCGCCCCGTTTTTCTGGGTTAAACCAACCCAGATTATTCATTGGACGATTGATGGAGCGTAGGGTGCACTCCGTGCACCTTGGGACGTCAATCGGTGCACGGAGTGCACCCTA
>JAIBEI010000034.1 GCA_019459055.1 Thiobacillus sp. | reverse complement strand
CGCCGTGCGCACCGTTTTACGCTAAAAGGTGCGCACGGCGCACCCTACGGAGTCTTCGCGCAGCACTGAATTTTCTTCATCTCATCCATCCACTTTTCTCGAATAAAGGAACCCTCATGCAAGACCTGCAAAAAACCATCGAAGACGCTTTCGAGCGCCGTGCCGACATCACCCCGCGCAACGCCGAACCGCAGGTCAAGGACGCGGTCATGGCCGTGATCGACCTGCTCGACATGGGCAAACTGCGCGTCGCCGAGCGCACCGACGGCCAGAACTGGATCACCCACCAGTGGTTGAAGAAGGCCGTGCTGCTGTCGTTCCGCCTGGAAGACAACGCCTTCATCAAGGGCGGGTTCACCAACTACTACGACAAGGTGCCGTCCAAGTTCGCCGACTTCAACTCGAAGGACTTCCGCGAAGGCGGCTTCCGCGTGGTGCCGCCGGCGGCCGCGCGCAAGGGTTCCTACATCGGCAAGAACGTGGTGCTGATGCCGAGCTACGTCAACATCGGCGCCTACGTCGGCGAAGGCACCATGGTGGACACCTGGGCCACCGTCGGCTCCTGTGCGCAGATCGGCAAGAACGTGCACCTCTCCGGCGGCGTCGGCATCGGCGGCGTGCTCGAGCCGGTGCAGGCCAACCCCACCATCATCGGCGACAACTGCTTCATCGGCGCGCGCTCCGAAGTGGTCGAAGGTGTGATCGTCGAAGACAACAGCGTGATCTCGATGGGCGTCTACATCGGCCAGTCGACCAAGATCTACGACCGCGAGACCGGCGAAGTCACCTATGGCCGCATCCCCGCCGGCTCGGTGGTGGTGTCCGGCAACTTGCCGTCCAAGGATGGCAGCTATAGTCTGTATTGTGCGGTGATCGTGAAGAAGGTCGACGCGAAGACGCTGTCCAAGGTCGGCATCAACGAACTGCTGCGCGGGATTTGATCACTAGGGAAGCGCCGATTCATTCGATAGGGCCGTCATTGCGCAGCGAAGCAATCCAGCGTATCGATCAAGCGGGCATTTCTGGATTGCCGCGCTGCGCGCGCAATACACAATAGAATGGACTTGCCCTGCCCGATCACCTTCAAGGAGTCGCCATGAAATACCCACTCATACCCACCGCCCTGCTCGCCGCCAGCCTGGTAGCCAGTCTGGTTGCCTGCCAGGCCAACCCGGTGTCCGGCCGCCAGCAACTGGTGCTGGTGTCCGAGGAACAAACGCAGGCCTCGTCGGCCCAGGCGTACACGCAAACGCTTAGCGAAGCGCAGAAGAAGGGCAAGCTCAGCACCGACGCGGCGCTGAACAGCCGCGTCAAGCGCATCACCGACCGCCTGATCGTGCAGGCCGGCAACATGTATGCGCCCAGCCGCGAGTGGCAATGGTCGGTCGCGGTGATCGACGACCCCTCGCTCAACGCCTGGTGCATGCCTGGCGGCAAGATGGCGATCTATACCGGCATCGTCCACAAGCTGAATCTCACCGACGACGAAATCGCCCAGATCATGGGCCACGAAATCGCCCACGCCCTGCTGGGGCATGGGCGCGAGCGCATGTCGCGCGCCATCGCCATGCAGGGCGGCATGCAGATCGGCTCCGTCCTCGCCGGTCGCGACCTCAGCGTCCTGGCGCCGGTGGCCGACATCGCGCTGACCCTGCCCCACAGCCGCGCCAGCGAATCCGAGGCTGACCGCTACGGCATCGAACTCGCCGCCCGCGCCGGATTCGACCCCCGCGCCGCGGTGCGCCTGTGGGAAAAAATGGACGCCGCCGGCGGCGACGGACCGCCGAAATTCCTCAGCACCCACCCCGCCCCCGGCAACCGCATCCAGGCGCTCAGCGCGCTGGTGCCGCAAATGATGCCGATTTACGAGAAAGCACGTTGATGAACATGGATCTCACGCCCGCCGCAGACGAAAAAATCGCCGGCCTCAAGACCCTGAGCACGGTGATTTATGCGCTGTACGCCGTCTCGCTGTTTATCGGCGTCACCGCCATCGTCGCCATCGTGCTGAACTACATCAAGCGCGATGATGTCAGGGGCACCTGGCTGGAAAGCCACTTCACCTGGCAGATCCGCACCTTCTGGTGGGGCCTGCTGTGGCTGGTCGTCGGCGCAATCACCTGGGTCATCCTGATCGGCTGGCTCGTGTGGGGCGTGGCCTGCATCTGGTTCATCTACCGCATTGCCAAAGGCTGGCTCAACCTCAATGACAGTAAACCGATGCCGCTTCAATAGCGGCGCGGCATCCCGATGCTGCCGGTTGGCGTGATCCCGGCACGACGAGTTGCGGGTCGCAGGCCTCGCTCTGCCTGCCCCGGCGGGAAAATTGCCGCCGTTTTCGCGCAGCGTGAGGGGGGGCGACACTCGGCCGGCTTGATTCGGCAGGCGCACTTTCCAGCACACAACATGCTCACCACGGAACAGCCATGACGCCGGCACCCGGCATTGACCCCAGGCAGGACGACCTCACCCTGCCCGACTACCGCGGCGGCGGCATCGTCAACCTCATGAGCTCCATCGCCACCGCGCTGGGCGGGAGCAGCCCCTATCCGCCGCTGGCGGCGCTGCCGCCGCAAGCCCTGGCCGATGCGCGCCATCTGGTGCTGCTGGTGGTCGACGGACTCGGCCACGATTACCTGCTCGGCCGCGACGGCGCCCTGCGCCGGCATCTGCGCGGACAGATGACCTCGGTCTTTCCCTCCACCACGGCGAGCGCCATTCCCACTTTTCTCACCGGCCTCGCCCCGCAGCAGCACGGGCTGACCGGCTGGCACATGTATTTCCGCGAGATCGGCGCCGTCGTCGCGCCGCTGCCCTTCCGCGTGCGCACCGGCCGCCATCCCCTGCGCGAGGCCGGCGTCACCCCGGCGGAGCTGTTCCGCCTCACCCCGCTGGTCGACCGTCTGTCCCGGCCCTGCCATGTGGTGAGCCCGAAGCACATCATCCATTCGGACTTCAACGTCGCCTTCTCCGGCCGGGCAAAGCGGCACGGCTACGACACCCTGGAGGAGATGTTCGCCCAGATCACCGGCATCCTGCGCAGCACCGGGCCGCGCAGCTACGCCCATGCCTACTGGCCGCAGCTCGACAGCCTGGCCCACGAACACGGTATCCGCAGCGAACCAGTGGCGGAGGCCTTCGCCGCGCTCGACGCGGGCTTCGCCCGGCTGGTGGAGGTGGCGCGCGACAACAACAGCCTGGTCATCGTCACCGCCGACCATGGCTTCATCGACACCTCGGCGGAAGAAACCATCGACCTCGACGACCACCCCCAACTGCGCGAGACCCTGTTGCTGCCCCTGTGCGGCGAATCGCGCGCGGCCTATGCCTACGTTCGCGCCGGCCGGGAAGCGCAGTTCGAAAACCAGGTGCGGGAACGGCTGGGAGACCGGATTCGCCTGTTCAGGAGCGAGGACGTCGTGCGCCAGGGCTGGCTGGGGCCGGGCGAAGCCCACCCCGCCCTCGCCGACCGCCTGGGCGATTATGTCCTCATCCCGCGCGGCCGGACCATCCTGCGCGACTGGCTCCAGGGCGAGGAGCGCCACACCCACATCGGCGTGCACGGCGGGCTCTCCGCGGCAGAAATGATCGTGCCGCTGGTCGTCACCTGACTGCCATGCGCCCGGCGGGGATGCCCGCAGCCGACGCGTTGGCCCGCGCCCTTTCGGACCATGGGCCAGGCCGGAATGCAGGCCGCTTTCTTTTGCACGGGAATCGTCTTTACTGAAACGCGAGGACCGTTGCCATGAAAGAAATCCTTCCCGGCGTGTTTCACTGGAAGACCTTCCACGAAGGCATCCAGGCCTACGTCCACTCCTACTACATCAACGCCACCGATCCGGCGGTGCTGATCGACCCGCGCGTCCCGGCGCAGGGCATCGAGTGGTTCGCCGCGCACGGCGCGCCCAGGCACGTCTACCTGACCAATCGCCACCACTACCGGCACAGCGACCGCTTTGCCGGCCGTTACGACGCGCAGGTCTGGTGCCACAAGGACGGCCTGCACGAATTCAGCCACGGCGAGAAGGTCAGGGGATTCGGCCATGGCAGGGAACTGCCGGGCGGCATCCTCGCCTTGAAAGTCGCGGCGCTGTGTCCCGAGGAAACCGCGCTGTACCTGCCGCTGAATGGGGGCATCCTAAGCCTTGGCGACGCCATCGTGCGCAGCCGCGGCAAACTCGGCTTCGTGCCGGACGCATACATGGGCGACGATCCGGAAGGCGTCAAGCGCGGCCTGCGCAAAGCGTTCCGCCAGCACCTGCGCGAACGCGAATTCGACCATCTTCTGTTCGCCCACGGCGCGCCCCGGATCGGCGGCGCCCGGGACGCCCTCGAACGGTTCCTGGAAAGGACCGAGCCCTGATGGCGACGAGAGCCACAGGCCGCGGCAGCGAACATTCTGGCGCGGCCAAGCCGATTGAACATGAAGGAGGCAAAAACCAGGGCGACGGCGAGCAGAATGTTTCGGACACGCTTGGCGACTACGCCGCCAGGCGGGCTTTCGCCGCCACCCCGGAACCCTCGCCCGCCCTGCCCGCAACCCGCAGCGGTCCGCTGCTCTTCGTGGTGCAGCAGCACGCGGCGCGGCAGCTGCATTACGACTTCCGGCTCGAACTGGACGGCGTGCTGAAATCGTGGGCCGTCCCCAAGGGGCCGTCGCTCGACCCCGGCGTCAAGCGCCTGGCGGTGCAGACCGAGGACCATCCCTTCGAGTACGCCGCCTTCGAAGGCGTGATCCCGCCGAAGCAATACGGCGCCGGCGAAGTCATCGTGTGGGACTGCGGAATCTACGCGCCGGACGAGGATCATGGCGCGTGGCTCGCCGACCGCGCGGAAGCCGAACGCCGGGTCCGCGCCGCGCTGGAAAATGGCAAGCTCTCCCTGTTTCTGCGCGGCGAAAAGCTGAAAGGCTCGTTCGCACTGGTTCGCAGCGCCGACCGCAAGAACTGGCTGCTGATCAAGCACCGCGACGCCTATGCCGGAGAGCGGGGCGTGACCGAACAAGACCGCTCGGTCGTGTCCGGGATGACGGTCGCGGACCTCAGGCGCCTGCCCGCGCCCGAACCCCTGCCCGCCGCACGGCTCGCCCCGCGCGGTAGCGCCGAGACAATGCCGAAGAAGCTTTCGCCCATGCTGGCCGAACTGGCCGAGGCGCCGTTCAGCCATCCAGACTGGCTGTTCGAGCCCAAGCTCGACGGCTATCGGGTACTCGCCTTCGTGCACAACGGCGAGGTAAAGCTGCGTTCCCGCCGCGGCCTCGACCTGACGCCAGCCTTCCCGCAAATCGCCGCCGAACTCGCCCGACAATCGGCCGACATGATCCTCGACGGCGAGGTGCTGGCGCTCGACGCGGCCGGGCGGCCGTCGTTCAACGCGCTGCAGAACCGCGCGCGGCTGAAGACGCCGCGCGAGATCGCGGCGGCCGAGCGCGACACGCCGGCGATCCTGTACTGCTTCGACCTCTTGCACTTTGCCGGGATCGACCTGCGCCCGGCGCCCTACAGTGATCGCCGCCGCTACCTCGCCCAATGCCTGCTGCCGTCTGCCCACGTGCAGCGCGTTCACGCATCCGACGACGGCGTTGCGCTGCATGCGGCCGCGCTGGCGCAGGGTTTCGAGGGCGTCATGGCCAAGCGCCGCGACAGCCGCTACGAAGCCGGCCGCCGCGCCTCCGCCTGGCTGAAGATCAAGCCCACCCACAGCGCCGAATTCATGATCGGCGGCTACACCCTGGGCCGGGGGGGGGGGGGGGCGGGGGGCGGCGGGGGGGGCGGG
>JAIBEI010000014.1 GCA_019459055.1 Thiobacillus sp. | reverse complement strand
CCCGTCCAGGCCGTGGGCGCGAAGGTGCGCCAGGCCGTTGCTCCAGGTCCAGCCGGAGATTGGGCCGAAGGGGGCATGGGCGATGTCGGCGAGGAGGGGCTGGCCGTTCACGGTGATGGCGTTGATTTTGCCATGGGCGTAGGCATAGGCGATCCGGTTGCCGCCGGGCGTGGTGAGCTGGGCCAGCTGGCCGGCGGGGTTCCAGGCGTAGTCGAGGCTGAAGCCGAGGCCGCCGACGGTCTGGGTCCTGGCGACGAGGCGGCCGTTTGTATCGTACTGGTAGGCGGTGCTGCCGGAGGGGTCGGTGAAGCCGGCCAGCTTGCCCGCCTGGGCGGTGTCCCAGGCGTAGGTGACGAGGGGGCCGCTGGCGTCGCCGATCCGGGTGATGCGGTTGAGGGCGTCGTAGGCGTAGACGAGGGTCTGGCCGGTGGCGTCGGTGCGGGACAGCAGGTTGCCGGCGGCGTCGTAGCTGCTGGCGGCGGCGCCGCTGTCGGGGCTGGACTCGCCGACGAGGTTGCCGAGGCCGTCCACCTGGTAGGCGGTGGCGACACCGATGGGGTCGGTGACGTGGGTGACCCGGTCGAGGGCATCGTACTGGGTCCGGGTGGCCCCGCCCATGGGGTCGAGCGACTGGATCAGGCGGTTGAGCGCGTCGTAATCATGGCGCGTGGTTGCGTTGTTGGCGTCGGTGGCGAGGGTGAGATTGCCGATGGCGTCGTAGCCGTAGTGCGTGGCGTGGTTCTGGCTGTCGAGCACCCGGGCCAGCCGGCCGAGGCTGTCGTAGGCCTGGGCGCGGGTGCGGGCGAGCTGGCCGGCGGGGTCGGTGACGTCTTCCGCGAGACGGTTGCCCATGGCGTCGAGGGTATAGGCGATGCGGTTGCCGAGGCTGTCCTCGACCTGTATCAGCCCGTGAGCGGCATCGTAGGTATAGCCGAGATAGCTGCCGTCGGGCTGGGTGAGTTTGACGAGCTGGCCGACGGCGTCGTATTCGTAGCCGGTGGTTTCGGTCCCCGTGGTGCGGGATAGCAGCCGCTGCCGCGCGTCGTAGACAAGCGCGGTGACGAGGCCGTTGGGGTCGACGATCTCCTCGGGCTGGCCGTGGGCGCTGTAGCGGGTGATCTGGGTGACGTGGCCGAGCGCGTTGGTGATCTGACGGACCTGGCCGCGGCAGCCGTAGTGGCCGCCGGAGCAGTTCTCGTCGGGAAGGTAGTAGTCGGTGGTGGTGAGATCACTGACGTCGATGCGCGGGCCGTTCTCGATCTTTTGCGCGAGGATGCCGGGGACGGTGGGATGGTAGAGATAGCTGGTGGTCCAGGTGCGGGTCTGGTTGAGGGCGGTGTCCCGGATGCTGCGGCTGGTGACGTTGCCGCGGGCGTCGTAGACGATGCTGGTTTCGCGTCCGGCTTCGGTGATTGTTACCGGCAGGCGGAAGCCGGGATGCCACTCGGTGAGGATCTTGCGCTGGGCTGTGTTGGGCGCAGGCGTATAGATAGCGAGCGTGCTCGGGCAGGCGGTGCCCGATGCAAGGCCCTCGACGCGCGCGGTTTCGAGGTTGCGCGCCAGATCGTGGGCATAGCAGGTCTTGTGACCGTTGAAGTCGGTGCGGGAGGCGACGTTGCCGTTGGCGTCGTAGACGGTGGCGGACGACGCCGGGCCGCAGCCGGAACCGCCGGGTTGCGACTGGCCGGTGCTTTTAACGACGCCGAGGATGGTGGTGAAGGTGTGGGTGCGGACGGTGCCGAGGGGATCGGTGACGGTGGTGCTGCCGTCGGGATTGTAGGCCAGGGTGTGCAGGTCGGCGCCGCCTGCGTGGCCGGTGGAGATGGCTTTGCCGTCGGCTGCGTATTGGTAGGTGGCGTAGCGGTCGCCGTTCTCGTCGGTGATTCCGGTCAGGGCGTGCGGCAGGTCGGCGCCGGCGGTGTGCTCGGGTTCGTTGTAGTGGTAGGTCTTGCTGCGGCCGTCGGGGTACTGAACTGAGGTGAGGTGGCTTTGGGCATCGTAGCCGTAGCTTATGACGCCACCGGCGGGGTCGGTGACGGTGGCGATGCGCTTGCTGGTGTCGTAGGTGAAACGTAACTGGCGGCCGGTGTCGTCGGTGACGGTGTCGAGCGTTTCGGGGTCGCCATCCCCTCCGCTTGCAGCGGAGAGGTCATAGGTGAGGGCCTGAGTGCTGCCTGCGCGGTCGGCGATGGAGAGGAGCTTGCCGGTGGCCGAGTAGGTTTCGACCGAGTCGTCGTCGGCGACAGTGTAGCGCCATCCTGTGCGGATGTTATTGGCGTCTTTGAGTTCGCTTAGCCGGTCGGGGATGTCCGCGTCGGCTCTCCATGCACTACCGCTTTGCGTGAACACATAAGTCTTGCCATCGGGCCGCGCCATTGTTGCAGTGACGCTCTGACTGGAGGAGGAATTCGATATCGCCCTGGCGTAGCTATATGCCCAGCCCCTCCCCACTCGCCGCGTCTCTCCGACCATACTGGAGTTGTAATACCTGTCAAAGGCTAATCCGCCAGTGGGACTGGGAGCCAACTCTGCCTCTCGCTGGAATTTGTTTCCAGTTCCGGCGTGCACCGGATTTCCAACCTTTAGATCACACGAAGGGTTACCAGCGTTCTTTGGTTCGGATGGAGCACATGTAACACCGTCAGATTGTGTATATGTTCCCGAAGGGCAAGCGCCGCACGAAGGTATCCCATTAATAACCTGCACTGGCCCATCAGTGCAAAAATACGCGGTATGAATCCAAGAATACCAACCTATGCTTTTATAAATACCATCTACATAACCGGAAAAGTAATCATTACACTGAGCATTCTGAAGTCCAAAACCAGGGTACACATACGTGTAAACAGTTAACCCTGTCGTGGTGTTTATTCTTTGCTGTTGATTCGTATCATATGAATATGGGCCGTTTATCGTGGCATAAGGTGCTGCCCAATCATAGCCACCCAGTGTGACCAAAGTTTGACAAAAACCGACATCGAAATGTTTGCCAAGCTCGAAATATCTACCGGCAGGAGCACTACCAAAGGTAGCTAATGGTGCACTGACATAAGCCGCCGCCGTGCTGGAAAAGCACATCGTGACCCAACATAGAGTCGGCAAGGACAGCGCCTTTAAGAACGAGACGAATGAGTTCAAACAGCCATTCAACCGAAGGCTGTCAAATAATCGGTGGTGGCCTCGAAAAGCGGATATCAGGGAAACAAAGAAACAAATGGGGTCAGACACCATTTACTCGGCCTCCGATTGAGTAAACCTTGATTTGTAGATTGGGGATGGGTAAACCGGTTCTGGTTTGATTGATCACCCACTCGCACGCCTTGCGCGCACGCACTCATTCCATTCGACATGGCTCCCCCTCCCCTTCGCGCGTTGCTTTAAATTGTTTATTTGTTCTTCCGCACGCAAACCCATGTACTTTGCACGGGCTACTTGTGGGCCGAAACTTACAGGGGAGTTTAAGGTGGCGTCAAGCGGCCGCTGACTCCAGCCAAACAGGCCGGATTCAGCCGATACAATTTTTCAGAGAGGGAAAATGCGAGTCGGCTACCGCTACGCTCAAACGTGCGGCGTGACCGGAGGTAGGATGGAGGCCGGCGCGGCCTCGACGCTGACGATCTCGAACTGCATGCTGGCCAGGTCGGCCATGATGTAGGTGGGCGGCGCGCCGACGCCGCCGACAGTGCCGGGGTTGATCAGCCAGGTCTGCCCGCCCTTGACGGTGGCTACTTGGGTGATGCTGGATTTGTGGTCGTGGCCGCAGCACACCAGATCGTAGTCGCCGGTACAGGCGAGTGCGTGCGCATAGTGCGGGTAGTGCACCAGGAACAGGTTGCGGTCGGCCAGGGTGAAGGATGCGTCCTGGCCGTGGTAGCGGATCACGCTGTTGGGCTCGGCGGCGAGCCGGCTCATGTTGTAGAGGTCGCCGGTGTTGTTGCCGTGGATGACGTGCACCGGCAGCTCGAATTTCTGCAGCACCCGCAGCGTGGTCGGTGCGACCACGTCACCGCAGTGCAGCACGGCTTCCGCCCCGTGCGCCCTGGCGTGCTCGACCGCCGCGCCTAAAAGACGGCGGTTGTCGTGGGAATCGGAGAGGATGCAGACTTTCATTTGGTTATTGAGGGGTCAGGGGCCAGGATGCAGGGGTCAGGGGTGGAGCGGCCGGTGGCCGCGCACATTATAAAAATCGCGTAAACACCCTCCCCTGAATCCTGATCCCTGAATCCTGACTCCTGCTGTTAGAACGCCGGCTTGTCCGCCGCATTGCGATAACGCTCCACGCCGGCCAGGATTTCTGCACGGGCATCATCAATGCCGGCCCAGCCGTCGACCTTTACCCACTTGCCGTCTTCGAGATCCTTGTAGTGCTCGAAGAAATGGGAAATCTGCGCCAGCAAGAGGGCTTGCAGGTCTTCGGGGCGGCTCACGCCCCGGTAGAGGCCGCACAGTTTGTCGACCGGCACGGCCAGCAGCTTGCCGTCCACCCCGGCTTCATCGGTCATCTTCAGCATGCCGATGGGGCGGCAGCGCACCACCACGCCGGTGATCAGCGGAATCGGCGTGATCACCAGAACGTCGACCGGATCGCCGTCTTCCGACAGGGTGTGCGGGATATAGCCGTAGTTGCAGGGGTAATGCATGGCAGTCGACATGAAGCGGTCGACGAACATCGCGCCGGATTCCTTGTCCACTTCATACTTGATCGGTTCGCCATGGGACGGGATTTCGATGATGACGTTGAAATCGTCGGGCAGGTTACGGCCGGAACTGACTTTGTTAAGGCTCATGGGTGTCACACAAACAAGGAAAGGCGAGCATTATACCCGCCCCCCACCGCGCTTCGCTCGCCCGCGATTAATCCTATAATCCTGCCATTTGCATGACGTTCTTCTCTTCCACCTTCCAGCCGTCCAGCCTACCGCGCAACGCATCCGGACTGGCCGGCGCTGCCGATGCCCTGTACCTGGCCGAACTGGCGCGCCGCGCCGCGCCGCTGGTGGTAGTGTGCGCGAGCGCGTGGGACGCCAACCGCCTGACCGAGGAGCTGCGCTGGTTCGACCCCGGCCTGCGGGTATGTGCTTTCCCCGACTGGGAAACCCTGCCCTACGACAGTTTTTCGCCGCACCCCGACCTGATTTCCGAGCGGCTGGCGACGCTGTACCAGATTTCACGCGGCGAATTCGACATCGCGGTGGTGGCGCTCCCCACCGCGCTGTACCGGCTGGCGCCGCCGGCCTTCCTCGCCGCCCACACCTTCTTTCTGAAGCAGAAGGACACCCTCGACGAAGCCGCTTTCCGCGCCCAGATGGCGCTGGGCGGCTACACCAACGTCAACCAGGTCTACTCGCCGGGCGAGTTTTCGGTGCGCGGCGGCCTGATCGACCTGTTCCCCATGGGCAGCGCCCTGCCCTACCGCATCGACCTGTTCGACAACGAAATCGAGACGCTGCGCGCGTTCGACGTCGACACCCAGCGCAGCATCTATCCGGTGAACGAGGTGCGGCTGCTGCCCGCGCGCGAGTTCCCGCTCGACGAGGCCGGCATCACCCGCTTCCGGCAGAATTTCCGCGAGCGCTTCGAGGGCGACCCCTCGAAATCCAAGCTGTACAAGGACGTCAGCAATGGCTTGGCGCCAGCCGGCATCGAGTACTACCTGCCGCTGTTTTTCGAGGAAACGGCGACGCTGTTCGACTACCTGCCCGCGCAGACAAGATTCGTCAGCCACGGCGCGCTCGACCCGGCCGGCCAGGCGTTCTGGACCGACGCGCAAAGCCGCTTCCGCCTGCTGTCGGGCGATAAGGACCGCCCGCTGTTGCCGCCCGCCGAGCTGTTTCTGCCGACCGACGCTTTTTTCAGCCTGGCCAAGGCCTATGCCCGACTGGACGTGGAACAGACCGGCAGCGGGCTGGCCCGTCCCGTTCCGCCCCTTTCAGTGGACCGCCGCGAAGCGCACCCGGTCGCCAAGCTGCAGGGCTTCATCGACAGCTTTCAGGGCAAGGTGCTGATCGTCGCGCCGTCGGCCGGACGACGCGAAACCCTGCACGAATACCTCGCCGAGCACGGCCTTACCGCCACGCTGTGCGAGGGCTGGGCCGACTGTCTGCCACGCGCCGAGCGCATCCTGCTCACGCACGGCCCGCTCGCCGAAGGTTTCATCGTCAGCGACGACCCGCTTGCCGTCATCACAGAAACCGAGCTCTACGCCATCCCGCCAAAAACCCGGCGCGCGCGCGAGGCCCGCGCGACGCAGATCGACAACCTGCTGCGCGACCTCTCGGAGCTGAAGCCCGGCGACCCGGTGGTGCATGCGCAATATGGTGTCGGCCAGTACCTTGGCCTCGTCAACATGGACCTCGGCGACGGCGACACCGAGTTCCTGCAGCTCGAATACGCCAAGGGCGACAAGCTCTACGTGCCCGTCGCCAACCTGCACCTGATTTCGCGCTATTCCGGCGCCGGCGAAGGCGCGGCGCCGCTGCACAAGCTGGGCACCGACCAGTGGGAGAAGGCGCGCCGCCGCGCCATGCAGGCGGCGCGCGACACCGCCGCCGAACTGCTGAACCTGTACGCCCTGCGCGCCGCGCGCGAGGGCCACGCGTTCCAATTTTCGCTGCACGACTACGAAGCCTTCGCCGAAGGCTTCGGCTACGAGGAAACCCCCGATCAGGCCGCCACCATCGCCGCGGTGATGGCCGACATGCAGTCGGGCAAGCCGATGGACCGTCTGGTGTGCGGCGACGTCGGCTTCGGCAAGACCGAGGTCGCACTGCGCGCCGCCTTCATGGCGGTGATGGGCGGCTACCAAGTGGCGGTGCTGGTGCCGACCACGCTGCTCGCCGAGCAGCACTTCCAGAGTTTCTCCGACCGCTTCTCGGCCTGGCCGGTGAAGCTTGCCGAGCTGTCGCGCTTTCGCAGCCCCAAGGAGCAGGCCGAAGCGCTGCAGGCGCTGGCGGACGGCAAGCTCGACATCGTCATCGGCACCCACCGGCTGATCCAGAAGGACGTCAAGTTCGCCCGCCTCGGCCTGGTGATCCTCGACGAGGAACACCGCTTCGGGGTGCGCCAGAAGGAACAGCTGAAGGCCTTGCGCGCCGAGGTCGACGTGTTGACGCTGACCGCCACGCCGATCCCGCGCACGCTGGCGATGTCGCTCGAGGGCATCCGCGACTTTTCGGTGATCGCCACCGCCCCACAAAAACGGCTGGCGGTGAAGACTTTTGTCCAGTCGTTTTCCAACGGATTGATCCGCGAGGCGGTGCTGCGCGAGCTGAAGCGCGGCGGCCAGGTGTATTTCCTGCATAACGAGGTCAGCACCATCGAGGCCATGCGCGAGCGGCTGGAGAAGCTGTTGCCGGAAGCGCGCATCCGCGTCGGCCACGGGCAGCAGAGCGAGCGCGAGCTGGAACAGGTGATGCGCGACTTCTACCAGCAGCGCTACGACATCCTGCTGTGCACCACCATCATCGAGACCGGCATCGACGTCCCGACCGCCAACACGATCCTGATCAACCGCGCCGACAAGTTCGGCCTGTCGCAGCTGCACCAGCTGCGCGGCCGGGTCGGGCGCTCGCACCATCAGGCCTTCGCCTATCTTCTGGTGGACGAGGATCGCACCCTCACGTCGCAGGCGAAAAAGCGCCTCGAAGCGATTCAGATGATGGAGGAACTGGGCGCCGGCTTCCATCTCGCCATGCACGACCTGGAAATCCGCGGCGCCGGTGAGGTGCTGGGCGAGAAGCAAAGCGGCGAGATTCTCGAAGTCGGCTTCTCGCTCTACAACGACATGCTCGCCGGGGCGGTGGCGAGCCTGAAAGCCGGCAAGGAACCCGACATGAGCCAGCCGCTCGGGGTGGTGTCCGAAATCAACCTGCACCTGCCCGCGCTGCTGCCGGTGGACTATTGCCCAGACGTGCACGAGCGGCTGGTGCTGTACAAGCGACTGGCGAGCTGCCAGTCCCCGGACGAGCTGACGCAGATGCAGGAGGAACTGGTCGACCGCTTCGGCGAACTGCCCGATACGGCGCGCGCCCTGCTGGCGGTGCACCGCCTGCGCATGTCGACCCGCGCCTACGGCATTGTCCGGCTGGACGTGTCCGGCGAGGGCATGAGCGTGCAATTCGTCCCCAACCCGCCCATCGATCCGGGTAAAATTATTCAGTTGATCCAGGGCAAGGCCGGATACCGGCTCGCCGGTCCCGACCGGCTGAAACTGACCACGCCCCTGCCCGATGTCGCCCGGCGTGTCGGTGCAGTGAACGCCTTCCTGGCCGCGTTGGGCCAACCCCTGGGCGAACCTCTTACTTCCGCAAAATAAATAATCTTATGAACCTGATCCAGCCTTTCGCCGCCCTCCGCCCCGCATCGGGACGCGCCAACGATGTCGTCGCACCGCCTTACGACGTGCTGTCGACCGAGGAAGCGCGGGAACGCGCCAGCGGCCGCCCGTGGAGCTTTTTGCATATTTCCAAGCCGGAAATCGACCTTCCCGCCGGCACCAATCCCTACGCGCCCGAGGTCTACGCCAAGGGCGCCGAGAATCTCCAGGCCATGATCCAGGCCGGCGTGCTGGCGCGCGACCCCGCGCCCTGCTATTACGCCTACCGCATCGTGATGGGCAGCCACACGCAGACCGGTATCGTGGCGGCCGCCTCGGTGGCCGACTATGACACCAACCGCATCCGCAAGCACGAATTCACCCGCCCCGACAAGGAAGACGACCGCGTGCGGCAGATCGACGCGCTCGACGCCCAGACCGGCCCGGTACTGCTGGCCTACCCCGCCGCGCCCGAGGTCGATGCCATCCTGGCCGAGGCCTCGGCCGGCACGCCGGATTCCGATGCCGAGCTCGACGGCGTGCGCCACACCCTCTGGGTGATCCGCGACGCAGCGATCCAGGCGCGCATCACCGCCGCGTTCAACGCCATGTCCGCACTCTACATTGCCGACGGGCACCACCGCTCGGCATCGGCTTCGCGCATCGCTGCCGCACGCCGTGCCGCCAATCCTGGGCACACCGGCGACGAGTCTTACAACTTCTTCCTGTCGGTGATTTTCCCCGCGCATGAGATGCGCATCATGGACTACAACCGGGTCATCACCGACCTCAACGGGCTTCCCGCGGAAGCCTTCCTCGAGCGCGTGGGCGCCGCCTTCGGCGTCGAGGCGGCCACCAGCGCGGTCAAGCCCGAGCAACCGGGAAGCTTCGGCCTCTATCTGGCCGGTCGCTGGTACCGTCTCGCCATCCGCCCCGAGCTGATCCCGGCCGATCCGGTGGGACGCCTGGATGTGAGCCTGCTGCAGAACAACCTGATCGCGCCCATCCTCGGCATCACCGACCCGCGGCGCGACAAACGCATCGATTTCGTAGGCGGCATCCGCGGCTTGCCCGAGCTGGAAAAGCGAGTGAACAGCGGAGAGATGGCGCTGGCTATCGCGCTCCACCCCACCCGCATGGAAGACCTGATGGCGGTGGCCGATGCCAATGAGGTCATGCCGCCCAAGTCCACCTGGTTCGAGCCCAAACTGGCGGATGGGCTGGCGTCGCATATGCTGGTGTAAATCGGCGCTAAGGTTTTCCGGATAGATGCCGTATTACCATCTGATAAGCAATACCCGGAAAACTGGCCAACAGGTAATCAAGCCCGTGAAAATCGACAAACGCATCACCCCGCCCGCCGCTGCCAAAGCTTCTGCCACCAAAGGCAAGGGGGAGGGCAAGGCGTCTGCCCCCACGGCGGGCGGCAGCGATTCGCTGACGCTGACTGAATCGAGCACCCGCGTCCGTTCGCTGAAGGCCCAGCTGGCTGCGGTCGATGTCACCGACATCAACAAGATTGAAGCGGTCAGGGCGGCCCTTGCCGACGGCTCCTTCACCGTCGATGCCGAAGTGGTGGCCGACCGCCTGATCGATCACACCAAGGAAGCCCTGCGCAAGCGTCCGCGCAAGAAATAATCCCGACCACACCGACAAAGCCCGCGCCTGCATGCCGCGGGCTTTTGTTTTTCAACTGGAATAAAATCAGGCTTCGAATGTTTTTTCGGGGTTCAGCATGAGCGAAATCATTTTGTCCGTGACCGGCATGACCTGCGGCGGCTGTGTCAACAGCGTGCAGAAAGTGCTGGCGGCCTTGCCTGGCGTGCAGAGCGTCGAGGTCTCGCTGACGCCCGGTCAGGCACGCGTGGTGGTCGAACCCACCCGGATTGACCGCGCTACGCTGGTGCAGGCCGTCATCGATGCAGGATTCGGTGTAGGCGACTGACCCGCCTGGCGGCTTTCGTACTCAGAATTTCCCGCACAGGCTTTCCATCGGCTCGGGGCTGTGCACCCAGTTGCCCTGCACATAATCCACCCCGATCTCGCGCAATACGGCCAGCGTCTGCTCCGATTCGACATATTCGGCCACGGTCTTCAATCCCATCTGGTGGCCGATGCGGTGGATCGCCTCGACCATGGAGCGGTCGATGGGATTGGTCGTGATGTCGCGAACGAATGCGCCATCGATCTTGAGGAAATCCACTTTCAGGTTCTTCAGATAGGTGAAGGACGACAGGCCGCTGCCAAAATCGTCGAGCGCAAAGCTACAGCCAAACTCGCGCATGGCCTCGATAAATTCGTTGACGACCGCAAGGTTGCCGATGGCCGCCGTTTCGGTGATTTCAAAGCACAGATGCGGCCCCAGCGCGGAATTTTCCTGCAGGCACTTCAGCAACATGCGGCGGAACTCCGGATCCTTCAGCGACGCGCCCGACAGGTTGACCGCAAACAAGCAATGCTGCTCGCGTTTGGCCGCAAGATACCGCTGGCACGCGCGCAGCGTTTCCTCGATCACCCAGCTGTCGATGGAGGGCATGATGGAATAACGCTCGGCCGCCGGGATAAAGGCCATCGGCAGGATTTCGCTGCCGTCGTCGTCCACCATCCGCAACAGCAACTCGGCATGGCAGGGGGGCTCCCCTACGCTATCGGTGCGACGGATTTCCTGCCACGACAAGCGCAGGCGACCTTCTTCCAGCGCCCTTTGAATGCGCGTCACCCACTGCATCTCTCCGCGATGGCGCACCAGATCGTGGCTGCTGCTTTCATAGACATGGATCTGGTTGCGCCCGCGGTCCTTTGCCACATAGCACGCGGCATCCGCCGCCGACAGCAGGCTCGCGGCGGTGCCGCTGTCGCGGTTGATCGCCACCATGCCCGCGCTCATGCCGACAGCGAAAATGCGGTCGCCCCATTTGAAGCGGAAGCGCTGAACTTCGGCGCGAAACGTATCCGCCACCTCAAGCGCATCGGGGATGCTGCAATTTTCCAGCAGCAGGGCAAATTCGTCGCCGCCCAGGCGCGCCAGGGTGTCGCGTTCGCGCAGGTTGCCTTTCAGCAGCAGCGCCAACTGGCGCAGCAGTTCGTCGCCCGCCGCATGGCCGCAGGAATCGTTGATCACCTTGAATTGATCGAGGTCCATGTAGCACAGCGCGTGCTCCCGGTTCTGCTGCAGGGCCGACAGCAGCGTGCGCTCCAGCCGCTGCTCGAACTCGCGACGGTTGATCAGCCCCGTCAGCGTATCGTGGCTGGCCTGATAAACCAGGCGCGCGGTGGCCTGGTCGATCTTTTCCTGCATCTCGTCCTGCATCGCCTGCAAACGGGCCGCCATGTAATTGATGCCGCGCTGCAGCGAGCCCAGCTCGGCCCGTCCGGTCTGCTCGACCCGCTCGTCCAGGTGGCCCTCGCCGATGCGACTGACCGTGTGGGTCAAGGCCAGAATCGGCCGGGTGATCTGGCGCCCGATGCGCCAGGCGAGATAGAGACTCACGCCCAGTCCGGCCAGCAGAACCGCCAGGCTGCGCAGAATGGCCTCGCGCTGGCTCTTGAACGTGGCGCTGCGCGAAACGTCCAGGCCCACCCACCCCAGCAGCCGGGTCTGCGTGCCCGGCTGCGCGGCGCGCCCGTCCACCAGGTTGAAATCGTCCACCATCACCTCGGTACGGATGATCGGCGCGTAGTACACCAGCCGGTCCTTGTATTCGATCTGATGGATGCGCTCGGTGGGCAGCCCGCCTTGGGCGGGTTCCGTCCAGGCGCCCATACCGACTTGCGACAGCGCCTGACCGTTATGGGCAAATACCGCCACCCCCCGGACGTCAGGCTCGATCGCCACTTTTTCGAGCAGGGTCTGCAATACTTCGATATTGCCTGCGGCGACGCCATATTCCGCTGCCGGGGCGAGCTGGCGAGCAATGGCCACGGCACGGTCGCGCAGCGACTGATCGAGATCGTCGATTTTCCCGGCGACGAGCTGGAACAGCAGCAGCATGCCGATGATGGCCATCGGCACCACGGCCAGGCCGATGACACGCCCGCGTATCCCCAGTGGAGTCACCATCAGTATCCCTCGCCCAAACGTTTTTCCAGCTCGACTTCCGACGGCAAAGTGAAACCAAGCGAGTGCGCCACCTGTTCATTGATTGAAACGCTGAAATAGGCGGGGTGCGCGGGCGGCGGCAAATTCACCGGCATGCCCTGTATGGCGCCCCTCACCCATTCGGCGGTCTGGCGACCGATTTGCGCAGGACTGGAATGGAGCGACAACAGCGCACCCGCCCGCGTCAACGAACGCGAGTAGCCCAGAACCGGGACACGGTAACGATAGGAAGTCAGAAAAAGGCTTTGTGCGGTGTTGCGATTGAATATCAGCGGATCGGGCACCGCCAGCAGCAATTCAGCACCCGACAACACGTTTTCGAGGGCCGTGATCAGCCGCTCCTCGCCGGACAGCGTGACATGCACCAGACTGAGCCTCTGTGCATGCAAGGCTTCGTCCAGTTCGCCCACCAGCCCATTTTGCTCGGCGCTCACCAGCACTCCCACGCGCCGCGACTCGGGAAAAGCCTGGCGGATCAGCCGCACCTGACGCTCGAAGGGCTGATCGAGATAGATTGCCGAGGCGCTCCGGCCGCCGCCGTCGCTCAGGCGGGTACGCCCGGTTTTGACATACCATGCGCGCGGCACCAGCACCGCCAATACCGGCGGACGAACCGGCAAGGCGGCCAGCGACTCAGCCGCGCGCACCCCCACTGCAACGGCCAGCCGCGACTCATTCAACGAAACCGCATTCAGTCTCTCGGCGTGCACCCGGATGACCTCATGGGAGGTGTCGTCAAGATAGGCGCGGATGACCTGATAGACCTCCTGATACGGCGCCGAATCGTCGCTCAATACCACCGTCACCCGCGCAGCGACAGCCTGTGCCGACACCAGGAGCAGACAGGCGCAAGCTAGCCCCAGCCGCGCGATACGCTGGAGCGCGCTCCGTCTGCGCGACAACCCATCCGTCAACTTCGCTCCTGCTCCATGCTCCACAGGCAGGCGCCCTTGCTTTCCTGGGCGATGGCCCCGAGCAAGCTTGCATGCACAGCCAGTTCGTCCGCCGACGCCGGCAACAATATGGCCCTGGGGCGCGCGCGCGCGGCCACCTGATCGGCCTGCGCGCCGCGCGCCTCCAGCCCGATCGACAGGCTTTCCTGCCCGCGCGTCAGCGCCAGGTACACCGCAGCCAGAAGTTCGCAGTCCACCAATGCGCCGTGCAGCGTACGCGCCGCGTTGTCCACGCCATAGTGTTTACACAGCGCATCCAAATTGTTGCGCTGGCCTGGACGCAGCGCCTTGGCCATCGCCAGGGTATCGGTCACCCCGTCGCACCAGTTGGGCAGCAGCGCCATGTCGAGCAGACGCAGTTCCATGTTGAGAAAGCCGACGTCGAATGGCGCATTGTGTATGACGAGTTCGGCGCCCCGAATGAAGTCGACGAACTCATGCGCGATATCGGCGAAACGCGGCTTGTCCTGCAGGAATTCCGGGGTGATGCCGTGCACCTGCATCGCCCCGGCGTCGATGTCGCGATCTGGATTCACATAGCGATGCAGGTGGTTGCCCGTGAGCCGCCGGTTGACCATTTCCACCGCTGCCACTTCGATGATGCGATGCCCCTGTTTCGGGTCAAGGCCGGTCGTTTCGGTATCGAGAATGATTTGTCGCATGTTAGGGCTGTTGCGCCTGCAGCACGCCCTCGTTGGCCAGTTCGTCGGCACGCTCGTTTTCCGGGTGGCCGTTGTGGCCGCGCACCCATTTCCATTCGATGCGGTGCAACTGGCTCAAGGCATCCAGTTGCAGCCACAGGTCCTGGTTTTTTACCGATTTGCCGTCGGCGGTGCGCCAGTTGCGCCGCTTCCAGCCGGCCATCCATTCGCTGATGCCTTTTTGCACGTACTGCGAGTCGGTGTGAACCTCGACTGCGGACGGGCGCTTCAGCGATTCCAGCGCACGAATGACCGCAGTCATCTCCATGCGGTTGTTGGTGGTGTTGGCCTCCCCCCCGCAGATTTCCTTGCGATGCCCGTCCGTCACCAGGAGGGCGCCCCAGCCGCCCGGACCGGGATTGCCCTTGCAGGCACCGTCACTGTAAATATAAATGGTGTCAGCGTTCACGGCCTACCCGATATTGTTTGAGATTGATGACTTTTGCCGCCGGTGACAACAAACGCTGTGCAACCGGCGTTTTCCACTGCGGCAAAATAATGTTCATGCCCTGCACGCGCTTCACCGCCTGCAGGAAATACACGCCGCCGCCCATCGCCCACCAGCGGTCGCCAGCAGGCTCCATGAAGCGCATCCGGCGCAGCCAGGTTTCGCGGTTGATCGGCGGACGGTAGCAGCACATGCTGCCCGCCGCCACTTCGAGCCCCAGCAGGACCATCCAGTCCTTCACCCGCGAAATATTCAGGAAACTGCCGTTCCACGGGTAGCCGCGCTCGCCGCCCTGCAGCGCGCGCGCCAGCCCCCACAGGCTGCGCGGGTTGAATCCGGCCAGCACCAGGCGGCCCTCCGGGCGCAGCACACGCCCGGCCTCGCGCAGCACCTGGTGCGGATTGGCGCTGAATTCCAGCACATGCGGCAACAACAGCAGGTCGAGCGACTGGTTCTCGAACGGCAAAAACATGGGGTCGGCCCGCACCCCCGCCGGGGGTTCCACCGCACAGGTCACGCGCAGCGGAATGCGGCTGTTGCGCAGGAAATCGATCTGCGGCAAGCCAACCTGCACCGCATTGAAGCCGAAAACGTCCGAGACGGCATCGTCGAAATAGCGCTGTTCGCGAAACAGCAAGTGTTGCCCCAGCGGCGTTTCAAACCATCCTGCATCCAGCTTGGATAACATAGTCATTTCTCCTTTCCGGCAGTCCCGACATGTTGACCCTCATTTCCCTGCCCGCGTTCGAAGACAACTACATCTGGGTGTGGCACGACGGCCGTCATGCCGTTGCGGTCGATCCCGGCGATCCGGCGCCGCTGATCGCCTTTCTCGACATGCATCGGCTTGCGCTGACAGCAGTGCTGATCACCCACCACCACCGTGACCATACTGGCGGCAACATGCCCCTGCGTCAACGCTATCAATGCGCCATCTACGCGCCGGACAACCCGCGCATTCCCGCCGTCACCCATGTCCTGCGCGGCGGCGACGCGGTGGACATCGCCGAGCCGGGCTTGCACTTCGACGTCCTGGCGACGCCGGGCCACACGCTCGATCACCTCAGCTATGTCGGCCACGGCTGCCTGTTCTGCGGCGATACCGTATTCGGCTGCGGCTGCGGCAAACTGTTCGAAGGCAGTCCCGCGATGATGGCCGCCAGCCTCGACGCCATTTTAGCGCTGCCCGATGCTACCCGGGTCTGCTGCGCGCACGAATACACCTTGAGCAATATTGACTTTGCCAAAACCATCGATGGCGGCAATTCCGCGCTGCTGCAACGCGAGCGCGCCGACCGCGCCCTGCGCGCGCAAAATCGACCCACCCTCCCCTCCACCCTGGCGCTGGAAAAAGCCACCAATCCGTTCCTGCGCTTTCACGCTCCCGACATGACGGCCTTTGCCGCCCGCTATCTGAAACACCCGCATCCCGGCCCGGCCGAGGTATTCGACGCGATCCGAGCCGCCAAGGACGACTGGGACGGTTGACGGACCCCATCCGGCCACTTAGGATGGAGACTTGTTGAGTACGGGAGACCGCCTTGCCCGGAATCAAATTGAACCTGTCCAGCCTGGCTTTACTGGTATCTCTCTTCAGTTGCCCAGCGCTAGCAGAGGAACTCCCTTCCGGCATCCAGACGCTGGCATGGGGCGACGACACCGCCACCGACACCGTCGACGACGAAACCACCGCCGAAGCCATCCAGGACGACGTCTGGCAGCGCATCCGCAGCGGCTTCCGGATTGACGACGCCACGCATAACCCGCTGGTTGCGGTCCACGAATCCTGGTTCGCCGCGCGGCCGGAAAACGTGCGCCGTCTGGCCGAGCGCTCGCGTCCTTACCTCTTCCATATCGTCGAGGAACTCGACCGCCGCGACATGCCGATGGAAATCGCACTGCTGCCGATGATCGAAAGCGCATTCAATCCTGCCGCGCTGTCACCGTCCGCTGCGTCCGGCATCTGGCAGTTCATCCCCTCCACCGGGCTTCATTATGGACTCAGGCAGGACACCTGGTACGACGGTCGCGGTGACTTCACCGCATCCACGAGTGCCGCGCTCGACTACCTGGGCAAACTGTATCTCGACTTTGGCGACTGGCAACTGGCGCTGGCCGCGTACAACTGCGGCGAGGGCTGCGTCGCCCGTGCCATCCGGAGCAATATCGAGCATGGACTGCCAAGCGACTACGCCAGCCTGTCCCTGCCGAACGAGACCCGGCATTACGTCCCCAAACTGCTGGCGCTGAAAAACCTGGTACGCGAGTCCGAGCGTTACGGTATCGCCATCGAGCAGTTGCCGGATCAGCCCTACTTCAACCAGGTCACCGTCCATGCCAGCATGGACATCCATTCCGCCGCGCGCCTGGCGGGCATGAGCAGTGACGAGTTCATCGCGCTGAACGCTGCCTTCCCGCGCAAGCTCATCCGTTCCGACACGCCGGTCAAGCTGCTGGTTCCGGTCGACAAGGCCGACACATTCCAGCGCAACCTGGAAGCCGGAAACTGGGACACCTGGCAGCCCTACCCCGCAAAAAAGGGCGAACGTCCCGCAGCCCTGGCCAAGCGCTTCGACACCAGCCTCGCCCGCCTTGAAGAACACAACCAGTTGCACACAAAGAAAGGGAAATTGGTGCGCGCGCAAACCATCCTGGTGCCGGTCAAGGGCGGCCGCGGCGACCTCGCAGCGCGTATCCGCGAACCGGCACAACCGGTTCGCTACACCGCCAAGCGCGGCGACACCCTGCACGCCATCGCACGGCGTTTCGATGTCAGCCTGAGGGAAATCAAGGCGTGGAATCCGATTTTCAGGAACAGCAGCAAGATCCGCATGGGGCAAGCGGTCGTCGTCAGAAGGCCCTGAAGGACTTCGATTCAGTCGGGTGTGGGCGGCTCTTCGCGCTTGTCCGACATCACCAGCGCCATGCCCACGGCCGCCAGCACCATCCACAATACCGCCGCCCAGATGCCCAGGGCGTCTGACAACGGCCCCATGAAAAACAGCGTCAGCATTGCCACCGTCAGCACCGCATTGCCGATCCAGAAGTTGTGACTGCGTTTACCGGTATTCAATTGACTCTCCAAAAAGTCCTAACGAAGCGCTGAGCGCAGCGAAGCAAGCCAAGCGTATAGATCAAGCGGGCATTTCTGGGCGTTTCCCTAAATCTGTCCCGCCACCCAGTGGCAGCGCACCCAATGCCCGCCGCCCAGTTCGGTCTGCTCGGGGTAGGTTTGCCGGCATACTTCCATTGCATGCGGGCAGCGCGGGTTGAAATGGCAACCGTCGGGCGGGTTGAGCGGCGATGGCTGGTCGCCCGCCAGGCGAATGATGCCCGGCCCGGTCTGCGCCTTGATGTGCGGCACCGCGCTCACCAGTGCCTGGGTATAGGGATGGCGCGGCGCGCGCAGCACGTCGGCCGCGGCGCCGTGTTCGACGATGCGCCCGAGGTACATCACCGCCACCTCGTGCGCCAGATAATCGACCACCGCGAGGTTGTGGGTGATGAAGAGGTAGGCCAGCCCCAGGCTGTCCTGCAGATCCTTCAGCAGATTCAGGATCTGTGCCTGCACCGAGACGTCGAGCGCGCTGGTCGGCTCGTCGCAGATCACCAGCCGGGGCGACACCGCCAGCGCCCGCGCGATCGCGATGCGCTGCCGCTGGCCGCCGGAAAACGCATGCGGATAGCGGCCCCCGGCATCGTCCGGCAGCCCCACCTGACGCAACAGCTGCACCACCGCATCGCGGCGGTCGGCGGCCTCGCCGACGCCCAGCGCATCCATGCCTTCGAGCAGGATGTCGGCGACCCGCATGCGCGGATTGAGCGAACTGAACGGGTCCTGGAACACCATCTGCGCCTGCCGCCGCAGGAAAGGGACATTCTTCGCGGTGATGGTCTCGCCGCCCAGCACGATGCGGCCCGCGGTCGGTTCGATCAGCCGCAGCAGCGCCTTGCCCACGGTGGTCTTGCCGCAGCCCGATTCGCCCACCAGCGCCAGCGTGCGGCCCGCCCGGATGTCCAGCGACACGCCGTCGACCGCGCGCACATGGCCCACCGTGCGCTGGATCAGGCCGCGCCGGATCGGGAAATGCACCTTGAGGCCGTCCACCTGCAGCAACGGTGGCGCAGCTTGTTTTACCGAATGTGCGGCGAGCTCGCGCTCGCTGCGCGCAGGCAAGGTGCCCGCCAGGTGGCAGCGCACCCGCTGATCATCGATCACCTGCCAGCCGGGCGATTCAGCGCGGCAGCGCGCAACCGCAAATGGACAGCGCGGCGCAAAGCGGCAGCCGCGCATCGGGCCGTCGAGCGGCGGCACCTGGCCGGGAATCGTGACCAGCCGCCCGCCGTCGCCGGGGCGCGGCAGCGCCTCGAACAGCATGCGGCTGTAGGGGTGCTGCGGGCTGGCGAAGAACGCGTTGCGTACCCCCTCCTCCACCAGCTCGCCGGCGTACATCACGCCCACGCGGTCGGCGTTTTCAGCCACCACGCCAAGGTCATGCGTGATCAGCAGCATGCCCATCCGCTGCTCGGCCTTGAGTCTGCGCAGCACGTCGAGCACCTGCGCCTGGATGGTCACGTCGAGCGCCGTGGTCGGCTCGTCGGCGATCAGCAGTTGCGGCCGGCCGGCCAGCGCCATTGCGATCATCACCCGCTGGCGCAGCCCGCCCGAGAGTTCGAACGGATAGGTGTCGAGCCGGCGCACCGCATCCGGCACGCCTACCGCATCGAGCAGTCCCCGCGCAGCGTCTCGCGCGGCCTGCCCGGCGAGGTTCTGGTGCAGCGCCAGCGCTTCGCCGATCTGTTCACCGACCTTGATGACCGGGTTCAGCGCCAGCATCGGCTCCTGGAAGATCATCGCCATCTGCCCGCCGCGCACGCGCCGCATGTCGCGCTCGGGTAGCGCCAGCACATCGGTTTCGCCGAGCCGCACGCTGCCCGAGATCACCCGGCCGCCGTCCGGCAGCAGCCGCATCAGCGACAGCGCGGTGATCGACTTGCCGCAGCCGGATTCGCCCAGCAGCGCATAGGTTTCGCCTGCCGCGACCTGGAACGACACGCCATCGACCACGCGCACGCGTCCGAAGCCGGTGACGAGATCGCGCACCTCGAGCAGGGGCT
Organism: Thiobacillus sp.; assembly: GCA_019459055.1. Classification (GTDB taxonomy): domain Bacteria; phylum Pseudomonadota; class Gammaproteobacteria; order Burkholderiales; family Thiobacillaceae; genus Thiobacillus. Next base: position 75,583 of record JAIBEI010000014.1, on the reverse strand, counting down.
TCATCGACGCCCTCCCAGGCGCGGGTCGAAGGCATCGCGCACGCCGTCGGCGAACAGGTTGGCTGCCAGCACCAGGGTGAACATGAAGGCGAACGCCGCCCCGAGCTGCCACCAGACGACCGGCTCGCGCGCCAGTTCGAGGCGCGCGCCGTTGATCATGTTGCCCCAGCTGTACATGGCGGGATCGACGCCGACGCCAATGTAGGACAGCACCGCTTCGGCCAGCACCAGGCCGGAGAAATCGAGCACGATGGCAATCAGCACCAGGTGAAACAGGTTGGGAAAGATGTGGCGGCTGATGATGCGTACATTCGACACGCCGAAGGCGCGCGCCGCCTCGACATAGTCCAGCGTTCGCAGCTTCAGCGATTCGCCGCGCAAGAGGCGCGCAAGACCCGTCCAGCTGGTCACGCCCATGATGAGGCAGAGCGCCAGCAGGCGGATGTCGGCGCGCGCGGCAGCGGTATCGAAAATGTCGGGGTTGGATTCGATATAGACCTGCACGATGAGCACCGCCGCTGCAATCAGCAGCACGCCGGGGATCGAATTCAGCACGGTGTAGAGGTACTGGATGATGTCGTCCACCCAACCGCGAAAATAGCCGGCGGTGATGCCGAAACCGATCGCCAGCGGCAGCGTGACCAGGGTGGTGAGGGTGCCGATCACCAGGCCGGTGCGGATGCTCTTGAGGCTGATGTAGAGCACGTCCTGCCCGACCTTGTCGGTGCCGAAGACATGGTAGCCGGAGGCCAGCTGCGCCAGCGCGCCGCCCAGCATCAACAGCAGCGCCACCATGAGGACGACCGTCCGCCCCGGCCAGTTCAGGCTGCCCTGTCGCCACGCCGCCAGCCACGCGCCCACTGCAAGCCGCGTCCGCCGCACCTGCCACCCGGCCAGCAGGCCGAACAGCAGCAGGCTCGCCAGCCCCCCCTGCGTGGCGCCGACAAGCGTGCGGCGAGTGATATCCGACAGTCGCTCATCCGCGCGTTGCAGGTGCGCGCCGCCGTATTGCAGGCGCGGATAATCACGCACCGTCGCGCCGTCGCGCTCGACGAATTCCTTGGCGTACAGCTGCATTGCCAGCGGGGCCGAGTAGGTTTTTTCCTGCCGGCTACGCAGCTCGCTCGTCAGCGCGTCGAACACGGACAGCACTTCGACCGAATATTGCGGCGCATCGGCCGGGCTGTCGGTCAGCTGCGCCCGGTAATGCAGCGAGTCGAGCAGGCCGATGACCACGAACGCGCCCAGCACCAGCGCCGCCCCCATCGCCATCGGGCGCTGCGCCACCACCCGCCACGGCGCCAGCAAATGTTCCTGGCGGCGAATCAGCCAGACCAGCACCAGCACCGCCAGCAGGAGCGCGAAGATCAGCGCGTCGGTCCACAGGATCACGGGCTGGATGCTATTCATTGCAGCCGCACCCGCGGATCGACCCACGAATAGGAAATGTCGGTGAGGATCAGGCCGACGATGTAGAGGAAGGAGCCGAGGAACACCATCGCCCGCACCACCGCGAAATCCTGCGCCTGGATCGCGTCGATGGTGTAGCTGCCCAGCCCCGGAATGCCGAAGAAGGACTCGGTGATGAGGCTGCCCATGAAGAGCAGCGGCAGCACCACCACCGCGCCGGTGAGGATCGGGATCATGCCGTTCTTCAGCACGTGGCGGAACAGCACGCGCCCCTCGGAGAGCCCCTTGGCGCGCGCAGTGCGCACATAGTCCTTGCCGATTTCCTCAAGGAAAATGGTGCGATACCAGCGCGAGCCGCTGCCGATCCCCGCCACCACGCCGACCAGCACCGGCAGCAGGATGAAGCGGATACCGTCGATGCCGCCGGCGAATCCCGAGATCGGCAGCAGGTTCCACAGCTTGGCGATGAAATACTGTCCGGCGATGATGTAGAACAGTCCCGATATCGACATCAGCACCACGCACAGCACGACACCCCACAGATCGAGATAGGTAGCGCGGAAGAACACCATCAGCAGGGCGAAGCTGACGTTGACCAGCAAGCCGATGACGAACACCGGCAGCGCGATCGCCAGGCTCGGCCCCATGCGGGTGCGGATTTCGTTGCCGATGTTGCGGCCGTCGTCGCCCTTGCCGAATTCGAACACGAACATGGCGGCCGAATGCTTGAAGAAGATCGTGTCGGTGAATTGCGCGCTGCCCGTAGCCGCAGCATTCAGCATCAGCGGCTTGTCGTAGCCGTGTTCGACTTTCCAGCGGTCGATCGCTTCCGGCGTCACGTGTTTGGCGCCGAGCTGCAGCCGCGCCATGTCGTCCGGCGTGTTGACGACGAAGAACAGCGTGAAGGTCAGCAGGTTGACCCCGATCAGGATCGGGATGGCGTACAGCAGGCGGCGCAGGATATAGGCCAGCATCAGGCGGTTTTCCCCTCATGCCGCCGCCAGCCGATCACCGCCGGCGCGATGACGGCAACCAGCGCGGCGACCAGCAGGATGATCGGCCACAGCACCGGGCGATTCCATTCGGCGCGCCGGCTTGCGCGCAGGTCGGGGTCGATGCGGCGGTACTTGAGCGTGTTGTTGGCCATCAGGTTGGGCTTGACGTTATGCACCCAGCCGTGGCGCAGGCCGAAGGACTTGGGGTAGTAGGCGAAGATCCACGGCGCGTCGCGGCGCACGATCTCCAGCATGGCGTCGATCACCTGCTGGCGCGCGGGGCCGTTATCCATGTCCTTCATGCGCTCGAACAAAGAATTGAATTCAGTGCTGTCGTAGTTGGCCGCGTTCTCGCCGCCGCTGGCGACCTTCTTGTGCGGCCCATACAGCAGGAACAGGAAGTTCTCCGGGTCGGGGTAGTCGGCATTCCAACCCCATTCGAACAGCTGCGCGTTGCCCTTGCGGATCTTGTCCTGGAAGCGGTTGTAGTCGGTGCCGCGCACCACCAGCTGCACATTGAGCTTGTCGAGCTGCTTCTTCATCCAGTCGAGCCGCGACTTGGCGTCCGGGCCGCTGGCCATGGTGTCGAAATACAGCACCAGCGGTTCGCCCGTCTTCGCGTTGCGCCCGTTCGGGTAGCCCGCCTCGGCCAGCAGTTTCCGGGCGGTCTCGATCGGACGACGCTGGATCTGGCCGTCGCGCGCTTCGTACACGTAGGGGTTCAGCCCGGCCACGCCTTCGACATAGCCGAACAGCCCCGGGGGGATCGGTCCCTGCGCGGGAATGCCGCGGCCATTGAGGAAAATCGAAATGAATTCGTCGTAGTCGAACGCGATGGAGAGCGCCTGCCGCAATTTCTGGCGGTCTTCGCCCAAGCCCCCCACCACCGGGTCGAGCATGTTGAAGCCGACATACCAGATCGAAGCGGATACGGCGGTGATGAGGTGGATGTCCTGCTCGCGCATGCTGTCGGTGAGCTGCGGGTCGCCGCCGGAGGTGAACTGCACGGCCTGGTCGAAGCTGTCGGAGCTGATCCCGGAGCTGTCGTAGTAGCCCTGCAAAAACTTGCTCCAATAGGGAATGGTTTCCTTTTCCAGGCTGTAGACGGCTTCGTCGACAAACGGCAGCAGCTTGCCGGCGTCCGCCAGCAGCCCGGCCCGACGGTCCTCCTCGCTGCCTTCCGCCGGATGGGCTTCGCCGTGAAAGTGGGGATTCTTCTTCAGCACCATGCGGCGGTTGGGGTCGTTCTCCGCCAGATAGTAGGGCCCGGTGCCGACCGGCTGCCAGTCGAGCGTGAGGTTCCTGTCGGCCATGCCGGGCTGCGCGTAGAAGGCCTCGGCCTCCCACGGCACCGGCGCGAAGAACGGCATCGCCAGCCAGTAGATGAACTGCGGGTATTTGCCCTTGATGCGGATGCGGTAGGTGTGGCGATCCACCACTTCGGCCCCGTCCAGCGGAAAGTCGTCGAGCTTCAACGCCGCATCGGGATCAGCCTTGGCGGCTTTTTCAAGCGCCTCGCCCAGCGCCTTCAGGCCGACGATGTGCTCGCTCATCAGGCCGAAAATCGGCGAACTGAGCCGGGGGTTGGCCAGCCGCTTGATCTGGTACACGTAATCCGCCGCCACCAGTTCGCGCGTGCCGCTGTGCTCGAAATCCTGGATGCGGGTATTTTTGGCGATATCCGCGGCCGCGAGTGAGTGGTAGCGGTAGCGTCCCGCCGCATCGCGCGCAAACGCCGGATGCGGCTGGTAGCGGATGCCGGGGCGGATGCGGATTTCGTATGCGCTCTCGGCGATCGACGCTGCCGGCGCATCGTCCGGCAGCGCTTTTCCGGCGGCGTCGAAATAGCGCGGCCTGGGCACTGCTTCGGCGGTCAGCGGGACCAGCGTGTAGGGACGCTTGAGGAAGTGGTATTGCAGCGGCGGTTCGTAAATCTGCCCGGTGAACTCGGCCTCGTTGGCGCTGTAGGAACGTGCCGGATCGAGATGCTTGGGGCGCTCGGAAAATGCGCTGTACAGCACATTGGCGTCGGCCTTGCTGCCCGGGTAGGGGTTGTTCGAGTTGTCGGGGCAACCTGCCAGCAGGCCTAGCCCCAGCAGGCCCGTCCCCAATAAAATCGCCCCGATGCGCACCATCTCGCAAGTGTACCCAAGCGCGCCGCCAACGTCAGCCGTTATAATCCCGTGCTACACAACTTTCTTCGAGACCATCATGGGATTTCTTGCAGGAAAACGCTTGCTGATCACCGGCGTGATATCCAACCGTTCGATCGCGTACGGCATCGCCTCCGCATGCAAGCGCGAAGGCGCCCAACTGGCCTTCACCTACCAGACTGATCGCATCAAGGATCGCGTCACCGAATTCGCCCAGGAGTTCGGCTCCAGCCTGGTGTTTCCGTGCGACGTCGGCAGCGACGAGCAGATCGACGCGCTGTTTGCCGACCTCGGCAAGCACTGGGACAGCCTCGATGGTCTGGTGCATTCGATTGCGTTCACGCCCAAGGAAGCCCTCACCGGCGATTTCCTCTCCGCGGTCACCCGCGAAAACTTCCGCATCGCCCACGACATCAGCTCCTATAGTTTCGCCGCGCTGGCCAAAGCCGCTCTGCCCATGATGGAAGGCCGCCAGGCCGCACTGCTGACGCTGACCTATCTCGGCGCGGTTCGCTCCGTGCCCAACTACAACGTCATGGGACTGGCCAAGGCCAGCCTCGAATCCGGCGTGTACTACATGGCGCAAAGCCTCGGCCCCAAGGGCATCCGCGTCAACGCCATCTCGGCTGGTCCGATCAAGACGCTGGCCGCCAGCGGCATCGCAAACTTCGGCGAGAAGCTCGACATCGTCGCCAAGAACGCGCCGCTGCGCCGCAATGTGACCATTGACGAAGTCGGCAACGCCGCCGCCTTCCTGCTGTCCGACCTGGCCTCAGGCATCACCGGTGAAATCACCTACGTCGACGCAGGCTTCAACACCACCGCCGGCGCCGAAAGCTGACTCGTTTTTCATCCAATAAAAAACGCGCCTTGAAGGCGCGTTTTTTATTGCTGCCCGCAACCCGGTTTATCTGCCTTCGATCGCATTGGGCTGGATTTTCACTTTCTGGCCGGCGGCAATCAGCGCGACCATCGCCTTCATGTCCGCACGCTGCTGCGCCTGCACGACGCCGGACTCGATCGATGCCAGCAGCATGGGGTCCACCGCAGGCGCCTCCAGCACGCGGCTCACCCGCACGATGCGATACGTGCCGTCAGGGTGAGTAAAGCCAGTGTAGGCAGGCAGCTTGTCGGTGCTCACCCGGAATACCGCCTTGGCGCCGGCGGCATCGAGCACAGCCGAAGGCTGACGCCCGACCACCTGGAAATCCGACCAGTTCAAGTTCGCTTCCTCACCCTTGGCCAGTGCCTGGACCGTAGTCTCGCCCTTTTGCGCCAGCAGCCGTGCGCTTAGCGCAGCATGCAGTTTGGCCTCGATTGCCGCCGACACTTCGGACAGCGGACGCAGACGTGCCGGGCGATGTTCCACGATCCGCGCAGCCACCAGGGTACCGGGCTGAACCTCGATGGCCTCGGTATTCTGCCTGGACTTGATTGATTCCGGGCTGAACAGCGCGGCCGACAGCGCGGGATGGTTGAATGGCTGCGGCGCATTTTTTGCAGTCATCCAGCCGCTTTGCTTGACGGTCAGCTTGGCAGCTGTCGCTGCGGGCTGCAGGGAGGTCGCGTTTTCATACACTAGGTTGCTGAAGTTCTCGGCCAGATCGGCAAACACCTTCTGCGCCTGTTGCCTGCGCAACTCGTCCACAACCGCCGCACGCACCTCGGCCAGCGGTGCGGTCTGCGCAGGCTCAATGCCATCCAGACGGATGATGTGATAGCCGAAATCGCTTTCCACCGGATCACGGATCTCATTCGGCTTCATACTGAACACGGCATCCTCGAAAGGCTTGACCATCATGCCGCGACCAAAGCTGCCAAGGCTGCCATCCTGTGCGGCCGAGCCAGGATCCTGCGATTCGGCGCGCGCCAGTTCGGCGAAACGCTCCGGTGCTTTCCGCAGGACTTGAATCAGTTCGGCTGCTTTCGCCTTGGCCTGGGCGCGCGTTGCGGCGTCCGCATTTTTATCGACGGCAATCAGGATGTGGCTCGCACGACGCTGCTCGGGCTGCCCGAACTGCGCGGCGTTGGCCGCGTAGTACTCCGCCACCGCCTTCTCGTTCACGGCGATGCCCGCTGCCACGCTCGCGATATCCAGCACCAGATGCTCGACGCGAATCTGCTCTGGCTCGGTCAATTCGGCCTGGTTGGCCGCGTAATACTGCTCCACCTCGGCGGTCGTCACCTGGACCTGCGACGCCACCGTGGAAGCCGGCAGATCCGCCCAGGCGATCTCGCGCTGCTGCGCCACCAGACGGGCAATCTGCGTCAGCGAGGTATGCGAGGGGAAGGCCGCGAGCGAAACCGGACTGGTAATGGCCTCGAGCATGAAGGCCTGGCGCAATTCATTTTCAAACTGGGCAGGCGTGCGGCCGTTCTGGCGCAGCACCGCTTCATAGCGCTGCTGCGAAAATGTGCCGTCCTCCTGGAAGGCCGGAATCTGCCCCAGTACCGATGCAACATACGCATCCGGCGCCAGGAACTGGAGCTTTTGCGCTTCCAGCAGGAGCGCCTTACGCTCGATCATGCTATCGAGCACCTGTTTGCGAAAGTCGGCTGTTTCGGTGACGGCAGGATCGAATGCGGGGCCGAGCGTCTCGCGCATGCGGTCACTCTGCGCCTGGATTTCCCGCGTCAGTTCCTCACGCGAAATCCCCACATCCCCGACCTCGGCGATCTTGCCGCCGCTTTTGTCACCCGACATGTAGGAATCCACGCCGAACAGGGCGAAGGTAACAATAATCAAGGCCAGTATGACTTTGGCAAGCCAGCCCTTTGCATGCCTGCGGATTGCTTCGAGCACGGTCTTCTACTCCGAAAAAAATCGCCAGCGCGAATTTTCGCGCACTTTGCGTCTCGCGTCTCGCCTTGCTGTAATGAAAAGACGCTGCATGAAATGAAAAAAGGCGAACTTGCGTTCGCCTTTTAGATGTTGGCGGAGTGGACGGGACTCGAACCCGCGACCCCCGGCGTGACAGGCCGGTATTCTAACCAACTGAACTACCACTCCCTGGTGCTACAAAAAACGTCGGTAAACAACGTTGCACTGCACAAAATCGACTGCTTGTCCTGATCCCTGCTGGTGGGTGCTGAGGGGCTCGAACCCCCGACATTCGCCGTGTAAAGGCGACGCTCTACCAGCTGAGCTAAGCACCCGACGAAGCCAAAGATTCTACAACAGATTCCCGACCTTGCCAAATGCAAAGTGCATTTTTTTATTAATTGACGGCGTCCTTCAGCCCTTTGCCGGCACGGAACTTCGGCACTTTGGCAGCCTTGATCTTGATGGCTGCGCCGGTGCGCGGATTGCGGCCCGTGCGTGCGGCGCGCTTGCCGACATAGAAGCTGCCAAAACCCACCAGCGTCACCATGTCGCCTTTCTTCAGCGCTTTCTTGACCGCTTCAACCGTTGCATCCAGCGCGCGGCCGGCAGCAGCCTTGGAAATATCAGCCGAGTCGGCGATGGCATCAATCAATTCGGATTTATTCACGTGTTATCCCCTTCACTCAAGTGGTACAGGAAAACCCTGTGGGAGCTTTTATAGCAACCCGCAAAACCTTGTGTCAAGCGGTTTTCCGGGCAGACACAAAAAAATCCCGCGACTGGCGCGGGATTCCGGGGAGCGGTTAAAAAAACACTCAGTGCTTGATCGCCGCAGCGGTGGTTTTTTTCTCTTCCGGCACGGCAATTGCTGGCGTTTCCGCTTCAGGCTCATCCTGCAAGGGCTCGGGCGCATGTTCCAGTGCCAATTCAAGAACCTGGTCAATCCACTTGACCGGATGAATGTCGAGCTTGTTCTTGATGTTGTCGGGAATCTCGGTCAGATCCTTGACATTCTCATGCGGAATCAACACCGTCTTGATGCCGCCACGATGCGCGGCCAGCAGCTTTTCCTTCAGCCCGCCGATCGGCAGAACTTCGCCCCGCAACGTGATTTCGCCGGTCATCGCCACATCGGCACGCACAGGAATCCCGGTGAGGATCGACACCATCGACGTGCAGATTGCGACGCCTGCCGACGGGCCGTCTTTCGGTGTTGCGCCTTCGGGCAGGTGGATGTGGATGTCGCGCTTCTGATAAAAGTCGTCCTGGATTCCCAGCTTGCGCGCACGCGAGCGCACCACGGACAGCGCGGCCTGAATGGATTCCTGCATCACCTCGCCGAGTTTGCCGGTCGTGATCATCTTGCCGCGACCCGGAAGCGAGACCGCCTCAATGGTCAGCAGTTCGCCGCCCACTTCGGTCCACGCCAAACCCGTCACCTGCCCCACCTGATTCTTCTGTTCGGCGACCCCAAAGCTGAAGCGCCGCACCCCGAGGTATTTCTCCAGATTGCGCGACGTGACCGAAATTCGGGTCGATTGCTTCTTCAGCAGCAAGGCCTTGACCGCCTTGCGGCAAATTTTTGAAACTTCCCGCTCAAGACTGCGCACGCCGGCTTCGCGCGTGTAGTAACGCACGATGTCGCGTATGGCCGATTCGGCGATAACAAGTTCGCTTTCCTTGATGCCATTGACCTTGAGCTGTTTGGGAACCAGGTAGCGCATCGCGATATTGATTTTCTCGTCTTCGGTGTAGCCCGACAGGCGAATCACTTCCATCCGGTCCAGCAAGGGCGCGGGCAGATTAAGCGAATTGGCGGTGGCGACGAACATCACGTCGGACAGGTCGTATTCGACCTCGATGTAATGGTCCTGGAAGGTGTGGTTCTGCTCGGGATCGAGCACTTCCAGCAACGCCGAAGACGGATCGCCGCGGAAGTCCTGTCCCATCTTGTCGACTTCATCGAGCAGGAACAGCGGATTTCTCACCCCGACCTTGGTCAGACTTTGCAGGATCTTGCCCGGCATGGAGCCGATGTAGGTGCGACGGTGGCCGCGAATCTCCGATTCGTCGCGCACGCCGCCCAGCGCCATGCGCACGAACTTGCGGTTGGTCGCACGCGCGATGGACTGGCCCAGCGAGGTTTTGCCAACGCCGGGGGGGCCCACCAGGCAGAGGATCGGCGCCTTGACCTTGTCGACGCGCTGCTGCACGGCGAGGTATTCGAGGATGCGTTCCTTGACCTTGTCGAGGCCGTAATGGTCTTCGTCGAGCACGCGCTCGGCCTTGACCAGATCCTTGCTGATCTTGGTTTTCTTCTTCCACGGCAGGCCGACCATGGCCTCGATGTAGCTGCGGATCACGGTGGCTTCGGCCGACATCGGAGACATCATGCGCAGCTTTTTCAGCTCGCCCATGGCCTTGGCTTCCGCCTCTTTGGACATGCCGGCCTGCTTGACGCGGCTTTCCAGTTCCTCCAGTTCGGCCCCTTCCTCGATGTCGCCCAGTTCCTTCTGGATCGCCTTGACCTGCTCGTTCAGGTAGTACTCGCGCTGACTCTTCTCCATCTGCCGCTTGACGCGGCCGCGGATGCGCTTTTCCACCTGCAGGATATCAAGCTCGCCTTCCAGCAGGCCGAGCAGATGTTCGAGGCGCTTGTTGACGCCGATCATCTCCAGCACTTCCTGCTTCTGTTCCAGCTTCAGCGGCAGGTGCGCAACGATGGTGTCAGCCAGTCGGCCGCCTTCGTCGATGCCCGACAACGAAGTGAGGATTTCCGGCGGAATCTTCTTGTTCAGTTTGACGTACTGGTCGAACTGCGTGAGCAGGGCGCGGCGCATCGCCTCGACTTCCACCAGTTCTTCGCCCTCGGCGGGCAGGATTTCGGCACGTGCGGAGAGATGGGTCTCGGCATCGGTGACTTCCAGCACGCGGGCGCGCTGATTGCCTTCGACCAGCACTTTGACGGTGCCGTCCGGCAGTTTCAGCATTTGCAGGACGGTGGCGACGCTGCCGGTGTCGTACAGATCTTCCGGCGTGGGGTCGTCCTGGGCGGCGGTCTTTTGCGCGACCAGCAGGATGCTCTTGCCGGATTCCATCGCGGTTTCCAGCGCCTTGATCGATTTGGGACGACCGACAAACAGCGGGATGACCATGTGGGGGAACACCACCACATCCCTAAGCGGCAACAGCGGCAGATCGACCTGTTCCTTGGATACGTTGTCGCTCATCATGATTTCCTGGTAAGAGTTGAGGAAAGGATGCGCGGCATTCAACCACGCGCTAACCCGTACAGGGCAGACCGTGTTTGTAAAGCCGATAAATCGGCAAACAACCACGCTCACCCATAATTGGGGGGCATAGGTTGGAATTCAAGATGGCTGACAGGTTCCCCGTCAGCCATTCGATATTCAGGCTCCAGCAGCCAGCGGTTGCTCGCCCTGATCCGAGTAAATCAGCAAGGGCTTGCCGTCGCCGCCGATCGTCCCATTGTCCACCACCACCTTGCTGACGCCCTTGAGCGATGGCAGGTCGTACATGGTATCGAGCAAGGAATGCTCAATGATCGAACGCAGGCCGCGTGCACCGGTGCGTCGCGCCAGCGCACGCTTGGCGATGGCATTCAGCGCATCCTCGCGGAATTCAAGTTCGACGCCTTCCATTTTGAAGAGCTTGATGAACTGCTTGGTCAGCGCGTTCTTCGGCTCGGTCAAAATCTGCACCAGCGCGGCTTCATCCAGTTCGTCCAAGGTTGCGACCACCGGCAAACGTCCGACAAATTCCGGGATCAGGCCATATTTGATGAGATCTTCGGGCTCGACCTGGTGCAGCAATTCGACGTCACGCTTGGTTTCGTCGACATTCTTGACCTGCGCGCCAAAACCGATGCCGCCTTTTTCAGTACGGCCGCGAATGACCTTCTCCAGCCCGCTGAACGCGCCGCCGCAAATGAACAAGATATTGCTGGTGTCGACCTGCACGAATTCCTGGTTCGGATGCTTGCGCCCGCCCTGCGGCGGAACCGAAGCGGTCGTGCCTTCGATCAGTTTCAGCAACGCCTGCTGCACGCCTTCGCCGGAGACGTCGCGGGTAATCGATGGGTTGTCGGCCTTGCGCGAGATCTTGTCGATTTCATCAATATAAACAATGCCCTGCTTGGCCTTGTCGACATCGTAATCGCACTTCTGCAGCAGCTTCTGGATGATGTTCTCGACGTCCTCGCCCACATAACCGGCTTCGGTCAGCGTGGTGGCATCGGCAATCACGAACGGCACGTTCAATGTGCGTGCCAGCGTTTGCGCCAGCAGGGTCTTGCCGGAGCCGGTCGGGCCGATCAGCAGGATGTTGCTCTTAGCCAGCTCGACTTCGCCCGTGCCGGCGTTGCTGCGCAGGCGCTTGTAGTGATTGTAGACGGCAACCGCCAGCGCTTTTTTCGCCTGCCCCTGACCGATCACGTATTGATCGAGCATGCCGCTGATTTCGTGCGGCGTCGGCAAGTCGGAACCCCCGCTCTTTTGGGTGTCGGCCTGCTGGATTTCCTCGCGGATGATGTCGTTGCACAGTTCGACGCATTCATCGCAGATGAATACCGACGGCCCGGCAATCAGCTTGCGCACCTCGTGCTGGCTTTTGCCGCAGAAGGAGCAGTAAAGAAGTTTGTCGCTCGAGCCTTTGTCTGCCATACCCGTTCCTTGCTTAATTGCCTGATGCTTCGATGCGGCTGGTCAGCACCTTGTCGATCAGGCCGTAGTTCACCGATTCGTCTGCGCTCATGAAGTTGTCGCGGTCTGTGTCGCGCTCGATCACGTCAATGCTCTGCCCGGTGTGCTTGGCCAGCATATCGTTGAGACGGGATTTCAAATACAGGATTTCCTTGGCGTGGATGGCGATATCCGATGCCTGGCCCTGAAAACCGCCCAGCGGCTGGTGAATCATCACGCGCGAATTCGGCAGGCAGTAGCGCTTGCCCTTGGCACCCGCGGTCAGCAGGAATGCGCCCATGCTGGCCGCCTGGCCAATGCACAGGGTGGACACGTCCGGCTTGATGAACTGCATGGTGTCGTAGATCGCCAGCCCGGCAGAAACCGATCCGCCAGGGGAATTGATATAAAAAAAGATGTCCTTGTCGGGGTTTTCCGACTCGAGGAACAGCATCTGCGCGACCACCAGGTTGGCGGTCGAGTCGTTCACCGGGCCCACCAGAAAAATGACCCGTTCCTTGAGCAGGCGCGAGTAGATGTCGTAGGCGCGTTCGCCGCGGCCGCTTTGCTCAACGACCATGGGCACCAGCCCCAGACCTTGAGGCTCGAAGGACCGCGAATTGGAAATACCGCGTTCAAAATCAATGTGCATCAGGCACGTCCCATCAATTCTTCAAAGGAGGTTGTCACGTCTTCCACTTGGGCCTGACCTGCAACCCATGCTACCACATTCTCTTCCAGTGCCAGGGACTCGATCTCCTGCATCCGCTCCGGATTCTGGTAGTACCACTGCATCACCTGTTCCGGCTCTTCATAGCTTTGCGCCTGCTCGGCAATCAGGGCCCGAATCTGCTCGGGCTGCGCCACCAGTTTGTGCGCCTGCACGATCTCGGCCAGGATCAGCCCGAGGCGCACGCGGCGCTCTGCCTGTCCGGTAAACATATCGGCAGAAAGTTTCGCGGTCTGAACCCCACGCGACTGCATATCGGCTTCGGTCATTTTCATCAGACGCTCGGTTTCCATCGCCACCAGACTTTGCGGCAGATCCAGCGTGCTCTTCTGCAGCAGCAGCTCCATCGCCTGCTCTTTCAGTTTCGCCTGCACGCGACGTTTGGCTTCACGTTCCAGGTTGGACTTTACCTCGGCTTTGAGTTTCTCGACGTCACCGTCTTCGACCCCCAGCGCCTTGGCAAATTCCGCATCCACCGGCGGCAGCACAGGGGCCTGCACGTCTTTGACCTGCACTTCGAAATGCGCGACCTTGCCGGCGAGGTCCTTGGCAGGGTACTCAGCCGGGAAGGTCAGGTCGAAGCCCTTGCTGTCGCCAGCCTTGATGCCAATCAGGTTCTGCTCGAATTCTTGCAGCAGACGGCCTTCGCCGATCACCGCAGCAAAGTCTTCGCCGTTTCCGCCTTCAAATGCTGCGCCATCGACCGTGCCCTGGTAATCGAACTTGACCAGATCGCCTTCTGCCGCCGCCCGATCGGTGGTTTCAAACGTGCGACGCTGCTTCTGCAGCACTTCCAGTGTCTTCGCCACATCGGCCTCGCCCAAGTCCACGACCGAACGGTTGATCTTGCCCGCGCTCAGGTCGTCGATCTTCACTTCAGGATAGACCTCGAAGCTGGCGCTGAATGTCATTTCCGTCGTGTCCGTCTGCCCCGCTTTCGGCTCGAATCGCGGATAGCCCGCAATTTTCAACTGATGCGACTGCACCGCCTCGCCAAAGCGGGTCTGCAGGGTTTCGCCCAGCACTTCCTGGCGCACGCCGGAGGCATGCCGGAGCGCCACCGCGGCGAGCGGCGCCTTGCCGGGACGGAAACCATCCATCTTGACGTTGCGTGCCAGGCGCTTGAGACGGCCCTGTACTTCGGTTTCCAGCTGGTCCATGGGCACGCTGATGTCCAGGCGGCGGACCAGTCCTTCGAGAACTTCAAGATTTGCTTGCATCAAAATACTTCCTGGCTGAATTTTAAGGATGGGTGAAGCGCAAAAAAACCGATGGTGCGAAAGGGGGGACTCGAACCCCCACGCCTTGCGGCGCTGGAACCTAAATCCAGTGCGTCTACCAATTCCGCCACTCTCGCGGCGTGGCCGCAAAACTATCGACTAATAAGTGTAATATAATCAATGCGATGCTGTCACCCAAGCGAACCCGGCATCCTACCTAAGTCATTATTCCCATTCCGTTTTTTTGTTGCCGGTGCCGGTCGATCATTACGAAAATTTCCCCGTTGCGTCCTGGTTGCTGCCCAAACGGCTGCGCCAGCCGGTCGAAGCCATCTACCGGTTTGCCCGCAGCGCGGACGATATTGCCGACGAAGGCGATGCCCCCGCAGCCACGCGCCTGGATCAGCTGGCGGCCTACCACGCCGAACTCGACCGCATCGAGCGCGGCGAGCCCTCCCACCATCCGGTTTTTGTTCCGCTTGCGGCCGCCATACGCGATTACGCCATCCCGCTATCGCCGTTTCGCGACCTGCTGTCAGCCTTCGCGCAGGACGTCGAAAAGACCCGTTACGCCAATTTCGGTGAAATCATGGACTACTGCCGCCGCTCGGCCAACCCGGTGGGACGCCTGATGCTGCACCTGTACGGCGACCGCGACCCGCGTCACCTGGCCTATTCGGATGCCATTTGCAGCAGCCTGCAACTGATCAATTTCCTGCAGGACATCGCGGTCGATTACCGGAAAGACCGCATCTACCTGCCGCAGGACGAGTTGGACGCGCACCGCGTCAGCGAGACGCAGATTGCGCAGGGCGACACGCGCGGCCTGTGGCACATGATGATGCACAAGCAAATCGAACGCGCCCGCAAGGTATTGCAGGCCGGCGCCCCGCTCGGCCGGCAGCTCAAGGGGCGCATCGGACTTGAGCTGCGCGTGACCATCCTCGGCGGCGAAACCATCCTGCGCAAACTGCACGCCGACCCCGGCTGCGTGTTTCACAACCGGCCGGTGCTGACCAAAAAGGACTGGATCGTCATGCTCGGACGCGGCATTTTTTGAACATGGACGCCCATCAGTATTGCCAGGAACGCGCCGCGGCCAGCGGCTCCAGCTTCTACTACAGCTTCGTCCTCCTGCCGCCCGAGGCGCGGCGTGCGATCACCGCGTTTTACGCCCTGTGCCGCGAACTCGACGATGTGGTGGACGAATGCCACGAACGTCAGGTGGCCGAAGCCAAGCTCGACTGGTGGCGCGGGGAAATCGCGCGGTTTGCCGCCGGCGTGCCGGAGCATCCGGCGACCCGCGCCCTGTTCGATACCCAGCAGGGCCGCAACGCGCCCGCCGCCCTGCTGCTGGAAATCGTCGACGGCATGGCAATGGATCTCGATTGCCTGCGCTATCCCGATTTCAAGTCGCTCAACCTCTACTGCTACCGCGTGGCCGGCGTGGTCGGCGAAGTGGCGGCAGCGATTTTCGGTGGGTCGCGCAGCGAGGACGACCGCGACATCCGCCGTTATGCGCACGAGCTGGGCCTTGCGTTCCAGCTCACCAACATCATCCGCGATGTCGGCGAGGACGCGCGGCGCGGACGCATCTACCTGCCGCAGGATGAGCTGGCGCGCTTCGGCGTCGCCGAGGCCGACATCCTGAATGGCCGCAGCACGCCCGAATTCCAGGCGCTGATGCAGTTCCAGTTCGAACGCGCCAGCACGCATTACGAAAGCGCGCTCGCTGCCCTGCCCGCCCGCGCGCGCCGCGCGCAGCGCCCGGGGCTGGCGATGGCGGCGATTTACCGCACCCTGCTGGACGAAATCCGGCGCGCCGGCTTTCCCGTGCTGAATGCACGCGTCTCGCTCACGCCGCTGCGCAAGCTGTGGCTGGCCGGCAGGACCTGGCTGTTTCCATGAAGCCGCGTGTGGCCGTCATTGGCGGCGGCTGGGCCGGTTGCGCCGCCGCGCTGACGCTGGCCGAAGCGGGAATCGCCGTCACGCTGTTCGAAGCCGGGCGCACCCTGGGCGGACGCGCCCGTTCGGTCGACATCGAAGGTCAGCCGCTCGACAACGGCCAGCACATCCTGCTCGGCGCCTATGAACAGACCCTGCAACTGATCGACCGCCTGCGTCCCGCCGCCTCCCCCGATGGCCTGTGGCGCCTGCCGCTTGCCCTTAACCAGCCGCCGGATTTCAGCCTGGCCTGCCCGCGCTTGCCGGCGCCGCTGCATTTGCTGGCAGGCCTGCTCGGCGCCCGGGGCTTACGCTGGCACGACAAGCTGGCCGCCGCCCGCTGGGCACATGGTCTGCTGAATGACACGGATACCTCAACCCACCTGAGCGTCAGCCAGCTCACCCGCAGCCAGCCCGAAAAACTGCGCCGCCTGCTGTGGCATCCGCTGTGCGTATCCGCGCTCAATACGCCGCCGGACATGGCCAGCGCCAGGGTCTTTCGCGACACGATCCGCGCCGCCTTCGGCGGACGCAACCATCACAGCGACCTGCTGCTGCCGCGTCGCGACCTGACTGCGCTGTTTCCCGCGCCCGCAGCCGCCCGGGTCATCGAACTCGGCGGTGAAGTGCGTCCGTCCTGCCGGGTAACCACGCTTGACGCCGCAGCGGACGCCGTCACCGTCGGAACACGCGATGCGTCGACGGCCTACAGCCACGTCATCCTCGCCGTTGCGCCGCAGCATCTGGCGGGGCTGGCTGCTGCGATCCCGCAACTCGAACCCGTGTTGCATGGGGTGGCGGCCTTTGCCTACCAGCCGATTGCCACTGCTTATGTACAATACGACCCTGCTTTTCGACTGGAAAAACCGCTGTTCGCCCTGACGGATGGCCCGGCACAGTTCGTTTTCGACCGTGGCCAAAGCCATGGCCAACCAGGGTTGCTGGCACTGGTTGCCAGCGCCGCGGCGAACCTGCCGGCGGACTGGATGGACCTTGCCGCTGCCCAGTTGCAGCGGATTGCCCGCCCCGGCCCGCCACGCTGGCGCAAAAGCATCGTCGAAAAACAGGCGACTTACGCCTGCGTTCCGAACATGGCACGCCCCGCCGTCCGCACCGCGCACCCGCGCATTTTTCTGGCGGGCGATTACACTGCCGGGCCTTACCCCGCTACCCTCGAAAGCGCAACACTGAGCGGAGTACAATCGGCTCGCACCTTACTCGAACAGCTATGAAAGACTATTCTCCCCGTCCTGACCTGCTCGCAGGCCGCGTCATCCTCGTCACCGGCGCCAGCTCGGGCCTCGGCCGCGCCGCCAGCCTGGCATTTGCGCGCCACGGCGCCACCGTCGCCCTGCTGGCACGCAACGAAGCCGGACTCGAAGCGGTGTACGACGAAATCCTGGCTGCAGGCGGTCCGGAGCCTGCGATGTTTCCGTACGACCTCGCCTCTGCCGACGACCGCAGCCTGGAAACGCTGGCCGGCGCCATCGCGCAACACCTCAAGCGACTCGACGGAGTGCTGCACAGCGCGCACCAGTTCTACAGCCTGACCCCGCTGGAACTGCAGACACTGGAACAGTGGCAGGCCGTGATGCGGGTCAATCTGATCGCGCCGTTTGCGCTGACCCGCGCCTGCCTACCCCTGCTCAAGAAGGCGACGGACGCCTCGGTGGTGTTCACCGGCGAAACGCACGGCCATCAACCCAGCGCCTACTGGGGCGGTTATGCCGTGGCCAAGTCGGGTCTGGAAACGCTCACCCGCATCTGGACCGATGAGCTCGGCCCGTCTGCAAGCCTGCGCATCAACACCCTGATCCCCGGTCAAGCCGCGACCACCCTGCGATCACGCACCCACCCCGGGCTCGCTCCCGAAACCGTGCCCAGCGCCGACGACCTGATGCCGTGGTACCTGTACCTGATGGGCGCGGACAGCCGCGCGGTACGTGGCCAGATTGTGGAATGCCAGACCTGACGCTCGCCGTCCCTATTGTGAAAATCGGCCGCTACGAAATTCTCGATGAAGTAGGCCAGGGAGCGATGGGCACCGTTTACCGGGCACGCGATCCGCTGATCGAGCGTACGGTTGCCATCAAGACGGTGCCCATCGCGCAACTGCGGCAGGAAGGCGCCGACGCGGAATCGCGTTTCCTGCGCGAGGCGCAGAGCGCCGGCCGGCTCTCGCACCCCAACATTGTGACCATCTACGATGTCGGCGAAACCGACGAACTGGCCTACATCGCCATGGAGTACCTTTCAGGCGCAACCCTGCGCGATGTCATGAACAAGGGGCCGATACCGCTCGAATTGGCGCTCGACACCGCCACACAGATGGCCGAGGCGCTGGCCTTTGCCCATGAGCACGGTGTCATCCACCGCGACATCAAACCCGCCAACGCCGTCATCACCGGCCAGCACGGGCGCGTCAAGCTGACCGATTTCGGCATCGCGCATCTCCTCAACAGCGACCACACCCAGACCGGGCAGATGCTCGGGTCGCCACGCTACATGTCGCCGGAACAGGCGATGGGGCGCGAGATCGATGGCCACTCGGATATTTTCTCGCTCGGCGCCGTGTTGTACGAAATGCTCACCGGGCAATATGCATTCGACGGTGACAGCCTGCCCGCCATTGTGTATCGCGTGGTCCACGAAACATCGGTGCCGGCCACATCTTTGCGCCCCGAATTGCCCGCCGCACTGGCCGGCTTGCTGGCGCGCATGCTGGACAAGAACCCGCAGGTGCGCCCGGACGCCCGCGACGTGGTCAACGCCCTCCATACGCTGACGCTGGCGCAGGCCGCGGACGCGCCACAAGCGCCTGCGTCACCGCCTTCCAGCCGCACTTCACGCCTGCGGCCCATGTCGGTATTGGGCGTGATCGCCGTGATGCTGCTGATCGCAGGGGGAATCATCGTCATGGACCATTTCATCGCCCCCTCCCAGCAACCGGCACTCACCCCCACGCCGCCGCTCGCCCCTACGCCGCCTGCCGCCGACGCCTCGCAGGATGCCGCTGCACAGCCGGTTGAAGCGGCGGGATCGGACGGGCAGCCTTCATTGATGCCCGCTGAAACCGACAGCCCAGCACCCAAACCGGACGAATACCTTGCCGGCCTCGACAAAAAACAGGTTGAACTGCGCATCAAGCGCACCGAGATGCTGTTGCAATACACCGAACAGCATCCCGACGTGGTGCAAATCGACCGGCAGCTCGAACAACTTCGCATCGAGCGCCGCAACTATCTGCGGCAGAAGAAAAGCTAGGAAAGCCTGCCGGACGCCTTCAAGTCCGACAGGCTCCTAGGCTCCTGAACCAGCTACCAGTTGGTCTCATGCTCGGCGGTCGCCGACACTTTGTGAATGCTCAGGTCGGCGCCGGTGAATTCCGCTTCCGGGTCCAGCCGCAAACCAATGGCGCGCTTCAGGATGCCGTACACCACGAGGCTGCCAAATGTAGCCACCGCCACGCCGCCCAGGGTGCCGATCAGTTGCGCAGCCAGACTGACGCCGCCCATGCCGCCCAGTGCCTTGGCCCCAAAGATGCCCGCGGCAATCCCGCCCCACGCGCCGCACAGGCCGTGCAGCGGCCACACCCCCAGCACGTCGTCGATCTTCCACTTGTTTTGCGTGACCATGAACATCCGCACGAACAGTGCGCCAGCGATCGCGCCGGTGGCGAGTGCACCGAGCGGGTGCATCAGGTCCGAACCGGCACACACTGCCACCAGACCGGCTAGCGGGCCGTTGTGGATGAAGCCGGGGTCGTTGCGGCCGATCACCAGCGCCGCCAGTGTGCCGCCCACCATCGCCAACAGCGAATTCACCGCCACCAGACCCGACACCGCCTCGATCAGCTGCGCCGACATCACGTTGAAGCCGAACCAGCCCACCGTCAGGATCCACGCGCCGAGCGCCAGAAACGGGATGTTCGACGGCGGGTGCGCCGAAACCATGCCGTCCTTGGTGTAGCGCCCGCGCCGTGCGCCCAGCAGCAGCACGGCAGGCAAGGCGATCCAGCCGCCCACCGCATGCACCACCACCGAGCCGGCAAAATCGTGGAAGCGGGCGCCAAAGGTCACAGCCAGCCAGTCCTGAATGCCGAAGTTGCCATTCCAGACGATGCCTTCATAGAACGGGTAAACCAGACCCACCAACGCGAACGTGGCGGCCAACTGCGGGTTGAAGCGTGCGCGTTCGGCAATGCCGCCCGACACAATGGCGGGGATCGCCGCCGCAAAGGTCAGCAGGAAAAAGAACTTGACCAGTTCGTAGCCGTTACGGGCCGACAGCACCTCGGCGCTGGAATAGAAGCTGACGCCGTAGGCAACGCTGTAGCCGATGAAAAAATAGGCGACGGTGGAGACCGAGAAATCGGTGAGGATCTTGACTAGGGCATTGACCTGGTTCTTCTTGCGCACCGTGCCGAGTTCGAGAAAGGCAAACCCTGCGTGCATGGCCAGCACCATGATGCCGCCGAGCAAAACGAACAACACATCACTGCCTGATTTCAACGCTTCCATGCCCGGCTCCCAATTGAATTGGGGCAAACTGAAGCAAATAGCATTCCGACTGCTTAAGTCGATGAATCCAAACGTTATTACGTTTAAGCACCGGAATGAATGGCACCACATGAGTGCCTGGCGGCGCATTGCGCACCGCCAAGGTGCATCATTTAGGGTCGCGTGACCCGGATTCAGACTGGCCGGACTCGATGCGATCGAGCTCGGCCTCCATGTCGGACTCGGACATGGGCGTGTACTCCGCTTCGGCTTCCGGCTTGGGCTTGCTGATCATCGAAGCGACGATGATGCCCAGTTCGTACAGAATCCACATCGGCACCGCGAGCATGAACTGCGAAATCACGTCGGGCGGGGTGAAAATCGCGCCGATGACGAATGCCCCGACAATGACATATGGGCGGACTTCGCGCAGTTTGGCAACCGACACCATGTTCATCTTGACCAGCAGCACCACCGCAACCGGCACTTCAAAAGTGATGCCGAAGGCGAGGAACAGGGTCATCACGAAATCGAGGTATTTGCCGATGTCGGTCATCACCGCCACGCCTTCCGGCGCCACCCCGACAATGAAACCGAACACCACCGGAAACACCAGGAAATAGGCAAACGCCATCCCCAGCAAAAACAGGACCACGCTGGCGATCACAAGCGGCACGCCGAGGCGTTTTTCATTCTGGTAGAGGCCGGGCGCGACGAACGCCCACACCTGATAGAACACCCATGGCAGCGCCAGCAGGAAGGCGGTCATCATGGTGACCTTGATCGGCACGAAGAACGGCGTGGTGACCTCGGTGGCGATCATCTGCCCGCCTTGTGGCAAGGCGGCCAGCATGGGCTTGGCGAGCAGTGCATAGAGATCCTGCGCCCATGGGAACAGCAGTACAAACAACACCACGATCGCAATCACCGCCCGCAGCAGGCGGTCGCGCATTTCGACGAGATGCGAGATAAAGGTGTCTTCCGGATTGTTCATTTGGATTTTCCGACGGCTTCGGCGTGCGCCTTCTCCGCCTCGGACGGCGCGGACGTTGCGGAATTCTGGTCGGGTTCTTCGAGCGGCAGGCTCTGCTGCGACGTTTGCGCCGTCTCGATCTGCTTCATCGCGGGCTCAGTCAGCGGACGCTCGCCTTCGGTCTCCGCCATCGCCGCAACCACTTTTTTGACGCTGCTCGCCTCGTCGCGCAAATAGTCGTCGACTGCCGTCGCCTCTTGCTCGACGCCCGACACCGCCGACTCGACCGACGCCTTGAAATCCTGCCCGACACGGCGCATTTCATCCAACTGGATTTCATTGCTGATATCAGACTTCACGGACGACACATAGCGCTGCATGCGTCCATACAGAAGCCCGGCCGTACGCGCCACCTTGGGCAGGCGCTCAGGGCCAATGACGATAAGCGCCACCACACCGATCGTGACGAGTTCTAGAAAGCCGAAATCAAACATGGGTCAGATACAAGAGATTCAAGCTGCAATCCGCAAGTCGCAGGGAAAGTCCTGGTACCTTGCATCCTGCAAATTGACGCTTAACTCTTCTGTTTGTCCTTCACGACTTCGACGTCGATGGTCCGGTCGCCCTGATCGGCGCTGTCGCCGATCTTGGGTGCATCGTCCTTCACGCCATCCTTGAAACCCTTGACTGCGCCACCCAGATCGCTGCCGATGTTGCGCAATTTTTTCGTACCGAAAATCAGCAGCACGACAACCAGAACGATCAGCCAATGCCAGATGCTAAAACTACCCATGGTGTTACTCCTTTTGGTTTGAACTGCGCTTGACGGGGTCCCCGCCGCCAAATACGTGAGCGTGAATATGAAACACTTCCTGACCGCCGCCGCGCCCGGTGTTGATCAGCGTCTTGAAGCCGGCGTCGAGACCCTGCTCTTTTGCCAGACGCGGCGCCAGCAGCAGCATCTTGCCAAGCAGTCTCTCATGCTCGGGGGTACAGTCGGCCAGCGTCGCGACATGCAGCTTCGGAATGATCAGGACATGCACCCGCGCGAACGGATGGATGTCGTGAAACGCCAGCATCTCGTCGTCCTCATACACCTTGCTGCACGGCAACTGGCCGGCAGCGATTTTGCAGAAAATGCAGTCACTCATGTCGACCTGCCTTTTCAGCCAGCCCGGACAGGCCTTCGCGGCGGGCCAGCTCGTTCAGCACATCCGCCGGCTTGAGTCCCTTGTGCGCCAGCAGCACCAGGGTATGAAACCACAAATCGGCGACTTCGTAGATGATCTTTTCGGGCTGGTCGTCCTTCGCCGCCATCACGGTCTCGGTCGCCTCCTCGCCGATCTTTTTCAGGATGGCATCGGTGCCCTTCGCATACAGCCCGGCCACGTAGGAACTGTCGGCCGGCGCCTGCTTGCGCGCCTCCAGCGTTGCGGCGAGACGGTCGAGGATGTCGCTCATTTGCGGTAGATCTCGTCGGGGTTTTTCAGCACCGGGGCGACCGTCACCCAATGATCGCCGCCGTGGTCATCCTTGGCCAGCTTCTGGAAAAAGCAGGAGCGCCGGCCGGTATGACACGCAATCCCGCCAAGTTGTTCAATTTTCAACAGTACCACGTCGCTGTCGCAGTCGAGCCGGATTTCGCTGACGGTCTGCACGTGGCCGGATTCCTCGCCCTTGCGCCACAGCTTGTTACGCGAACGCGACCAGTACACGCCGCGACCGGTACGCGCGGTTTCCTCCAGCGCCTCGCGGTTCATCCATGCCACCATGAGGATTTCACCGCTGGCGGCATCCTGGGCGATCGCCGGCACCAAGCCTTGCGCGTCCCATTTGACGGCATCGAGCCAGTCGCTCACAACCGCACCTCAATGCCGTGCTGCTTCATGTACTTTTTCGCCTCGTCGATGCCGTATTCGCCGAAGTGGAAAATACTCGCTGCCAGCACCGCATCGGCATGGCCTTCCCTGACGCCGTCGACCAGATGCTGGAGATTACCGACGCCGCCGCTGGCGATGATGGGAATGTCGACCGCGTCGGAAATCGCACGGGTCAGTTCCAGGTCGAATCCGCTCTTGGTGCCGTCGCGGTCCATCGAAGTGAGCAGCAATTCGCCTGCCCCCAGGCTCGCCATTTTCTTCGCCCACTCGACCGCATCGAGACCGGTGGCCTTGCGTCCGCCGTGGGTGAAGACTTCCCAGTGATCGCCCACCCGCTTGGAATCGATGGCCACCACGATGCACTGGCTGCCGTAGCGGTCGGCTGCATCCTTCACCAGTTGCGGGTTCACCACCGCCGAAGTATTGATACTGACCTTGTCTGCGCCGGCATTGAGCAGGCGCTGCACGTCGCCCACCTCGCGCACGCCACCGCCGACCGTGAGCGGTATGAACACCTCGGCGGCCACGTCCTCGATGATGTGCAGAATCAGATCGCGGTCATCGGACGACGCGGTGATGTCGAGAAATGTCAGCTCGTCGGCGCCCGCCTCGTTGTAACGGCGCGCGATTTCGACCGGATCGCCGGCGTCCTTCAACTCGACGAAGTTGATGCCCTTGACCACACGGCCATGGGTAACGTCCAGACAGGGAATGATGCGCTTTGCAAGCATGGCTGCCCTAATTCAAATCAGACACCGAACACGCCGCCCGCAAGTTCATCGGCGAGTTTCTGCGCTTCGACAAAATCAAGCGTGCCCTGGTAGATCGCGCGGCCGGTGATCGCGCCGATGATGCCGTCCTTGGCGACGGTGGACAATGCCCTGACGTCATCGAGATTGGTAACGCCGCCGCTGGCGATGACCGGGATCGACAGCGCCTGCGCCAGTCGCTGGGTGGCTTCGATGTTGACGCCGCTCAGCATGCCGTCGCGCCCGATGTCGGTATAGATGATGGCTTCGACGCCGTAGCCTTCGAAGCGCTTGGCCAGATCGATGACATCGTGGCCGGTGATCTTGGACCAGCCCTCTACCGCGATCTTGCCGTCACGGGCGTCAAGCCCGACCATCACGTGGCCGGGGAAGGCATCGCAGGCTTCATGCAGGAAGCCGGGGTTCTTTACCGCGGCGGTGCCGATGATGACGTAGCGCACGCCGTCGTCGAGATAGCGCTCGATGGTGGCGAGGTCGCGGATGCCGCCGCCCAGCTGCACCGGCATGTCGTCGCCCACCGCATCGACGATCGAGCGGATCGCCGCGTCGTTGACCGGCTTGCCGGCAAAGGCGCCGTTGAGGTCGACCAGATGCAGACGGCGCGCACCGAGTTCCTTCCAGTGGCGGGCGGTCGCTGCCGGGTCCTCGGAAAACACGGTGGCACTGTCCATCTCGCCTTGTTCCAGGCGCACGCAGTGGCCGTCTTTAAGGTCGATCGCAGGGATAATTAACATGGCTGATCAGCAGGGTCGAACAGAAAAAAATTAGGCGCAGGCAGCGCCGGACATGTCGCAGGCAGAATCGATCTCGCCCGGATTCCAGGTTACAAAATTGCCGAGCAGCGTCAAACCGTCATTCTGGCTTTTTTCCGGGTGGAACTGGACGGCAAATATATTCCCGGACGCCACCGCGCAGGTGAACGGGAAGGGGTAATGCGAGAAGCCCGCAATCACCTCGGGCGAGGTCGGCTGCACGAAGTAGCTGTGGACGAAGTAGAAGCGCGCGCCTTCCTCGATCCCTGCCCACAGCGGATGCGGGACCGCCTGATGGACGTTGTTCCAGCCCATGTGCGGCACCTTGAGCTTGTTGCCGTCCGCGTCGACCATCGCCTCGTGCGGAAAGCGCTGCACGGCGCCGGGCAGGATGCCGAGGCACGCAGTATCGCCTTCCTCGCTGTGCTCGAACAGGACCTGCATGCCCATGCAGATGCCCAGAAACGGCTTGCTGCGGGCGGCGTCGCTAATGACCTGGCGCAGGCCGCGCGCGTCGATCTCGCGCATGCAGTCGGGCGCGGCGCCCTGCCCCGGAAACACCACGCGCCCCGCCGCGGCAATCACCGCGGGGTCGGAGGTGACCACCACGCTCGCCGCCGGCGCGACATGCTCGATGGCCTTGGACACCGAACGCAGATTGCCCATGCCGTAGTCGATGACAGCGATATCGACGCTCACAGGACAGCTCCCTTACTCCGTGATGCGCTCACAGGGCACCCTTGGTCGATGGCAGCGCATCGCCCATGCGTGCGTCGGCTTCCACCGCCATGCGCAGCGCGCGCCCGAAGGCCTTGAAAATCGTCTCGGCCTGATGGTGGGCATTGATGCCGCGAAGGTTGTCGATGTGCAGCGTCACCCCGGCGTGGTTGATGAAGCCGCGGAAGAATTCGAGGAACAGGTCGACGTCGAATTCGCCGATACGTGCACGGGTGTAATCGACGTGGTATTCCAGCCCCGGCCGTCCCGACAGGTCGATCACCACGCGCGACAGCGCCTCGTCGAGCGGCACGTAGGCGTGACCGTAGCGACGGATGCCCTTCTTGTCGCCGAGCGCCTGCGCGAAGGCCTGCCCAAGCGTGATCCCGGTGTCTTCCACCGTGTGATGGGCGTCGATGTGCAGATCGCCCTCGGCCTGAATGTCCAGATCGATCAGGCCGTGGCGCGCGATCTGGTCGAGCATGTGGTCGAGAAACGGCACGCCGGTCGCGAGCCTGGATACGCCCGTGCCATCGAGATTGAGACTGACCGTGATCCGGGTTTCGAGGGTATTGCGAGTGACTTGTGCGGTGCGCATGGCGTCGGAAAATAAGGCTGTAAAAGGATTCTAGCAGTTCACGATGGCTTTCAACGCGGCGAGCAGCGCGTCAATTTGTGCATCGGTGCCGACAGTGATGCGCAGGAACGGCGCGATGCGAGCCGGATTCTTGAAATGGCGCACGATGATGCGGCGTTCGCGCAGGCTCGCGGCAAGTTCGGCGCCATCATGCGACGGATGCCGGGCGAAGATGAAATTGGCCGTTGAGGGCAGCACCTCGAAGCCTATTTCGGCCATCGCGGATGCCAGCCGGGTCCGGCTGGCCATTACCCTGGCGCAGAGGGACTCGAAATAAGCGTGATCCTCGATCGAAGCCAAGGCGCCGGCCTGGGCCAGGCGGTCGAGCGGATAGGAGTTGAAGCTGTCCTTGACCCGTTTGAGCGCCTCGATCAGATGCGCCTGGCCAATGGCATAGCCGACGCGCAGGCCGGCCAGCGCATGCGACTTCGACAGGGTGCGGGTGACCAGCAGCTGCGGATAGCGCGCGACCAAGCCCACTGCCGATTCGCCGCCGAAGTCGATGTAGGCCTCGTCGATGACGACGACCGAGTCCGGATTTCCGTCCAGCAGACACTCGATCTCCGGCAGCGCCAGCAGGCGCCCGGTGGGTGCATTGGGGTTGGGGAAAATCACCCCGCCGTTGGGCGAGAGGTAATCGCCGACCCTGATCTCGAACGATTCCGTCAGCGGAATCTGGCGATAGGCGATCTCGTACAACCCGCAATACACCGGGTAAAAGCTGTAACTGATGTCGGGGAACAGGATCGGCCACTCGTGCTTGAGCAAGGCCAGAAACGCATGCGCCAACACCTCGTCGGAGCCGTTGCCGACGAACACCTGCTCGGCGGCGACGCCATGCAATGCGGCAATGGCCGCACACAGCCGGTCGGAACCCGGGTCGGGATACAGGCGCAGCGTGTCGGCGGCTTCCGCACGCACGGCGTCCAGCACGCGCGGGCTGGGGCCGTAGGGGTTTTCGTTGGTGTTGAGCTTGACCAGGTTGGCCAGCTTCGGCTGCTCGCCCGGCACATAGGGTGTCAGGTCGTGCACCACGGCACTCCAATAGCGGCTCATCGGAATAACGGACTCACTTATGAATCAGGCGATATTCGGCGGAACGTGCGTGCGCCTGCAGGCCTTCGCCGTAGGCCAGCGTAGCCGCGATCCGCCCCAACGTCTGCGCACCGGCCTGCGACACGTTGATCAGGCTGCTGCGCTTCTGGAAATCGTAGACGCCCAACGGCGACGAGAAGCGCGCGGTGCGCGAGGTCGGCAGCACGTGATTCGGCCCGGCGCAGTAGTCGCCCAACGCCTCGCAGGTGTTCCTGCCCATGAAAATCGCACCGGCGTGACGCAGCCCAGGCAGCAACGCATCGGGGTCGGCCACCGAGAGTTCCAGGTGTTCCGGCGCGATGGTGTTCGAGATCATTACCGCATCGTCGAGGTCGCGCGTCTTGATCAGCGCGCCGCGGTTGGTAAGCGAGGTGCGGATCACTTCGCTGCGCGGCATCTCTTCGATCAGCCTGTCGATCGCCGCCGCCACCGCGTCAAGGTAGGCGGCGTCGGGTGACAGCAGGATCGACTGCGCCATTTCGTCGTGCTCGGCCTGCGAGAACAGGTCCATCGCCACCCATTCCGCGGGTGTATTGCCGTCGGCGATCACCAGAATCTCGGACGGGCCGGCGATCATGTCGATGCCGACGGTGCCGAACACGCGACGCTTGGCCGCCGCCACATAGGCGTTGCCGGGGCCGACGATCTTGTCGACCTGCGGCACGGTCTGGGTGCCGTAGGCCAGTGCCGCCACCGCCTGCGCGCCGCCGATGGTGAACACGCGATCAACCCCGGCTATCGCGGCGGCTGCGAGCACCAGCTGGTTGTGCTCGCCACCCGGCGTCGGCACCACCATGATGAGTTCGCCGACGCCGGCGACCTTCGCCGGAATCGCGTTCATCAGCACCGACGAGGGGTAGGCGGCCTTGCCGCCCGGCACATACAGCCCGACGCGATCGAGCGGGGTGATTTTCTGCCCCAGCACGGTGCCGTCGTCCTCGGTGTAGGTCCACGATGCCAGGGTCTGCCTCTCGTGATAGCGGCGCACACGATCCGCCGCGGCTTCCAGCGCCTGGCGGGTGTCGGCGGGCAAATGCTCGAGCGCGGCGCCAAGTTGCGCAGCATTCAGTTCCAGGCTGGCCAGCGAGGCTGCCGGCAGGCGGTCGAACCGCTCGGTGTATTCAAGCACCGCGGCGTCACCGCGCGTTTTCACGTCATGCAGAATTGTGGCGACCGTCTGTTCGATTGCGGCATCGGCGGCGTCGTCGAATTGCAGCAGGCGGGCGAGGCGTGCCTGAAAATCAGGTTGCGCACTATCGAGGCGGGTGAGCATAACCACAAGATTCCAGCTTCAAAGTAGGATTGAAATGTGATCCCAATTGTACCGTTATTTGGCGTTTCACCGCGCCCGCTTGGGCTTTTCAAACGGCCGCAGCCCCCATTCCAGACATTAGACAAAGTCCAAATCAATACGTATCATGTACACATGCTTTATACACGAGACACCATGGTCGGCCTTTTGCGCAGCCACGACATCAATCCGACCCACCAGCGGATCGAGATTGCATACGTGCTATTTTCTCGCCAGGAACACCTCTCAGCCGACCAGGTGATGGCGCTCGTCAACACGCACCATTCCGAGACGTCCAAGGCCACGGTCTACAACACGCTTAAGCTGTTCGTCGAAAAAGGCCTGGTGCGCGAACTCATCGTCGACCCCAGCAAGGTGTTCTACGACCCCAACACCCATCCACATCATCATCTCTACGAGATCAACACCGGCAAGTTGTCCGACATCGGCGCCGAGTACATGCAGGTTTCCGGTCTGCCGCCGTTGCCGGCAGGGACAGTGATCGAAGGCATCGACCTCATTGTGCGTGTCCGCCGCGCAAGCTGACGTTCCTGCCCGTTGATGAAGCGGGTTCTCATCGCCCCCACCCTGCTCGACGCCCAGCTGGCTGTCGATGCGCTATCCAGCCTCGGCATCGTCACCCATATTTTCAACGCCAACGCCGCCGGCGCGCTGGGCGAAGTGCCATTCATGCAGGCGCAGCCCGAAGTGTGGGTCGACGACGATGCGCAGGAAGCGCGCGCGCGGGGCATTGGCCGGCTTGCGCAACGCACCGCCGCGCGACGAAAAAACCTGCGCCCATTGCGGTGAGCTCAATCCCGGGAATTTTCTGAGTTGCTGGAAATGCGGGCGCGCGCTGCCTGACTGAGCCGCGCGAGGTCAGGACGATGGCGGGGCTTGTTTCAGTGCTTCGAGGTGGTCCTGATACTGGCGCATAAAAATCCGCTCCAGTTCGTCGATCGCTTCTGCAGCCGCCACGCCATGAATCAGATGACGGGTCATCTGCGCCGATGCTTCGTGGAAAATCCGGTTGCGCTCCAGCATCGGGTAGGTTTGCATCAAACGCTGAATCGCTTTGACCACATTTTCCTTCTCGGGGCGTGGGATCGGCAGCGGCTCCGAGGGGGGCGCCGCGGCGAGATCACCGCCTTCCTTCTCCGCCAGAAACTCGGCATATTCCAGCAAGGCCTGCTGCCGCGTTTCCGACAGCGATCGGAATATCGACAGCAGGCGCTTGCTGTCGCGCATCAGCGACCGCGCCCCTTGCTCGAGCGTTTCAGCGAAGTGATATCGAGATTGCACTGCTGAAACTTGTTGTCGACAAAGCTGATGAAGGCATCAAGCAGCTTGCTGCGGAATTTCTCCGGTGCGTAGACCATGGTCAGCTCGCGCGTCAACCGGGGGGTCAGCGGCACCGCGACCAGCGTGCCGAGCTGGATTTCCTTGGTGACGGTGGAAGCCGACATGATGGCCACGCCGAGATTGGCCTCGACCGCGCCCTTGATCGCCTCGCGGCTGCCAAGCTCCATTTCGATGTGCAGGTCGTCGGGGTTGACGCCATGGCCCTTGAAGAAATCATCCACCACCTCGCGCGTGCCCGAGCCGTGCTCGCGCGACACGTAGGGCTGGTCGGCGATATCGCGGGCGTTCACGCTCGAACGCGAGGACAGCGCATGATTGGGCGAACAAATCATCACCAGTTCGTCCTCGCAGCACGCCAGCGTGGTCAGGTTGGGGTTATGCGACGGCGCTTCGATCAGGCCGACATCGAGCGAATGGTCACCCACTTTCGCCGCCACGGTTTCCGAGTTGGCCACGGTCAGACGCGCCTGCACCTGCGGGAAACGCTCCTTGAATTCCCCCAGAATGCGCGGCAGCAGATATTCGGCAATGGTGGTGGAAGCGCCGATCATCAAGGGCCCCGTCACCTGTCCGGTCAGCTCGCCCACGCGCGCCTCCATCTCTGCAGTCAGGTCCAGAATACGCTCGGCGTAGCCCAACACCAGATCGCCTGCCGGCGTCATCGAAATCTTGCCGTGACTGCGTTCGAACAGGCGGGTGTTGAAATGCTCCTCCAGCTGCTTGACCTGAAAGGTCACCGCAGGCTGGGTCATATAAAGGACATCCGCGGCTTTGGTGAAGCTGAGCTGCTTTGCGACGGTGTAGAATACTTGAAGTCTGCGGTCAGCCATAAATCCCCGCCCCCGGGTCAGAAAAGATTTTTATTCAACCACAAACCTGCCCGTGTTGAAACATTCCCATTCCCAACTCACTGTATTTTCTGGCCTTTCGTCAGCGCCTGGGCGCCTGCCTGATCCCCCTCCCCGCCGTCCCTAAGTGAACCGCGCGTTTTACATCATCCTGCTGGCGCAGTTCCTGTCCGCGCTGGCTGACAACGCCTTGCTCTTCGCAGCCATCGGCCTGCTGCTGTTCTTCTCGGCTCCGGAATGGTTTTCACCGCTGCTGCAGACGGTTTTTGTCGTTGCCTACATTGTGCTGGCGCCGCTGGTCGGGCCGTTTGCCGACGCCCTGCCCAAGGGCCGCGTCATGCTGATCGCCAACACGGTCAAATTCACGGGCTGCCTCATCATGCTGGCCGGCCTGCACCCGTTGCTGGCCTACGCCATTGTCGGCGTGGGCGCGGCCATGTATTCACCCGCCAAATACGGCATCCTCACCGAACTGCTGCCGCCCGAAAAGCTCATCATCGCCAACAGCTGGATGGAAGGCACCACCGTTGCCGCCATCGTGCTCGGCGCCATCATCGGCGGCGCGCTCATCAACCCGCAGCTGGCCGAAGGCATTTTGCTCAGCATCGGCCTGGACAGCCGGTTGATCGCGCCGAAATTTGCCATTGTCGCCATCACCAGCCTCTATTTCGCCGCCGCCATCGCCAACCTCTTCATCCCGCGCCTGCCGATCGACCACAAACTCCCCAGCCGGTCGCCGCTGTTCATCCTGCATGACTTCTGGCACAGCTTCAAACTGTTGTGGCGCGACCCGCTCGGACAGGTTTCGCTCGCCGTCACCACCCTGTTCTGGGGCGTCGGCGCCACCCTGCGCCTGCTCATCATCGCCTGGGCCGCACTCAACCTTAAATACGGGCTCGATCAGGCGACCCAGCTCACCGCCGCCACCGCGTTCGGCATCGCCATCGGTTCCGTGCTGGCCGGCAAATTCGTCAGCCTGCAGCGCGCCGTCAGCGTCCTGCCCGCCGGCATCCTGCTGGGCTTCGTGCCGATTGCGCTGATCTGGGTGGAAAGCCTGTTTCCCGCCGTGTTGCTGCTAACCCTGGCGGGGGTTCTGGCGGGCTATTTCGTGGTGCCGATGAACGCCCTGCTGCAGCATCGCGGCCATTTGCTGATGGGTGCCGGGCACTCCATCGCCCAGCAGAATTTCAACGAGAACATTAGCATCCTGCTGATGACCGGCGCCTACGCCCTGATGGTGCGCGCCGACTGGCACATCCACACCATCATCTGGGTATTCGGCCTGTTTATCAGCAGCGTGATGAGCGCCATCTGGCTACGGCATCGCAATGATGTCGTGCATTAACCTGCATTCTGCGACTTCACCACGCTCATCGCCCCTGCAATCAGCGAGCTGATGTCCGCCATGTTGGACGGCACGATCAGGGTGTTGCCAGTCCTGGCGATACCGGCGAAGGCCTCGACGTATTTTTCCGCCACTTTCAGATTCACCGCATGCATGCCGCCGGGCAGTTCGATCGCCTGGGCGACGCGCGCGATGGCCTCGGCGTTGGCGGCGGCGATGGACTTGATCGCCTCGGCCTCGCCAAGCGCGACGTTGATCGCCGCCTGTTTTTCGCCTTCGGATTCCTGAATGGCGGCATTGCGCGCACCGGTGGCGATATTGATCTGCTCCTGCATGCGGCCTTCGCTGGATGCGATCAGCGCGCGCTTTTCGCGCTCGGCGGTGATCTGCCGCTGCATGGCGTGAAGAATTTCCTTTGGCGGCGTGAGATCCTTGATTTCGTAGCGCAGCACCTTGACGCCCCAGTTGGTGGAAGCCTCGTTCAGCGCCAGCACCACGCCGCGGTTGATGTCGTCACGCTCCTCGAAAGTGCGGTCCATTTCCATGCGTCCGATCATCGAGCGCAGAGTGGTTTGCGCCAGCTGCGAAATTGCATCGATGTAATTGCTCGATCCGTAGGACGCCATTTTGGCGTCGGTGACCTGGAAGTAGAGGATGCCGTCGACCGCCAGCTGGGTGTTGTCGCGCGTGATGCAGACCTGGCTCGGTACGTCGAGCGGAATTTCCTTAAGCGAATGCTTGTATGCGACGGTGTCGATGAAAGGAATCACGAGGTTGAGGCCGGGCCCGAGCACGGCGTGGAACTTGCCGAGGCGTTCGACCACCCAGGCGTTCTGCTGCGGCACCACGCGCACACCCTTGGCGACGACGATAGCAATGACGGCAAGGATGACCAGTGCGACGATATCCATCTGTTATTTCTCCCTTTGTTTATGTTTATCTGCTCCGCGACCCGGGCTTCAGTTGCCCAGAATCAGCGTATTGCCCCTTACTGCCCGAATGATCAGCGGACGCGCAGTGTCGACGCCGGCCGATTCGGCCTCGGCGTCCCACACCGCGCCGCGGTATTTGGCCTGGCCACGACCATCCTGCCAGAACTCGACCTGCACGCTCTGGCCGATGTCCATGTCCTGCACGGTGGATTCCGGGTGGCCGGTACTGCGTTTCCAGTGGCGCAGGGCCAGGGTGCCCAGCACGGCGATCGCACCTGCGGTCACCAGCTGCGCCAGCGTACCGGCGCCAAGCCAGGCGGCCACGCCTGCAGCCGCCGCTGCAAGGCCATACACCAGCAGGTAAAACGTCCCGCTGGTGAGTTCAACGCCCACCAGCACCGCCGCCAGGATCCACCACACTACATAGGCCTGCATCTCATCTCCTCATTTATGCCCTCTGGGTACAATCACGGGCCGGTTCGCCAGTTCATCCGGATTCTGCCCGGACGGCGGAAAATGCCCTGCCAGCAGCGCGCCAATCTGCTCGATCCCCGCCAGCGCGCCGCGTTCGAACTTGCCCTGTCTGAATGCGGCCTCCATCGTCTGCGCCACCGCCTCCCAGGCGGCCGGGTCCACCCGCGCGGCAATGCCGCGGTCGGCGACGATTTCGATGTCGTGGTCGGCCAGCAGCAGATAGATCAGCACGCCGCTGTTGTGCTCGGTATCCCACACGCGCAGGTTGGAAAACATCTCGATCGCCCGCTCGCGGCCGCTCATGCCGCGCCAGGCCAGGATGCCGGGCAGGCGGTTTTCGATGGCGAAGCGGATTTCGCCGCCGTGGCGGGTTTCGCTCATCCGGATCGTGGCCTCGATGGCATCGAGCGTGGTCTGCGGAAACGCGCGCCGCCACGCCCACGGCGGCATGAAGAGATGCCTCGCCCAACGTTTGAAATTCACCATGAGCCCGATGCGCCTCCGCCGCCGAATCCGCCCCCGCCGCCACCCCACGAGCCGCCCCCGCCTCCGCCGCCGAATCCGCCTCCCCCGCCGCTGGTCCAGCCGCCGCCGTGGCGACCCCCGCCGGCCACCCCGGCGAACACGAACACGGCGATGAACAGCAACAGCGGGGTGAACCCCAGCAGCATCGCCCCCACAGCCCCGCTGCCGAGCGCGGCGACCCCGCCCGCGGCCGGGCGGCTCATCAGCAGGGACAGCAGCCAGCCGGCGACCATGCCGCCGACGATGAGCATGACGAGGGCGCCATCGTCCCCGTTGCTGCCTGGCTCGCCCGGCGGCGGCAAGGGCTCGCCCTCGATCAGATGCATCAGCTGCTGCACGCCGGCGTCGATGCCGCCGTAGAAATCGCCCGCCTTGAAATACGGGGTGATGGTTTCGGCGATCACCCGCTTGGCGATGGCGTCGGGGATCGCACCCTCCAGCCCGTAGCCGACTTCCAGCCGCAGCATGCGGTCGTCTTTGGCGACGATCAGGATCACGCCGTCATCGATTTTCGTGCGGCCGATTTTCCACTGCTCGGCGACGCGGATGCCGAACTGCGCGATATCCTCGGGCTGGGTGGTGGGGACGATGAGGACGGCGATCTGGCTGCCCTGCTGTGCTTCGAACGCAGCCAGCTTGCCTTCCAGCGCAGCGACCTGAGCGGCGTCGAGCGTGGCGGTGAGGTCGGTGACCTGGCGCGACAGCTCGGGCACCGCCACCTGGGCCCAGGCGGACAGCGCACACAGCAGCAGAAAGAAACCGGCCGCGAACGCCCGGGCCGTCCGGCTCATCCGGGGATCAGTTGCCGACTGCCGGTGCGGGCGCGCCGAAATCGACCTTCGGCGGCACGGCGATGGCTGCCTCGTTTTCCACCGTGAAACTCGGCTTGGTCTTGTAGCCGAACAGCATCGCGGTGAGGTTGGACGGGAAGGAGCGCACCGTGACGTTATAGGTTTTCACCGCGGCGATGTAGCGGTTGCGCGCGACGGTGATGCGGTTCTCGGTGCCTTCGAGCTGCGCCTGCAGGTCGCGGAACAGGCCGTCTGCCTTGAGCTGCGGGTAGTTCTCGGCGACCAGCAACAAGCGCGAAATCGCGCCGGTGAGTTCGCCCTGCGCAGCGATGAATTTCTGGAACGCCACCTCGTCGTTGATCAGCTCGGGGGTCGCCTGGATCGCGCCGACGCGGGCGCGCGCTTCGGTCACCTGGATGAACACGTCCTTCTCGTGGGCCGCGTAGCCCTTCACCACATTGACCAGGTTCGGCACCAGGTCGGCACGGCGCTGGTACTGGTTCAGCACCTCGGCCCAGGTGGCCTTGATGTCCTCGTCGGTGCTCTGCAGCGTGTTGTAGCCGCAGCCGGAAAGGGCCAGCGCCGTGAATGTTACGAATAGCCATTGGGATGCATTGCGCCACTTGAACATGTCAGCCTCCTAGAGTTGTTGTATGAGCGTAGTTTACGCCACGCCCCAGGTGGCAAACAGGGGGTCGGATTCGCCGAGCGTGTCGGCGTAGCGGTCGTCCTTGGGTCGCTTGAGGCCGCGCTCGACATAGGTTTCCACCTTCTTGAAGCCGGCCTGCTTGATCAGCATGCCGACCCAGGCCATGCGCTCCATCGAGTGCAACTGGGTCCACAGCTTGATCACCTTGGGCGGAAAATAGCGGTGCGACAGCGTCACCACGAACATCCCGCCCGGCTTCAGCACCCGTTTTGCCTCGGCCACGATCTTGTGCGGCTGCGTCAGGTATTCGAACGACACCGTGCACACCACCGCGTCGAAGCTGGCATCGGCAAACGGCAGTGTGGGGTCGGCGTTGATGTCCTTCACGATGCGCTCGGCGAGTTGCGGGTTGTCGGCCAGTTCCTCGGCATTCAGACCCAGCCCGACGGCAGACTGCACCGTATCGGGCAGGTGCGAGCGCCAGCCCGCCATCAGGTCGAGTACCCGCGCGTTCTCGGGCAGCACGGTGCGGTACAGCGCCTGGATGCGGCGCGCGCAGACGGCGTCGACGTGGCTGACTTTTCTGGCAATCGAGTAGAACTCAGTGTCGGGGAACTCGTCCTCGCGGCTGAACGAATCCGGCCCCTCGAACTCGGTCTGCGTCTGCGTCTGCGTTTCCATGCCGCTCCATTCCAGCAGCTGCGTGACCTTGCCGACCGGCTCGGTCGAGACATCGGCCTTGCCGCTGTCGATGCTGAAGATGCGGCCCTGCAGCGGATGGCTGAAGTTGGCGACGAAGCTGGATTCGTCGAGCTTCATCACGCGGAACATCGGGCCGGGCGCTTCGTCGGCGCGAAGCAGCAGCGACGGATAGAAGCGCCCCAATTTCAGCGGCGCGATGTCGCTGCGGAACACCTCGTTCGGCACCTCGTGCTCGATCTTCGGCCCGACATCCACCTGGGCCTCGACCGGCGGCGTGTCGCCCGGCATCCAGATCACCACCTGATGACGGCCGAGGTCAGAGAAATAATTAACGCGGAAGCGCAGTGCGGAATGCAGGAGTTTCATAGGTACAGGGGTCAGGGGTCAGGGGTCAGGGGTCAGGGAATTGTAGGTTCGCCGCGCCAGGCACAGGTCCTCCCACGCGCGGGTTTTTTCGGTCGGCTTGCGCAACAGGTAGGCGGGGTGGTAGGTCGCCACCAGCGGCACGCCCTGGAACGAGTGCACCCGGCCGCGCAGGCTTCCGATGGCTTCGTCGGTGTCGAGCAGGCTTTGCGCGGCGAGACGCCCCAGCGCTACGATGAGCTTCGGCTGGATGAGTTCGATCTGCGCCAGCAGATAAGGCCGGCAGGCGGCCACTTCATTCGGCTCGGGATCGCGGTTGCCGGGCGGGTGCGATTTCAGCACGTTGGTGAGGTAGACGTTGTCGCCGCGTGCCAGGCCGATCGACGCGAGCATGGCGTCGAGCAGCTTGCCGGCCGGGCCGACGAAGGGTTCGCCCTGCGCGTCTTCCTCGGCGCCCGGCGCCTCGCCGACGATCAGCCAGTCGGCGTTGCGGTCGCCCGCGCCGAGCACGCCCTGGGTGCGGGTGGCGGAAAGCTTGCAGGCGGTGCAATCGGCGACGGCGTCAGTGAGCGTGTCCCAGGTGTGGAGGGGTGAGGCGGGGGTTTTGCGCAGGCGCCAGACGGGGCCGATGCCGAGTTCGCCGAAGACGTCGTCGCGGCTCAGCATGACAGATCACGCTTCATGATGAGCGCGTCTTCGCGACCGCCGCGTGCGGGATAGTAGCCGCGCCGCACCGCCAGATCGGCGAAACCGCTGCTGCGGTACAGGGCAATAGCAGCCGTGTTGGAGGCGCGCACTTCGAGAAACAGACTTTCGGCCTTGTGATCGCGGGCGCACGCCAGGCAGTGGTCGAGCAGATCGCGCCCGAGACCGTGGCGCCGCCAGATCGGCGCGATGGTTAGGTTGAGCAGATGCGCTTCGCCCGCCGCCGCCATCATCGCGTAATAGCCGATCACCTCGCCCTCGGCTTCGCGCACCCACATGCTGTAGCCGGCACCGAGCGAATCGGCGAAATTCCCCAGGCTCCACGGGTATTCGTAACTCGCCAGTTCGATGCGGTGGATGCGCGGCAGATCGGCCTCGGTCATCGGGCGCAGGCGGTGCGCAACTTCGTGGACCGGAATGTCTGGCAGGGCGCTCATGCGGACTTTTTACGGCGGCGCTCGTCCACCGTCAGCGCCACCTTGTCGCGCAGGTAAATCGGCGCGGCAAGCGCGGCATCCATGCCCTCGCCGCGTTGGAATGCCTGGGCTGCGAGCGGCGCCATTGCCGCGGCGTCGGGCATCAGCGTGTCGTCGATGCGCGCGAGTTGTGCCGCAAGGCGCGGGCGCAGCACTGTGCCGAGCGCGGCAAAGCCGTTGCCGGCGCCGACCCACTCGCCGCCAGACGGCACCGACACCGATTCGGGCAGCGCCAATTGCGGCTCGCTCACGGCACACCAGCCGTTACCGTCGCGTCGATACGCCGCCCAGTAGACCTCCGCCATGCGCGCATCGAGCACGGTCAGCACTTGCTCCGCACCCGCCTGTTCGGCAATCGATTCCAGCGTGGAGATGCCCACCACCGGCAAGTCGGCACCGAACGCCAGCCCCTGCGTCACCGCGCAGGCGATCCTGAGGCCGGTGAACGAGCCGGGGCCGGCGCCATAGCCGATGCCATCGAGCTGGCGCAGGCCGAGGTCCGACTCGCGCAGCAGTTCGTCCACCATCGGCAGCAGCAGGCTGCTGTGCCGCTGCCCGGCCAGCACCCGGCGCGCCTGGATCTGGCCGTCGAGCCACAGCGCGGCCGAGCACCATTCGGTTGAGGTATCGAGGACGAGCAGTTTCATGCGTGTAATTTTACCGGCTGCCGCGATAGGTGACGCGGTAAATCGCGCCGGCGTGGTCGTCCGACACCAGCAGACTGCCGTCCGGCATCGCCAGCACGTCGGCGGGACGGCCCCAGGCAGTGTCGCCCTGCAGCCAGCCGCTGACGAAGGGTTCGTGGCTCACCGCGCGGCCATCCTGCAGGCGCACCACGCTAACCCGGTAGCCGGTTTTGCTGCTGCGGTTCCACGAGCCGTGCTCGGCGATGAAGACCGCATTGCGGTAACGCTCGGGAAACCGGGTGCCGGTATAGAAGCGCATGCCCAGGCTGGCCACGTGCGCACCCAGGTTCCGCGCCGGCGCAACGAATTCGGCGCAGCGCCGGGCGCGTCCAAATTCGGGATCGGCAATCGTTCCGCCGTGGCAGTACGGATAGCCGAAGTGCTGGCCGGGCCGGCTGACGCGATTGAGCTCGTCCGGCGGCGCATCGTCGCCCAGCCAGTCGCGACCGTTGTCGGTGAACCACAGCTCGCCGCTCTGCGGCTGCCAGTCGAAGCCGACCGTGTTGCGCACGCCGCGCGCGACCACCTCGATCTTGCCGCTCGCCACATCGAGCGCGGTGATATTGGCGTAACGATCCGGGTCGGGTTCGCAGATGTTGCACGGCGCACCGACCGGCACATACAGCCTGCCATCGGGTCCGAAGGCGATGAATTTCCAGCCGTGATGGGGGTCGCCCGGATAGGCGCTGCTGACCACCTCGGGCCGCGGCGGCTTGTCCAGGCGCGCCTCGATGCCGGCAAGCCGCAGGATGCGGCTCACCGCCGACACGTAGAGGTCGCCGTCGCGGAACGCCACGCCCACCGGCATATCGAGTCCGTCGGCAATGACCACCGGCTTGCGCGCGCCCCGGAGCGGAATCGCATAGACCTTGCCGGCGCGCATGCTGCCGACGAACAGGGTGTTGTTGCCGAGCGCCATCTGCCGCGCGTTGGGCACGCGAGCGAACAGCTCGATCTCGAATCCGGGCGGCAATTTGAGGCGGGCAAGCGGCAGCGAATCCGCGGCTGCCGGCGCCAGCCAGGCAAACAGCATCATGATGGACAGGATCAGGCGCTTCATAACGTCCTCCTTCAGGGCTGCAAGGGAATCAGGATCTCGAAACGCACCCGCGACCACGGGTCGCGCACCTCGGCCAGCCGCACGATGCGTGCCACCAAGGTCCGGCCGTCATCCATGAAGCGCGCCACATCGGCGTTCTCGCGGCGCGGCACATAGCCGATCTTGTGGCCCTGCCATTCCACCCGCACGGCCCTGGCATCATGGGGGTTGTCCGGCTCGCGAACCAGGGTGAGCGCATCGCCCACCTGCATCCGCGGCCACAGCGCCTTGCCCGCGTGGTACTGGAACCCGGCCAGCGGCGAATCCTGCAGCAAGATGTGCGCGGCGACCTGGGCGCAGAGCGGCGGCGCCCATATCCACACCATACACAGCAACAGCAGCCGACGAATCATGCGATGGCCCGAATTTCAGGGGTAACGCAGCATTCTACTGAGAAAACCGCTGCCCGATCCGTGCCGGCGGGCAGGTTTCGGGTTTACTTTTCCGACTCGACAGGCCCGCTTCGGCTTGATGTAGGATGAATGCATTCCAACCACCTCCGTGATCCCACGCCATGCCGAGAAAAGCCGCTGCCCAGACCAAGCTGTTCGTACTCGATACCAACGTGCTGATGCACGACCCCACCAGCCTGTTCCGTTTCGAGGAGCACGACATCTACGTGCCGATCGCCACCCTGGAGGAACTCGACCAGCACAAGAAGGGCATGACCGAAGTCTCGCGCAACGCCCGCCAGGCCAGCCGCTTTCTCGACGAGATGGTCAGCAAG
This sequence comes from Thiobacillus sp., assembly GCA_019459055.1. GTDB lineage: Bacteria > Pseudomonadota > Gammaproteobacteria > Burkholderiales > Thiobacillaceae > Thiobacillus. The sequence goes on along the minus strand of JAIBEI010000014.1, from coordinate 35,309 downwards.
CTCGACACCATCGAGGAAGGTGTGCCGCTGGCGCCGCACAGCCACAATGCCGCTACGGGCAAGCTGTTCCTGCAGACCCAGGCGATCACCGGCGACATCCCGCTCTCCCTGCCGACTTCCAAGGTAGACAACCAGATTCTCGGCGTGGTGCTGTTCCTGGCGCGCCACCACCCCAAGCGTCAGGTCATCCTGGTGTCGAAAGACATCAACATGCGGATCAAGGCGCGCACGCTGGGGCTGCCGGCCGAGGACTACTTCAACGACAAGGTGCTGGAAGACACCGACCTGCTGTATGCCGGCCTGCGCGAACTGCCCGCCGACTTCTGGGACACCCACGGCAAGGGCATGGAGTCGTGGCAGGCCAACGGCCACACCCATTACCGCATCACGGGACCGCTGGTTTCCAGTTTCCTGCCGAACGAATTCGTGTTCCAGGAAGGCCCCAACCCGCTCTATGCCAAGGTGCTCAAAGTCGAAGGCAAGCAGGCGGAAATGGTCACGGTGCGCGACTTCAGCCACACCAAGAACAACGTCTGGGGCATCGTCGCGCGCAATCGCGAGCAGAACTTTGCGCTCAACGTGCTGATGGATCCCGAGATCGATTTCGTCACCCTGCTCGGCCAGGCCGGCACCGGCAAAACCCTGCTGACCCTGGCTGCCGCGCTGGCCCAGGTGCTCGACAAAAAGCTCTACAGTGAAATCATCATGACCCGCGTCACCGTGCCGGTCGGCGAGGACATCGGCTTTCTGCCCGGCACCGAGGAAGAAAAAATGACACCGTGGATGGGCGCGCTGGAAGACAACCTCGAGGTGCTGAACAAAAGCGAGGACGACGGCGGCGACTGGGGGCGCGCGGCGACGCAGGATCTGGTCCGTTCCCGGATCAAGGTCAAGTCGTTGAATTTCATGCGCGGGCGCACCTTTCTCAATAAATTTCTTATTATTGATGAAGCGCAGAACCTCACGCCCAAGCAGATGAAGACGCTGATCACGCGCGCCGGGCCGGGAACCAAGGTGGTGTGCCTGGGCAACATCTCGCAGATCGACACGCCCTACCTCACCGAAGGCAGCTCCGGCCTCACCTACGTGGTCGACCACTTCAAGGGCTGGCCGCACAACGGCCACGTCACCCTGCAGCGGGGCGAACGTTCGCGTCTGGCGGACTATGCTGCAGAAGTGCTGTAGTCCAATCACCCTGAAACCCCCACCACCGAGATATGTCCCGCGGCACTAAGAACGATAGGAAATCAATGGTTTGTTGAGTAAGGGTGGCGCACTGCGGTTTCAGGAATCACTTGAGGAGATGCACCATGAAGCGATGGATGATCCTGGCCACCGGCCTTACTCTGGCCCTGCCCGCCCACGCGATCGACTGGAACGAAATCCTGAAGGGCGTTCTGGGCAAACCCGCCAGCCAGCCAACGGCCAACGGGGTCGACACGCTCTCCACCACCGACATCAACGCCGGACTGAAGGAGGCGCTCACCCGCGGGGCGGATGCCGCCGTCGCCCAGCTCGGCCAGAAGGACGGCTTCTTCGGCAACCCCGCGCTGAAAATCCCGCTGCCGCCCGGCCTGCAAAAAGCCGAAAAGGCCATGCGCATGCTCGGCATGGGCAGGCAGGCCGACGAGCTGGTGCTGTCGATGAACCGCGCCGCCGAGGCGGCGGTGCCCGAAGCCCAAACCCTGCTGGTCGATGCGGTGAAGGAGATGACGCTGGACGATGCCCGAGGCATCCTGACCGGCGGGCAGACCTCGGCCACCGACTTCTTCCGCAGCAAAACCGAGGCCCGGCTCACCGAGCGCTTCGGCCCCATCGTCAAGGCCAGCACCGACAAGGTCGGGCTGGCGCAGCAATACAACCGGTACGCCGGCGCGGCCGCGCAGTTCGACCTGATCGACAAGAAGCAGGCCAGCGTCGAGCAATACGTCACCCAGCAGGCACTCGACCGGCTCTATATCCTGATCGGGGAAAAAGAGGCGGCCATCCGCGCCAACCCCATGCAGGCCGGTAGCGACTTGCTGAAAAAAGTCTTTGGCGCCATCCGCGGCAAGTAATGTGGACCAGACCGCCGCACGCCATGTGGCACGCAGAGCCCTGCTTCAGGCGGGTTCGCGCCGCGCATCCGGGATCGCCATGACAGCGAAAACAAAAATGCTTGGCCTGCTTGCCGGGCTGCTGCTCGTCCCGTCTGCCCTGGCGTGGGAAGTGGGTGAATTCAAAAATGGCATGAGCCGCGCCGAGGTCGAGCAGGCGCTCAATACCTGGAATTTCGACAAGTCCCTGCCCGTCGGCAACGACGGCCTGTTTGTCTACGACCTGCCCAACAGCCCCGGCGGCCGCCGCTTCCTGTTCACCTTCTGCAACGACAAGCTGGTGGCGTTCGACCAGGAAATCGAACCGGCCTTCCGCCACTTCGTCATCGTCGCCTCGAACTATTCCAACCTCTACGGCAACCCGCTTAAGGTCATCCCCCATACCAGCGTCATCGCCAGCGGCGAAAAGAACCTGCTGGCCATGTTCTGGCGCCAAGGCGCCGACTACATTGGCATCAAATACGTGCTGTACCCCGCCAGCGAGCAACTCTCGATGACCTGGCAGATCAACAACAACTGCTGGCAGGCGCCGCGTTAAAGTTGTTTTAACGTGAACATCGCGAAGCGACAAGATACTCGAAGACGGTGCGCGAAAACGTGGAGCCATTTCTGTCGGACCGGGGATACATCGACGCACGCGGGCGCGATTTCGCATCCACCGTGGCGCTCAGGGTTTGTTATGTGACGACGGCTTTATCCCCAATGGTGCGTGTCGCTGCAGGGTGCGCACGGATGCCTTCGAGATGGCTGCGTTTGAGCAACAGCGCGTTGACAGCCACCAGCGCCGAGCTGCCGGACATGGCGAGTGCCGCAATCTCGGGACTGATGACGAACGGATACAACACTCCGGCCGCGACCGGGAAGGCGACCACGTTGTAGGCGACCGCCCACCACAGGTTCTGGTGCATCTTGGTGAGCGTCGCGCGTGACAGCACGATCGCACCGACCACGTCGAACGGATCGCTCTTCATCAGCACCACGTCGGCGGATTCCATCGCCACGTCGGTACCGGCGCCGATGGCGAAGCCCACATCCGCCTGCGTCAGCGCTGGTGCATCGTTGATGCCGTCGCCGACCATGCCGACTTTCTTGCCCTGTGCCTGCAGTTCCTTCACCTTGTCTGCCTTCTGCCCAGGCAGCACATCGGCGAGCACAATATCGATGCCCAGCCCCGCGGCGATGCGTTCGGCTGTCGCCTGATTGTCGCCCGTGAGCATCGCTACCTGCACGCCGCGTTCGCGCAGTTTCTGCACTGTCACTGCCGAGGTGGGGCGCGGTGCATCGGCAATGGCAATGAGCCCGACCAGCTTGCCTCCATGCGCAACATGCACAACCGTCCGCCCTGCCCCCTGCATCTCGTCGGCGCGCGACACGAGTCCTCCCATGTCGACTTTCTCGGCCTGCATCAGTTTGCGATTGCCTAGCAGCACCGTGCGCCCCTCGACTTCTCCCTTGGCGCCCATGCCGTCGATGTTGGTAAAGCCGGTTGCTGGCGGCATCGCCAGTTTTCCCGCACGTTTGAGAATTGCCTGCGCCAGGGGATGCTCGGAGCTTTGCTCCACGGCGGCGGCAAGCGCGAGTACCGCGTTTTCGCTGACGTCCGGCGCCGCTGCCAAGTCCACCACGTCGGGCTGGCCCAGGGTGAGTGTGCCGGTCTTGTCGAAGATGATGATGTCCAGTCTTGTAGCCTCTTCGAGCGCCGCAGCGTTCTTGAACAGGATACCGTTCATCGCCCCCAGGCCGGTGCCCACCATGACCGCCATCGGCGTAGCGAGTCCGAGGGCATCCGGGCAGGCGATGACGAACACGGTAATCGTGAGCGTGAGGGCGAGCAGCAGCGGCTGGCCGATCCACCAGAACCAAACTGCGAAAGTCGCGATGCCGATCACCAGCGCGATAAGCACCAGCCATTGCGAGGCACGGTCGGCCAGCAATTGCGCTGGGGCCTTGGAATTCTGCGCCTCCTGCACCAGCTTGACGATCTGCGCCAGCGCGGTGTCGGCACCAACCTTGGTGGCACGGTAGCGGAAGCTGCCGCTCTTGTTGATGGTCGCGCCGATTACTGTATCGCCGGGTTTCTTTCCAACCGGCATGGACTCGCCGGTGAGCATGGATTCGTCCACCTGCGTCTCGCCTTCAGTCACTTCGCCGTCTACCGGAATCTTGTTGCCGGGGCGAATCATGACCATGTCGCCCGCCAGCACCTCGGCGGTGGGCAGTTCCATTTCGCGCCCCCCACGAATCACTGTGGCCATCGGTGGAGCAAGATCGAGCAGCGTTCGGATTGCCGCAGAAGCGCCCGCTCGGGCACGCATCTCCAGCCAGTGGCCGAGAAGGATGAACACCAGCAGCACCGCGATCGCCTCGTAGAACTGCACGCCCTCGAAGAAGAAAGTCGCCCCCACACTGAACAGGTAGCCGGTGCCGACCGAAAGCACCACCAGTACCGCCATGTTGAGCACGCCGTTCTTAAGCGCACGCCAGGCGGCGACCACGAACGGCCACACCGGATAGATCACCGCGATACTGGCAAGCAGGAACAGCCAGATGTTGAGCGGCAGCCCGAACGGAGGCGCCGGCGGCGTGAACATGCCGCCCATGGGCGAATAAACGAAGACCGGAATGGTGAAGGCCAAGGCAACCCAGAAGCGGTTGCGCATGCCGCGCGCCATCGAATGCGCGTCCATGCCGGCACCGTGGCCCATTTCGTGTGCCATCGCCTCCGCCTTGCCCGCTGGCGCTACGTGCCCGGCATTTTCACGCGCATGCACGTGTCTGGCGGGCACCGCAGGCGCAATGGCAGCGGCGGCAGCGGGGGGATCCTCCGGCACGCAGATGTGTTTTGGCAGGCGCTCGCCCGCGCAGTGATAGCCGCACTCGTGCACCCGGGCCTTGATGGTCTTGATATTCGTCACCGTCTCGTCGTACACAACGGTGGCGCTTCCGGCGACGTAGTTGACCTCGGCCTTGTGCACGCCCGGAAGCGTCATGAGCTGCTTTTCCACGCCAAGAGCGCTCAATGCCGACAGCAGATTCCCGACTTCGATGGTGACGGTTTCCATGGCTTTCTTCTCGTCTCTTAGGTCCTGTCGCGAAGACGAAAACAAACTCGCCGCCGTTGATATTCAAGCCCTGGCTGCCGCCTGGCTTTCGGCGTAAGCGAGCCAACCGAGCTTATCGCCGGCGCATTCTTGAACTACCGGATACCCACGTCGTTTTTCCGTCGAACCAGGCGACCAGCATCACATCCCTGGCCACCTTCTTGACGAGAACCTCGGCAAGGGCATCGACGGCAGCGTAATCCAGGGCGGCCCCCTGAACGCTGACATCGATCTCCTTGATATTTCTGTGCGGGTCCTGGACCGAAAGGAAACTGGTGCCGATGGTTTTCATGCTTTTTTCCTGTTCAAACCTTCGCCTGTTTTCTGCCTGCCACCATCGCGATAGGTGCCATCCCGCACTTCATCGCAACCATCTAGCACAGGGTTTTTTCTTCGGCGCTGAAGGCTTCCACCGCCTGCGGATCGAACTGCACGCCGGTTAAGCGCAGAATCTCCACCTTCGCCACATCGAAGGGCAATCCCTTGCGGTATGGCCGATCGGAGGCCACGATGGCTATCGATGCTGCGTAATGGAAAAAAGCTATCGATCATTGTTCGGTGCCGCTTCATCAATCGCCGGACTTGCCGAACAGGTACTTGATCAGCGCGGCGAGCGCGAGGATGAGTACGATCCAGAACAGAATTCCCATCCAGCCGAGCCCCATGCCCCATCCGCTCATGCCGTCATGCCACATTTTTCCACCTCCATGTCATGTTGAAGTGCACATCACGAAAAGCGCGACGCGCCAAGGTGGCAACCCAATTGATACCAAGCCGTCAGCGACTACATCGTCGACTCCAAATGTTGGCCTCGAGTTTTCATTGAGTAGGCCACACCTCATTGGTCCTATGGCTATCATCCCCCCGCTTATGGGGCACATGCCCGGTTGGTTGGCCATCAAGCAAAACCAAGCCGTAGCTGTCGCCACTTCCTCTTTACGGTTCATGGCTGTCTCCGGACACATGAGGGAAATGCGTGTCATGCACGTTGATAATGCCCTGTGTCAGGTCGGGGTTGCTGTCTTGATCGGAAGCCCAGGCCGGTGCAACCAGCAGAGCCAAGGTAGTGAATGCAATAGCGGTCTTCATGATTTGTTCCTTCTCTTCAGTTAAGTAAACGCGACGGCGATTGCTGTCGCGATGGCCATCACTTGGCCGGATTCCCTGGGCCGCCCTGGGGATTACCCATATTCGTTTGCATCATCATCTGCATCATGTCGATGCGTTTTTCCATCATCTCCAAGCGCTTGGCCATCATGTCGTCGCCGCCCGAGGCGCCCATGCCACCCATCATGCCCATGCCGCCTCCCATCATTCCGTCTTTCATCATCGGACAGTCCATCATTCCGCCCGTCATGCTTTTCCCCGCCATCATGTTTTCCTGCATGGTCTGCATATGCTCCTGCATCAGTTTCTGGCGCTGGGCCGGGTCCTTGGACCTGGCCATCTGTTCAAGTTGACTTTGCATTCGCTTGGTGTTGGCCTGCATTTTCTGGATCGTCTGATCTGCAGCGGGCGCTGCCGAACCGACTTTTTGATCAGGGTGGTGCGCGTCAACGGCGAGTACAGGCTGCATAGCCAGAGCGGACAGCATCAGGGTGGCAAATAGTGTGTGGTGTTTCATGGTTAACTCCTTTACGTGGGGTAAATGAACATTACTGTTTAACGACTTCGAGCAGGACGCGAAAAACCATGGATGGTGGGGATCGGCCCAAACGATTTCCCTGGCTGGGACGTGACCTTCGATCACATACCCGTCGACTTCTGCGGCATCGCAGGAGCCGTAACCGGGTGGCACGCCAAGACGAGCTTTGTGTTGCGCCACATTGTCAGCCCAAGACGCTTGGGTAAGACTGCCGGCGAGAAGAGTGGCAACAACGTTTTCATACGAGGTCTTATATTCACGATTGGGATCAGTATGGAATGAGGTTTGCCACATCAACCTGACAGATGGATTACATATGCGTCATCTTCGGCCGGTATTGGTGCTCCAAAAAACCTTGGCCTTTGGGGGAATGCTCATTGGATTATTGAAAGCGTTGAAACATCGGCCGGGTTGAGGCTTTCACCGCCGGTCTGCCCGTGCCAGGCTGCAAGTCCAATTTATTTGACGGGCTGAATATCGGTCACGACAAGCGCACCCCCAGATTTTTCGGCAATAAATTTCACCTTGTCCCCCACTTTCACCTTTTCAAGCATGGCGGAATCCTTGACCTGAAACACCATGGTCATGCCCGGCATATCAAGGTTCTTGATTTCACCATGTTTGATGGTGATTTTTTGGGAGTCTTTATTGATCTTGCGGATTTCGCCGTCTGACATATCGGCGGTTGGCATGCTTGCTTGCGCAGTCGCTGGTTTTTCCTGGGCATGTGTGGTTACTGAAAATACTGCAGCAGTAGCCAGCAACGCGATGGGAAGAAATTGTGAAGTTTTCATGGTTGATCCTTGGTTTGAACTGTGGTGTGCTTGTGCATGGTGTGAGCATCGCCTGCCACGACTTTTTCGCTCACAGCCACAGCGCCCTTCATGCCAGCGTCGTAGTGACCCGGTTGCAGGCACGCAAAATTCACCTTCCCGGCCTGGGTGAATTGCCAGATGATTTCACCGGATTTCCCCGGTGCGACGGTGACTTGATTTTCATCAGCGTGTTCCATCTCGGGGTATTTTTTCATCACCTCGTAGTGCTCTTTCAATTCCTCCTCAGTACCCAAGACCATTTCATGCTTAAGTTTGCCGGTGTTCTTGACCACCAACCTGATGGTTTCACCCTGTTCGACAACGATGTCAGCAGGTGTGAAGCGCATGGCATCGGTCATGTCCACAGCGATCGTGCGCGTCACCTTGGCGGCATTGCCGGCTTGCCCGATGGCATTGGAGTCGCCGTGATGGCCACCGGCATGGTCACCGGCGGCAAAGGCAGCCTGGGCAATCAATGCCGTTGAGAGTGCGGCGATGAGGGACTTGAGTTTCATGAGACTTCCTTTCAGTGGGTCAAAAGATCAATGGCCGGAGTGGCCCGTGGGTTTACGTACCTGCACTTCAACTTCTTGGTCCACGCCGATCATGGTGGGCACGTCGTGAGCGGCTGCGCCAGCGTTTTCCTGGGCGAGCCTAGCGAAGCACTCAGAGCCGGTCCGACGGGTATTGCCCATTTGGCCGACCACGACCCACCATAAAATGAACCCATAATTTCCTCGCAAGAAATGAAACCCAATGCGCAACATGCGCTGGGTGCACGGGGCACCGCAGCATATGGGCATCCTGCAGAGGCGCGCCCAACACCAAGCTGACGAGGGGATTACAAATCTGTAATGCGAGCATCCCTAAATGCGAGTTGTGGCAGGATGTCACCATGAAAATCCTGATCGTCGAAGACGAGCCCAAAACGGGCGACTATCTGAAGCAGGGTCTAAGCGAGGCCGGTTTCGTCACGGACCTGGCGCGCGACGGATGGGACGGCCTGGAACTCGCCAAGACGGAGCACTACGATCTGATGATCCTGGACGTGATGCTGCCTGGCATCAATGGCTGGCAAGTCCTGGAAGGCGTGCGCCTGGCCGGGGTCGACATGCCGGTGCTGTTTCTGACAGCGCGCGACCAGGTGGAGGACCGGGTCAAGGGGCTGGAACTGGGGGCCGACGATTATCTGGTGAAGCCCTTCGCCTTTGCCGAACTGCTGGCCCGGGTGCGCAGCCTGGTACGCCGCGGATATGGCGGCCTGGAGTCCGCTGTCCTCAAGGCGGCCGATCTGGAATTGGACTTGCTGCGGCGCCGCGCCAAGCGGGCGGGACGCAAGATCGAACTCACGGCGAAGGAATTCGCTTTGCTGGAACTGTTTCTGCGCCGCAAGGGAGAAGTGCTGCCGCGCAGCCTGATCGCCTCACAGGTCTGGGACATGAATTTCGACTCTGATACCAACGTCATCGATGTGGCGGTGCGCCGGCTGCGGATGAAGATCGACGAAGGCTTTGAGTCCAAGCTCATCCACACCGTGCGGGGGATGGGTTACGTGCTGGAAACCTTCCCTGAGGACTCGACGCCATGAAGCCCTTGTCGCTGACTGCACGGATCAGCCTGCTTTTCGCAGTGTCCGCTTCCCTGGTCCTGCTGACGACGGGCTATTTCTTGACGCAAGTGGTGGATGCCCATTTCAAGCAGGGGGATCGACACGAGCTCAACGGCAAACTGGAGCTCATCCAGAATTTATTCAAGCACGCCTATAGTCAGACAGAACTGGATCTTCTGCCCCAGCAACTGGATGATGCCCTAGTCGGCCATCATGGTCTTGCGGTGGTGGTGACGGATGCAACGGGCGATATCTGGTTCGCCACCCCGAACGCTGATTTCCCCCACACGCTGCTGCAAGCCTGCCAAAGCCAGCCAGCCGGGTGTACCACCGGCACTTTGCAGCAATGGATGCAATCCGGGATAAGCTACCGTGGAATGGCCATATCGATGGCCACGGGCAATGGCAGGCCATACACCGTGGCTGTGGCGCTGAACATCGAGCACCACATACTCTTCATGAACACGTTCCGTTGGGTGCTGGCCCTCGCCATCGCCTTGGCCGCCCTGGCCACCGCCGGCCTGGGCTGGATGGCCACCCGCTGGGGACTTTCTCCCTTGCGTCAGGTCACCCACATGGTGGCCGGCATTTCCGCAGAACGCCTGGCAAACCGCCTGCCGGCTACAGGCCTGCCGAAGGAACTCAAGCCCCTGGCGGCCGCCTTCAACGCCATGCTGGCCCGCCTGGACGATTCCTTCCGGCGGCTCTCCGAGTTCTCTTCCGACATTGCGCACGAACTGCGCACCCCGATATCCAGCCTCATGACCCAGACCCAGGTGGCGCTTTCCAGCGCACGTAGCAAGGACGAATACAAGGAAGTTCTCTACTCCAGCCTGGAGGAATATGAACGCATGGCCCAGATGGTTGGCGACATGCTCTACCTTGCCCAGACCGATAACCCCCTGCTCAAACCGGGTCTGGAGAAAGTCGATCTGTCTCATGAAATACAAGATTTGTTCGATTATTTTGAGGCTTGGGCGGAAGAGCGCGCCGTTTCGCTGACCCAGACAGGATCAGCTACCGTCTGCGGCGACCGGCTGATGTTGCAACGCGCGCTCAGCAATCTCATATCGAACGCCATCCGGCACACCCCCCAAGGCCATAGCGTGCTGGTATCCCTGGCCATGCACATGGGTAAAGCCACTGTTTCCGTCGAGAACCCGGGCACTGAAATACCGGCAGAACACCTCCCCAGACTGTTCGACCGCTTCTACCGCGTCGACCCATCGCGTCAGCGCAATGGAGATGGTGCCGGACTGGGGCTTGCCATCGTCAAATCCATCGTTGAGGCACATGGTGGCTCAATTACCGTGACGTCCGCTGACCAAACGACCCGATTTCAGCTCACCTTGCCTGCGGTGGAGGAATGATACGGCCGCCCGTCTTTGCTTTCCTGAAGGACGATCAAGCAAAAGAGGTAGGGCAAAGGCTCGGATTACGGAGGAATCCAATATGTTTCAAGGAAATGATGTATCCCTTGTCATTGGTCATTGCGACTGGAGCACAGCGCGGGAAGCAATCCAGAATACCCAGCGCCAAGTGCTTAAGCACGTGAGGAGTCGTATGCCACGGCCATACGGGCCTCGCGATGGCGAAACAAACCGGCACCGTACCGGCGTCAACCGTCTCGACGGAAGACTGCGGCCATGTTTATCGGGTGGGCAGAATCAAAAAAGCGGCGCCTGTCATCGGGCGCCGCCCTGGACTGCGTCGCGGAGAATCACTGGACGGCAAGCTTCTTGACCGTGGTGGCGCCTTCCTTTTTCGGCAGCGTCAATTCCAGCACGCCGTCGGCGTACTTGGCTTTGGCCTTGGCTTCGTCCACATCGTTCGCCAGGGTGAAGCTGCGCGCCACATTGCCGTAGTAGCGCTCGGAGCGCAGGACCTTTTCGCCCTTTTTTTCCTCCTTCTCCGTCTTGGTTTCGGCGCTGATCGAAACCCGGTTGCCGTCGATGCTGACCTGGATCTCTTCCTTCTTCACACCCGGGATCTCGGCGTGAACGGTATAGGCCTTGTCATCCTCCTTCAGGTCCATTTTGATTTCCATCTGCGGCTTGCCTTCGAACAGAACGGGGCGCATGAAAAATCCCTTGAACATGTCCTCGATGTCCGCAAAAGGATCGGTGCGGGCAAGACCGAAGGGATCGTGACGGGTGATGTTGGCCATGATTTTTCTCCTATCGAACAAAATTTCTGAATACAGCCCAAGCCGCCGAACGGCCTACCTAGAACCTAGACCCGTCCGCGCATTGTTCAAGGCGCGGACACCCTGGATCATTCGACGGAAACGACGATGCGCGACGCTATGCCGCCCCGTCCTTGGCAGCTCGAGGACGGCGACGTTCCCGCTCATGATCTATCCTCTTATTGAATGCGATCCGGCTCCGCGAGCGATACGCCCTGTTCAATGTAGGCGTTGAAGGCGTGTTTTCAATCTCTAGGCGCTCGCGTCTGCCGCCCGCCGATCAAGCTGCCACGATACGCACAGTCAGGAAGGTACATGCAGTTCAAGGACTACTACCAGATCCTCGGGGTGCCCCGGGAGGCCACGGCGGACGAGATCAAGAAAGCGTTCCGCAAGTTGGCGCGCAAGTACCATCCGGATGTCTCCAAGGAGCCGCAGGCCGAGCTGCGCATACGGGAGGTCAACGAGGCCTACGCGGTGCTCTCCGACGTGGAGAAGCGCGCTGCGTACGATCAGCTGGGGCAGGGCTATCAACCGGGCCAGCCGTTCCAGCCGCCGCCCGACTGGGATGCCGGCTTCGAGTTCTCCACCCGTGGCGCCCCGCCCCACGGGGCAGCGGATTTCTCCGATTTTTTCGCCGAGATGTTCGGCGGCATGGGCGGCGCGCGGGGCGGCTTTCGCGCCCAAGGCGAAGATCACCACGCCAAGGTGCTGCTGGACCTGGACGATGCCTACACCGGCGCCACCCGGCAGATCAGCCTGCGCGTGCCGAAGATGGATGTCCACGGCCGGGCGACGCTGGAAACCCGCACCCTGAACGTGAAAATACCCAAGGGCGTGCGCGAAGGCCAGATCATCCGGCTGGCCGGCCAGGGGGCGCCGGGCATGGGCGGCGACCCCGCCGGCGACCTGCTGCTGGCGGTGTACTTCAAGCCCCACCCCCGCTTCCGGGTGGATGGGCGCGACCTGCACCTGTCCTTGCCGGTGGCGCCCTGGGAAGCGGCGCTGGGGGCGCTCATTCCGATCGACCTGCCGGGCGGGTCGGTGAATGTGCGCATCCCGCAAGGGGCGCAGAGCGGCAAACGGCTTCGGGTGCGCGGCAAGGGCATCCCGGGCGAGCCGCCGGGGGACCTGCTGCTCACCGTGCAGATCGCGGTGCCGCCCGCCGATACCCCACGGGCGCGGGAAATCTATGAAACCATGGCGCGGGAATTGGCATTCGATCCGCGCGGAGGGCATTAAGCGATGCGCGACGACGAGGTTTTGACGGGCAGCTTCATGGAAGAGACCTGGCTCACCCTGGAACAGGTGGCCGCCGCCTGTGCCGTTGAGCCGCAATGGCTGCTGGCCCACATCGAGGCGGGCGAGTTCCCCCACGCCGCGAGCGCGGCCGGCGTGTGGCGCTTCTCCTCAGCATGCCTGCTGCGGGCCCGGCGCATGCACCAGATCGAGTACGATTTCGACGCCGTGCCGGAGCTGGCCGCCTTGGTGGCCGACATGCTGGAAGAAATGGACGCACTGCGCGCACGGCTGCGCCGTGCCGGCGAGGCCTGAGCGTGGCCGCAGGGCACCGTTATGCCGCCGCCAACCGTCTGCAGACCCTGTTGCGGGCGGCGATCCTGGCCACTGTCCGACCCACGAGACATTTTGAAGCGATCGGACGTCCAGCCCGATCAACTCCAGCGCCCCATCGCCGGCACCCCTGATTTACGCCAGCAGCAGCCCCTGGCGCGCAAACAGCCACAGTTGCTGCCGGGTCAGTTCGTCGACGGTTTCCCGCGGCAGCTCCAACCCCTGTGTGACCAGAGCCCGCCGCATGGCGGCCGCGAGTTCCTCGCTGGTGCGGCGACCGTCCAGCATGCCGAGGAGGATGCGCCCCGGCGCGTCCAGTTCCATCGCCACCTGGCGCGCGCCGCTCACCACCCAGTTCGGCGCGTTTGCCTGCTGCCGCGCCAGCCCATGCGCGCAGGGACGCTCGCCCGGCGCGTTCGCATACGCAACGGACGTCACGGTGGGCATCACGCAGTGGGCCATGACCAGCGGGAACAGGGCGTCGCGGAAGGCAGCCTCCTCGACCTCCCCGCCCACCCCGTATTCGGCCAGCATCTGCCGGGCGGCGGCCAGCACGTCCGAATATGCGAGCGAGCCGGGATAGGCGGCCGACAGGGCCACGGCGGCGGCCTTCATCGCGGGCTGCGCGATGGGAAAGGCGTTACCCGCGGGGTTGATGAAGCGCTGCTCGCTGGCCGTTTCCAGGTCGATTTCTTCGTCGCAGCGCAGATCGGCATCAAACGCCAGCGCGCTCAAGGCATCGGCCTGCGGCGGCCGCGCGCAGGGGGCGTCGGCACGCGCAATCAGCGCGCGACGGAAGCGGACGGCGAGCACTTCGTCGAGCGCCGCCTCGGCGTCCAGCCAGCGTCCGGCCATGCCTTCCGGGACCATGCCCCAGGCGTCTTCGAGCTCGACCACGGCGCTGCGCGGGCCGGCCTCGCCGACGTAGCGCAGGCCGTGCGCATCCAGCTGCGCGGCAAATTCGCCGAAGCGCATCGGCGCGTTGAATTCGGCGAGGTATTCGTGGAACAGGTAGGACGGCGCGGCCGATTTGAGATAGGCGATTTCCTTCAGCAGGGCAGGATCGCTCCATTCGGCTTGCAATTCGTCCAGCACGCGCAGCGCCTGTTGAAAGCGCGCCGGCGCCGGCAGATCGGCCGCGGTGCGCCCGGTCAGCGCAGCGCGCAGCGGCTGGAGTTTTTCCCAGCCGGCCGCGACGTTGAAGCTGACGTAGGCGATGCCGTGCGGCGACAAATGGCGCCGGCAGACCTCGAGCAGCGCCTGCTGCACCGAGGGCGGCACCCAGGAAAACACGCCGTGCGCGATGATGAAGTCGAACTCGCCGAGGTCGGCCTGCAGCGCGGCAAGATCGCCGTGCAGGATGCGGACGTTGGGCAGCCCCAGCGCCTCGACGAAAGCGGCGCCCGCGTCCGCCTGCACGCGCGACAACTCCACCCCCACGCATTCGCAGTCGGGCCAGCGCCACGCCAGCGGAATCAGGTTGCCGCCCTGCGCGCAGCCGAGTTCGAGGATGCGCGCACGGCTTGGGTCGGGCGCGTCGAAGCCATGCAGCTGCGCCACCGCCGCCAGAAAATCCGGCTGGGTTTCGGGCAGCGGCAAGCTGTCGTAGGGGAGTTCGTCGTAGCTTGCGAGGGTGTTCATGGTGGCAATTGTATCGCCGCCATGAAGGGCAAATCGTGGAAGATTCGTGCCCGCTGTGGATCACGTCTCGCCTCGTCAACGCGAGGCGCAGCCGAAGCAATCCAGCCTGCGGCAGCGCTGCTGGATTGCTCCGTTCGCAATGAGGGCGGGGGAAGGGACGACCGGATCAGTGGCCGCGCGAACCCGGCTTGCCCGCAAACAGGGCGGCTGGCGGACGCAGCTTGCGCGGCTGGGTCGACTGACCCGGTGCGCCGCTGCGCCCACCTGCCGGCTTGGCACCGGCACTGGCGGGTTTGGCCTGCGGCGAACGGCCGGAGCCGCTGCGGCCGCCGGGTTGCCCGCCACGCCCCGCGCCCTGCCCCTGGCGCGGGCCGCCACGGCCTTGCGGCGGACGCGGCGGACGTTCCTCGGACATGAGATCGGCCTTGGCCGGCGCCACGAAGCCGGGTTCGATTTCGACCCGCACGATCGCGCGCTTGATCAGCTTCTCGATGTCGCGCAGGTAGCTCATTTCCTCATCGTCCACCAGCGACAGCGCCGAGCCGGTGGTGCCGGCGCGGCCGGTGCGGCCGATGCGGTGGACGTAGTCTTCCGGCACGTTGGGCAGTTCGAAGTTGACCACCTGCGGCAGCTGGTCGATGTCGATGCCGCGCGCGGCGATGTCGGTGGCCACCAGCACGCGCACGCTGCCGTCCTTGAAGCTGGCCAGCGCCTTGGTGCGCGCCGGTTGGCTCTTGTTGCCGTGGATCGCGGCGGCAGTGATGCCGTCCTTGATGAGCTTTTCGGTCAGTTTGTTGGCGCCGTGCTTGGTGCGGGTGAACACCAGCACCTGCTGCCAGTCGTGGTGCTTGATCAGGTGCGCCAGCAGATCGCGCTTGTGGGCCTGCGGCACCCGGTGCATCGACTGCTCGATGACTTCCACCGTGGTGTTGCGGCGCGCGACTTCGACGCTCTTCGGGTTGTTCAAGAGGCCGTTGGCCAGGGCGCGGATCTCGTCGGAGAAGGTCGCCGAGAACAGCAGGGTCTGGCGCTGCTTCGGCACCACGGCGAGCACTTTCTTGATGTCGCGGATGAAGCCCATGTCGAGCATGCGGTCGGCTTCGTCGAGCACCAGGATTTCGACGCCGGACAGGTCCACCGTCTTCTGTCCCATGTGGTCGAGCAGGCGGCCGGGCGTCGCCACCAGGATGTCGACGCGCGACTTCAGCGCCTTGTACTGCGGGTTGATGTTGACGCCGCCGAACATCACCATCGAGGTGAGCGACAGGTGCTTGCCGTAGGTCTTGACCGATTCCTCGACCTGCGCGGCGAGTTCGCGCGTCGGCACCAGGATCAGGCAGCGTGGGCGGCCCGGCTTGGGCGCCGCTGCTGCGCGCGTCGACAGATGGTGCAGGATCGGCAGAACGAATCCGGCGGTCTTGCCGGTGCCGGTCTGCGCCGCGGCGAGCAGGTCGCCGCCTGCCAGCACCTGCGGAATCGCCTGCGCCTGGATCGGGGTGGGCGTGGTGTAGCCGGCATCGGCAATCGCACGCATGATGGGTTCGGCCAGGCCGAGCTCGGCAAAAGCCGGGCTGGCTGAGAGTGTTTCAGTAGTCATGTAGGTTTTTCCTGCGACGGCCTGTTGCGCTTGTGGCAACACCAATCGAGGCAGACGAATAGGGGATCGTGAGATCGGGGTAAGAGAACCGCGCACCGATTGGCAGGGTGCGGGAGGCCGCACTATACCGGCTAAGCGCCCGAGCGGCAATGCTTGTTGCGGCGCGGGGCTAATGCCGGCCAGGCCTTTCACGACCGCGTAGCTGGTCAGCATCGAAGGCGTTGTGCAGGCCGAGCTTCATCATCAGGTTGGAACGGTGCTTTTCGACGGTCTTGATGCTGAGGCAGAGGTAATCGGAAATGTAGCGGTTCGGGTGCCCTTCCGCGACCAGTTGAGCACTTCGCGCTCGCGATGCGTCAGCGTGTCCCAGACACTGGCGGCGCGGTAGAGGGAGATCCTGAGCGGCGCCGGCACCTCGTGCTCGGCGACGTTGAACGACTTCTCGAATCGCCGACGGAATGGCCTCCCGCCATATCCTGTCCTTCGCCTCCTGGTCGCCGTGCTCGCACAGCTTCATGTGCGAGATGTCGTCGTGCGGACCCAGCCCCAGCAAGGCACGCCCGGCCGGATTGAGATAGAGCATGCCGCCCTTGGCGTCGGCCATGGCGATGTAATCGGTGGTTCTCTCGAGGATGGTCAGCAGGCGCGCCTGCATGCCCTCGCTGAACTCGCGCCTTTCCTTTTCCAGGCACACCATGCACTCGAGTTCCTGGAACAGGTGCTGGTAGCCGGCCTCGGCCTGCTTGATGTCGCTGATGTCGCTCATCATCACGACGGCATGCAGATCGCCGGCCTCCCGCAAGGGACGCGGCGGCCTCACCAGGGGTTGCACGAGAATCGAGAAATGGCGCTTGAGCACGGGGTCGTATGCCTCGCGCTCGGTGCGCTCCCCGCGGCCCAGCCCGGCGGCCGCGCCCCGCCAGAGGGATTTGAAGTAACACTGGGGGTCGCTGCAACCCGGATGCAGGACGTCGTGCAGCGCCTGCACTGCGCACCAGGCCAGCCACCGGGGACGCTCAGTGCTGCACCGGTTGATGGGCGGCCGACCACAGGTGCAGCAGCTCGGCCAGAGTGCGAACGCCCACCTTGCGCATGATGTTGAAGCGGTGGACGTCCACGGTTCGATCCTGGATGTCGAGCTGTAGCGCGATTTTCTTGGTGTGATTGCCGGCCGCGATCAATTCCATCACCGCCCGCTCGCGTGGTGTCAGCGCTTCGAAGCGCGCCTCTGCCTCATTCAGTGCCTGCCGCGTACTCCAGAATGCCTGGTCCTCCCGCAGGCAGACCTGAATGCGGTCGAGCAGGTCCTGCTCGTTGAACGGTTTCTCGATGAAGTCGGACGCGCCGGACTTGAGGGCGCGCACCGCCATGGGCACATCGCCGTGTCCGGTGATGATGATGACCTGCAGCGCGACCTCCCGCTCCCGCAAAAAGCGCTGCAGTTCCAGCCCGCCCATGCCGGGCATGCGCACGTCGAGCAGCAGGCAGCCCCGCATGCGGGGACTCGCCACCGAAAGAAAGGCCTCTGCCGTGGCGAAACCCTGATGGCGCAGGGGCACCGAACCGAGCAGCGCCCCCAGCGCCTCGCGCACTGCATCGTCGTCGTCGACGACATAAACGGTTGGCAGGTGCTCTCCCATCAGCCGGCCGCCTGCGCCATGCTGAACGTGAATGTGGCCCCACCCCCCGGATTGCTGGCGTAGCGCAGGCTGCCGCCATGCGCCTCGACGATCGAACGACTGATGGCCAGTCCCATACCCAAGCCCCCCAGCTTGCTGGTCACGAATGAACTGAAGATCTGCTCACCGAGCGCTGGATCCACGCCGGGCCCGGTATCGCTAACTTCAACATAGACCAGTTGCGCGTCGGAGAACGTCCGCAGCGTGACCCGGCGCTGGCCGGATCCGGTCAGCGCCGCATCGATGGCATTGCGCAGCAGGTTGAAGACGACCTGTTCCAGCAGCACGCGCTCCCCCTGCACTAGGGGCAGGCCCTCGGCCAGCTCGAGGACGATCTCGACGTCATGCGAGCGGGCATCGTGATCGACCAGGGCGGCGGTCTCACGGACGACCAGGTTGAGGTCCACCGGGACGAGTCGGGGCTCGCCCTTCTGAACGAAGCTGCGCACCCGCTTGACGATTTCACCGGCCCGCTTGGCCTGGGCATTGATCGCCTCGAGCCAGGCCTCCATCTTGCTGCGGTCGCATTCGCCGGCCATGGTGCGCAGGCCTGCCGCGCTGTACAAGGCAATGGCGGCCAGCGGCTGGTTGATCTCGTGGGCGATCTGGGTCGCCATTTCGCCCAGGCTGGCGAGACGCGTGACGTGCGCCAGTTCAAGCATATGCTGCCGCTCGCGATGTTGCGACGCCTTGATCGGAGTGACATCGTTGACCATGACGTAAAAGCCGCGCACGCCTCCCTGGGGCGAAAGATCCGGCAAATAGGTAATGGCCACGTCACGCGTGCCCGAGTCGGCGAAGGCCATCTGGCGTTCAAAACTCACCGCTTTCCCGGCGAGCGCCTGTTCGATGTAGGGGCGCACCGCCCGATAGGCGTCTTCGCCCAGCAGCTCCCGCATGGGCTTGCCGTAGATCTGCTCGGGTCTGCGGCCGAAGGCGCGCTCATAGGCCATGTTGTTGAAACGATAGCGCTGTTCTGCGTCGACATAGGCGATCAGGACGGGTACGTGGTCCACCACCTTTTCCATCACCTGGGCGAGCGCCTTGTTGCGGCTGACGGTCAGGGCAAGCGCGCCGGCGACCAGGAAAGCGAACAGCACCAGCGCGCCATAAACCGTCGACAGTTTTTTCAGCAATGCCTGATTGGCCGCGTGCATGGCCGACTGCGAGTACTCGACGACAACCGTCCAGAAATAGCGGTCCGCGTCGACCGGACTGGCATAGCCGGCCTGGGCTGGCGTAAGGTTCTCGCCGAGCAGGGGATAGACGCGCTCGAACCGGATCAGGGATGCATCGGTTTGATGGGCGCCGGATTGTTCGCTTTCCATCTGCCGCCACAGCCGCGCGGACCACTCGGCAAGACTCGGCTGCGACCTTCCGCGGTCCGTCAAGCCCGATTCCGCGTCCGGGCCGGCGCCCATGAGCCAATGCCCCTGTGCGTCGAACAGCTGGATCCTGCCGGCCTGGCCTTCCAGCGTCACCAGTTTGTCGCGCAGGCGCTGCCCCAGGTAGTCGAGCACCACCATGCCGCGGATCAGGCCCTGCTCATCGGCCACCGGCGTGGCGAAGCGGATGACCGGCCCCACTGCTTCGGCGGCGCCCGGTGCAGGATTCACGTCCAGCGGCGAGACGTAGATCTGACCCGGCGACAGCCACCGGGTTTCCTCAAAACAGGCGCAGTCGCGCCGATCCTCGAGATCAGGGTCCGCGACGATTTCGGGGTGCCCATTGTTGAAGTCGACGCGCACCACCTCCCTGCCGTCCAGACCGATGAAGCGGACCTGATCGTAAAGGCGCTTCTGCCTCGCCAGTCCCACGTACTCCATGGCCAGATCCATACGGCTGCCGCGACTGTCACGTGCCAGGTGGTTCCTGATCGCGTTGTGCTGCGACAAGTAGCGCAGGTCGGACAGCACCGCGTCCATTTCCTGGTGGATGGCGCCCGCCGCAAGCTTGACGACCCGCTCCTGCTCGGCCTGCATGAGACTCAGGCTGTTCTCGGTTTCGGCTCGCTGGTAGAACACGAACGGAATCGCGAGCAGCGCCGAAAAGGCCAGCCCCAGCAGCACGGTAAGCACGATGATGCGGCGTGGATCGACCTGCACCACCCGCTGGATGGTGTGGCCATGGGCAAGTCGTGGCGAAGGCAGTTTCACGCTTGCCAGTTCGCCTCGTCGCCGATTTCCGCCAGCAGTTCGAACAGGGCATCGGGGCACACCGGCTTGACCAGATGCCGGTCGAAGCCAGCTTCCTCGGAGCGAACCCGGGCCTCCTCGTGGCCGTAGCCGGTCACCGCCACCAGGCACAGACTTTCGTCTGCTGCCTGTTGCGCGCGCAGCTGCTGCGCCACCTGGTAACCGTCCATACCTTGCAATCCGATGTCGAGCAGGACCAGCTGCGGGCGGAAGCTGCGGGCGAGCGCCAGTGCCATCTCGCCGCTGGTGGCTGTCTTGACCTCATGGCCTTCGAGCTCGAGCAGCACGGTCATGCTGTCGGCCACGGCGGGGTCGTCGTCAACCACCAGCACCCGGCAGCGCGCCGCCGTGGCGGGGCTCGCCGTCAGCGCCTCACGGCTGTCGGCTGCCGGCGTTTCGGGCAGGGCCGGCAGCCACATCGTGAAGGTCGAGCCCAGTCCCGCCCCGGCGCTGTGCGCTTTCAGCACCCCGCCGTGCATCTCCACCAGCCGTTTTGCCAGCGTCAGGCCGATCCCCAGCCCGCCCTGGCTGCGATCGAGGGTGCGCTCACCCTGATGGAACAGGTCAAACACGTGCGGCAGCAGTTCGGCCGGGATGCCGATACCGTTGTCGCGCACCTGGATCTCGATCAGCGGGCCGGCCACGCTGGCCTCGACCTCGATGCTGCCGCCCTCCGGCGTGTACTTGGCGGCGTTGTCCAGCAGGTTGAGCACCACCTGGGCAAGCCGCACCGGGTCGCCGGACAGATAGACCGGCTGGCGGGGCAGCTTCAGCGCGACCCGATGCCCCTTGGCATCGATCTGCGCGCGGGCCATTTCCAGCGCCTGGGTCAACACGCCGGCCAGCTCGACTGGCTCCATCTTGAGCGTAACCTTGCCGCGCACGATGCGCGAGACGTCGAGCAGTTCGTCCACCAGACGGGTGAGATGGTCCACCTGCCGCTCGATGGTCTGCTGCGCCCACTGCACCCGCGGCTCCTGGCTGCCCAGGCGGCCCAGCACATGCGCGGCGTTGCGGATCGGCGTCAGCGGGTTGCGCAATTCGTGGGCGAGCATGGCGAGGAATTCGTCCTTGCGGTGATTGGCCTCAATCAACGCCTGCTCGGCCTGCTTGAGTTCGGTGATGTCCAGCGTGGTGCCGAATCCGCCCACCACAGCCCCCTGCTCGTCGAATTCCAGTTCGGCCCGTTCGCGTACCCATTTCACCGCGCCGTCCACGACCAGGCGATGCTCGATATCGTAGGGCGCGCCTCGCAGGGCCGCTTTCCACATGCGGTCGACGTAGGCCCGGTCATCCGGGTGCACGGTGACAAGAAAGGTCTCATAGGTCAGCGGCGTGTCCGCGGCAATGCCATGGATGCGGTAGGTCTCGTCGGACCAGTGCAACGCGTTGTGCTGGATGTCGAGCCGCCAGCTGCCGATCTGGCCCACGGACTGGGCGCGATTGAGGTCTGCCTGGCTGGCGCGCAAGGCCTGCTCGATCTGCTTGCGCTCGGTGATGTCGCGCACCGTAGTCAGGCGACGTCCGTTGGGAGACCCGGCCGGAATTGTCTTGCCGTGGGCTTCGATGAGGATGCGACTCCCGTCCTTGCGCAGGACGGTGTGCTCGGCGATGGTGTCGTTGCCATTCCGGATAATTTCAGCGGCCCGTTCGCGGTCTTCGGGGGCAATCAGTTCCACGATGGCCCGTCCCACGAGCTCCTGGGTCGTATAGCCCGTCATTCGCGCGATCTGCTCGTTGCAGTCGAGAATGCGGCCCCCCTCGCTGATGACGATGCCCTCGAAGGTGGTGGCGGCAAACAGCGCCAGCCGCTCCTCACTCTGCCGCAAGGCCTTTTCGGCGAGGATGCGATTGCTGATGTCGCGCAAAATGACGGTAAAAAACCGGGATCCTGCCACCTCGATCTGGGAAATGGAGGCTTCCACCTCGAAAACCTCGCCATTGGCGCGGCGCCCGCGCACGCACCCCGGCCCCGCCAGCTGGCGGCTGCTTACCCCGGTCCGGGCGAACGTGCGAATTTGTTCCGCGTGCCGGTTGCGCGCCTCCTCGGGCAGCAACAGCTCGATCGGCCGGCCCAGGGCCTCGGCGGCCGAGAGGCCGAACATCTGCTCGGCTGCCGGGTTGAACAGCACAATGCAATGGTTGTCGTCCATGCTGATGATGGCGTCCATGGCCGATTCGATCAGGCCGGCCAGGATCTGCTCGCCTTGGCGCGACTCAGCCAGCGCCTGCTGCACGAGGATGCAGCTTTCGGCGCATTGGGGGGTCTCGCGAGCCGGCTGCGCAGGGCCGACAAAGTCCGGCCCCGCCTCGCTGCGCGGCGGCTGATTCTCAGCGGCTTGCCTGGTTTCCATACCGACCCTCCTTTGCCTCGCTTGCCTTCGCTTCGGCCGGGGCCATCAAGCGCGTTCCCGACATTTCATCAAATTTCATGCGGATGCAAGTCATAAAATTTTTATGCGGGTGCAAACAGCCGACTAAAGATTCTACTAATTTACAGGGCCAAGCGGTCCTAGATACCTTACACATCCCGCTTTAGCATGGAGCCGAAAATGACTGTTGAGCAATTGCAGCAACTCGCTTTCGATTTTGGACTCAAAACGTCTGCCCCCTACACATCGAAAATACAGCTCATCCGGAATATCCAGCTCCTCCGCGGCAAAGACCCCTGCTTCTCATCCGAGAAACGCTACTTCTGCACGGACGTTTGCGAGTGGAGCTCGGAATGCCGCAAACTCAGGGCCCAGTGGGCGTGTTAGGTACCACTGATGTGGATCAAGCTGGCTGAGCGCAACCCGCTGCGGATGAAAGCCGAGGCCTACCTCGCGCCGCCCACCCACGCTTCGCTCCGCATGCTGCGCGCGCCGGGAGCCGTTGCGGTCAATCCGCAAAAGAGCACCAAGCGACCCGACAAGCCGCGCATCCTCGCTGTCAATAACGAATCCACCCCGCTCCTCGCCCGCATGCTGGCGCAAACATGCCTGTTGCAGATCGTGCCGAGCGCCGCCCGGGTTCTGGACAGCGTACGCGACCCCGATCAGCAGCCCGACCTTATCCTGCTCGACGCCAGGGCGCCGGCCGGTCTGGCGATCTGCCGCCAGATCAAGGCCGACGAGACAATTCGGACCATCCAGATCGTGGTGATCACCGACGGCGACGATCCTGCGGAGGAGGCACGTGCCTTGAAGCTCGGGGCGGATGAGTGCATCACCCGCCCGTTCCACCCGGACGTCGTCGAGGCGCGCATCCAGAACCAGATCCGGCTCAAGCGCAGGCACGACCAGCTGGAGCGCCACGCCAACCAGGACAGCCTCACCGGCGTCGCCAACCGGCGCTGTTTCGACCTCACTCTGGACGCCGAATGGCGGCGCGCGATGCGCGACGGGCAGCCGCTCGCCATGGTGATGATCGATGTGGATTGCTTCAAGCAGTTCAACGACCTGTACGGCCACCGCGAAGGCGACCACTGCCTGCGGCGGGTGGTCAAGGCCTTGTCCCAGGTGCTCACCCGGCCGGGCGATCTTCTGGCCCGCTATGGCGGCGAGGAATTCGCCGCCATCCTGCCCGGCACCGATCTGGAAGGCGCGTTCCTGATCGGGGAACACCTGCGCCAGGCCGTGATGGAACTGAACATCCCGCAGCGGCGCCCGGACGGCGCCGACCATGTCTCCATCAGCGTCGGCTGCGCCAGCGCGCACCCCAGCGCAAACCTGGGCTGCTACAGCCTGCTGCAGGCCGCCGACGACAAGCTTTACCTCGCCAAGCATTCGGGCCGTAACTGCGTGCGCTGACGGCTGGCCGCCGGCCATACCAGCGTCGCAACCGAGGATGTCCGCACCATTGCGGCCGAACTAGCATCGACGATCTCGGGCTGTTGCCGACGATCAACAGCGTGTGCCGGAGTTTCAGCAGCAGCATCCGGGAATCCGGACCCTGCAGGATATATCCCTGCAGGAGAAGGACATCCCGCCGGAAGCGAGCGTCCCCACCCATTGACGTGCCTTGACAGGACTGGCCGCCCCCGCACAGACTTGCGCATGCGCTCGCTCCGGATACTCCTCGCTTTGCTGATCGCGCTCGCCCTCCCGGCGCAGGCGCTGGCGGGCGTGATGGCGGCCGCTTGCTGCCCGATGGCGGAGGCGGCGGCCAGCATCGAAACCGCGGCGGCACACGACTGCTGCCACGATGAGGACAGCCAGGGCACGCCCTGCGCATCCGACCTGTCCTGCCAATGCGGCGGCCATCCCGCGATCGACACCCGTGCCTTCGTCCCGCCCCTGCCGGTGGTCTTCCAGGTCCACGCCACGCCCCTCCTGTGGGCGCAGTCCGTCTTTCCGGTCCCGCTCTGGCGACCGCCCGCCTTCATCTAGCCTCCTCGACTGAGTCCCGCGCCATTCGGCGCGGAAAATGGCGCATCGCGTCATCCGGAGATGGAGCACGACATGTTTTTCAAACTGCCTTATTGGCTTGCCGCCCTGTTGTGGGCGGGAGGAATGGCGGGCGCGGGCGCTGCCCCGCTCGGCTTTGACGATGCGCTGACGCGGGCACTCGCTGAAACGCCGGCGCTGTCGGCGAGCGCGAGCAGGATCGACGCGGCGCGCCAGAGCGCGATTCCGGCGGGCGCCCTGCCCGACCCGCAACTCACGCTGGGGCTGGCCAACGTGCCGGTCGAAGGCGCCGACCGCTTCAGCCTCAACAGCGACCCCATGACCATGCGCACGATCGGCGTGATGCAGGCCTTCCCCAACGCCGCCAAGCGCGGCGCGCGTGCCGGCGCGGCGCGAGGGCGGGTCGGGCTGGCCGAGGCCGGGATGCGGGTGGTGCGCCAGGCCGTGCTGCAGCAGACCGCGCAGGCGTGGATCCAGCGCCACAGCGCCGAGGCGCAACTGCGGCACATCGCCGCGCTCCACGATGAAAACCGGCTGTTCGACGCCGCCGTGCGCGCGCGCCTGGCGGGCGGCGGCGGCATGGCGAGCGACGCCGTACTGCCACGCGAGGAGGCCGCGCTGATCGCCGAACGCGAGGACGCGCTCGACGCGCGCCGCGCCCAGGCCATCGCCGCGCTGCGGCGCTGGGTCGGCGACGCCGCCGACTGGCCGCTCGCAGGCGCGCCGCCGCAATGGCCGATCGACCACGGCCACCTCGCGCACCGCCTCGAACAGCATCCCGAACTTGCCCTGTACGACCACGAAGCGCGCGTGCTCGACGCCGAAACCGACCTCGCGCGGGCGGCCACCCGGCCCGACTGGCGCCTGGGCGTGGTGTACCAGCAGCGCGGTTCGCAGTTCGGCAACATGGCCGGCATCGAGCTCGGCTTCGATCTGCCGGTGTTCGCGTCCTCCCGCCAGGACCCGCTGATTGCCGCGCGGGTGGCCGAGCGCGCCGCGCTCGATGCCGACTACCAGGCGCAATTACGCGCCCACAACGCCGAGCTCGACGCCGATCTGGCCGAGTACCGCCGGCTCGACCGGGCGCTGGCCCGCCAGCGCGAGGTGCTGTTGCCGCTGGCGCAGGAGAAGGTGGCACTGACGCTGGCCGCCTGGCGCGGCGGCCAGGGCAGCCTGGCCGAACTGATCGGCACACGGCGTGCCCGCATCGACGCCGAACTCAAGGCGATCGAACTTGCCGGGGCGCGCGACGAAATGGCCGCCCGCCTCCACTTCAGCTACGCCCAACCCGACGAATCCGGAGTCCAGCCATGAACACCCCTTCCTTCAAACCGCTTGTCGGTCGCCTCGCCGCCGCCGTCGTGCTGATCGTGCTGGGCGCGGCGGGCGCCATGCTGTGGTCACAGACCCGACAGCCGCCTGCCGCCGCGCAGGACGCCCCCGCATCGCCCGCCGACGAACGCCGCGTGCTCTACTGGTACGACCCGATGGTGCCGTCGCAGCGCTTCGACAAACCCGGCAAGTCGCCCTTCATGGACATGGAGCTGGTGCCCAAATACGCCGACGAGGGCGGCGACGCCACCAGCGTGAAAATCGATCCCAGCATCGCGCAGAACCTGGGGATGCGGCTCGCTGCGGTCAGCCGCACCGACATTTCCGAGACGATTCATGCGACCGGCGTGGTGCGTTACAACGAACGCGACATCGCCATCGTGCAGGCGCGCAGCGGCGGCTACGTCGAACGGGTGGCGCGGCTGGCGCCGGGCGACGTGGTCAAGACCGGCGCCCTCATCGCCGAGCTGCTGGTGCCGCAGTGGGCGGCGGCGCAACAGGAATACCTGGCGTTGAAAGCCATCGGCGACGCCGAACTGACCGCCGCCGCCGAGGCGCGGATGCGGCTCGCCGGGATGCCGGAGCGGCTGATCCGCGAGGTCAAGGCAAGCGGCCGGGTGCAGGACCGCAGCGCGATCACCGCGCCCATCGGCGGCGAGCTGCAGGCGCTCGATGTGCGGCCCGGCATGACGCTTTCCGCCGGGCAGACGCTGGCGCGCATCAACGGCATCGCCAGCGTGTGGCTCGACGTGGCGGTGCCGCAGGCGCAGGCGGGCCAGGTGCGCACCGGGCATACCGCCGAGGCGCGCTTCGCCGCGTTTCCCGGCGAGACCGTCACTGGCCGGGTCATCGCCATCCTGCCGGGCGTCGACCCGGCGGCGCGCGCGCTTACCGTGCGCATCGAGCTGCCCAACCGCGACGGCCGCATTCGCCCCGGTCTCAGCGCCGAGGTGCGGATCGCGGGCGCGACCGCTTCCGCGCTCACCGTGCCGAGCGAGGCGGTGATCCGCAGCAGCCGCCGCGCGCTGGTGATCGTGGCGGAGGACCAGGGGCGCTACCGCCCGGTCGAGGTCACGCTCGGGCGCCAGGCGAACGAGCGCACCGAAGTGCTGACGGGACTTGCCGAAGGCCAGCAGGTGGTCGCCAGCGGGCAGTTCCTGATCGACTCCGAGGCCAGCCTGCAGGGCGTGCTCGACCGCCTCTCCGCTGCCCCAAAAGGCGGCGCGCCCGCGTCGCCGCTGCACGAAGCCGACGCGATGATCGAAGACATCGACGGCGAGGAAGCGACGCTCAAGCATGGTCCGTTCGAATCGCTGTCGATGCCGGGCATGACCATGGTGTTTCCGCTGGCGCGACCCGAGCTCGCGCACGGGCTGAAGGCCGGCGACCCGGTGCGCGTCGGCGTGCGCCAGACCGATGACGGGCTGCTGGTCGAGAAGCTCGACAAGCGCGGGAGCACGAAATGATCGCGGCCCTCATCCGCTGGTCGGTAGGCAACCGTTTCCTGGTACTGCTGGCGACGCTGTTCGTCGTGGCCTGGGGCGTGTGGTCGGTGAAGACGACGCCGATCGATGCGCTGCCCGACCTGTCCGACGTGCAGGTCATCATCCGCACGCCCTATGCCGGGCAGGCGCCGCAGATCGTCGAGAACCAGGTCACCTATCCGCTCGCCACCACCATGCTGTCGGTGCCGGGGGCGAAGACGGTGCGCGGCTACTCGTTTTTCGGCGACAGCTTCGTGTACGTGATTTTCGAGGACGGCACCGACCTGTACTGGGCGCGCTCGCGCGTGCTGGAATATCTCAGCCAGGTGCAGGGGCGGCTGCCCGCCAGTGCCAAGCCCGCCCTCGGCCCGGACGCGACCGGCGTCGGCTGGATCTACCAGTACGCGCTGGTGGATCGAAGCGGCCGTCACGACCTGGCGCAGCTGCGCTCGATCCAGGACTGGTTCCTCAAATACGAGCTGAAAACGCTGCCCAACGTGGCCGAGGTCGCGTCCATCGGCGGCATGGTCAAGCAGTACCAGGTGGTGCTCGACCCGGTGCAGCTTGCCGCCTACGGCATCCCGCACCAGACGGTCATCGCTGCCATTCGCGACGCCAACCAGGAGCGCGGCGGCGCGCTGCTGGAACTTGCCGAAACCGAATACATGGTGCGCGCCGGCGGCTATCTTGCAACGCTGGCCGACTTCCGCGCCATCCCGCTCAAACTCGCGGGCGCCACGCCGGTGACGCTGGGCGACGTGGCGACGATCCGCACCGGCCCCGAGATGCGGCGCGGCATCGGCGAGCTCGACGGCGAGGGCGAAGCCGTCGGCGGCGTGGTGATCCTGCGTTCGGACCAGAACGCGCGCGCGACCATCGCGGCGATCAAGGAAAAGCTCGAAACGCTGAAGGCCAGCCTGCCGCCGGGCGTCGAGATCGTCACCACCTACGACCGCAGCGCGCTGATCGACCGCGCCATCGACAACCTCAGCCAAAAGCTGGTCGAGGAATTCATCGTGGTGGCGCTGGTGTGCGCGCTGTTCCTGTGGCACCTGCGCTCCTCGCTGGTGGCGATCATCTCGCTGCCGCTGGGTGTGCTGATCGCCTTCATCGTCATGCGCCAGCAGGGCATCAACGCCAACATCATGTCGCTCGGCGGCATCGCGATTGCCGTCGGCGCGATGGTCGACGGCGCAGTGGTGATGATTGAAAACGCGCACAAGCACATCGAGGCCTGGCAGCATAAACACCCCGGCAAAATCCTGCAGGGCGACGCGCACTGGCGGGTGATCGTCGAGGCCGCCAGCGAGGTCGGCCCGGCGCTGTTCTTCTCGCTGCTCATCATCACCCTGTCGTTCATCCCGGTGTTCACGCTGGAAGCGCAGGAAGGCCGCCTGTTCGGCCCGCTCGCCTTCACCAAGACCTATGCGATGGCGGCCGCGGCCGCGCTGTCGGTGACGCTGGTGCCGGTGCTGATGGGCTACTGGATCCGCGGCCGCATCCCGGACGAAACCAGGAATCCGCTCAACCGCTGGATGATCCGCGCCTACCGGCCGCTGCTCGACGCGGTGCTCGCGCGTCCCAAAACCACCCTGGTCGTCGCCGCCCTGGTGTTTCTCAGCGCGGCCTGGCCGATCAGCCGCCTCGGCGGTGAATTCCTGCCGCCGCTCGACGAGGGCGACCTGCTCTACATGCCGAGCGCGCTGCCGGGGCTGTCGGCGCAGAAGGCGTCCGAACTGCTGCAGCAGACCAACCGCCAGATCCGCAGCGTGCCCGAGGTGGCGAGCGCCTACGGCAAGGCCGGGCGCGCCGAGACCGCCACCGATCCGGCGCCGCTGGAAATGTTCGAGACCATCATCCAGTTCAAGCCGCGCGAAGAATGGCGGCCGGGGATGACGCCGGAAAAGCTGATCGAGGAACTCGATCGCGCGGTGCAGGTGCCGGGGCTGGCCAACATCTGGGTGCCACCCATCCGCAACCGCATCGACATGCTCGCCACCGGCATCAAGAGCCCGATCGGGGTGAAAATCGCCAGCGCCAGGCTGGCCGACATCGACCGCGTCGCGCAGCAGGTCGAACGCATCGCCAGGACGGTGCCGGGGGTATCGTCCGCGCTCGCCGAACGACTCACCGGCGGACGCTACGTCGACATCGACATCGACCGCGCCGCCGCCGCGCGCTACGGCCTCAACGTCGCCGACGTGCAATCGGTGGTGGCGAGCCTGATCGGCGGCGACAACATCGGCGAGACCGTCGAGGGGCTGGCGCGCTATCCGATCAACGTGCGCTACCCGCGCGAATGGCGCGACACCCCGGAAAAGCTCGCCGCGCTGCCCATCCTCACCCCCGGCGGCAGCCAGATCACCCTCGGCATGGTGGCTGCGGTGAGGCTCAGCGAGGGCCCGCCGATGCTGAAAAGCGAAAATGCGCGGCTGTCGGGCTGGGTCTACGTGGACGTGCGCGGGCGCGATCTCGCGTCCACCGTGGCCGACCTGCAGCAGGCCGTCGCCGCCGGCGTCCAGCTCGAACCCGGCATGAGCATCGCCTACTCCGGCCAGTTCGAATTCATGCAGCGCGCCAACGCGCGGCTGAAAGCCGTGGTGCCGGCCACCCTGGCGATCATCTTCGTGCTGCTCTACCTCACCTTCCGCCGCTTCGACGAGGCGCTGCTCATCATGGCCACCCTACCGTTCGCGCTGACCGGCGGCGTGTGGTTCCTCTACGCGATGGGCTATAACCTCTCAATCGCGACCGGGGTCGGCTTCATCGCGCTGGCCGGCGTCGCCGCCGAATTCGGCGTCATCATGCTGCTGTATCTGAAGAATGCCTGGACCGCGCAGCAGGCAACCGGACAGGCCGGCGAGGCGGGCCTGCAGGACGCCATCCGCGAAGGCGCAGTGCAGCGCGTGCGACCGAAAGCCATGACCGTGGCGGTGATCGTGGCAGGCCTGCTGCCGATCATGATCGGCAGCGGCACCGGCAGCGAGGTGATGAGCCGCATCGCCGCCCCGATGATCGGCGGCATGGTGAGCGCGCCGCTGCTGTCGCTGTTCGTCGTCCCGGCTGCCTACTGGCTGATGCGGCGCCGCGCCGCGCGGGAGGCCGACGGCAAGGCAGCTGAAGCGCCAACCACCCCGCACTGAAGCCGAAAAAACCCAAAAGCAGGAAACAAGAAAGCCCCGAATCATCGGGGCTTTCTTGTTGGTGAACGGCTTTGATTCTTATGCAAAATTGTGTTTTTGCTCACTTATTTTGCTGAAGAT
Organism: Thiobacillus sp.; assembly: GCA_019459055.1. GTDB lineage: Bacteria > Pseudomonadota > Gammaproteobacteria > Burkholderiales > Thiobacillaceae > Thiobacillus. The sequence goes on along the minus strand of JAIBEI010000014.1, from coordinate 4,707 downwards.
TTCTTCTAAACGGGTTTGTTGAAGTCGATGTATTGCAGAATCCAGTACCGATAGCTGCGACGGCACCGCGAGGATTTCATTGCGGTGAGCTGCAAGTTTTTGATTCATGAGACAAGCAAAGAATGGCCAAGGATTACAACGCAGATTCGATCAAGGTTCTCAAAGGGCTTGAGCCCGTCAGGGCTCGCCCCGGCATGTACACACGGACCGACAGTCCGCTGCATGTCATCCAGGAGGTTATCGATAACTCGGCAGACGAAGCTTTAGCGGGGCATGCCACCCAGATCGGTGTCCGCTTGTGCGTGGATGGCTCTGTCAGGGTCAGCGATGATGGACGAGGCATCCCTGTAGACCTCCATCCTCAAGAAAAAGAGCCCACGGTCGTGGTGGTGCTGACCCGTCTGCACGCCGGGGGCAAGTTCGATAAAACCTCCGGCGAAGGGGCTTACGCTTTCTCCGGTGGTCTGCACGGTGTTGGCGTCTCTGTGACCAATGCCCTCTCCACCCGTCTAGCCGTGACCGTGAAACGAGACGGCCAGATCAACGAAGTTGTGTTTGCGGATGGAGGAAGGGTCAGCAAGAAGCTCGCTGTCATCGGCAAGTGCGCCAAGAAAGAGTCGGGCACAACGATTCATGTCTGGCCCGACCCGGTCTTCTTCGACTCGCCCAAAATCCCCGAGCGTGAACTCGCTCGTCTGCTGCGCGCCAAGGCCGTACTGCTGCCTGGCGTCACCTTCCGGCTGGAGATCGAACGTGGCGACGCTGTGGATGAGCACGTCTATTGCTACCAAGGCGGACTGGCCGACTACCTGTCCGAACAGGTCCCCCCTGACGAAGCCCTGGTTCCTGTCTTCGCTGGCGAGGCCTACGCGGACGGCACCAACGGGTTTGCCAAGGGCGAAGGTGCGGCTTGGGCGGTGACCTGGGCGGAATCCGGCAGCTTCTCCGAATCCTACGTCAACCTCATTCCGACTCTGCAGGGCGGCACCCATGAGGCCGGTCTGCGCGCCGGCTTCTTCGATGCGGTGAAGTCATTTGCAGAGCATCACGCGCTCCTTCCGCGCGGTGTGCAGCTGCGCCAGGAAGATGTCACGGGGCGCATGTCCTTCGTTCTCTCCACACGACTGCTTGACCCCCAGTTCCAGGGCCAGGTGAAGGAAAAGCTCAACTCACGCGAGGCGGTGAAGCTCGTTTCGACAATGAGTCGCGATCCCTTCGAAGTCTGGCTCAATGGCCACGTGGAGTATGGCAAAGCCATCGCCGAGATGGCGGCCAAGGCAGCAGCGAACCGTCTCAAATCCGCCCAGAAAACCGAGAAGAGAAAAACCTCCGGGGTCGCTGTGCTGCCCGGCAAGCTTTCGGACGCCGCAACGGACGACCCGGTTATTCGTGAAATATTCCTCGTGGAGGGGGATTCCGCCGGCGGCAGTGCGAAACAGGCACGGGACCGCGAAACCCAGGCCATCCTGCCTTTGCGGGGCAAGGTGATGAACTCATGGGAAACCGACCCCAACGCGCTCTACGCCAACAAGGAAATCCACGACATCGCGGTCGCGCTCGGGGTGGAGCGGCATCGCTTGGGCGACCATCCGGACCTCACCGGCCTGCGCTACCACAAGGTCGTGATCATGACCGATGCCGACGTCGACGGGGCGCACATTTCCACCCTGCTGCTGACCCTCTTCTTCCGCCACTTCCCGAAACTGGTCGAACTGGGGCACATCCATGTGGCGCAGCCGCCCCTCTACCGGGTGGACGCACCGGCCAAGGGCAAGAAACCCGCCCGACGCCAATACGCCCTCGATGACGGCGAGCTGGTGGCGATCAAGGACCGCCTCGCTTTGGACGGAATAAAGCCCGAGGCGATTGAGGTCGGTCGCTTCAAGGGCTTGGGCGAGATGAACCCGTCCCAGCTTCGTGAAACCGCCATGGACCCGGCCACCCGGCGCGTCCTTCCCGTGCTCGCCACACCCGACGAAATGCACGAGGCGCTGACGCTGTTCGACATGCTGATGGGCAAGAGCGCAGCCAGCGATCGACGCGACTGGATGGAAGCGAAGGGCAATCTGGTGGAGGCTGACGTATGACTAAGGCGGTTGAGCCCCACACCCTGGACCTCTTCGGGAATCCGGATGAAACGTCTTCCCAGTCCACACCACCGCAGGCACCACCTCCCCCGCCGTCTTCCGGTGACGACGGTTTGAGTGGTGAAGAAGGGCTTCCACTGGGCATTTATGCTGAGCGCTGCTACCTGGCATACGCGATGAGCGTGGTGAAGGGCCGTGCGCTGCCCTACGTCGAGGACGGCATGAAGCCCGTGCAACGCCGCATCCTCTACTCCATGCGCGAGATGGGTCTGACGTCCAGTACCAAGCACGTCAAGTCTGCCCGTGTGGTGGGCGACGTGATCGGCAAGCTCCATCCTCACGGAGACCAGTCCGTCTATGACGCCATGGTCCGCATGGCCCAGGGCTTCACCCTGCGCTATCCGCTGATCGACGGCCAAGGCAACTTCGGGTCGCGCGATGGCGACGGCGCGGCCGCGATGCGCTACACGGAAAGCCGCCTCACGCCGGTCGCCGAACTGCTCCTGTCGGAGATCGACATGGGTACAGTGGACTTCGTGCCCAACTACGACGGCGCCTTCAAGGAACCCGCCCTGCTTCCGGCCCGGCTGCCCATGCTCCTGGCCAACGGGGCGTCCGGCATCGCCGTCGGCATGGCCACCGAGATTCCCTCCCACAACCTGCGCGAACTCGGTTCCGCGGCCATCGCCATCCTGAAAAAACCCGGGATCAGCCTCGACGGCATTCTTTCTCATGTGCCCGGCCCCGATTTCCCCGGCGGGGGGCGGATCATCACCTCTTCCGCAGATCTTCGCGCGGTATACGAATCGGGTCGAGGCAGTGTGCGCGTTCGTGCGCAATGGACGGTGGAGCAGCTTGCACGAGGCCAATGGCGAATCGTTGTCACCGAACTGCCGCCTGGCGTTTCCACGGCCCAGGCGTTGACCCAGATCGAGGCGCTGGCCAACCCGCAACCCAAGACCGGCAAGAAGGAACTGTCGCCGGAACAGAAGAACCTCAAGCAGGCGATCCTCGCCCTGCTGGACAGCACACGCGACGAATCAGACGAGAAAAATCCGGTTCGCCTGGTCCTGGAACCCAGCTCACGGAACCATGATCCCGAGACCTTCATGCGTTTCTTCCTGGCCCAGACCGGTCTGGAAACCAATGTGCCGGTCAACCTCACGGTGATCGGCCGGGATGGTCGTCCCGGCCAGAAGGGTCTGGTGGCGCTGATCGCCGAATGGGCGGGCTTCCGGGTCGACACCGTGCGCCGCCGCAGCCAGCATCGGCTCGAAGTGGTGAACCGGCGCGTCCACATCCTGGAAGGACGACTGACCATCCTCCTGAACATCGACGAGGTGATCCGGGTCATTCGTGAGTCGGACGATCCGAAGTCCGACCTGATGGCCGCTTTTGACCTCAGCGAGGTGCAGGCCGATGACATCCTGGACATTCGCCTGCGTCAGCTCGCCCGGCTTGAATCCATCAAGATCGAGAAGGAACTGAAGGAATTGCTGGGCGAACGCGACGAACTCAACCGCGTCCTGGGCGACGGCAATGCCCTGACGTCTCGTGTCATCGACGAGATCCGCGCTGACATGAAGAAATACGGCGATGACCGCCGCACCCGCATCGAGGCAGCGCAGTCGGTTACCGCCTCAACGACGAGCGAAGAGTCCATGGTGGACGAACCGGTGACCGTAATCGTGTCACTGAACGGCTGGCTTCGCACCCGGCAAGGCCACGGCGTCGACCGGGCATCCATCCAGTACAAGGCGGGCGATGGCGAAATGGCGGTCATCGAAACCCGGACGGTGAATCCGCTCATCCTCATGGACAGCAGCGGCCGCACGTATACGCTTCGCATCGCCGACTTGCCCTCCGGTCGCGGCGATGGGGTTCCGTTCACAAGTCTCGTTGATCTGGCCAAGGGCGCGAAGCTGGTTCATGCCCTTTCGGCGCCGCCAGAATCCCGCTGGCTGGTATCAACCACGCTGGGCTACGGATTCATTGCCAAGTGTGCCGACATGGTGTCCCGGCAACGGGCCGGCAAGGCGTTCATGACGGTCGAGGACGGCCAAATTCCCCTGCCTCCGGTCCCGACAACGGGCGACTGGGTTGCTGTTGCGGCAAGCAACGGCAAGGCCCTGGTGTTCCCCATCGAAGAAGTAAAGGAAGGCACTGGCGGCAAGGGCGTGCAGCTGATCAAGCTCGACGAGGGTGAAAAGATGATGGCGCTGACCGTATTCGACGGCCAGACCCTTATGGTGGAAGGCGCCGTAAAGGGCAAACGCAGCGGCAGGCTGAAACTTTCGGGCGAGAACCTGGAGCGTTACCGGATCCACCGAGCGAAGAAAGGCAGCCTCCTCGAAAAAGGGATGGTGGCGAGCAGGCTCTGGACAGATTGATCCTAGCTGTCCTGTCTCTCATTGGTGCCATCGAGCAGCGTCGACAAGCCCCTCTCGGCTACTCGATACGTATGCCCAACGTCTTCTGTTCGGCGATTCTGTTGAAAAACTCGATGTCGCAGCCGAGTCCATTCCCCATCAAGGGTGATTTTTTGAAACGTTGCCCATTTCGAGGTTCGTAACCGGGTCTTAATGCCCGGTTTTTTCGTTAATCCTGGTGTTTTTGCGTC
>JAIBEI010000028.1 GCA_019459055.1 Thiobacillus sp. | reverse complement strand
GCGGCGAGGCGTTCTTCTCGGCCAGGATGGCGATGCTGGTGGTGCCGGCGATGCCGCTGGTCACTTCCACCGGCACCACGGCGCCGTTTTCGGCGATGTCCGGTGCCTTGATGGTGATGTCCTTGCTGTCTGCCGGGTCGGCCACGCCGATGCTACTGAGGGCGGCCCCGACGTTTTTGGCCTCGAAAGCGGCCTTGTTCCAGGCGGCCATTGCCTGGGTCGGCTTCAGCACGCCGGCGACCACGGCAATCGCCACGGCGCCCGCGCCTGCGGCGCCTTTCAGTACATTCCTACGAAGTGCGTTCATGGGCGTGTCTCCTTCTGGTTGCAAATACTTCAATAATTTCCGGGATGCCCGGCAAACCCGGCGTCCATTCTGAATCAACGTGAATCTTCGAATGGCCCGAAACGGATCTAGACTGCTGCCCGCGTAAAGCAAAACACACCCCTATGGCCGGGGAAAACTGCAATAGGTTCAAGCTCTGTCCGGGTACTTTCTGACCAGGCCGGGGTAGTCAGTTCGCAACGATGACGGGCTTGCTGGCCGCGAAGGCCGGCAAACCCGAAAGCCGAAAGCCGATAGGCTTATTCGGCGAGCGCCATGAACCGCTGCGGAAGCCGCTCGTCGTGAACGGCGGCGGACGGCATGCCGTCGGTGAGAATGAGCTTCTTGTCGGCCGGAGCGCCTTGACGTCGTCGTTGAAGTGCTCACCGTAGCCCTTGATGGGCAGGTAGCTAACGTCGTGGCGGGTGTTGGAGCGGAATCCCGTGATGGGCGAATGAATCGTTTATTTCGGATTCAAATTGGCATTACATGCCGGCATCCCGGTCCGGTTCATCCCGCGACTCGGACAGGGCGATGCGCTGGTTGAGGCGGCGCACGTCTCGCTTGAGCTGGGTGAGTGCGATGTCGGTGAACAGCGCGCGCAGGATCAGCACGACGATCGCGACCAGGAAAAGCAGTGCCGGCGAGTAGGCGATGCCCACTGCCTGGCTCAGGAAGTCGATCAGGCCGGGCCATATGCCGAAAACCAGCGAGGCAACGGCAACGGCGGTCCAGAACAGCCCTTGCCGCAAATGGATGTGGTCGCGCCGAATCAGCGTGAGAATGGTCAGCGCGAGGCCGATGCCCAGAACGGTGACAAGCAGGTGGTATTCCTTCATATTTTGCGGGGTTTCATGTTCCAGCGTGCCAGGCACAACAAGGTGGTTTCCGCCATGTAGCGGGCAACGCTCCACCAGGAGTAGAAAATCCTCGAGGCGCCAAATTGTCGCGGATTCATCGCCACCGGCACTTCCTGCACGTGCAGCCCGGCGCGATGCAACAGCAGCAACACGCCGATGTCCTGGTAATCGAGCAACGTCGCTTCCTCTCGCGCCAGAAGATAACAGGCTTTGGCGTTGTAGAAGCGGAAACCGGACGTCAGATCCTCAAAGGCAAACCCGGTCAGAAAGCGAAAGTAGCGCCAGGCCTGACGCCGCATGAAACTGCCGCGCGCCGGACAGGCGCCAATGACCACATCGGCGCCTGCTTCGGCGGCTTGCAGCAGGCGGGCAAGCTCGGCGGGTTCGTGCTGGCCATCCGCGTCCATCGTCACCACGCCTGAATAGCCCTCCCGCATGGCATGGCGGATACCGGTCTGCATGGCGCCCCAGGCGCCCTGCCGCAACGGCGCCTGCCGCACGACGGCACCGGCCGCGGCCGCCAGGCGGGCGGTCTCATCGCTGCTGCCGTCGTCGACCACCAGTACGTCGATGTCGCCGAGCGCGAGCACGCGTTGGACCACGTCAGCGATGCTGGCGGCCTCGTTGAGCGCGGGGATGACGACCAGAAGCCGGTCGCGCCGGATCGTTTCGGCCACCGGGCGGTCCTGCTCCGGGTCGATCCGGGCGTACAGCCGGCGCAGCCTGCGCGCGGACGCGGCGATGTCGAATTCGGCGAGAAAACGCTGCCGGCCGCTAGCGCCAAGGCGGGCGCACAGGTCGGCATCCTGCCGCAGCCTGTCGAGCGCCGCGGCAAGCGCGGGCGCATCATCGGGTGGCACCAGGACAGCGTTGTCGTTTTCCCGCGCCACCCAGGTAATCCCGCTGCCGGCCAGGCGGCTGGCGACAATGGGCTTGCCATAGCGCATGGCTTCCATGAGGACAATGCCGAACGCCTCGGTGCGCTCGCGTGAGGGCAGGCAGAACACATCGCAGGAAGCCAGCAGGCGCTGGCAGGCCGCATCGTCGGCCTGGCCGAGCAGGCGGATGTGCGCGGGCCGGCCGAGCCCGTCCAGCAGACGCTCCAGGCGCGGCCGTTCCTCGCCCTCGCCGACGATGGCCAGTTCGATCCCTGGCACATCCGCCGCCGCCCGGATCAGGGTGTCGAAGCCCTTGTAATAGGTGAGCCGGCCGATCGTCAGCACGCGCATGCCATCCCCCCGCCAGCACCCGCCGGTTCCCTCCGCCCGCACTTCGGGCAGGCGGTCCGGATCGACCCCGAGGGGGAGCACCTTGGTTTTTTGACGCCACGGCTGCAGCGGCCGGCTGGCTTCCAGATAAGCCGTGGAGGTGACGACAATGGCCTCGGCGCGTTCCAGCATGGCGCGCTCGAATAATTGGTAAAACGGGTACACCAGCCGCATCGACCAGGGAAACCGGCCGGTCTCGACATCGGCATGCCAGTGCACGATCCACGGCAGGCGCCGCGCCGAGGGGAGCGCCAACGCGGCGAACGCACTGGGATTCGGCAGGTGCATGTGCAGCACCTCGGGCTCGTGGCGGCGAATCGCGCGCGCCAGCCAAAGCGGGAAGGCCGGGCTGATCGGCGCGAACAACAGACTGAACCAGACCGGGCAGCGCATCAGCCAGGTCGGATCGCGTGTCCCCGCCTGCGCATCCGCATGGCACAGCACCGCCGGCGCGTCGCCGGCCGATTGTTGCGCGTGCACAAGATCGCCCAGATAGCGTTCCATCCCGCCGGGGACGGGCGGGAAGAACTTGCCGATATGGAGAATGCGCATGCCTGTTCCGCTTCGCCTCATGCCCGCACTAGGGCATGGCCTTGATGCGGTTGCGCCATTCCAGCAACATGGGATTGTCCGGCGTCAGGCGGATGGCGTTCTCAATATCGGCCAGCGCCTCCGTCTTGTTGTTCAATCCATGATTGGCGAGGGCGCGGCCATAGTAGACCGGTCCGTCCGGCGACTCCTCGATCAGCTTGTCGAAGATGGTGCGCGCGCGCGCGTAATCGCGCTGGAGCACCCGCGCCATGCCGAGATCGGTGCGCGCCTTCAGGTGGCGTGGATCGAGTTTCAGCACAGCCTCAAAATCGGCAATCGCCTCGTCCACCTGCCCCATTTCCAGGGCCACCCGCCCCTTCAGCGCGAGCACCGTCTCGCGCCGGGGCAAGACCGGCGTTTCCTTCAGCGCAAGTTCGAATTCGCGGTGCGCCTCCGCCCGGCGCCCGAGCACATGCAGCGCGATCCCACGCTGATACCTGAGTCCGGGAAAGTCGTACCCCAATTGCTGCGCTTTTTCGTACGCCTCCAGGGCTTCAGCATAGCGGCCGGCTTCGAGGAGCAGCGAGCCCATGTTGAACATGCCCATCCCCTTGTCGCCCAGCGTGGAGGACATCCGAAAATCCTCGAGCGCTTCCTGCATACGCCCCTGGTCGAGATAGACCTCGCCCCGGTTGAGATAGGGAAACCAGCGTCCAACCGCCTGCCGGTCGTCCGGGAGCTTGGCGATCGCATCGCTCCAGACACGCACCGGACTGGACAGCGAGTGCACCCGGTCCAGCGCCTGAAAAATGAACAACGCGGCCAGTACCAAGCCAATCGGCCACAGCACGCGGCCGGACAACCCATGAAACAGGAAAAACACCAGCCCGGGAACGCCAATGGCCCATAGATAACCCCGGTACAAAACGAATGGATCCTGCACCCAGACCGTCGCGAATTCGGTTATGAATAGCAGGGCCGGCAGCAGCACCGAAATCCCCAGCAAGGCGCGCCAGTCGCGATAGCGGACGATCAGGTAAAACCCGCCCGCCAGCACGGCCAGGTAGCCGACCACCCCGAGAACCTGCGGAAACGCCGTCAGGCTGACCGGGAAAGGCGGGCGCATGTCGATGGACATCCATCCCGTATACGGCACCAGCCAGTGCAGGCTGTATTTGAAGAACAACCAGGCCTGGTTGAAGATGCTGAGCAGAAAGGCGTTCTTCTCGACGTCCGGCCCCAGCGCCGCCAGCTGCGTCAGGAAGATCTTCGAAAACGGGTCGAACGGCTTGCCGATGATCTCGCCGTATCGCAGCGCCAGCACTGCAGCGGCAACGCCCACCAGCACGGCCCCGGCGCCGCCGATCAGCGCCAGCTTCTTCAGGGACGGGCGAGCCACCAGGATGTACACAGGCAGTGCCGCAAGCGGCGCCATGATGGCGTGCTCCTTGGACATCACCGCAAGGACGTAACAGGCCAGCGCCGCCACGAACGACAGCTTGCTCCCGCGTTGCAGGCCGCGCGCGAACTGCCACAGTCCCAGCACGACGAACAAGGTCGCCATCAGGATGGAGCGCTGGATCAAGTAGGCCACCGCATACACCGCGACCGGATTCAGCGCAAAGAAACCGACCGCCAGGCCGAGCGCGGGAGACTGGTGGTATGCCACGCCGGACGGCTCGTCATCCGGTGGCGCGATGGACTTGAGGATTTCCCGATAAAACGCCCACAGCGCCAGCACCACACCGAGGTGGATCAGCAGGTTGAATGCCCGCTGGATGGCCCAGTTATCGCCAAAAACAGCCTGAACCCAGACAAAACTGCCATAGGACAGCGCACGCGGCTGCCCCTGAAACAACGAACCGTACACCCCGAAAATCCGGCCATCGGTGAGCGCGCCGTCATCGAAAATCAGGGGGTTGTTTAGCCCTGGCAGATAGATTGCCGAGAGCGCAACGAGGACCACTGCCAGCCAGGCAAATTGGGCCGTTTTTTCATCCATCTTCATATCTATCCCAGCATCCGAAAAACGCACACAGTGCGCGCGGATCCTCCATCATTTTGGCTATGCCACGGTTGGCTGTTGAAGCGCAGGCGGCGAACGTAGGAGCGGCCGACACCAACAAAAAATAACGACGAAAAGACCAGTCCGCGATTTTTACACAGACAGGCCCGAGTTCGACACTTTTGCCTGATTTTCCAGGGCGTCTTGCGTACCGGCCCGTATTCGGGTTCGCTCAATCCAGCATTCCCGGTTCAGCAAGCAGTTTTTTCAAGCGAGGCTTATGCTGCACAGGCTTTTCCAGCGCCTGCTGAAAAGCTTGCCACTGAGCTTCATCCAGCACAAAGCGATTACGATCCGCAAGAGCTTGATTCGCAGCAGCTATACCCGCGTCCAGCAAAAACTCACTGACATTTTTATGGCAGGCCCGCGCCGCATCCTGCAGCAACTGTTTGACCTGCGCGCTGGCGCGCACATCAATACGCTCAGATTTTGATAAATTAGGGGTGCCCATAATGAACTCCTTGCCACGCTAGAATTGTGATGATAGCCGTCCGGACATCATCAAGAATTTTCCCGCAAATCGTAGGGTGCGCCATGCGCACCAACAATAACGGTGCGTATAACGCACCCTACGAAAACCACTGATTAATTTGTCATTGCAAGGAGCGCAGCGACGCGGCAATCCACCATGGGCATGGATCGGTGCGCATGGCGCACCCTACTGCAGGGTAATGGAAAATCCCATTTACGCTATACTTGTATATCTTGTTTTTTTTAAGGAATACACCATGTTAGCGATTCGCTTGCCGGCAGACATCGAAGCCAGGCTGGATAACCTGGCAAAGCGTACCGGGCGCAGCAAGACCTTTTATGCCCGCGAAGCCATCCTGGAATACCTGGAAGACATGGAAGACCTATACCTCGCTGAACAGGTCGTGCGTCGCCTGGACAGCGGCAAGGAGCGCACCCACCCCCTGGAGGAAGTGGAGGCACGACTTGGCCTCGCAGATTGAACTTTCCGAAACTGCCGAAAAACAACTCGCCAAACTGGAAAAGCCTGTCGCCATGCGATTGCGCAGCTTCCTGCGCGAACGCCTTGCCTCCCTGGACGACCCCAGAAGCATCGGGCAGGCTTTGAGGGGTAGCGAGTTGGGCGAGTTCTGGAAATATCGCGTAGGCGACTGGCGCCTCATCTGCCAGATCAAAGACGCAAAAATACTGATTACCGTGGTACGCCTCGGCAACCGGCGCGAGGTTTATCGCTGATCGGTTTGAGTCGGTGCGCATGGCGCACCCTACAGAACACCTCGCGTGCCCAGCTGCGTGGCTGGATCGGTGCGCCTCAGCCGATTCCCGTAGGGTGCACTCCGTGCACCGATTCACGCCCGGAGGTGCACGGAGTGCACCCTAGCCGCGAAAGGCTGCGCGCTATCGGGGCTGAAGCCCCTCCTACAAGAGGCGGCGGCGGGGTGTAGAAGCATGGATCCGTGCGCATCAGCCGATTCCCGTAGGGTGCGCCATGCGCACCCTGAAACGTGCATCGGTGCGCAGGGCGCACCCTACCGAACACCTCGCGTGCCCAACACCCTATTGAGGACGATGCGTTGGTCGTGCTTGTGCTTGCCGTCGACAACCGTGAAGATATGGCCGCATACCGGTCACTAATTAATGCACTCTTCATGTTGTCATCCGTCGTTTTGGAGAAGCCAGCGTCAGTCCGCCAACGCGGCCTGCCTGATGGCTTCGGTAGCCCACTGGTTCAGGCTCTGGCCGTGAGCGGCGGCGGCGATGGCGGCCGCCTCGTGGGTAGCAGGATCAACCCGCAGGGAAAATTTACCCGAGAAGTGCTTGCGTGGTTCGATACCGCGACGCTCGCAGGCTTCCAGGAACATTCGCAGGGAAATTTCACCTTCATGCTTCAGCCCTTCCACGTCGGCAGCGTAGAAATCGGCACCGCCATTGAGTCCCACGAACTCACCCCTGAACATTTGAATGTCAGGGTCAAAGGCGATAACCGCCTGATAACCGTTAATCGTCATAGTGTTCATGGTTTCACTCCGTTCTCTTCCAACCATTTGCGAATTGCTGCGACCGCGCCCTTGTCCGTATCCGGCGAAGGGTGAGGGCGATGAAACACCCGCACCAAGCCGAATAAAAAGACCTCAACGCGCGAGCCTTCGCGTTCCTCGAGCTCTGCACCAATCTCCCGGAATAACGCCTCGATGTCGGCCCATCGGACATTTGCCGAAACAGGCCGGGCGAAGATCAATTCCAGTGTGCGCTGGTGTTTGCGTTTCATAAGCGCATGGTAGCATAAACTGGTATCATTAGATGGGTGAAATAATTCTTCACGTTCTTTCAACCCGGATTGTTCATTGGGGCACGATGCGCTTGGCGTAGGGTGCACAGAGTGCACCCTACAAGCTACAAATCACCTAACAATTCAAGACCGTAGGGTGCGCTACGCGCACCATGAAGCATGACCGGTGCGCATGGCGCACCCTACGCCAAGCCACGGGCGGCGGCGGGGGTTTGTGTGTGGGCATTAGCCGCGATGGCTGCGCGCGATCGGGGCTGAAGCCCCTCCTACAAGGGGCGGCGGGGGGGGTGTGCAGAAGGGCGACGGCGGGGTGTAGAAGCATGGATCCGTGCACCTCAGCCGATTCCCGTAGGGTGCACTCCGTGCACCGATTGATGCCCGGAGGTGCACAGAGAAGCAATCCGTGCACCTAGCCGATTTAAAGCCCCGTAGGGTGCGCCATGCGCACCATGGTGCATGGATCGGTGCGCATGGTGCACCCTACAGGACACCTCGCGTGCCCCAGCTGTATTGACCCCCTTGAGCGCGCGGCTGGATCGGTGCACTTCGGCCGGTTTAAAAGCCCGTAGGGTGCACTCCGTGCACCGATTGACGCCGGAGGTGCACGGAGTGCACCCTACCCAAAGCATCTCGCGCTAATGTTGGTATTGGCCAGTGCATGGATCACGTCAGGTTCCATTTTGGTCCATAACGAACCATAATGGAGCCATTCAATGGAGGCCCCCATGGCTATCAACGTCAAACTGCCGGAAGCCCTGGTCGAAAGTGCCAAGCGTTACGGCACCATCGAGCATCGCTCGGTACCCAAGCAAATCGAATACTGGTCACAGATCGGCAAGATCGCCACCGAAAACCCGGATCTGCCGTTCAGCGTCATCCGCGACATCCTGATTGCGGATCAGGAAGAGCCCGTGGGTGAATACCAGTTCGGCTGATGCGCATTCTTGTCACGCCCACCTTTGAGCGCGCGGTCAAGAGACTGCACCGCCAACAAAAAATTGCGCTCGACGAGGCGGTGCGCACGATCGCCAGCCAGCCAGAAACTGGTGAAACCAAAGTCGATGACCTGGCGGGCGTGCAGGTCTACAAATTCCGCATGGGCAATCTGCTGCGCCTGCTGGCCTACCGGGCCCTGGATGAGAACACGCTCAAACTCTTGATGGTCGGTCCGCGCGAGAATTTCTACCGCGATCTCTAGCGGCTGGACAGCTGACAGCAAATCCGCCGCACCTCTAATGCCATCAGCCCTTGTCTGGGCGGGCGTTTTCACTTTTGCCTGATTTTCCAGACCTTCCACCATGGATTTCGGCGGCTTCAGCCGCCCTGCCGGCGGTTCTGTTGCAGATAACCGGCGATTGACCGGAACCATACTGAATAGGGCTGCGCCAGCCACCACTTCAGCGGCACGCTCCCGTGATATTTGCGGACGACCGCCATGGCCTCACGGTAATGCCGATGGCGCTGGTTTCGAGTCTTAGTGTCAACGTGCTCGCGATTCACCGCAACGAAGTCATCGACAAAATGCAGCGCGCCCAGCGACTTGAACAGATGCCACCACAAGTCATAGTCCATCGCCATGTGCAGCGTCTCGTCCAGGCCGTCCACCGCCTCCCAGGCGGAACGCCGGATCAGGGTCGCGGGCTGCGAAATAATGCAGCGAAAAGCCAGGCGGTCCTCATTGAACGGTTCCACCCAGACCGGTTTGCGTTTTCCCGATTTCTCAATCACATCCCAGCAACGGCCATATACGGCGGGCGCTTCCGGATGTTTCTCCAGTTCGGAGACGAGTTTTGCCAGACCCCCGGGCAAAAACCAGTCGTCGCTATTGAGCCAGCACACATAGGGTGCGCGGCCCTGCGCAATGCCTTCGTTGATTGCGGCGGCCTGGCCGGCATCGACATGGCTGCGCCACCCCGCAAGCCGATGCGCCCACTTGCGGATGACGTCGAGCGAGTTGTCCGACGACCCGCCATCCAGCACAAACACCTCGAGCGGGATGTCCTGCTGAAAGATCGAAGCCAGCGCATCGTCCAGGAAGCGTCCCTGGTTGAAAGAGGGAACGGCTATCGTCACCAACGGCTCTGTCATGCCTTGTTCAATTCTCGTTCGCAGATGAAAATGGCTTGGCCCGGATAAGGCACAATCGCGGGTAAACCCGCTCCCACAAACCGCCGGTAATCGTGGCCCCCCACTTTTACTCCAGCCCCGAGAGTAATCCGTCGGCTCTGAGCACCTCGACGATCGCCTTTTCCTCTACCGCATAGATTCCGCGTGCGGCGCGCCAGGCAAGCTTTTTCTCTTGCAGCGCGATCAATGCCTGCTGAACTCCCGGAACATCGGCCTTGATGTCTTCTGGCGGCAGGCCCGCCAGTTCCAAAGCTTTCTTGTATTTGTCCATGGTTGCCGATTCGAATGGCGCATAATTTTCGCCGGTCGCCGCCATGACGCGCAGAACTGCGGACTGTATGGGGGTCAGGCCGTGAACGACACTTCGAAGAGTTTTGGCCAATTCCTCCGCCAGTCTTCGCACCTCTGCGGCAAACTTCTCAGGCCCAGTCGCCTCGTCAACCTGGAAGTCGAAGCGAAACTTATCCGCTGCTGCCCCTAGTAATTCCGGGCGATATCCTGCTTCGCAGAAAAGTGGCCAGACCGCTTCAGGCTCCAGAGGGAAGGGCAGATCAGCTTTGCGGCAGAACCAGTCAATGTAGTCCTCCCCAAGCGTCGGGAAATTAACCATTGGCGCCCCAAAAAAAGCCTGATCCTTGCTATTTCGCAACATCGCCAGCTTATCCTGATTGGATCCGGTGCAGATTACCCGCAGGCCGTGATGGCTAGTGCTGTTGAGCTCGTCGCGCGCGGCCTTCAGCGCGAACAATGCGGCGACGCCGGCCTCGGTCGTGATCGCGTGCTGAGCCTCATCGATGATCAACACGATTAACTGTTTTGTTTCGTCAGAAAGTGCCGCGAGCGCATCGGTTAGCGACACCTCCGCCCCTAGGCCAATCCGCTCCAGATCAAAGGAGAGACCGCCCACCCTCACCTTGTCCAAGCCGGTGCTTTTCGCCAGCCGCAGCAACGCGTTATGCGCACCGGCAAGTTTCGCGCGAATGGCACCGACAATGACATTGCCGGGATCTGCCGTCGGGTTAGCCCATAAGTCCGCATAGACCACCAAGGCACCCGACGCCTCTAATTCCGGTCTCAGGTCCTCTCGAACGAACGTGGACTTGCCCGTGCGTCGCGGCGCCGCGAAAAACACTCCAGATACAGAAGCGCTGCCGACGCTTACGGACAAGATCTGCTTGGCAAATCGTTGAGCGAGGTGGGGCCGGTGGTAGAGTAATTGGGTAGCCATGAGCACGAAATATAGTGAACTATATAGTGAATATATAGCAACTATATAAATTTGCAAAATTTACGCAGTCGCTCCTTTATAGAGAACTATAGTCTGACTATAGGGCGGGCTCGAGGGCCGCATGAGCCATCTCCCAAGAAGATTTCTCCTTCATTGAAAAAGCCAAAGAGGCGCGGCCGTCACATGTAGGAGGGGCTTTAGCCCCGATGGTCGCGGCTGAACCCGCTATCCTTACTCGTGATAATCCATGGTCTTGTAGCCGTGCTTCTTCACCAGCTCGTCGCGCTCGGCGGCCTTCAAGTCCTCGCGCACCATCTCGGCCACCAGTTCGTCGAACGTGATCTTCGGCGTCCAGCCGAGCTTGTTCTTGGCCTTGCTGGGGTCGCCGAGCAGAGTTTCGACTTCGGTGGGGCGGAAGTAGCGGGGATCGA
>JAIBEI010000051.1 GCA_019459055.1 Thiobacillus sp. | reverse complement strand
CCCCCCAACCGCCCCCCCCCCCGCGGCCCCCCCCCCCCGCTTCGAGGTCGAACCACACCCGCCCGCTGCAGACCACCACGCGTTTCGCCTGGCGCGGTGCGCGCGGGTCGTCGATGACTGGGAGAAACGAGCCGCCGGCGAGATCCGCCAGCGACGAGGTCGATGCCGGATGGCGCAGCAGGCTCTTGGGGCTGAGGATCACCAGCGGCTTTCTCGCAGCGCGCACGATCTGCCGGCGCAACAAGTGGAACATCTGCGCCGGCAGGGTCGGCACGCAGACCTGGATGTTGTCCTGCGCGCACAGCTGCAAAAAGCGTTCAAGCCGGGCGGACGAGTGCTCCGGCCCCTGCCCTTCGAAGCCGTGCGGCAGCAGCAGGGTGAGCCCGCACAGCTTTCCCCACTTGGCTTCACCGCTGGTGATGAACTGGTCGATCACCACCTGTGCGCCGTTGGCGAAGTCGCCGAACTGCGCCTCCCACACCACCAGGGTGTCGGGATCGGCGGTGGCATAGCCGTACTCGAACGCCAGCACCGCTTCTTCCGACAGCAGCGAATCGATGATGGTGAAGTTGCCCTGGCGTTCGTGGATATGTTCGAGCGGAATGTAGACGCCGCTCTGGCGGCGCTCGCGCTTCTGGTCGTGCCACACCGCGTGGCGGTGGAAGAAGGTGCCGCGCGCCGAGTCCTGGCCCGACACCCTGACGTTGTGGCCGGCATCGAGCAGGCTGGCGTAGGCCAGGTTCTCGGCGTAGCCCCAGTCGAGCGGCAGTTCGCCCGCGCGCATCCTGCGGCGGTCGTCCAGCACCTTCTGCACCCGAGAATGGAGTTCGATTTCGTGCTGCAGCGTGGTGATGCGCTCGCCCAGAAAGTCCAGCCGTTTGAACGGCACGGACGTGGGCACCTCGCTGGCCGCATGGCCCTTGAAGCGTCCCCAGTCCATGCTGTAGGTTTCCTTGAAATCAGACAAGGCGGGCTGGCTCAGCGACTCGTCGTGTTCCAGCCGCTCGCGGCAGTCGTCGACCAGATCGTCGGCCTGGACCTGCGTCAGCACGCCCTCGTCGACCAGCCGCTGCGCATACAGCGTACGCGTGCTGGGGTGCGCCTGGATGCGGCGGTACATCAGCGGCTGGGTGGCGAGCGGCTCGTCCTGCTCGTTGTGGCCGTGGCGGCGGTAGCACACCAGGTCGATGAAGCAGTTCTTGTGGAAGGTGTAGCGGTAATCGACCGCCGTCTGCACCGCGAACGCCACCGCCTCGGGGTCGTCGCCGTTGACATGCAGCACCGGCGACTCGACCATTTTCGCCACGTCGGTGCAGTACAGCGTCGAGCGCACGTCGCGCGGGTCGGAGGTGGTGAAACCGATCTGGTTGTTGATCACGATGTGGATCGCGCCGTGGTTGCGGAAGCCGCGCGTCTGCGACATGTTGAGGCTTTCCATCACCACGCCCTGCCCCGACAGCGCGGCGTCGCCGTGCAGGATCACCGGCACCACCTCGTAGCCGAGCACGTCGCCGCGCCGGTCCTGGCGCGCGCGCACCGAGCCGCGCACCACCGGATGCACGATCTCGAGATGCGAGGGATTGAATGCCAGCGCCACGTGCACCGGGCCGAAATCCGTCGCGAAGTCGGTGGAAAAGCCCTGGTGGTACTTGACGTCGCCCGACAGCGGCGAATCGGGATAGCTGTTTTTCGGCTCCTCGAACAGGCTCTCGATCGTGCGCCCCATGATGTTGGCCAGCACATTGATGCGGCCACGATGCGCCATGCCGATCACGATTTCCTTGGCGCCGTGGCGGGCGCAACGCGCGATCACCTGGTCGAGCAGCGGGATCAGGCTCTCCGCACCCTCGAGCGAGAAACGCTTCTGCCCGACATGGCGCGTGTGGAGGAATTTCTCCAGCGTCTCGGCGTCGGTCAGCCGCTTGAGCAGCTTCTTTTTCAGGTCGGTGGACACCCCGAAGCGTCCCTGCGCCGATTCGATACGCTCCTGCAGCCAGCGTTTGCGCGCGACGTCGGTGATGTGCATGTATTCGACGCCGACATGACGGCAATACGCTGCGTCAAGCCGCTGCAGGATGTCGGCCAGGGTGGTGCGCGCCACCCCGAACAGTGAACCGGTCTCGAATTCGCGCGTCAGGTCCGCCTCGGTCAGCCCATAGTGCTCGGGATCGAGTTCGGGGGTGGGCGGCGGCTCGAAGCGCCGCAGCGGGTCTAGATCGGCGCGGCGCACCCCCAGATAGCGATAGGCGTTGATCAGCCGCAGCACCGCGACCTGTGCCGCATCCGATGCCGGCGCCGCGCCCGGCAGGGGCTGCGCCAGCCAGGGCGCCAGGGCGGCGTCGCCGAACTGCTCCAGATACGCCGCATTGCCGGCATACAGCGGCGAAGTCAGGTGCCAGTCAGATGCGCTCATGCGAGACGGGAATCGTTATCCGATTCCGCGCTGGTCCAGCGGCACGAACTCGCGCCGCGCCGAGCCGGTGTAGAGCTGGCGCGGACGGCCGATCTTGTGCGCGGGGTCGGACAGCATTTCGTGCCACTGCGCGACCCAGCCGGCGGTGCGCGCAAGCGCAAAGATCGCGGTGAACATGCTGGTGGGAATGCCCATGGCGCGGAAGATGATGCCGGAATAGAAGTCGACGTTGGGATAGAGCTTCTTCTCGATGAAATACTCGTCCTCCAGCGCGATGCGCTCGAGCTCGAGCGCGATCTTGAACTGCGGATCGTCGCGCAGGCCGAGCTCGTCCAGCACCTCGTAACAGGTCTGGCGGATGATCGCGGCGCGCGGATCCATGTTCTTGTAGATGCGGTGGCCGAAGCCCATCAGGCGGAACGGATCGGACCTGTCCTTGGCGCGCTTGATGAATCCCGGGATCTTCGAGACGTCGTCCATCTCCTCCAGCATGTGCAGCACCGCCTCGTTGGCGCCGCCGTGCAGCGGCCCCCACAGCGAGGCCATGCCGCTGGCGATGCAGGCATAGGGGTTGGCGCCGCTGGAGCCGGCCAGGCGCACGGTCGAGGTCGAGGCGTTCTGCTCGTGATCGGCGTGCAGGATGAAAATGCGGTCGAGCGCGCGCGCCAGCACCGGATTCGGCTCGTAGGGCTCGCAGGGGCTGGAAAACATCATGTGCATGAAGTTTTCGGCATACGAGAGCCGGTTCTGCGGATAGACGAAGGGCTGGCCCTCGTTGAACTTGTAGGCCCAGGCCGCCACGGTGGGAATCTTGGCGATCAGCCTATGGGCGACGATGGCGCGATGCTGCGGATTGAAGTTGTCCAGTCCCTTGTGATAGAAGGCCGACATCGCGCCAGTCACGCCGATCATCACGGCCATCGGGTGGGCACTGCGGCGAAAGCCGCGGAACACGTTCTCCATCTGGTCGTGCAGCAGGGTGTGGTGGCGGATCGACTGCTCGAATGCCAGCTTCTGCTCCGCCGTCGGCAGTTCGCCATGCAGCAGCAGGTAACTGACTTCCATGAAATCCGACTGGTAGGCCAGCGCCTCGATCGGGTAGCCGCGGTAGTACAGCAGGCCTTCGTCGCCGTCGATATAGGTGATGGCCGAGGTGCAGCTGGAGGTGGCGGTAAAGCCGGGATCATGGGTGAAATAGCCGTGTGCACCGAGCGCGCGGATATCGATCACCGGCTTGCCGTAGGTGCCCTGCTCGATCGGCAATTCGATCGAAGGGCTGCCGTCGCTGAAGGTGAGGGTGACGGTTTTTGTCATTGCGATTCCAAAAATGTTGCTGCTCGATAATGTTGCAGGCGTTGAACCAGCATTTCCAACCCGGCATCGCCCGCAGGCGACCGGTCGTGCAGCCGGTCGAGGATCTCCATGTCCGACAGGCCCAGCAGGCGCTCCAGCGCCGCCGTCTCGCAAGACTGAAGTGTAGCGCGGTGCGCCGCCCAAAAGCCACCGAGCCAGAGATCCAGCTCCAGCAGCCCGCGCCGGCAGCGCCAGGCCACTCGATCAGACACGACGTTTCACCAGCAGCGATTTGATGCGTCCGATCGCCGCTGTCGGGTTCAGCCCCTTGGGACAGGCGTCGACGCAATTCATGATGCCGCGGCAGCGATACAACCGATACGGATCTTCCAGATTATCGAGCCGCGCGGCAGTCGCCTCGTCGCGCGAATCGGCGATGAAGCGGTAGGCCTGCAGCAGCCCGGCCGGGCCGACAAAGGTGTCCGGGTTCCACCAGAACGACGGGCACGAAGTGGTGCAGCAGGCGCACAGGATGCACTCGTAGGCGCCGTCGAGCAGCGCGCGGTCGGCCGGGCTTTGCAGGCGCTCGACCTCCGGCTCGGGCTCGTCGTTGATCAGCCAAGGCTTGATCGAACGGTACTGCTTGTAAAACGGCTCCATGTCCACGATCAGGTCGCGGATCACCGGCAACCCCGGCAGCGGCCGCACTTCGATGGGTTCTTTCAGTTCGGACAAGGGCGTGATGCACGCCAGCCGGTTCTTGCCATTGACGTTCACCGCGTCCGACCCGCACACGCCCTCGCGGCAGGAGCGGCGCAAGGACAGCGTCTCGTCCTGTGCCTTGATCGCCAGCAGCGCGTCGAGCAGCATCTTGCCGGCAGGCTCGATGTCGAGCTCGACGTCCTGCATGAAAGGCTTTTCGCCGGATTCGGGGGAGTAGCGGTAGAGGCGGAATTTCATGGGTGACAAGCCATCATCAATACACCCGCTCCTGTGGCTGGATCGTCTCCACCGTCAGCGGCTTCAAGCGCACCGGCTTGGCATCCACCTGATCCCCCGCGCGCGAATACAGCGTGTGCTTCAACCAGTGCGCGTCGTCGCGCGCAGGGAAGTCGTCCCGCGTATGCGCGCCGCGGCTCTCGGTGCGGTGGATCGCCGACACCAGCGTTGCGCGCGCCACGACGATCAGGTTTTCCAGTTCCAGCGCCTCGATGCGCGCGGTGTTGAAGACGCGGCTGGTGTCCTGCAAGCCGGCATTCTCCAGGCGGTCTTCCAGCGCGTCGAGCTTTTCCAGCCCCGCGCGCAACACCGCGTCGGTGCGGAATACGCCGGCGTGCATCTGCATCATGCGCCGAAGATCGTCGGTGATCGCCGCCACGCGTTCGCTGCCGGGGCGGTCCCAACGACTCAAGCGCACCAGGCTGGCCTCGGCCGCGTTGTCGGGCAAGTCCCGTGGGTATGGGTTGTCGCGCAAATACTCCAGCATGTGCAGGCCTGCGGCACGGCCGAACACGATCAGGTCGAGCAGCGAGTTGCCGCCCAGCCGGTTGGCGCCGTGCACCGAGACGCAGGCACATTCGCCGACGGCGTACAGGCCCGGCACCGGTTCCTCGGGGCCGAAGCGCGCCGGCGCGACGACCTGGCCGTGCAGGTTGGCGGGGATGCCGCCCATCATGTAGTGCGCGGTGGGGGCGACCGGAATCGGCGCCTTGGCCGGATCGACGCCGGCGAAGCGAACCGCCAGCTCGCGGATGCCGGGCAGCTTTTCGGCGATGAGCGTTTCGCCCAGGTGGTCGAGCTTGAGATCGACGTGATCCCCATGCGGTCCGCAGCCGCGGCCCTCGGCGATCTCGATGGCAATGGCGCGCGCCACGACGTCGCGCCCGGCAAGATCCTTCGCATGCGGCGCGTAGCGCTCCATGAAGCGCTCGCCATTCTTGTTCAGAAGATAGCCGCCCTCGCCGCGCACGCCTTCGGTAATCAGCGAACCCACGCCGGCGATGCCGGTGGGATGGAACTGCCAGAACTCCATGTCCTGCAGCGGAAGTCCGGCGCGCAGCACCATGCCGAGACCGTCTCCTGTATTGATCATGGCGTTGCTGCTGTTGCCGAACACCCGCCCTGCCCCGCCGGTGGCCAGGAGCGTCGCGCGCGCCTCGATCAAGAGCGGCTCGCCGGTCTCGATGGAGATCGCGGTGACACCGAGGCAATACCCGTCGGCATCGCGAATCAGGTCGAGCGCGAAGTATTCGTCGAAGAACTGCGTGCGGTGGGCGATGTTCTGCTGATACAGCGTATGCAGCAGCGCATGGCCGGTGCGGTCGGCGGCGGCACAGGTGCGGGTGGCCTGCTCGCCGCCGAAGTTTTTCGACTGGCCGCCAAACGGGCGCTGGTAAATTTTTCCGTTATCGAGGCGCGAGAACGGCAGCCCCATGTGTTCGAGTTCGTACACTGCGCTGGCCGCCTCGCGGCACATGAACTCGATCGCGTCCTGGTCGCCCAGCCAGTCGCCGCCCTTGACCGTGTCGTACATGTGCCATTCCCAGCGGTCGTCGTCGACGTTGGCGAGCGCGGCGGTGATGCCGCCCTGCGCCGACACGGTGTGCGAACGCGTGGGGAAAACCTTGGATACCACCGCGACCTTGTAGTCCGAGCGCGCCAGCTGCAGCGCGGCGCGCAGGCCCGCACCACCGCCTCCGATGATGAGGGCGTCGAAGCGGCGCGCATTCATGCCGCGCTCCACGCTGTACCAAACAAAATCGCGGCCAGCCACGCCAGGCTGCCCGCCAGGGTAAGGATCACCGCCAGATGGAGCGTCAGCCGCAACACCGTGGGATGGGCATAATCCATGAAGATGTCGCGCATCCCCACCCAGGCATGCAGCGCCAACGCCGCTGCCATCAGCAGCATCAGCACGCGCAGCCACAGCGGCGCGAACAGCGCCTGCCAGCCGGCAAAATCGACCGGCAGCGCAGTCAGGAAGTACATTGCCAGCCCCGGCAGGGCCAGCGCCAGCACCACCGCCGTGGCACGCTGCAGCAGCCAGGTGCCGGTTCCGGTGTGCGAGCCGGTGGCCGATTTCATGCGTACAGTCTCCAGGCGGCAAGCAGCGTGATCAGGCCGGTTGCCAACAATACCGCGCCCCCCGTCTGCCGCGCATGACGCAAATCCACGCCCCAGTGCACGTCGAGCGCCAGATGGCGCAAGCCGGCCAGGAGATGATGCACAAACGCCCAGATCAAAAGCAGCAGGACCGACTTGGCCCATGGGTGCGTCACCCGGTCGGCAATGCGCTGAAAACCGGCTTCACCCGCCAGCGACGCCGACAGGGCCCACACCCCGAGCGGCAGGGCCGCGAACAGCAGCACGCCCGACAACCGGTGCAGGATCGACACCCAGCCCGGCAAAGGCAGGTGGATGCGCAACAGATTGAGGTACACGGGGCGCACGATGGGCTTCACGGCACGATTCGGATTTTTGTTTCCCAGCTTACCGGCGCTTGGCTGCCGCCATCCCCTTTTTCGCCGCCTTCGCCACCGCCTGCGGCACCCGCTCGGCCAGGCGCGGATCGAACGGCTTGGGCAGGATGTAGTCCGGGCCGAATTTCAGCTTCTTCAGCTTGTAGGCCTTCAGCACCGATGCCGGCACCGGCTCGCGCGCGAGTTCCGCCAGCGCGTGCACTGCGGCGATCAGCATGGCCTCGGTGATCTGTTTGGCACGCGCATCGAGCGCGCCGCGGAAGATGAAGGGAAAGCCCAGCACGTTGTTGACCTGGTTGGGATAATCCGAACGGCCGGTCGCCATGATGAGGTCGCTGCGCACGGCACGGGCCTTGTCCGGCGCGATCTCGGGATCGGGGTTGGCGAGCGCGAAGACCACCGGGCGGTCAGCCATGCTTTGCACCATCGCGGGGCTCACCAGGTTGGCGCCGGAGACACCGACGAACACGTCGGCGCCGGTCATCACGTCTTCCAGCGTGCGCAATTTCGTTTTGCGCGCGAAGGCCTTCTTGAAGCTGTTGAGGTCGGTGCGTTCCTTGTGCACCACGCCCCTGGAGTCGACCAGCATGATGTTGGTCTTTTTCGCACCCATCGCCACCAGCAGATTCAGCGACGCGATGCCGGCCGCACCGGCGCCCAGGCAGACGATCTTCGCTGCGTCCAGCGTCTTGCCCTGCACGTGCAGGGCGTTGATGAGGCCCGCGCAGATGATGGTGGCGGTGCCGTGCTGGTCATCGTGGAACACCGGGATGTCCAGCTTCTTCTTCAGCGCAGCTTCGATTTCGAAGCAGTGCGGCGCGGCGATGTCCTCGAGGTTGATGCCGCCGAAAGTCGGCGCGATCGCTTCCACCACCTTGATGAAGTCCTGCGGCGTCTTGGCATTGACCTCGATGTCGTAGACGTCGATGCCGGCAAACTGCTTGAACAGCACGGCCTTGCCTTCCATCACCGGCTTGGCGGCGAGCGGTCCGAGGTTGCCGAGGCCCAGAATGGCGGTGCCGTCGGTGATTACCGCGACCAGGTTGCCCTTGTTGGTGTAGTCGTAGGCCTTCTCGGGGTTTTTCGCGATTTCCAGCACCGGCTGCGCCACACCCGGTGTGTAGGCCAGGGACAGATCCTCTTGCGTGGAACAGGGCTTGGACGATTCGACCGAAATCTTGCCGGGCTTGGGCAGGCGGTGGTAATCGAGGGCTTTTTTTCTGGCGGAGGTTTTTGTGAGGGGGGCTTGGCTCATGGCGGAAGATATGGACTGGATAAACAAGCCGCCATTATCGCGGATTTATCCGCGCTTGGCCCCGCACGGGGCCTGCTGCCTCAGTCCTTCCAGATCTTGAGCTGGGCCCGCAGGCGCGCAACCGCCTGCGAATGCAGCTGGCACACGCGTGATTCGGACACGCCGAGCACCGCGCCGATTTCCTTCAGATTCATGTCCTGTTCGTAGTACATGCCCATCATGCTGCGTTCGCGCTCGGGCAGATGGTGGATCGCAGCGACCAGGCAGTCGCGGAAGCCTTCATCCTCCAGCACGGCAAGCGGATCGTTGCTGCCGCTGACCAGATAGCGCTCCAGGAAGCTGGCGCTGTCCTCGTCAGAGAAGTCTTCGTAATACAGCAACTGCGAGCATCTCACGTCGCCCAGCATGGATTGATACTGATCGATCGGGACGCCAAGCTCGGCCGATATTTCCTGCTCGGTCGGCGACTTGCCGTTGCGCTGTTGCAGCCGGCTGATGGCGGATTCGATCTGCCGCGATTTCTGCCGCACATGACGCGGCAGCCAGTCGGCCTCGCGCAGTTCGTCGAGCATGGAGCCGCGGATGCGCTGGGTGGCATAGGATTCGAACTGGGCGCCCTGGTTGCCGTCGAAGCGGGATACCGCATCCATCAGGCCGATCAGGCCCACCTGGATGAGATCGTCGACTTCGACGCTGGCAGGCAGGCGCGCCATCATGTGATACGCAATGCGCTTGACCAGCGGCGCATATTTGGCGATTTGTTCGTCTTGCGACGCTGCTTGCTGCGTTGGTTTAACCGCCATGTTTCAAGGCCATGCTTTCAGTGTTTTCTGTTTTACAACGTGCCGTCGAGCGCGTCTCCTCGGGCGCCATTCTAACGGCAAGCGCGGCGAATGCGTCATCCTCGCGGGCGACGCTGTAAACGGCCCGGCTGAACGCGGGATCGAGAAATCTTTTGCACGCCGCCTGCAGATGATCGCAGATGGCAGCGTCCCCGAGCAGACCGGCGCTGAATGACACGCCCGAATGAGCCAGCGTTTTGAGCAGGGCGTAGCCCTGCAAGCTCGATGCGTTCGTGGCGTTCACTTCCAGGACGACGGCCTGGGCCGCGCCCGGCAACGGTGCCCAGACCGGCGCGTCAGGGCGCGCATCGAACACAACGCAATCGTAGCCCCGCGCAACAGCCATCAATGCCGGTTCGTCTCCCCGGATCCCCGGCGCATACCAGCCATCGCCATACGGCATGGGCAGCCTATGCAGCTGGCCACGCTCGAGTTGTTGCTTCCAGTCGAACAGGCTGCGGGTCGGGGAATCGGAAAATACCCGCCCGCAGGCATCGATCAGCAGTGAAGACAAGCCGCGCCGGTGCAGCGCCTGCGCCAACCGGACGGCGGATTCGGCTGCGTCGAAAAAACAGTGGATGCAAGGCGGCGGCTGCAGGGCGCGCCGCCGCCTGAGGCCGGCGGCCTGGTCAGACGCCATCCATGCCCTTCAGGGTGCGGCGTTCGGCGCGTTCGGCCTCGACGCCGGCAAACAGCGGCCAGTCTTCGGCCTCCAGCGCATACGGGGTGGCGAGCTGCCCCCCCTTCAAGGCGCGGTCGATGAGGTAGGCGGCGTTGGGCACGTGAAGGTCCTCCGGTACGCGCTGCCCGCCGCTGATATACGCCAACGGCAGGCGATGGCGGATCAGGCTGTCGAGCGCCGCGCCCGGCTGCGGGGTTTCGTCGAGCTTGGTGAGAATGCAGGCGGCCGCGCCCTGGCCAAAATGCGTCATCGCCTGCTCGATCGCCGCCCCCTGCTGGCTGGCAGAAATCGCCAGCAGGCGGCGCACGCCGAGGGCATCGAGCGCCTGCCCCGCGCGGACGCGCGGGTCGGCCGGCGCAAACCCTGCGGTGTCGATCAGCACCAGTTTTTTGGCGGCAAGCTCAGGCAACAGCTGCGCCAGCCTGGCCTGGTCTTCAGCCACGTGCAGCGCCACGCCCAGCAGATCGGCATATGCCGTCAATTGCGCCGCTGCGCCGATGCGGTAGGCATCGGCGGCCACCAGCGCCACCTGCGCGGCGCCATGCGCATCCACGCCGCGCGCGGCGAGCTTGGCCAGCGTGGTGGTCTTGCCCGAGCCGGTCGAGCCGACCAGTGCGTAACGGCCGCCCCGCGCCAGCAGGTCGGCTTCAGGTGGCAGTACCGGCAGATTGCGGATCAGCACCTGGCGCAGCCAGCGCCGGGCGGCGTCGGTGTCGAGCCCGCGCGGCAGACGCGCTGCCAGGGTGCGGGCAAGCGCATTGCCAAACCCGGCGGCGAACAGCGTTTGCATCAGCGCCACCCGTACCGGATCGCGCCGCCGTCCCGCGCCCCAGGCAAAGCCGGCCAGCTGGTTTTGCAGCATGCCGCGCAGGCGCGACAGCTCGTTCAGGATGCGCGAGCTGCCCGCGGTGTCAGTTGCCTCGCCGACCGCCGGCACCGCCAGCTCGCCATAGGCGCTGGCCAGCAGTTCGACGCCCTGCGGGTGCGGCCGCGAGGACAGCACCACGGCGTCGTCGCCCAGTTCGCGGCGAACGCGCGCCAGGCCTTCGCGCGCGTTCGCCGCGACAAATACCTGTACGCTCATGTGCTTCCCCCAAAACTCAGTTCCGTGCTCACCTGCACCATTTTATCGGCGGGCACCTCGGCGTAGGCAATCACCGAAAGCCGCGGCAGGTTGCGCCGCAACAACCGCGACAGCATGGCGCGCAGGCCGGGCGAAGTCAGCAGCACCGGCGGGTAGCCTGCGCCTTCCTGCTCCGCCAGCGCGCGCTCGGCCGCGTCGTTCAGGGCGTCCAGCGTGGCGGGCGACAGCAGGGCCTCGCCCTCGTCGCCCATCTCGTTCAGCAAACGGGTTTCTGTGGCGGCGGCCAGCCCGATCACCTGCAGCGTGTTGCTGCCTTCGAACAGACGATCGACGATGCTGCGTCCCAGTGCCGCGCGCACGGTTTCCACCAGATCGTCGATCGCCTGGCTTTTCGGCGCGCGTGCAGCCAGGGTTTCGAACAGAGTGCGCGTGTCGCGGATCGAGACGTTTTCCGCGATCAGCTGCTGCAGCACCGCCTGCACACCGGTCAGCGGCAGGTGGCGCGGCGTCACGTCCTCGACCAGCCCGGGATGGCTGCGTGCCAGCGTGTCGAGCAGTTGCTGCACTTCGCTGCGCCCCAGCAGCTCCGGCGCGTGCTGGCGGAACACGGCCTCGACCTGGCGCGCAATCAGTTCGGCGGACTCCAGCACGACGAAACCGCGCAGTTCGGCTTCCTCGACCCGCCCGGCGTCGATCCAGACACCGGCCAGACCGGTCAGCGGGTCCACCCCCGGCGTGCCGTCGAGCTGCCCCAGCACGTCGCCCATGTCAACCGCCAGCACCTGGCCGCCGGGAAGCTCGCCGTGGGCGACGTCGACACCCTTGAGGGTGATGCGATAGCTGCCAGGCTTGAGGTCGAGGTTGTCGCGCACGTGGATGAGCGGCACCACCAGCCCCATGTCGGTGGCGAAGCGGCGGCGCGCCTCGGTGATCCTGGTGAGGGCGCCGCCACCCTGGTTGCGGTCGACCAGCGGGATCAGCCGGTAGCCGACTTCGAGCGCCAGCACGTCGACCGGCGGAATGTCGTCCCAGGTGACATCGGCCGGCGCGAGGTCCTCTTCGATCAGCGCCAGCGGTTCGATGCCAAGCGCCGTGCGCTGACGCAGCATCAACCACAATCCCAGCCCGCCCAGCACCGCGCCGATGGTCAGGAATGCCAGGTGCGGCGTCCCCGGGATCAGCCCCAGCGAACCCAGCACCGCGGCGGCGACATACAGCGTCTGCGGCCGGCCGAAAATCTGGGTGGAAAACTCGCGCGACAGATCCTGCTCGCTCGACGCGCGGCTGACCACGATGCCCGCCGCGGTCGAAATGATCAGCGCCGGAATCTGCGTCACCAGGCCGTCGCCCACCGTCAGCAGCGCGTAACGCCCCAGCGCCTCGGTCAACCCCAGATCGTGCTGGAACAGCCCGACCAGAACGCCGCCGATCAGGTTGACCAGCAGGATGACGATGCCGGCGATGGCATCGCCGCGCACGAACTTGGAAGCGCCGTCCATCGCGCCGTAAAAGTCGGCTTCGCGGCCGATTTCGTGGCGGCGCGCACGCGCTTCGCTTTCGTTGATGAAGCCGGCATTCAGGTCGGCGTCCACCGCCAGCTGCTTGCCCGGCATCGAATCCAGGGTGAAGCGCGCCGCCACCTCGGCGATGCGCCCGGCGCCCTTGGTGATGACGACGAAATTGATGATGACCAGGATCAGGAACACCACGAAGCCGACGACGTAGTTGCCGCCGACCAGGAAGTTGCCGAAGGACTCGATCACCTTGCCCGCAGCCTCCGGACCGGTGTGTCCCTGCATCAGGATGATGCGGGTGGACGCGACGTTGAGCGACAGGCGCAGCAAGGTTGTCAGCAACAGCACCGTGGGGAACACCGAGAAATCCAGCGGGCGCCGCGCGTTCAGGCTCACCAGCATCACGATCATCGCCAGCGCGATGTTGAGCGTAAACAGCACGTCGAGCATGAAGGTGGGCAATGGCAATATCATCATCGCCAGGATCAGCAGCACCAGCAACGGCACCGCCAGCCGGTTCACCGGCATGCCCATCACCATCACGCCCTGCGCGCTCATC
Organism: Thiobacillus sp.; assembly: GCA_019459055.1. Classification (GTDB taxonomy): domain Bacteria; phylum Pseudomonadota; class Gammaproteobacteria; order Burkholderiales; family Thiobacillaceae; genus Thiobacillus. The sequence continues at coordinate 82,863 of JAIBEI010000051.1, read as the reverse complement.
CGATCACCTCGTCAACATGCCGGCCCTGTCCCGCCTGCTGCTGGCGGCCGCGCAGGCGTGCGCGCATTTCCGGGCTGCCCTCGCCTTCGCGCGCCTCGGCCAGCACCTCCTGCCAGGTCATCGCATGACGGCGCAGGTAGCGCCACCAGCGCCAGCCCGCGTCCAGAGCCGCCGCCAGCGTCAACGCCGCCGCCAGCGCCAGCACACCCCGCCCGATCCAGCCGGCCGTCTCGCCCAGCGCCACGCTCGGCACGCTGCCGGTCAGGTCTTGCAGACCTGGCCAGCCGCTGGTCAGCGTCCACCCCACAGCAACGGCGACGAGCGCCAGCTTCAGCAGCGCCAGCGTCCCGTCGAACAGGGAATCGGCCGAAAACAGCCGCGTAAAGGGCTTGAAAGGATTGGCGCGCGTCAGGTCGGCCTGGATCGCTTGGGGCGCATACACCCAGCCCGAAAGCAACATCGGCGCCACCAGCGCAGCGACAAAAATGGCGACCAGCACAGGCAGCACCGCCCACAGCGCGGACTGCGCCGCTTCAAGGAAAACCGGGGAAAGAGGCTGTGCCGCGTGAGCGAACGCCGCCGCAGTCAGAACCTGCAAGGCATCCAGCAGGCGCGGCGCCAGCCAGGTCAGCACGCCCAGCGCCGTCAGCAACACCACCCATGCGGTGAGTTCGGCGGAACGCGGCACATCGCCCACGCTGCGCGCCTGTTGCAGGCGCCGCGGACTTGCCGGTTCGGTGCGGGAAAGATCAGTCTCCTCGGCCATGCGCGTCTCGAATTTTGGAGCAGTCTAGCAGCCTGTCGGACTTGAAGGAAATCGGCTGCAAATCCGCCTGGCCGGTTCATGTTCCGCTGCTTTCTTGGGCGATGGAACGACTATAACGAGATCCGGCCTGATTTGAACGGCACGGTATTTGAACTATCCTGAAAATTGCTATTTCATTCAGGAGTCGAATATGACAGACCAAGTCCAAATCACGATCGATCAGGAAGTCTACGACCGGTTGCAAATGCTGATGGTGCCGCCCGTTAGCGACGCCAACGCGGTCATCAAGGCTTTGTTGTATCACAATGGTTCTGACAGCCCGGCCGTCGTTGCGCTCAAGGCAGACGAGCAGCACTTCACCTATGAGCAGGAACTCGAACGTTCCAGTCAGGGTTTCTATGATGGCGGGGGCGCGACGTAATCCCGACTTGCACGCTGCGGGTACTCGTGTCTCGGCTCACAGTATGCAGCAGGCGTTGAGCCGCCCGAATACCGGATAGAGGTCGGCCCGATTTCTCGAAATTCGGCGCGCGACGCGCCCGCTGGATTAGCTGACTTCGTCGATCCACGCCATCTGGATCGCTTCAAGGATTTTCTCGCCGGAATGTTCGGCGTCATCCTCGAATTCGGGCAGTTCCATCACCCAGCGATGCAGGTCGGTGAAGCGGATGGTACGCGGATCGATTTCGGGGTGGGCTTCGGCGAGTTCGATCGCAATATCGAGGGTATCCGTCCACTTCATTTCAATGACCTTCCTTGACCATATTGATGGTGTACTTGGGGATTTCGATCACCAGGTCGCTGTCGTCGACGCGCGCCTGACACGATAGCCGCGACTGCGGTTCCAGCCCCCAGGCCTTGTCGAGCAGATCATCCTCTTCTTCGGTGGACGCTTCCAGCGAATTGAAGCCTTCGCGCACGATGACGTGGCAGGTGGTGCAGGCGCAGGATTTTTCGCAGGCGTGCTCAATCTCGACGCCATTGGCGAGCAGGGTGTCGCAAATGGTGTCGCCGGGCTTGGCGTCGATGACGGCGCCTTCGGGGCAAAGTTCGACGTGGGGCAATACAATGATTTGGGGCATGTCTTTTTAAATAAGGCTGAATTGGATACGGTCAGACCGCTTTGGGGTGTCGGTCGGGGAGCGTTTTAACACACCGTCCCCGAAAATCCGCCGGACGCCGACCCCGGCTTCGTCGAGCCGCACTCGCAGGAACTCGATGAGATCGGCATTCAACATGGCGCGGGGCATCTCAGCCGAAGGTTTCCAGTTTCTGCCCGGCCATTGCGCGGCGCACGTTCTGGTCCATGCGGCGCTGGGCGAATTCTGTGGTGGCGGCATTCAGCGCCTCGATGCCGCGCTTGATGGCCAGATGATCGATGCCGCCCATCCGCTTTTCAAGGGCGGCGATGCCGGCTTCGATCGCAGCGGTTTCGGTTTCATCGAGCAGCGCGGCGTCTGCCGCCAGCGCCGCGCGTGTGGCTGCAATCAGGCCCTGCGCGTCGACGATCTGCTCGTTCAGCGCACGCGCAAACATGTCGTCTTTGGCGTGGGTGAAAGCGTCCTTCAACATGCGGGTGATGTCCTCGTCGCCGAGGCCATACGACGGCTTGACCTGCACGCTCGCTTCCACGCCACTGCTCTGCTCACGCGCCGCTACCGACAGGAGACCATCGGCGTCGACCTGGAAGGTGACGCGGATGCGCGCCGCGCCGGCCACCATCGGCGGGATGCCGCGCAGTTCGAAGCGCGCCAGCGAACGACAGTCCGACGCCAGTTCGCGCTCGCCCTGCAGCACATGCACGCTCATCGCGGTCTGGCCGTCCTTGAAGGTGGTGAACTCCTGCGCGCGCGCGGTGGGAATGGTGGTGTTGCGCGGGATGACCTTCTCGGTCAGCCCGCCCATGGTTTCCAGGCCCAGCGACAGCGGAATGACGTCGAGCAGCAGCCAGTCGTCGCCGGCGCGGTTGCCCGCCAGCACGTCGGCCTGCATGGCCGCACCGAGCGCGACCACCTTGTCAGGGTCCAGGTTGGTCAGCGGCGTCTGCTTGAAGAAATCGGCCACGGCCTGGCGGATGCACGGCATGCGGGTGGAGCCGCCGACCATCACCACGCCCTTGACCTCATCCACGGCAAGCCCGGAATCGCGCAGCGCCTTGCGCGTGGGCGCCAGCGTCTTGTTGACCAGCCCGGCGGTCATGGCATTGAATCCGGCTTGCGTCAACGTTGCGTCCATCATTTCGCCGGTCGACAGCACCGCGGTGACGCGCACCTCGGTGTGTTCGGTCAGCGCTTCCTTGGCGTCGCGCGCCTTGGTCAGCAACAGCCGCATGTCACCCGCCGACAGCGGCGCAAAACGGCCCTGCTCGACCATCCAGCAGAAGATGCGCTGGTCGAAATCGTCGCCGCCCAGCGCCGAGTCGCCGTGTGTGGCGAGTACTTCGAAAACGCCTTTGGACAGCTTGAGAATGGAAATATCGAAGGTGCCGCCGCCGAGGTCATAGACCGCGTAGACGCCTTCCGACGCGTTGTCGAGGCCATAGGCGATCGCCGCCGCAGTCGGCTCGTTCAGCAGGCGCAGCACGTTCAGGCCTGCGAGTTGTGCGGCGTCCTTGGTGGCCTGACGCTGGGCATCGTCGAAATACGCCGGCACCGTGATCACCGCGCCGACAAGCTCGCCGCCGAGCGCAGCCTCGGCGCGCCGGCGCAGCACCTTGAGGATTTCGGCCGACACCTCGACCGGGCTTTTCACGCCGGCGGCGGTTTTCAGCTGCACCATGCCGGGCGCATTGACGAAGCGGTACGGCAGGCTGGCGATGTCATCGATGTCGGCAATGCCGCGCCCCATGAAACGCTTGACCGACACGATGGTGTTGTGGGGATCGCTGTTTTGCGCGGATTGGGCAGCGTAGCCCACGTCGACATCACCGTTGGCGTGATAACGCACCACCGAAGGCAGCAGCGAGTGCCCCGCTTCGTCGTCCAACACCACTGCAAGGGCCGAGCGCACCGTGGCCACCAGCGAATTGGTGGTGCCCAGATCGATGCCGACTGCCAGCCGGTGCTGGTGTGGAGCGGTGGTCATGCCGGGTTCGGCAATTTGCAGCAAAGCCATCTTAACTTTCCAGTTCTTCGTAGACGTCGCCGATTTCGGCGATGAGTTTGTCCATGAATCGCAGCTGGCGCACGGCTTCGCTTGCCGCTTCATAGTCGTGCGCCGTGTCAATCAGCTCGGCCAGTTGCGCCTCAATGCGACGATGCGCAGCGCGCAGGTCGTCCGTCAACGAATCCAGCACCGCCATGTGCTTGCCCGCACGCGCATCCTCGATCGCCTCGCGCCATTCCATCTGCTGCATCAGGAAGGCCGGCGCCATCCGGGTATTGCTGGCGTCGAATGCGTCGATGCCCTGCAGTTTCAGCAGATACACGCCGCGGTTCACCGCATGCCTGAGCGTCTGATACGCCTCGTTCACCTGCGTCGCCCACTGCATCGCCACCCGCTGCTCGGCCTCCGGCTGTGCAGCGAAACGATCCGGATGCACCGTGTTCTGCAGCTCGCGGTAGGCCGCGTCAAGCTTGTCCCGATCCAGCGCAAACGATTGCGGCAGGCCGAAGAGCTCGAAATGGGTTTGGGAAAAGTCCATTAAGGGTAAGGCGTGAGGGGTAAGGCGTAAGGCGAGCGCTGTTGAACGCCTCCCCCTATCGCCTCACCCCTCACCGCAATCAAATGTTGAACGACTCGCCGCAGCCGCACTCGTTCTTCACGTTCGGGTTGTTGAACTTGAAGCCTTCGTTCAGGCCTTCGCGGGCGTAATCCAGCTCGGTGCCGTCGATGTAAGCCAGGCTTTTGGGGTCGACGAACACAGTGACGCCGTGGCTGGTGAACACCTCGTCGCCTTCGGGCGCCTCATCGGCGAACTCCAGCTTGTAGGCCATGCCGGAGCAGCCGGTGGTGCGCACGCCGAGACGGATGCCGACGCCCTTGCCGCGTTTGGCCAGGTAGTTGGTCACGTGTTGCGCTGCGCGCTCGGACAAGGTCACAGCCATGACTTACTCCAGACCCTTTTTCTGTTTGTAATCGGCGACCGCGGCCTTGATGGCGTCTTCGGCCAGGATCGAGCAATGGATCTTCACCGGCGGCAGCGCGAGTTCCTCGGCAATCGCGGTGTTCTTGATTTCCATCGCCTGGTCGAGGGTCTTGCCCTTGACCCATTCGGTCACCAGCGAGCTGGATGCAATCGCCGAGCCGCAGCCGTAGGTCTTGAACTTGGCGTCTTCGATCAGGCCATCCTTGCCGACCTTGATCTGCAGCTTCATCACGTCGCCGCAGGCGGGCGCGCCGACCATGCCGGTGCCGACAGCGTCGTCTTCCTTGGTGAAGGAACCGACGTTGCGGGGGTTTTCGTAATGGTCGAGTACTTTATCGCTGTATGCCATGTGTGTTCTCCTTCACTTCAAAATCAGTGTGCAGCCCATTGCACGGAATTCAGATCGACGCCTTCCTTGAACATTTCCCACAGCGGGGAAAGCTCGCGCAGCTTGCCGATCTTTTCGTGCAGCAATTTAATTGCGTAATCGACTTCTTCCTCGGTGGTGAAGCGGCCGATGGAGAAGCGGATCGAACTGTGCGCCAGTTCGTCGCTGCGGCCCAGTGCGCGCAGCACGTAGGACGGTTCCAGGCTGGCCGAGGTGCAGGCCGAGCCGGACGACACCGCCAGGTCCTTGATCGCCATGATCAGCGATTCGCCTTCGACGAAGTTGAAGCTGACGTTGAGGTTGTGCGGCACGCGCTGGTCGATGTCGCCGTTCAGGTGCACTTCCTCGATGTCCTTGAGGCCGGTGTAGAGGCGGTCGCGCAGCATGCGGACGCGCTCGTTCTCGGTCGCCATCTCTTCCTTCGCGATGCGGAAGGCTTCGCCCATGCCGACGATCTGGTGGGTGGCCAGCGTGCCCGAACGCATGCCGCGCTCGTGACCGCCGCCGTGCATCTGCGCTTCCAGGCGAATGCGCGGCTTGCGCCGAACGTACAGCGCGCCGATCCCCTTGGGGCCGTAGGTCTTGTGCGCCGAGAACGACATCAGGTCGACCGGCAAGGTCTTCAGGTCGATCGGCATCTTGCCGGTCGCCTGCGCCGCGTCGACGTGGAAAATCACGCCCTTTTCGCGACAGATCTTGCCGATGGCGTCGAGGTCCTGAATCACGCCGATTTCGTTGTTGACCGCCATCACCGAAACCAGCACGGTGTCGGGACGGATCGCCGCGCGCAGCACGTCCGGATCGAGCAGGCCGTTTTCCTGCACGTTCAGGTAAGTCGCCTCGAAGCCCTGGCGCTCCATCTCGCGCACGGTGTCGAGCACCGCCTTGTGTTCGGTGCGCACGGTGATGATGTGCTTGCCCTTGGTGGCCGAGTAGAAATGGCCCGCGCCCTTGATGGCGAGGTTGTTCGATTCGGTGGCGCCGGAGGTGAACACGATTTCCTTCGGGTCGGCGCCGACCAGCGCGGCCACTTGGGCGCGCGCCTCTTCCACCGCTGCTTCGGCTTCCCAGCCAAATGGGTGAGAGCGCGAGGCCGGATTGCCGAAATGCTCGGTCAGATAAGGAATCATCCTGGCCGCCACGCGGGGATCGACCGGAGTGGTGGCGGAATAATCGAAATACAGTGTTTTCATCGTGTTGCCCTTAAGCGTAATGGCTGAATCTTGGATTGCCCGGTCCGGGATCAGGCCGCCAGCGGCGTCACCTTCAAGGAGCGGCGATCCTGCAGCACCTTTTCCTTGCATCCTTCCTGCTTGGCCACCAGGGTCGCCAGTGTCACATTATCGAGATAATCATAGATGTGCGCATTCAGGCCAACCCACAGGTCGTGGGTCATGCAGCGGTGCTCGTCCTGGCAGTTTTCCTTGCCGCCGCACTGGGTCGAATCGATGGGTTCGTCCACTGCACGTATAATATCGGCCACGCTGACGTCGCCAAGCGGCCGGGCGAGATAATAACCGCCGCCGGGGCCGCGTACGCTTTCGACCAGTTCGTGGCGGCGCAAACGGCTGAACAGCTGCTCCAGATACGACAGGGATATATCCTGGCGCTCGCTGATGCCGGCCAGCGTCACCGGATTCTTGCCGCCGCGCAGCGCCAGATCAAGCATGGCAGTGACGGCGAAGCGGCCTTTGGTGGTCAATCTCATGACGTGTTCTCCTGAATTTCGCCCGAACTATAAAATTCCCGAGCGATTTAGTCAACTATTCCTTACCTTAACAATTTAGTCAACTATTTTGTTCAAATAGTTCGGATCGAAATCGTCTGGTTGATCCTGTCCCACTGGCATTTCCACGCCCAGTTTTTGCAACTGCGCCAGAATCAGTTCCAGCCGGTGGTCGGTGTGGGCGGAATGGTCGATCAGGCCATGAATCGCCTTCACCACCGGGTCGTTCATGTCGGCCGAAATGGCATAGGCCGAGAAGCCGAGCTTTTCCGCCTGCTGGTTGCGCTGAATTTCGGCCGCGCTATCGAGGATGCGCGCCGGAATGCCCACCGCCGTGGCATTGTCCGGCACATCCTTCACTACGACGGCGTTGGAGCCGACGCGGGCATTGGCGCCGATGGTGATCGGGCCGAGAATCTTGGCGCCCGCCCCCACCACCACGCCGGGCATCAGGGTGGGATGGCGTTTGCCCTTGTTCCACGAGGTGCCGCCTAGTGTCACGCCATGATAGAGGGTGCAGTCGTCGCCGATCTCAGCGGTTTCGCCCACCACCACACCCATGCCATGGTCGATGAAGACGCGGCGGCCGATGGTGGCGCCGGGGTGGATTTCGATGCCGGTGAGCCAGCGCCCGATGTGCGAGGTAAAGCGCGCCAGCCACTTCCATTCCATGCGCCACAGCTTGTTCGCCAGCCGGTGGATGACCATTGCATGAAAGCCGGGATAGGTAGTGATGACCTCAAACGTCGTGCGCGCCGCCGGGTCGCGGTCGAACACGACGGCGATGTCTTCCTTGAGTTGGCTGAAGAGGTTCATGCGTTTGAGGATGCTATTTCCGAGTTATTTAGTCAACTATTCGCCATCGTGGTTCCGTGCCTTGACCGCAGCCCGCTGCGCGCCCTGCGCCGCGGTCAGAATTCCGCGCAGGATATTCACCTCCTCCTTCGCCAGCCGGGTGCGCGCAAACAGCCGCCGCAGTTTCAGCATCAGCTTGCTGGGCGAGCCGGGATTGAGGAATTCCAGCTCGGCCAGCGTGGTTTCCAGGTGGCCGTAGAACCGCTCCAGTTCGTCCCCCGTCGCCGCGTCCATCTCAGGCTGCGGCCAGCTCGCATGGCCCAGCCAGGCCTGGCGGATCTCGTAGCTCAGCACCTGCACGGCCGCCGCCAGATTAAGCGAGGTGTAGTCCGGGTTGGCGGCAATCGTCACCAGCCCCTGACACAAGCCCAGCTCCTCGTTCGACATGCCGCTGGTCTCGTTGCCGAACACCAGCGCCACCGGGCCGGCCTGCGCTTCAGTCAGCAGACGGGTGGCCGCTTCGGGCGGCGTCAGCACGTCGGCCACGATGTCGCGCCGCCGCGCCGACACGCCCAGTGCCAGCGTGGTGCCGGCCAGCGCCTCGTCCAGCGTGGCACAGACGTGTGCCTGCGCCAGCAAGTCGCCCGCGCTCGCGGCCATCGCATCGGCCTGGCTGTTGGGAAATACAGCGGGGTTGACCAGATAAAGCTGCGACAGCCCCATCGTCTTCATCGCCCGTGCCGCCGCGCCGATATTGCCGGGGTGGCTGGTGCGCGTCAGCACAATACGAATATTGGCGAGAAGTTTCGGGTCTGGCGAGTCCGTGTGTTTCATAAATTCGCGTGATGATCGCGCAGGATTTTGTTTTGTAGGGGAATTTTGTAAAGGAGTGGCGTAGTTATTCATACGCCTGACTGAGCAAAGTTTCCATACGAAACAAAAGACCAGCGAGGGCAAGTGAATTTATGAAACATACGGACTCAATACATCAAGTAAAATGCTGCGCTCGTTCTTTGAATCTATTGCCAGACATCATGCATCCCATGCTCAACACAGCGGTGAAAGCCGCTCGCGAAGCGGGGCGGATTATCAATCGCGCCTCGCTTGACCTCGACCAGCTCACCGTGCGGAGCAAACAGGACCGCGATTACGTCAGCGAAGTTGACCAAAACGCCGAACGCACCATCATCGAAATCCTGCTCGGCGCCTACCCAAATCATGGGATTTTAGCAGAGGAGTCTGGCTCGGCCGACGCCAGGAACGGCGAGGACTACCAGTGGATCATCGATCCGCTCGACGGCACCACCAATTTCCTGCATGGCCTGCAGCAGTATTCGATCTCGATCGCATTGAAGCACAAGGGCCAGATCACCCAGGCCGTGGTGTACGACCCGGCGCGCAACGAGCTCTTCACCGCCAGTCGCGGCCGCGGCGCCATGCTCAACGACCGCCGCATCCGCGCCAGCAAACGCACCAAGCTCTCCGAATGCCTGATCGGCACCGGCTTCCCCTTCCGCGACTTCAGTTTCGCCGATGCCTACCTCAACATGTTCCGCGACATGATGCTCGCCACCTCCGGCCTGCGCCGTCCCGGTTCGGCCGCGCTCGACCTGTGCTATGTGGCATGCGGTCGCTATGACGGTTTCTGGGAAATGCACCTGCAACCCTGGGACCTCGCCGCCGGCAGCCTGATTGCGCAGGAATCCGGCGCCCTGGTCGGCAACTTCCTGGGCGACGAAGGCTTTCTGGAGTCCGGCAACATCGTCGCCGCCACCCCGAAAATCTTCTCGCAGATGCTGCAGGTCATCGCCCCCCACCTGCCGCCCGAACTGAAGGTCTGATTCACCCGGCAGCCCATCCATGACCGTCGCCAAGGAGCCCACTGCCCATACGCCGATGATGCAGCAGTACCTGGGCATCAAGGCGCAGCATCCCGACATGCTGCTGTTCTACCGCATGGGCGACTTTTACGAGCTGTTCTTCGACGACGCCGAAAAGGCGGCGCGCCTGCTCAACATCACGCTCACCACGCGCGGCGCCTCCGCAGGCAGCCCGATCAAGATGGCCGGCGTGCCGTACCACAGCGCCGAGCAGTACCTGGCGCGGCTGTTGAAGCTGGGCGAATCGGTGGTGATCGCCGAGCAGGTGGGCGATCCCGCCACCTCCAAAGGCCCGGTCGACCGGCAGGTCGCGCGCATCGTCACGCCCGGCACGCTGACCGATTCCGGCTTGCTCGACGAAACGCGCGACACGCTGATTCTGGCGGTCGCGCCGGGAACAGTGCATCCTGCAGCGGGCACCGAAATGGTCGGCGTGGCCTGGCTCAACCTCGCAGCCGGACGCTTTCAGGTCGCCGAGATTCATTGCACCGCCCTGCCCGCCCTCTTGGCGCGGGTTCGGCCGGCGGAAATCCTCGCACCCGATGACTTTGCCTTCAACGGCGCCAATTGCGCGGTTCGCCGGCTGGCGCCGTGGCAGTTCGATCCGGGCGGGGCGCAGACCCGGCTGGCGCAGCAATTCGGCAGCCGCGATCTCGCCGGTTTCGGCGTCGCCGACCTGCGCCTGGCGATTGCTGCCGCAGGCGCCCTGCTCGACTACATCCAGACCACCCAGCGCACCGCGCTGCCGCACATTCAGGCCATCCGCGCCGAATGCGACAGCGACTATGTGCAGCTCGACGCCGCCACCCGGCGCAATCTGGAACTCACCGAAACCCTGCGCGGCGAAGCGGCACCGACGCTGCTGTCGGTGCTCGACACCACCGCCACCGGCATGGGCACGCGTTTGCTCCGCCACTGGCTGCACCATCCGCTGCGCGACCGGCTCGTGTTGACTCAGCGGCGCGATGCCATCGGCGTGCTGGCCGAGGCCTCCGACGCGGCAGCGGCAATCACCCGGCTGCTGAAAAGCTGCGCCGATGTGGAACGCATCAGCGGCCGCATCGCGCTGAAGAACGCGCGTCCGCGCGACCTCTCCGGCCTGCGCGACACCCTGGCGCTGTTGCCCGACCTCGCCGCCGCCTTGCCCGACGACCGCGCACGTCTGTCGGCGCTGCAAAACGCACTCGCCGCGCGTCCGGACCTGCACGAACTGCTGGCAAGCGCGATCCAGCCCGAGCCTGCCAGCGTGCTGCGCGAAGGCGGGGTGATTGCCGACGGCTACGACGCCGATCTCGACGAACTGCGTGCGCTGACGCGCGATGCCGGCGCGTTTTTGCTGGAACTGGAAACGCGCGAGCGCGCGCGCTCGGGCATCGGCGCCCTCAAGGTCGAATACAACAAGGTGCACGGCTTTTACATCGAGGTCAGCCGTGCGCAAGCGGACAAGGTCCCCGACGATTACCGCCGCCGCCAGACGCTGAAAAACGCCGAGCGCTACATCACGCCGGAACTCAAGGCTTTCGAAGACAAGGCCTTGTCCGCGCAGGACCGCGCGCTGGCGCGCGAGAAGGCGCTGTTCGAGGCGCTGCTGGCGACGCTGACGCCGCATGTGCCGGACCTGCTGGCGATTGCCGCCGCGCTGGCCGAGGTCGACGTGCTGGCCAGCCAGGCCGAGCGCACGGGCACGCTCCGGCTCAATGCGCCCGAATACGCCAGCGAACCCGGCATCGTCATCCGCGGCGGCCGCCATCCGGTGGTCGAAGCGCAGGTGGCGCACTTCATCGCCAACGACGTGACGCTGACCCGCAGCCGGCAGATGCTGCTGATCACCGGCCCCAACATGGGCGGCAAATCGACCTATATGCGGCAGGTGGCGCTGATCACGCTGCTGGCCTGCTGCGGGCTGTGGGTGCCCGCCAGTTCGGCGAAAATCGGCGACGTCGACCAGATTTTCACCCGCATCGGCGCGTCCGACGATCTGGCGGGCGGGCGCTCGACCTTCATGGTCGAGATGACCGAAACCGCGCACATCCTGCACAACGCCAGCGCCAGCAGCCTGGTGCTGCTGGACGAAATCGGACGCGGCACCTCGACCTTCGACGGCCTTGCGCTGGCATGGGCGGTGGCGCGGCATCTGGTCAGCGCCACCCGCGCGTTCACCCTGTTCGCCACCCACTATTTCGAGTTGACGCAGCTGGCGCAGGAATTCCGCCAGCTCGTCAACGTGCATCTCGACGCCAAGGAACATGGCGCCGACCTGGTGTTCCTGCACGCGGTGGAAGAAGGCCCTGCCTCGCAAAGCTATGGCATCCAGGTCGCCCGCCTGGCCGGCGTGCCCAGCCCGGTGATTCTCGCCGCGCGGCGCCACCTGCGCGAGCTCGAGGACGCGCAGCTGCAGCCCGGCCCGCAGGGTGACCTGTTCGCCGCCCACCTGCCCAACGACGAACCGCCGCCGCACCCCGCGCTCGACCAGCTGCGCGAGCTCGACCCCGACACCCTCACCCCGAAGGCCGCGCTGGACATGCTGTATGCGCTGAAAGCGCATTTATGAAGCCAGGCGCATTAAAAGCGCTTACACGGATACCGCATTATGAAAACGCTACGCCTCGACACCGCCGAACTGGGCCTCGACTTCAACGCCGCGTTGAAACTGGCGACGGCCATCGCCCGGCAGCAGCTGGGCGACGACACCATGTTGCTGAGCTGGTACGACCGCGAGCGCGATCTCGAATCGCCGGCGGGGGTGAGCGAATGCCACGAGGGCTGCGCCACCAAGGGGTCGTGGGACTATGCAAAGAACCGCGGGGCGCGTCTGGCGGTGGCGTTCGATGACGGGCGGTTTACGTTCTGCTTCCTGTAAGGGCGGCCCTGATCGGGCTGGAATTGCGGTAAGGTTCTTGTTGCCGGTCTTGACGAAAAAACACTGGCCATACGGCGAGTAGTGTGCAGCATCCCCGCATCGCGGCGCTTGATCCCCCCAACCGTTCCCGGTAGTTTACGGTCACCCGTATCGATAAGATCGCTTGATGGTCACCCTCACTCAAAAGCTTGGCGCCAAGATCGTCAACATTCTGATCTTTTTCTTTTTTGTTGCGCTCGCCGCGATCGGCATGACCCTCTATATTTCCTGGCAGCTGGAAGGCGCCGGCGCGGCAATCAACGATGCCGGCAGCGCGCGCATGCGCTCCTACCGCATCGCCTACCTGCTGTCGCAAAACACCCACGAAAGCACCGACACCGCCGTGATCGAGGCCCAGATCCTCGAGGAAATCGGCCTGTTCGAATCCACCCTGCGCACACTGGAAGAAGGCAATCAGGCGCGGCCGCTGTTTCTGCCGAAGGAGCAGGAAGTGCAACAGCAAATGAAGCTGCTGCATCAGGAATGGGAGGAACGGATCAAGCCGCTGATCCTTGAAATCATGAACAGCGATAAGACGGCAGGCCAATTGACGCTCATTGCCGACTACCAGCCGGCGCTGGTGAATTTCGTCAGCATGGTGAACCATCTGGTGCTGATGGTGGAGCAAAGCAATACCCGCAACACCGCCCTGCTGCGCTCATTCCAGATCAGCCTGGTGGTGCTATCGATGGTCGGCACCCTCGTTCTGATCTATCTGTTCTTCGTGATGGTGATCCGACCGGTGACCAAGCTGCAGGACGGCATCCAGCGCATGGCGGCAGCCGATTTCAGCGTGCGCCTGCCGGTGCAAAGCCAGGACGAATTCGGCGCGCTCGCTAACGGCTTCAACCAGATGGCGGACCGGCTGCAAAATCTTTATGGCACGCTGGAAGAGCGGGTGCAGGAAAAAACCAGGAGCCTGGAAGACAAAAACCAGGAACTGGCGATATTGTATGAATTCGCTGCCTTCCTCAATAAACCGGCCTCAGTGGAAGACCTGTGCCGCGGCGTGCTGAAGAAGCTGATAGGCGTCCTTGCAGCGCAAGGCGGGCTGGTGCGTCTGGTGGCGCCGAATTCGAATGCCCTGCACATCATCATCCATGAAGGGGTGTCGGAGGCATTCGCCAAAGAAGAGGAATGCCTGACCCTGGGCGAATGCCTGTGCGGCGAATCGGCCCGGGACGGCACGCCGATATCCTGGGACCTGAATATCGAAACGCCGCGCCCGCTGTTGTACCGCTGCAAGCGCGATGGATTCCAGTCGGTTTCCGCCATCCCGATTCGTTCCAAGAAGCAGGTGCTGGGCATCTTCAACCTTTTCTTCCGCGAGCCGCAAGTATTCGACAGCCATGAAATCCTGCTGCTTGAAACCATCGGGCAGCACCTCGGCGTCGCCATCGAAAACCAGCGCCTGGTTTCGCGAGAGAAGGAAATGGCGGTGTCGGAGGAACGCAACCTGATCGCGCAGGAACTGCACGACAGCATCGCCCAGTCTCTCGCCTTCCTGAACATCCAGGTGCAGATGCTGGCGGACTCGCTCCATCGCGGCAACGACACCGAGGCCATGGAAGGCCTGGCGCAGATTCGCGAGGGTGTGCAGGAAAGCTATGACGTCGTGCGCGAGTTGCTGGTGCACTTCCGCACCCGCGTGGAACATGCCGACCTGGCCAACGCAGTCACCAGCGCGCTGGAAAAATTCGAGGGCCAGACCGGGATCAAGACCACCTTCCGACAGCGCGGCGGCGGCGCGCCCCTGGCGCCGGAATATGTGATCCAGTTGCTGCACATCATCCAGGAAGCCCTGTCCAATGTACGCAAACACGCCCAGGCGACGCAGGTTGACGTTGAAATCGAGCAAAACGAGGAATATCGCATTGTCGTCACCGACAATGGCCGGGGATTCGACTCCAGCCCGAAACCCGGCGTTGATGAAGAACAGCATGTCGGACTCAAGATCATGAAGGAAAGAGCCCACCGCATCGGCGCGCAACTGACGATTGCCTCCCGGCAGGGGGAAGGCACGCGCGTATCCCTGACGCTCACCAAACAACCCAGGGGAACGGCATGAGCCACCCGATTCGCATATTGATCGTCGACGACCACACCCTGTTCAGGAGCGGCATCAAGGCGCTGCTGCAACGGCAGGACGATTTCGAGGTGGTGGGCGAGGCCGGAGACGGCCTGGAGGGACTGAAACGCGCCAAATCCCTGCAGCCCGACGTAGTGTTGCTCGACCTGCACATGCCGGGCATCGGCGGGCGCGAAGCGGTCAAGCTGCTGTCCGAGGAAGTGCCGGCGTGCAACGTGCTGCTGCTGACCGTTTCGGAGGACGCCGAAGACCTGATCGAAACGATCCGCGCCGGCGCCCGCGGCTATCTGCTGAAGAACATCGAAACCGATTTTCTACTGAACGCCATTCGTTCCGCCGCACGCGGCGAGTCGGTGGTGTCGCCGCAAATGACCGGCAAGCTGATGATGGGCGTCCGCATGGGCAAGGAAGGCGTCGCCCAGGAGGACGACAAGGAAAAACTCAGCCCGCGCGAAAAGGACATCATTGCCCTGCTCGCCAAGGGCGTGAGCAACAAGGAAATGGCGCACACCCTCAACGTGGCGGAAAGCACGGTCAAGATCCACGTTCAGAACATTCTCAAGAAGCTTCACCTGACCAGCCGGGTGCAGGCGGCGGTATATGCCGTGGAGCACGGTCTCGTGCAGAAGGACTGAAACCGGATACCGGCTTTCCGGGCACATTGCATCACGGCGCACATCTCCGGCCCACCCGCCGGACACCCCTCCAGCCCCGGCCCAACCGGGCCCATCCCCCAAAATGAGTATCCCGCCCGACCTAAATAACTAGGCGCGCCGGCCTGATGGCGGAGCGGGCAGCTGTTCTTTTTATCCCGCAAAATCAGCAGTCCTGCCTATATGTCAGGGTGCAGTAAGAAACTATCCTTCCCACCAATGATTTAACCAAACCAGTGGGAGGACAGCATGGCTACGCAGCAATACAAGGCATGGTCCGTGGTAACCGCAAGCACGATCGCGTTCACCGTCTGTTTCATGATCTGGATGATGTTTGCCGTGATCGGCATTCCCATCAAGAAAATGCTCGACCTCAACGAGACCCAGTTCGGTCTCCTGATCGCGATGCCGGTGCTCACCGGCTCACTGATCCGGCTGCCGCTAGGGATGTGGACCGACAAATTCGGCGGGCGCATCGTGTTTTTCATCCTGATGCTGTCCACCGTCATCCCGATCTGGATGATTTCCCACGCCACCGAGTACTGGCATTTCCTCTTTACCAGCCTGTTCGTCGGCGTTGCAGGCGGCTCGTTTACCGTGGGCATCGCCTACTGCGCGCGCTGGTTCCCCAAGGAACGCCAAGGCCTGGCCATGGGCATTTTCGGTGCCGGCAACACCGGTGCGGCGGTGACCAAGCTGGTGGCCCCACTCATTGTGGTGGGCTACGGCTGGACGATGGTGCCGAAAGCCTATGCGGTGTTGATGCTGGTTACCGCCATCCTGTTCTGGTTCTTTACCTTTTCCGACCCTGGCCACAAGGTTGGCAAGAGCGTCACCATCCGCGAGCAGCTTGCCGCGTTCAAGGACCCCAAGGTCTGGAAATACAGCCAGTACTATTCCATCGTGTTCGGCGGCTATGTGGCCCTGGCGCTGTGGATGACCAAGTACTACGTTTCCGAATACGGCTTCGACCTCAAGACCGCCGCCCTGCTGGCAGCGGCCTTCAGCATTCCGGGCGGCGTGCTGCGCGCGATCGGTGGCCATTTCTCCGACAAGTACGGCGCCCATTCCATCACCTGGTGGGTGCTGTGGATATCGCTTGCCTGCCTGTTCTTCCTGTCCTACCCGCAGACCGAATTCACCATCCATACCGTGACCGGCCCAACCACATTTCACGTTGGACTCGGCCCCACCGCCTTCACCATCATCATGTTCACCCTGGGGATCGCCTTTGCGATCGGCAAGGCATCGGTCTTCAAATACATTTCCGACGATTACCCCAAAAACATCGGGGTGATCTCCGGCGTGGTGGGGCTGGCGGGCGGTCTGGGCGGCTTCTTCATGCCGATCATGTTCGGCGCGCTGGTCGACCTGACGGGCATCCGCTCCTCCGCCTTCATGCTGATGTTCGGCATCGTATGGGTCTCCCTGATGTGGATGTACTGGACCGAGGTCCGGCCGCTTGACCAAGCGCGCCATAGAAACCCCCAAGCACTGGATACGCTGGAATAAGTAGCACTTTTAAATAACCTAAGGAGGTTTGAGAAATGTCGATCAACATCAAGGAATGGGATGTGGAGAACCAGAAATTCTGGGAATCCTCCGGAAAGAAAATTGCCAACCGCAACCTGTGGATTTCCATCCCCAGCCTCCTTCTTGGATTCGCCATCTGGCTGATGTGGGGCATCATCACGGTGCAGATGCTGAACCTGGGCTTCCCGTTCGAGCCTGACCAGCTGTTCACCCTGACCGCCATCGCCGGTCTGGCGGGCGCCACCCTGAGGATCCCCGCTTCGTTCTTCATCCGTATCGCCGGCGGTCGCAACACCATTTTCCTGACCACTGCGCTGCTGATGATTCCAGCCATCGGCACCGGCATCGCCCTTCAGGACAAGGAAACGCCGCTGTGGGTGTTCCAGTTGATGGCGCTGCTGTCCGGCATCGGCGGCGGCAACTTCGCCTGCTCGATGTCCAACATCAGCACCTTCTTCCCGAAACGCCTGCAGGGCACGGCGCTTGGCCTCAACGCCGGCCTCGGCAACTTCGGCGTCACCACCATGCAGATCCTGATCCCGCTGGTGATGACGGCCGGCATCTTCGGTGCGCTGGCGGGCGAATCGATGACCCTGATCAAGGACAGCGGCTGGATTCTCGGCAAGATTGTGGCCGGCACACCCACCTATATCCAGAACGCCGGTTTTGTCTGGCTGCTGGCGCTGGTGCCGCTGGCCTTCCTCGGCTTCTTCGGCATGAACAACCTGACGCCGATTTCTCCCAACATCGGCTCGACGATTTCCGCCTTCATCAAGATCCTGTGGCTCTACGGCCTGGCGTTCGTGACTGCCGGCGTGGGCCTGTACCTGTACCTCCCGGCGCCGACCGGCCTGGGTCTGTTGAACATGTGGGTGGCCTTGCCCCTGATCATGGTCGGCACGCTGTTCGTGATGAAGCTCGCTGCGTTCGGCGAAATGAAGGCGAACATCTCCAAGCAATTCGCCATCTTCAGCAACAAGCACACCTGGTCCATGACCGTGCTGTATGTGCTGACCTTCGGTTCATTCATCGGCTTCTCGATGGCCCTGCCTCTTGCCATCACGGTGATCTTCGGCTTCCAGCATGAGCTTGTAGACGGCGTAATGACCCACACCACCAAAAACCCCAACGCGGTATCGGCACTCACCTACGCCTGGATCGGCCCTTTCATCGGCGCGCTGATCCGTCCCGTGGGTGGCTGGATTTCCGACAAGGTGGGCGGCTCCATCGTGACCCAGCTGATTTCCGTCGTCATGGTGGTGGCGTCCGCTGCAACAGGCTACGTGATGTTCCTGGCCTACAACTCCGCCACACCTGAACAGTATTTCTTGATCTTCATGGTGCTGTTCGTGGTGCTGTTCGCAGCGACCGGCCTGGGCAACGGTTCGACCTTCCGCACCGTGGGCGTGATCTTCGACCGCGTGCAGGCAGGTCCCGTGCTGGGTTGGACTTCTGCTGTCGCAGCGTACGGTTCCTTCATCGCCCCGGTCGTGATCGGCGCGCAGATCAAGGCCGGCACTCCGCAAAACGCGATGTACGGCTTCGCCATATTTTATGCCCTGTGTCTGATCCTGAACTGGTGGTTCTATCTGCGGCCAGGCTCGGAAATCAAGAACCCGTAACACCCGAAATGCCCGTGAATGAAACAGCGCAATCGAATTAACACGATAGGAATCATGAAATGAGCCACTTTCTCGACCGTTTAAAGTTTTTCGAAAAAACCAAGGAGACCTTCTCCGACAACCATGGCATCGTCACCAACGAAGATCGTCAGTGGGAAGATGCCTACCGTCATCGCTGGGCGCATGACAAGGTGGTCCGCTCCACGCACGGCGTGAACTGCACCGGTGGCTGCTCATGGAAAATTTTCGTTAAGAACGGCCTGGTGGCGTTCGAGATGCAGCAGACCGACTACCCGCGCACCCGCGAAGACCTGCCGGATCACGAGCCGCGCGGCTGCCAGCGCGGCGCCTCCTTCTCCTGGTATCTGTATAGCCCGCAGCGCATCAAATATCCGCTGATCCGCGGACGCCTGCTTGACCTGTACCGTACCGAGCGCAAGTCCGGCAAGGACCCGGTCGAGGCATGGGCCGCGATCCAGGCAGACCCGGAAAAGCGCAAGAAATACACTGCCGTGCGTGGCCTGGGTGGTTTCGTGCGCGCAAATTGGGAAGAAACAAAAGAAATCATTGCTGCCGCCAACATTTACACCATCAAGAAATACGGCCCGGACCGCATTTTCGGTTTCTCGCCCATTCCGGCAATGTCGCAGATCTCCTACGCTTCCGGCGCGCGCTACCTGTCGCTGATCGGCGGCGCCTGCGGTTCTTTCTACGACTGGTATTGCGATCTGCCGGCCGCATCCCCGCAAACATGGGGTGAGCAGACCGATGTGCCGGAATCGGCCGACTGGTTCAACTCCACCTACATCATCGTTTGCGGCTCCAGCCTGCCGACCACGCGTACGCCGGATGCACACTTCGTCTCCGAGGTGCGCTACAAGGGTGCGAAGGTCATCTCGATGGCGCCCGATTACGCCGAGTATTGCAAGGCGTCCGACCTGTGGATGCCGGTCAATCCGGGCAGCGATACCGCCGCCTTCCTGGCGATGGGACATGTGGCGCTGAGAGAGTTCTACATCGACAAGCAGGACCCCTATTTTTCCGAATATGCCCGCAAGTACACCGACCTGCCGATCCAGGTGATGCTGCGCCAGCATGGCGAAGGCTATGTGTCCGACCGCTGCCTGCGCGCTTCCGATCTGGACGGCGCCTTGGGCGAGACCAACAATCCCGACTGGAAAACCATCGTCTACGACGAAAAGTCAAAATCCTTTGTCGTGCCGAACGGCTCGATCGGCTTCCGTTGGGGCGAAGAGGGCAAGTGGAACCTGCTGCCCAAGAACGCTGCCAGCCAACAGGAAATCCTGGCCGAACTGTCTTGCATCGACAGCAAAGATGCCGTGGTTTCAGTCGGCTTTCCGCACTTCGAGCCGGGTGAAGGCGATCTGCTGTACCGCAATGTGCCGGTGCGCAAGCTGAAACTGGCCAACGGCGAAGAAGCCCTGGTCGCCTCCGTGTTCGACATGCAAATTTCGCAGTACGGCATCGACCGTGGCCTGGGCGGCGGCAACGTCACCAAGGACTACAAGGACGCCTCGGTGGCCTATACCCCCGCCTGGGCGGAAAAAGTCACCGGCGTCAAGGCCGCCGACATCGAGCGCACCGGGCGCGAGTTCGCCTACAACGCCTCCAAGACCCATGGCAAATCCATGGTGATCATGGGCGCTGCGATCAACCACTGGTACCACAACGACATGATGTACCGCGGCGTGATGAACCTGCTGCACATCTGCGGTTGCGTGGGTCAATCGGGCGGTGGCTGGGCGCACTACGTGGGCCAGGAAAAACTGCGTCCGCAGGCCGGCTGGGCGCCGATCGCCTTCGCCACCGACTGGCAGCGTCCGCCACGCCACATGAACTCCACCTCGTACTGGTATTTCCACACCGACCAGTGGCGTTATGAGACCCTCAAGGGCGACGACCTCACCTCGCCCGCCGGAAAAGGCAATTACAAGGGCTACTCGCTGGCCGACTACAACGTCGCGGCCGTTCGCATGGGCTGGCTGCCGTCCGCGCCGCATTGGAACACCAATCCGCTCGATCTGGTCACCGAAGCTGAAAAGGCAGGCGCGACTGACGAGGCGAGCATTGCCAAGCACGTGATCGGCAAACTCAAGGACGGTTCGCTGGATGTCGCGTTTGCCGACCCGGACAACCCTGTCAACTGGCCGCGCAACCTGTTCGTATGGCGCGCCAACCTGATCGGCTCGTCCTCCAAGGGGCACGAGTACTTCCTCAAGCATTTGCTTGGCGCGCAGAACGGCGTGCTGCAGGAATCCGGCGACGGGCGCGAAAACAAGCTGGTCAAATGGCACGAAGAAGCGCCGATCGGAAAGCTGGACCTGATGGTGGACATCAATTTCCGCCTGAATTCCACCGGCGCCTACTCCGACATCGTCCTGCCGACCGCAACCTGGTACGAGAAGAACGATCTCAACACCACCGACATGCATCCCTTCATGCACCCGTTGTCGGAAGCGGTATCGCCGGGCTGGCAGTCCAAGTCCGACTGGCAGATCTTCAAGAGCATCGCCGAGACCTTCTCGACGCTGGCCGAAAAGCACCTCGGCACTCGCAAGGACATCGTCGCCCTGCCGATGCAGCATGATTCACCCTTCGAACTGGCCCAGCCCTTCGGCGAAGTCAAGGACTGGAAGAAAGGTGAATGCGATCCGATCCCCGGCAAGACCATGCCGCTGCTCAAGGTGGTCGAGCGCAACTTTGCCGACACCTACAAGAAGTACATCGCCATCGGTCCGCTGATGGTCAAGATCGGCAACAACGTCAAGGGTATCGACTGGAATACCGAGATGGAATACGAGCAACTGAAGGTCATGAACGGCACCGTGAAAGTGCCGGGCGTTTCCTTTGGCATGCCTTCGCTCGAGGAAGACATCAAGGTGTGCGATTCAGTGTTGCGCATGGCGCCGGAAACCTGCGGCGAAGTCGCGCACAAATCCTGGTCCGCGCTGTCCAAGAAGACCGGTATCGACCACCATCATCTGTACGCTGCCCGTCATGAAGACAAGATCACGTTCTCGGACATCCAGGTGCAGCCACGCAAGATCATCACCGCGCCGACCTGGTCCGGGATCGAGTCCGAAACGGTGTCCTACACCTCGGGTTACACCAATATCCACGAGCACATTCCGTTCCGCACCCTGACCGGCCGTGCGCATTTCTATCAGGACCACGAGTGGATGCTGGACTTCGGTGAAGGCTTCTGTGTGCACAAACCGCCACAGGACATGAAGTCGTTCACCAATCTTTCGCCGAGCATCCTGGCTGAGAAGCACATCAAGCTGAAATGGATTACGCCGCACTCCAAGTGGGGCATCCATTCAACCTACCAGGACAACCTGCGCATGCTGACCCTGTTCCGTGGCGGTCCGTACGTATGGATTTCCGAGGTCGATGCCAAGGCAGCCGGCATCGAGGACAACGACTGGGTCGAGGCGATCAACCACAACGGTGCGACGGTGGCGCGAGCGGTGGTTTCGCAGCGTGTGTCGCGCGGCGTGGCCATGATGTACCACGCCCAGGAGAAGATTGTGAACGTGCCTGGATCCAAGAGCACCGGCAAACGCGGCGGCATTCTCAATTCGGTGACGCGCGTCGTCATGAAGCCGACCAATATGATTGGTGGATACGTGCAACTGGCCTACAGCTTCAACTATTACGGCACGGTGGGTTGCAACCGCGATACCGAAGTGATCATGCGCAAAGTTGCGGACAAGGACGTCGACTGGCTGGAAGGCCCGCTTACTCCGGAACGGGAAGCTCAGCTCAACCCGCCTGGAATCGGCAATCGTTGATCGTCGCGTGAACAGGACAAACAGGAGAAACCCATGAAAGTACGTGCACAATTCGCATTTGTCTTCAACCTGGACAAATGCATCGGTTGCCACACCTGCTCGGTGACGTGCAAGAACACCTGGACCAACCGCAAGGGCGTGGAATACGTCTGGTTCAACAACGTCGAATCCAAGCCCGGCATCGGCTATCCCAAGCAGTGGGAGAACCAGGAAAAATGGAAAGGCGGCTGGATGCTCAATGGCGGCAAGCTGGAGCTGAAATCCGGCGGGCGCTTGTCGAAGCTGCTGAACATCTTCGCCAACCCGGATCTGCCGCAGATCGACGAATACTATGAGCCATTCACCTACAACTATGCGCGTTTGCAAAATGCGCCGTTGTCCGAGGCCGCTCCGACCGCACGCCCGCTTTCGATGATCACCGGCGACCCCATGGAAAAAATCACCTGGGGACCGAACTGGGAAGACGACCTGGCGGGCGAATATGCCAAGCGCAGCGTGGACAAGAACATGGACAACATCCAGAAAGAGATGTACGGCCAGTTCGAGAACACGTTCAACCTGTATTTGCCGCGCATCTGCAACCACTGCCTGAACCCGGCCTGTGTGGCAGCCTGCCCGTCCGGCTCGCTCTACAAGCGTGAAGAGGATGGCATCGTCCTGGTCGACCAGGACAAGTGCCGTGGCTGGCGTTTCTGCATGAGCGCATGCCCTTACAAAAAGGTGTACTACAACTGGGAATCCGGCAAGGCAGAGAAGTGCATCGCCTGCTACCCGCGCGTCGAGTCCGGCATGGCGACGATCTGCTCGGAATCCTGCGTCGGCCGCATCCGCTACAACGGCATCATGCTGTATGACGCCGACCGCATCGAAGAACTGGCCAGCACGACGAACGAGCAGGATCTGTATGAAGCGCAGTGCAGCATTTTCCTCGACCCCAACGATCCGGAAGTGATTGCCGCGGCTCGGGCCGAGGGCATCAACGAAGACTGGATCATCGCCGCGCAAAAATCGCCGATCTACAAAATGGCGATCGACTGGAAAATTGCCTTTCCGATGCACCCGGAATTCCGCACCCTGCCAATGGTCTGGTACGTGCCGCCGCTCTCGCCGGTCCAGTCCCAGATCGACCAGGGCAACCTGCCGCTCGGTCCGGACGGCGCGATCCCGCAGGCCGGGACGATGCGCACGCCGGTCAGGTACCTTGCCAACCTGCTCACCGCAGGCAAGGAAGCGCCCATTGTCAGCGCGCTGAACCGCCTCATCGCGATGCGCAGCTACCAGCGCTCGGTGCATGTGGAAGGCATCGCGGACACACGGCCTTTGGTTGCAGCAGGCATCACGGAAGATCAGGCCAAGGAAATGTACCGTTACCTGGCGATCGCCAACTACGAAGACCGTTTCGTCATCCCCACCGGTCACGAGGAGGAGCGGTTGGACGATGCCTACGGTTTCCAGGGCCAGAACGGCTTCACCTTCGGCAACAGCTCTTCCGCAGGCATCAGCAAGGTCACCCTGTTCCCGCGTCGCCGCAAGGAAACGCTGGAACCCGCCGAACTGGCTCCGTCCGCGGACAAAAGCTGAGAGGAAACATCATGTCCATCTACAAAATACTGTCCGCATTGCTGGATTACCCGGACCAGGAGTTGATCAACCATCTGCCTGAAATCCGCGATGAAATCGGGAAAATTCAAAGTATCGACACGACGGAAAAGGAATCCATGCGGAGGCTGCTCGATCACCTGGCCAATACGCCACTGATCGATCTGCAGGAAGACTATGTGAAGACGTTCGATCTGACGCCGGAGCACAGTCTGCACCTGACCCACCATCTGTTCGGCGACGACAACGACAGGAATCGCGGCCCGGCACTGATCGACCTCGGCGAGTTGTACAAGGATTACGGCATCACGTTGGCGAGCAACGAACTGCCCGACTTTCTGCCGCTGGTCCTGGAATTCACCGCCATGCTGGAAGACAACGAGGCAACGACCTTCCTGTCCGACGCCAACAAGGTGCTGACGGTGCTGGCCGACAACCTGACCAAGGCCGGAACCCCCTATGCGCCCCTGCTTTCCATCGTTAAAAGCCGCGCCACGCTCACCCGTCTGGCCGCTTAAGGAGGTATGAAATGAACGAGTCTATGTATAGCTGGAACAACCTGATTTTTGGTTTTTATCCTTATATCGCCCTGAGCGTGTTCGTGATCGGCAGCTGGATCCGCTTCGACCGCGAGCAATACGGCTGGACCAGCGCGTCCAGCCAGTTGCTTTCCACGGCGGGCCTGCGCCTGTCCAGCAACCTGTTTCACATCGGCGTGATCGGCATCTTCTTCGGCCACCTGGTCGGGCTGCTGGCGCCCTACGCCATCTGGGGCACCATCGGCCTGTCGTCGCTCGGCAAGCAGAACATCGCCATGTACGGCGGCGGCTTCCTCGGCATCCTGTGCATGATCGGCGGCGTGATGCTGCTGTGGCGTCGCATGACCAACCCGCGTGTGCGGGCAACCAGCCGTACGTCGGATATTTTCATCCTGGCCTGGGTGCTGATTACCCTGGGTTTCGGCCTGGCCACCACCTTCACCACCGCACACCACGCCGCACAGGGCAGTGCCGACACCATGATGGCGATGGCGCAGTGGGCAAAGAGCATCGTGCTGTTCAGCCCGAAGCCGGAACTGGTGAGCAATGTCGAAATGGTGTTCCGCATCCACCTGTTCTTCGGCCTCTCGCTGTTCCTGCTGTTCCCGTTCACCCGCCTGGTGCACATCTGGAGCTTCCCGATCGGTTATCTGACGCGTTCCTACCAGATCGTGCGCACCAAGCGCCGCATCGCGGAGTAATCATCTGCTGAACCGGGCGCTGCCACTCCTTCGGGTGGCAGCGCCCTCCCACTTTTGTCGTATCGCCATGACCGATCCCAGCACCCGTAAGGACCTCACCCGGGTCCAGAAAGGGAGCCCGCATGTTACGTAAGCTCGGCTGGATCATCCTGGTGGTCGCAGTCGGTCTCGGCGTGCACTTCGCGTTGCAGAACATCATCCAGGGTGGCGATCCGGAAAAGCGGCGAGGCCCGGATCTGGCCAAAGTGGAGCGATTGGAAGCCGCCGATCCCGTTCATGGCGCCAAGGTACGTGCCGGCATGGTCAAGTACGAATCCATCTGCCGCCTGTGCCATCACCGCACCGGCCAGGGAGGCAAGTTCACGCCGCCCATTGCCGGCCTGACTGCAGAACGGGTCGAATTGATGCTGAAGCTGTACCGCAGCGGCGCCCAAGTGGGGCCAATGACCAATCTGATGGCGCCATGGGCAGCCGAGCTGTCCGACGAAGACATCAGCAACCTGGCAGCGTATGTAGAAACCTTATAAGGAAAATATTATGCCGAATCTCTTACGTAGAGATTTCCTGATCCGCAGCGTGATCCTGTTCGCAGCGTCTGTTATACCGGCACAGCCTGCCCGGGCCGCCGCCATCACCAATCTCAACGAGGCCATCAACAAGGCTGGTCGCTTGCGCATGTTGTCGCAACGCATGGCCAAGGCCTATTGTCAGATTGGCCTGAACATCCTGACCGACAAGTCACGCCACATCCTGGAGGTGTCCGTCAATCTCTACCAGGAACACCTGAACGAACTCAAGGCCTTTGCCCCGTCGGCGGATATAAAAGCCACCTACGCGGATCTGGATGCCAACTGGCAACTCTACCGCCAGCTCCTGATCGGAACGCCCAGCCTGAACAACGCGCAACTCATCGCCCAAACCAACGAGGATGCTTTGCGTGTGGCCCACTTGGGCACGACACAATTCGAGCTCTCATCCCCTACCAGCGTCGGCCGCCTGATCAATATCTCCGGCCGACAGCGCATGCTGTCGCAACGCTTGGCCAAGTTTTACATGTTCCGACAGTGGGGGATCAGCACCCCGGGCATGGACGCCGAGATGCAACTCGCCAAACGCGAATTCGTTAGCGCCCTGAATGCATTGGATCATGCTCCCGAAAATACCGGCAAGATCAGTGGCGAATTGAGCATGGCCCGTACCCAATGGATTTTCTTCGAGAACGCCCTGCAAGAACAGAATGTCGGCAAGAAAAATCCACATTACGCCGCCAATGTGGCCACCACCAGCGAACGCATTCTCGAAATGATGGATCGTGTTACCGATCTTTATGGACAATTGCCCGCGTCAGCTCCTGCCGCGCGGCCGGCACGACGCTGATCCTGGGACAGGAAGAAATAGGCTCGGGTGTACCACCAATGCACGAGATTAAACGAATCCCAGGACGGTGGCGGCGTCGCGGCGTGAACGGCTGATCGAAGTGCTGGGGCGCCCCGTACAGTGCAGCCTCTCCTTAGTTGTTCGTCCCCGAGGCGGGAAGCTCAAGCTGCCACAGTCAAAATATTCCGCCCAAGGCACCGCACCGTCTGGTTCGCCCGTATTTTCGCCGTCTTGCGGCTTTCGGGACGGCCGTCAACGGTGACTTCGCCGTTGGCGATCATCAGCTTGCCCTGCCCGCCGCTGTCGGCGATGCCGGTGAGTTTGAGCAGGTCGCACAGTGCGACGTATTCGCCGCGCAGTTTGAATTCAATGGTGTCCATGGCCTTATGCACCGCGCCGCCGCCACAGATAGCGATACACAAAGCCCGGGTACGCGAACACCACGAACAGCGCAGCGTTGACTGCGTAGAACTCCCAATTCTGCTTGTGAACGTCGCCCGCCCTGCTTTCCAGCAGCAGCGCGATGCCGCCCACCACGAAAAACATCACGATCAATTCCAGCAACCGCCAGGCGAGATTCTTTCTGCCGCCCCTGGGCCGGATGACGAAGAAAATCCGCTCGACGAGGAACGGCAGGTTGGCGGCGGCGAACGCCAGAACCAGCAGCAGGGTGGTGGAGAAATTCACGATAAATTCGAAAAGCCAGGTAACGCCGGAGCAGGCCTGCTCCGGCGGAAATAATTCAGAAGGAAGCGCCGATGGCGTGCATGCATACCGCCATCAGCGGCTGTGGCAGGATGCCGAGCGCCAGCACGGCAAGGCCGTTGGCCGACATGATGATTCGGGTATCGGGACTGGCCGTGATTGGGCTGGTGTCGTGCGGAGTATCGAAATACATCAGCTTGACGATGCGAAGGTAGTAGAACGCGCCGATCAGCGAGAACAGCACCGCGGCCACCGCCAGCCACACGTAGCCGATCTCGACCACCGCCTGCAGCACCGACAGTTTGGCGTAGAAGCCGACCGTCGGCGGCACGCCGGCCATCGAGAACATCAGGAGCAGCATCAGGAAGGCAAGCCACGGGCTGCGGCGGTTGAGCCCCTTAAAGTCCTCAAGCTTGTCGGCCTCGAAGCCGGCGCGCGACAGCAGCAGGATCATGCCGAAGCCGCCCAGGCTCATCAGCGCGTACACCAGCACGTAGAACATCGCGCTGCCGTAGCCGTTCTGCGAGCCGGCCAGGATGCCCAGCAGCATGAAGCCCATGTGCGAGATGGTCGAATACGCGAGCATGCGCTTCAGATTGGTCTGTGCGATGGCCGCGATGTTGCCGACCGCCATCGACAGCACCGCCAGGATCACCAGCATGTCGCGCCATTCGGACACCTGCGATTCCAGCCCCTGCCCCAGGATGCGCACGACGAAGGCGAAGGCGGCGATCTTGGGCGCGCTGCCGATGAACAGCGTCATCGCGGTCGGCGCGCCGTGGTAGACGTCCGGCACCCACATGTGGAACGGCACGGCACCCAGTTTGAAGGCCAGCCCGGCGACGATGAAGACAATGCCGAACACCAGGGGAATGCGCAAGTCGGTGCCGTCAGACAGGTTCTGCGCGATGTCGGCCAGCGCCAGCGAGCCGGTGACGCCGTAGAGCATCGACATGCCATAGAGCAGCATGCCCGACGCCAGCGCACCCAGGACGAAGTATTTCATCGCCGCCTCGGACGCCACACCGGAATCGCGCTGCAATGCGACCATGGCATACAGGGACAGCGACAGCAGTTCGAGTCCGAGATACAGCGTAAGGAAATGGCTGGCCGACACCATCACCATCATGCCGAGCAACGCGAATAGCGCCAGCACGAAGAATTCGCCCTTGTAGAGCCCGCGTGTCCGCAGGTAATCGCGCGAATACACCAGCACCGTGGCGACCGTAAGATAGAGGAACAGCTTCAATACGTCGGACAGCGGATCGTCGATGAAGAGGCCGCCGAGCGCCAACACCGGCATGGTAGAGAAATCGTTCACGGTGAGGAAAGCCGCGCCGGCCAGCGTGGCCAGCGACAATACATAGGCGATATAGCGCTTGCTGTCGTCGACGGCGGCGTCGATCACCAGGATCAGCGAGACCATCGCCAGCACGAAGATCTCGGGCAGGGCGGGGGCGAATTGGGTGAGGAAATCGCTCATCTTGGAACCTTAAGGCAGTTTGCTTTGGGCGACGTGCGCCAACAGGTCGACCACCGACACATGCATGGTGTCCGTGAGCGGCCTGGGATACAGGCCCATCGCCAGCACGCAGACGGCGAGCACGCCGAGCAGCAGGATTTCACGCGCGTTGATGTCGCTCATTTCCTCGACGTGCGGGTTGGTCACAGTGCCGAACACCACCCGCTTGTACATCCACAGCGTGTAGGCCGCGCCGAGGATCAGCGTGGTCGCCGCAACGAAAGCGAACCAGAAATTGACCTTGGTAGCCGCCATAATGACCATGAACTCGCCGACGAAGCCGCTGGTGGCGGGCAGGCCCACGTTGGCCATGGCGAACAGCATGAAGAAGGCGGCGAATACCGGCATCCGGTTGACCAGGCCGCCGTAGTCCTTGATCTGGCGCGAGTGCAGACGGTCGTACATCACCCCGATGCAGAGGAACAGCGCCGCCGACACGAAGCCGTGCGAGATCATCTGCACCAGCCCGCCTTCGACGCCGAGCGGGTTGAACATGAAGAAGCCGAGCGTGACGAAGCCCATGTGCGCAATCGACGAATAGGCGATGAGCTTCTTCATGTCGGACTGCGCCAGCGCCACCAGGCCAATGTAGGCCACAGCGACCAGCGACAGCATGATGACGAACCAGGCGTATTCGTGACTGGCATCCGGCAGCGTCGGCAGAATGAAGCGCAGGAAGCCGTAGGCGCCGACTTTCAGCGTGATCGCCGCCAGCACCACCGAGCCGCCAGTGGGCGCCTCGACGTGGGCGTCGGGCAGCCAGGTGTGCACCGGCCACATCGGCACCTTGACCCCGAAGGCCAGCAGAAAGGAAAAGAACATCAGCGTCTGCGCCGTCATCCCGAGCGTAGTGGTGTGCCAGGTCTGGATGTCGAAGCTGCCGCCCGACTGAAAATAGAGATAGATCATCGACACCAGCATCAGGAGCGAACCGAGCAGGGTGTAGAGGAAGAACTTGAACGCGGCATAGACGCGATTCGGGCCGCCCCACACGCCGACGATCAGGTACAGCGGGATCAGCATGCCCTCGAAGAAAACGTAGAACAGGATGCCGTCGAGCGAGGCGAATACGCCGTTGATGAGGCCGGACATGATGAGGAAGGCCGCCATGTACTGCGCGACCTTGTCCTGGATCACCCGCCAGCCGGCGATCACCACCAGCACGGTGATGAAGCTGTTCAGCAGAATCAGCGGCATCGAAATGCCATCGACGCCGAGGTGATAATGGACGTTGAACGCCGGGATCCACGCGGCTTTTTCGACGAACTGCATCGCCGAGGTGGCGGTGTCGAAGCCGGTGAGCAACAGGATCGCAACGGCGAGGCCCAGCAGCGCACCGGCCAACGCAATCCAGCGCGCCAGTGATGCGTTGCGGTCGGAGCCGGTGGCGAGCACCGCCACCCCGGCCAAAATCGGGACCCAGATGACGAGGGAGAGAATCGACTGTCCGAACATGGGGTTTGTTTTAGTTGAGCCGCGCGAACCAGGTCACCAGGGCGAACACCCCGATCAGCATGGCAAAGGCGTAGTGGTAGATGTAGCCGGACTGGAAGGCCTTCAGCAAACGGGACGCGCGTTCGACCAGATAGACCGTGCCGTTGATGAAGAAGCCGTCGATCACGTTCTGGTCGCCGTGCCGCCACAAAGTGCCGCCGAGCACGCGCGCGCCCCTGGCGAACAGCCAGCCATAGAGCTCGTCGAACCAGTACTTGTTGAGCAGCATCTGGTGCAGGAACTTGAAGCGCTGCGCGATGGCGGCCGGAATGTCCGGGCGCTTGAGGTAGAAGAACGCGGCCAGTCCCACCCCGGCCGCAGCCAGCCAGAACGGCAGCGTCATCACCGCGTGCAAAGCCATCGGCCACGGGCCGTGAAATTCCTGATTCAGTTCGTGCATCACCGGATGGCGGTCGGCGACGTAGATCGCGCTGCCGAAAAAGTCGCCGAACAGCATCGGTTCGATGGTCATGTAGCCGATCGCCAGCGAGGGCAGCGCCAGCGCCAGCAAGGGCCCGATCACCACCCATGGATTTTCGTGCGGCGTGCCGCCATGGCCGTGGTGCGCGTCCGGCTCGTTGCCGTGGGCGTGCCCCTGGTGAAAGCGCTCCTTGCCGTGGAACACCAGGAAATACATGCGGAAGGAATAGAAGGCGGTGACGAACACGCCGAGCAGTACCGCAACATAAGCGAACCCCGAGCCGGGCAGGTGCGACAGCTTGACCGCCTCGATGATGGTTTCCTTGGAATAGAAGCCCGACAGGAACGGGGTGCCGATCAGGGCCAGCGAGCCGATCAGCGAGGTGATCCAAGTGATCGTCATGTATTTCCTCAATCCGCCCATGTAGCGGATGTCCTGGTTGTGGTGCATGGCGATGATGACCGAACCGGCTGCGAGGAACAGCAGCGCCTTGAAGAAGGCGTGCGTCATCAGGTGGAACACCGCGACCGAATAGGCCGAGGCGCCCAGCGCCACGGTCATGTAGCCGAGCTGCGACAGCGTCGAATAGGCCACCACGCGCTTGATGTCGTTCTGCACGATGCCGAGGAAGCCCATGAACAGCGCGGTGATCGCGCCGATCACCATGATGAAGCTCAAGGCCACATCGGACAACTCGAACAGCGGCGACATGCGCGCGACCATGAAGATGCCGGCGGTCACCATCGTCGCCGCATGGATCAGCGCGGAAATCGGCGTCGGGCCTTCCATCGAGTCGGGCAGCCAGACGTGCAGCGGGAACTGCGCCGACTTGCCCATCGCGCCGATGAACAGGAGGATCCCGATCACCGTCATGAGCATCCACGGCGTGCCGGGCCACAGGGTGATGGTCTCCTTTGCGAGCGACGGCGCCTTGGCAAACACGGTGGCGTAATCGAGCGAGCCGAAGTAGGCCAGCACCAGGCCGATGCCGAGGATGAAGCCGAAATCGCCGACGCGGTTGACCAGGAAGGCCTTGAGGTTGGCGTAGATCGCTGTCTCTTTCGTGTACCAGAAGCCGATCAGCAGGTAGGAGACGAGGCCCACCGCTTCCCAGCCGAAGAACAGCTGCAGGAAGTTATTGCTCATCACCAGCATCAGCATCGAAAAGGTGAACAGCGAGATGTAGCTGAAAAAGCGCTGGTAGCCGGGGTCGTCGTGCATGTATCCGATGGTGTAGATGTGCACCATCAGCGATACGAAGGTGACGACCAGCATCATCATCGCGGTCAGCGCATCGATCAGGAAGCCGACCTCGAAGCGCAACTCGCCCAGCACCATCCAGGTGTAGACGGTGCCGTTGTAGGTATGGCCTGCGAGCACGTCCTGGAACACCAGCACCGATGCGATGAGCGAAGCCGCCACCCCGGCGATGGCGACAACATGGGCGCCGGTACGTCCGATCAATTTGCCGAACAGGCCTGCGGCGATCGCGCCGAGAAGCGGCGCCAGCGGCACGATCAGATAGAGCGTCTGCATGTCCATCGTCATCAGCCTTTCAGATGGTCGAGGTCATCGACGTTGATCGTGTGCAGGTTGCGGAACAGCACCACCAGGATCGCCAGGCCGATGGCCGATTCGGCCGCAGCGACAGTGAGGATGAAAAAGACGAAGATCTGGCCGTGAATGTCGCCCAGATAATGCGAAAACGCGATGAAGTTCATGTTCACCGCGAGCAGCATCAACTCGATCGCCATCAGGAGGATGATGACGTTCTTGCGGTTGAGGAAGATGCCCAGCACGCTGATGGCGAACAGCACGCCGCCCAGCACCAGGAAATGCGATAAGGAAATCATGCGAGCGCTCCTTCGGAGCGGTGAGGTGTGAGGGGGAAGGCGTGCGGTGTGAAATCGTGGCAAGTCATGGGTTTTTCTCCTCTCCCCTCACTCCTGACACCTCACGCTTCACCGCGCTCATCTTCACGATGCGCAGGCGGTCATTGCGTTTGACCTTCACCTGCTCGGCGGGATCGATGTACTTGCTGTCCTTGCGGCGGCGCAGCGTCAGGGCAATCGCGGCGACGATCGCCACCAGCAGGATCACTGCGGCAAGCTCGAACGCGTAGACATAATCGGTGTACAGCAGTCGCCCGAGCTCCTTGGTGTTGCTGTAGTCGGCGGGATGCGGCACTGGGGCGCCCATCACGTCGAGCCCAAAGTGGCGGCTACCGAGGATCAGCGCCATTTCGATCACCAGCAGAACCGAGATGAAGCCTGCCAGAGGCGCGTAATTCCAGAAGCCTTCGCGCAATTTATCGAGGTTGATATCGAGCATCATCACCACGAACAGGAACAGCACCATCACCGCGCCGACGTACACCAGCACCAGGGTGATGGCGAGGAATTCGGCCTCCAGCATCATCCACAGACCCGCCGCGGTGAAAAAGGCCAGCACCAGAAACAGCGCGGCATGCACAGGATTGCGCGCGGTGATGACGCGCAACCCGGCAAGCACCAGGATGGCGGAGAAGAAGTAGAAGATTGCGGTCGTGTAAATCATGTTTTAGGGGTCAGGATTCAGGATTCAGGGGCCAGGGAAAACCCGACCCATGTACCTTTGTCTATCCAAATCGCTTTCTTGCCCCGCCCTCCCATTTTTGTTGAAGTAACCACCGTCGAAACTACTGTTCCCTGCCCCCTGAATTCTGACCCCTGTCTTACCGATACTTCGCATCGGCCGCCCGGTCCTGCGCGATCTGCGCCTCGTACTGGTCGCCGACCGCCAGCAGCATCGACTTGGTGTAGACGAGGTCGCCGCGTTTTTCGCCGTGGTATTCGAGGATGCGGGTTTCGACGATGGAGTCGACCGGGCAGGACTCTTCGCAGAAGCCGCAGAAAATGCACTTGGTCAGATCGATGTCGTAGCGCGTGGTGCGCCGGGTGCCGTCATTGCGCTGTTCCGATTCGATGGTGATGGCCAGCGCCGGGCACACCGCTTCGCACAGCTTGCAGGCGATGCAGCGCTCCTCGCCGTTGGGATAGCGGCGCAATGCGTGCAGACCGCGAAAACGGGGCGATTGCGGGGTTTTCTCTTCCGGGTACTGCACCGTGATCTTGCGCGCGAACAGGTGACGACCGGTGAGCATCATGCCGCGCAGGAGTTCGATCAGGAGCAGGCTGCCGAAGAATTGGGTGATCCGTTTCATGGCGCGCTCAATGGAAGAGATAACCATACGGCGTCTGCATCATGCCGCCGACGACGACGATCCAGACGATGGTGATGGGAATGAACACCTTCCAGCCCAAACGCATGATCTGGTCGTAGCGGTAGCGCGGGAAGGTGGCACGGAACCAGAGGAACAGGAACAGCACGAAGCCGGTCTTCGCCAGCCACCAGATGATGCCATCGGGCAGAAAGCCAACCGGCGACAGCCAGCCGCCGAGGAACATCAGCGTGGTCAGCGCGGCGATCAGGATCATGTTGGCGTATTCGGCGAGGAAGAACACGGCGAACGCCATGCCGGAATATTCCACATGGAAACCGGCGACGATCTCGGATTCGCCTTCGGCGACGTCAAACGGCGCACGGTTGGTTTCGGCCACGCCGGCAATCAGGTACACCACGAACAGCGGGAACAGCGGCCAGATGTACCACTGGTGCAGCCCGCCCGCCTGGCCCTGCACGATGTCGATGAGGTTGAGCGACTGCGCCGCCATCAGCACGCCGACCAGCGCGAAGCCCATGGCGATTTCATACGATACGATCTGCGCTGCCGAGCGCATCGCGCCGAGGAAGGCGTATTTGGAGTTGGACGCCCAGCCCGCGATGATGACGCCATACACCCCCATCGAGGTGATCGCCATCACATACAACAAACCGGCGTTGATATTGGCCACCACCAGCGTGTCGGTGAACGGAATCACCGCCCAGGCCGCCAGCGCGGGCGCGATGGCGAGAATGGGACCGAGAATGAACAGTCCGCGGTTGGCGCCGGCAGGAATGATGATTTCCTTCATCAACAGCTTCACCGCATCGGCGATCGGCTGCAGCAGGCCCTGGAAACCCACGCGATTGGGACCGATGCGCACCTGCATCCAGCCGATGACTTTCCTTTCGGCGTAGGTCAGATAGGCCACGCCCAACATCAGCGGCACCACCAGTGCCATGATTTTGACCAGCGTCCAGACGACTGTCTGAATTGCGGCCCAGTCCATGCCCGCGCTCTCCATGAGTCCAGTCTCCATCACGCCGGCTCCGCAGTGATCGGCCCGAACATCGGCCCCAGCCCCGCCGTCAGCGGATGGCCGCTGGGAACGCGCACGCAGTTGTCTGGCAGCAGGTCGTCACGCTGAACTTTAAGTGTCAGCGCGCTGGCAGTCTGCCGCACCGAGACAAGGCCGTTTTCTTCCAGCCCCAATTTCGCAATCAGCCGGCCGTGCATGCGCGCCACCGGAAGCGCCGCATCCTGCGTCTTCTGCAGCGAAGGCGAGCGGCGCACCACCGCATCGGTCTGGTAGATCGGCACTTCGGCGACGCGTTCCAGCCCTTCATTCAGCTGCGGCGGCGTCACGGTCACGCCGCTGATTTCGTTATTGAGGAAAGCCTGGACGCTGCCGATCGGCGTAGGGCCGAGCGCGTCGCGCAGTACGTCCTGTGAATCGTTGTGCTCGAACCCGGCCAGCCCCAGCAGATTGCCCAGCACACGCAGCACTTTCCACGCCGGGCGGGCTTCGCCAAGCGGCTTCACCACAGCGCTGAAGCTCTGCACGCGGCCTTCGGTGTTGATGAAGGTGCCCGAGGTTTCGGTCCACGGCGCAATCGGCAGCAACACGTCGGCGTAATCGAGCGACCTGCCCTTGTAAGGCGACATCACCACGACGAATTCCGCCGCCTGGATGCTGGCCATCGCGCTCACCGGGTCGTGGGTGTCGAGTTCGGCTTCAACCCCCAGCATCAAATAGGCGCGCAAAGGCTGGGCCAGCATCTGTTGCGCATTCAGGCCCTTGACCGCAGGCTGACCCAGCGGCCCACGCCCCGGAATCGCCCCGACTACCACCGCGCCGACGCTGTTGGCCGCTTCGCCCAGCACACCAAAACTGGCACCTGCGAGCTTCGCCACCTCCTGTGCCAGCGCATGAATCTGCGAATAGGCGGGATGGTGCTGTGCCATGTTGCCGAGGAAGACCGCGCGCGATTCTCCACCTGAAGCGTCCTGGTCGCCGCCCGAAATGCTCTCGGCAATCTTGCGTGCGGTGTCGTCGGCGACGCCATGGACGGCGATGTCGGGCACCGGCAGGCTTTTCAGTTCGGCCAGCGCGCGGCACACGCCTGCCAGCGCGGCGGCGAGCTGCGACGGCGCGACGATGCGCTTGGCGTGCACCTTGCCGAGGAATTCATCTTCCGCCGCATTGATCAGATTGAGCTCGCCAGACCAGCGTACCGACTCGCGGATGCGGTGCGCCATCAGCGGGTGATCCTTGCGCAGGTTGGAGCCCACCACCAACATGTGCTTGAGGCGCGACATGTAGGTCACCGGCATGCCGAGCCAGAAGCCGCCATGCGCCTTGTCGTCGAGCGAGAAGTCCGACTGCCGCAGGCGATGATCGACGTTGCCGCTGCCCATGCCGCGCATCAGCTTTTGCAGCAGAAAGAGCTCTTCCGCCGGGCGATACGGCGTCGACAGCGCGCCGATCTGCTCAGCCGGGATCGACTTCAGCTTGTCCGCGACAAATTCGAGCGCCGCCTGCCAGGTGGTTTCTGTCCACTGCCCGTCTCGCTTGATCATCGGCAGGGTCAGGCGCTCGGCTGTGTTGAGGCCTTCGTAGGAAAAACGGTCACGGTCAGCCAGCCAGCATTCGTTGACGTCCTCGTTCTCGCGCGGCACCACGCGCATCACCTTGTTGTCCTTGACGTGGACTTCAAGATTGGAACCCAGGCTGTCGTGCGGGCTGATCGAGGGGCGGCGCGACAGTTCCCAGCTGCGGGCGCTGTAGCGGAAAGGCTTGCTGGTCAAGGCACCGACCGGGCACAGGTCGATGACGTTGCCTGACAACTCGGACGCCACCTGGCTTTCGAGAAACGACATCACTTCGGTGTGCTCGCCGCGCCCGGGCATGCCGAGCTCCATCACGCCGGCGATTTCCTGGCCGAAGCGCACGCAGCGGCTGCAATGGATGCAACGCGTCATGTCCGTGGCGATCAGCGGGCCGAGGGCCTTCTCGCGCACCACGCGCTTGAGTTCCTGGTAGCGCGACGACGAGCCGCCGTAGCCCACCGCCAGGTCCTGCAGCGTGCACTCGCCGCCCTGGTCGCAAATCGGGCAGTCGAGCGGATGGTTGATGAGCAGGAACTCCATCACACTTTTCTGCGCACTGATCGCGTATTCCGAACGGGTGTATACCTTCATGCCGTCGGTCACCGGCGTGGCACAGGCAGGCAGCGGCTTGGGCGCCTTTTCCACCTGCACCAGACACATGCGGCAGCTGGCGGCGATGGAGAGTTTCTTGTGATAACAGAAATGCGGGATCGCGATGCCGGCCTGGTTCGCCGCATCCATGATGGTGTCGCCGCTTTCGACCTGGAGTGCGCGGCCATCAATCTCGATATTAAGCGTAGCCATGGTTACTGTTCCGTTCCGCCCATGCAGCACTTGTGTTCGATGTGGTGCTCGAACTCATGGCCAAAATGTTTGAGAAAGCTTTGCACCGGCAGTGCCGCTGCGTCGCCCAGTGCGCAAATGGTATGGCCGCCGATGCGTCCCGCCACGCTGTTGAGCAGATCGATGTCTTCCGGCCGGCCCTGCCCGTGTTCGATGCGGTGAATCACGCGGTACATCCAGCCGGTGCCTTCACGGCATGGCGTGCACTGGCCACACGATTCCTCGAAATAAAAATAGGATAGCCGCTCCAGCGCACGCACCATGCACACGGTTTCGTCCATTACGATGACCGCGCCGGAGCCCAGCATGGAGCCCGCCTTGGAGATGGAATCGAAGTCCATCGTGCAGTCCATCATGGTGTCGGCCGGCAGCACCGGCGCGCTTGATCCGCCCGGAATGACCGCCTTCAATTTATGGCCGTTACGCACCCCGCCCGCCATCTCCAGCAGTGCGGAAAACGGCGTGCCGAGCGGCACTTCGTAGTTGCCCGGCTTGTTGACGTGCCCGGAAACCGAAAACAGCTTGGCGCCGCCGTTGTTGGGCTTGCCGAGCTCGAGGAATGCCTGGCCGCCGTGCTGCATGATCCACGGTACCGAGGCCAGCGTCTCGGTGTTGTTGATGGTGGTCGGCTTGCCGTACAGGCCGAAGCTCGCCGGGAACGGCGGCTTGAAGCGCGGCTGCCCCTTCTTGCCTTCGATCGATTCCAGAAGCGCGGTTTCCTCGCCGCAAATGTAAGCGCCGTAGCCCAGGTGCGCGTGCAGCTGGAAGCAGAAGTCGGTGCCGAACAGCTTGTCGCCCAGATAGCCGGCTTCGCGCGCTTCCCGCAGCGCAGCCTCGAAGATCCGGTAGCAATCAAAAATCTCGCCATGGATGTAGTTGTAGCCGACGCGCGCGCCCATCACGTAGCCGGCGATCGCCATGCCCTCGATCAGCTGATGCGGGTTGTAGCGCAGGATGTCGCGGTCCTTGAAGGTGCCCGGTTCGCCCTCGTCGCTGTTGCAGACGATGTACTTGTCGCCGGCAAATGCGCGCGGCATGAAGCTCCACTTGAGGCCGGTGGGAAAGCCCGCACCGCCGCGTCCGCGCAGGGCGCTGGTCTTGAGCTCGGCGATGATGGCGTCACCGGAAATATTTTCCGTGATCACGCGACGCAGTGCCTGGTAGCCGCCATGGGCGACGTAGGTCGCGAGCGAGCGCGGGTTGTCGAGCGCCTGCGTCCAGCTGCAGACCTGGGGAGTCGGCTTCAGCAGGCTCATTTCAGCTTGGCCGTCATTTCAGTTCGTCCAGCAATTCGTCCACCTGTTCGGGCGTGAGATGCGTATGCATGGCATGGTTGTTGTGCAGGCACACCGGCGCATCGCCGCAGGTTCCCATGCATTCGCCTTCCTTCAGTGTGTAGCGCCCATCTTCGGTGGTCTCGCCGAAGCCGATGCCGAGTTTCTGCTTCAGGTGTTCGGCGATCTTGTTCGCCCCCATCAGCGCGCACGGCAGATTGGTGCACAGCGTGATCTTGTGACGCCCCACCGGCTGGGTGTCGTACATGTTGTAGAAGGTCGCCACCTCATAGGCCGCGATCGGCGGCATCTCCAGATAGTGCGCGACGTACTCGACCAGTTCGGGCTTGAGCCAGCCCTTTTCAGTCTGCGCGATGCGCAGCGCGGCCATGACCGCCGACTGCTTCCGGTCGGCGGGATATTTGGCGACCTCGGCGTCGATCAGCGCGAGCGATTCTTGACTCAGCCGAAGGGTGTTTGAATCAGGATTGGCCATCAGCGGTCGATCTCCCCGAAAACAATATCCTGCGTGCCGATGATGGCGACGACGTCGGCGATCATGTGGCCACGGCTCATTTCATCGAGTGCCGCCAGATGCGCATAGCCCGGCGCGCGGATTTTCAGACGATAGGGTTTGTTGGCGCCGTCCGACACCAGATAAATGCCGAACTCGCCCTTGGGATGTTCCACCGCGGCATAGGCTTCGCCCGCCGGCACATGCATGCCTTCGGTGAAGAGCTTGAAGTGATGGATCAGTTCTTCCATGTTCTGCTTCATGTCGAGCCGCGACGGCGGAGCAACCTTGTGGTTCTCGACGATGACCGGCCCCGGATGCTTGCGCAGCCAGTCGACGCACTGCCTGATGATGCGGTTGGACTGCCGCATTTCTTCGATGCGCACCAGGTAGCGGTCGTAGCAATCGCCATTGGTGCCGACCGGGATGTCGAAATCCATACGGTCGTAGACTTCGTAGGGCTGCTTCTTGCGCAGGTCCCACTCGACGCCGGAGCCGCGCAGCATCGGGCCGGTGAAGCCCAGTGCCAGCGCGCGCTCGGGCGACACCACGCCGATGCCGACGGTGCGCTGTTTCCAGATGCGGTTGTCGGTCAGCAGCGTCTCGTATTCATCGACATACGTCGGGAAGCGCTGGGTGAAATCCTCGATGAAGTCGAGCAGCGAACCCTGACGGTTGGCGTTCATCGACTTCATCGTCGCCTCGTTGCGGGTGTGCTGCGCCGCGTACTGCGGCATGCTGTCCGGCAGGTCACGGTAGACGCCGCCGGGACGGTAGTAGGCCGCATGCAGGCGCGCACCCGATACCGCCTCGTAGCAGTCCATCAGGTCCTCGCGCTCGCGGAAGGCATACAAAAAGACCGTCATCGCGCCGACGTCGAGCGCGTGCGCGCCCAGCCACAGCAGGTGATTCAGCACGCGGGTGATCTCGTCGAACATCACGCGGATATATTGCGCGCGCTCCGGCACCTCGATGCCGAGCAGCCTTTCAATCGCCATCACGTAGGCATGCTCGTTGACCATCATCGACACATAGTCGAGGCGGTCCATGTAGGGAACCGACTGGAGGAAGGTCTTGTGCTCGGCCAGCTTTTCGGTGGCGCGATGCAACAGGCCGATATGCGGGTCGGCGCGCTGGATCACCTCGCCGTCGAGCTCCAGCACCAGGCGCAGCACGCCGTGCGCGGCCGGATGCTGCGGCCCGAAGTTCATCGTGTAGTTCCGGATTTCAGCCATTTGAACGCTCCGGGACGACACTCATTAATCTAGCGTAGTTGCGGGTTTCAGCCATTAGCGCCCTGCCCCGTAACTTTCGTCGCGCACGATGCGCGGAGTGACTTCGCGCGGCTCGATCGATACCGGCTGGTAGATCACTCGCCGCTGGGTCGGGTCGTAACGCATTTCAACGTTGCCGGACAGCGGGAAATCCTTGCGGAACGGATGGCCGATAAAGCCATAATCGGTGAGGATGCGGCGCAGATCGGGATGCCCCTCAAATACGATGCCATACAGGTCGAAGGCTTCACGCTCATACCAGTTGGCCGCCGGCCAGATGTCGACCATCGACGCCACCAGCGGCAAGTCGTCGTCGGGGCAAAATACACGCACGCGCACACGCTGGTTGTTCGACACCGACAGCAGATGCGTCACCACGGCAAAGCGGGCGCCGTCCCACGATCCGTCACTGTAGCCATCACTCCCGTAGCCCGAATAATCCACGCCGCACAGGTCGATCAGCTGTTCGAAGCGGCCATCGGGATGGTCGCGCAGCGTGCGCATCGCCGACGCGTAATGCTGCGCCTTGACGATCAGCGTCAGCTCATCAAGACGGACGAACGACTGCTCCAGCGCGTCGCCGAGCGCGGCCTCAAGGGACAAAGAAAGAGCTTCCACAGTCTGGGGCA
Organism: Thiobacillus sp.; assembly: GCA_019459055.1. Classification (GTDB taxonomy): domain Bacteria; phylum Pseudomonadota; class Gammaproteobacteria; order Burkholderiales; family Thiobacillaceae; genus Thiobacillus. The sequence continues at coordinate 41,906 of JAIBEI010000051.1, read as the reverse complement.
TGGGCTATCAGCGTGCGATGGTGTTGGTGCGGCGGATCTTGTTCTGCAACTGGATGATGCCGAACAGCAGCGCTTCCGCCGTGGGCGGGCAGCCGGGCACATAGATGTCGACCGGCACGATGCGGTCGCAGCCGCGCACCACCGAGTACGAGTAATGGTAATAGCCGCCGCCGTTGGCGCACGAGCCCATGGAAATCACCCAGCGCGGCTCGGCCATCTGGTCGTAGACCTTGCGCAGGGCGGGGGCCATCTTGTTGCACAGCGTGCCCGCCACGATCATCACGTCGGACTGCCTGGGGCTGCCACGGAACACGATGCCGAAGCGGTCGAGGTCGTAGCGCGCGGCGCCGGCGTGCATCATCTCCACCGCGCAGCATGCCAGACCAAAGGTCATCGGCCACATCGAGCCGGTGCGCATATAGTTGATCAGCTGGTCGGCCTTGGCGGTGATAAAACCCTGTTCGAGTACGCCTTCGATGCTCATGCCATGGCGCCCTCAATGTCGCGGGCAGGCCTTTTCGCCGGGTCGATCCCCATGCTGGGCATGGGGGCTCTCGCCCAACGGCTCAAAAGCCTTACTCCCATTCCAGTGCCCCCTTCATCCATTCATAGATGAAGCCGATCACCAGGATGCCGAGGAACACCATCATGGCGACAAAACCGGCCAGGCCGATTTCTTCCAGCACAATCGCCCAAGGGAAAAGGAAGGCGATTTCCAGATCGAACAGAATGAAAAGAATGGCAACCAGGTAGTAGCGCACGTCGAACTTCATGCGCGCATCCTCGAACGCCTCGAAACCACATTCGTAGGGCGAGAGTTTTTCGCTATCGGGACGATTCGGGGCCAGCAGGCCACCTGCAATGATTGGGCCAATACCAAAGGCTAGCCCGACCAGAATGAACAGCAGAATGGGGAGGTAGTTCTCCAGCACCGGGTTCCTCCGTCTATGCCCATGTCAGGCCGTTGAATAATTATGGCCCAAGTGTATTAGCGCCGGGCATCGACTGTCAAGCCGAAAAATACGTGCTTTTCCCTTAACAATCAAAAGCTTATTCGATAGCGAATGCTAACGAATAAATCAGGAAATTCGATGGTGCCCACGGGGAGACTCGAACTCCCACGACCTAAGTCACTACCCCCTCAAGATAGCGTGTCTACCAATTCCACCACATGGGCCAAAGGGCATACGCCCTTCAAATTTTGGTTGAACGGGAACGCTCAACCGAGGTAAATTTTACTGCGGAATGTCCCCCGCTCTCGAGCCGCCGCTCTCGCCCGGAACCTGCGCAGGCGCAGCAGGCTGCGTTGTGGTCGCCGGTACCGTTGTGCGATCCAGCACACTGGTCGGCTTCTGTTGCTGCAGCCCGAAATAGGCCAAGCCCAGACTGGTCAGGAAAAACAGGGTCGCCACGATGGCAGTGCTGCGGCTGAGAAAGTTGGCCGAACCCGTCGCGCCGAACAGGCTGCCGGACGACCCGCTGCCAAATGCCGCGCCCATGTCCGCCCCCTTGCCGTGCTGCAACAACACCAGCGCGATGACCGCGATGGCAACAATAACGTGAAGAACCCAGAACAATGTTTCCATATTTGACTCTTACTTGGCTGCTGCCCGACATATCGCGACGAATTCGTCGGCGACCAGTGAAGCACCGCCAATCAGGCCGCCATCGATATCGGGCTGAGCCATCAATTCTGCCGCATTCGCGGCTTTTACGCTACCCCCATACTGGATGACAAGCTGGTCTGCCACGCTCGCATCGAGTGCGGAGACCTTGCTGCGAATGAAGGCGTGCACAGCCTGCGCCTGTTCCGGCGAGGCGGTTTTTCCGGTGCCGATCGCCCATACCGGCTCATATGCGATCACGGCCTTGGCCAGTGAAGCCACCCCTGCCGCGTCAATCACGGCATCGAGCTGACGTGAAACGACCGCTTCGGTCACGCCCGACTCGCGCTCGGCCAGCGATTCGCCGACGCACAGGATGGGCGTCAAACCAGCCGCCTGTGCTGCCATGTATTTGCGCGCCACCAGTGCGTCGGATTCGCCGTACAGGCTGCGCCGCTCGGAATGGCCGACGATCACATACGTGCAGCCAAAATCGAGCAGCATGGATACCGACACTTCGCCGGTGAGCGCGCCCTTGGCCTGCTCGGACACGTTTTGCGCGCCCCAGGCAATCGACGATCCGGTGAGTTCGGCCTGCGCCTGCGCCAGGTACGGAAAAGGCACGCAAACCACGGCCTCGATACCGGCCAGGGCAGGCTTGAGTGCGGACAGCAACGCGGCATTCTCGGCCAGGCTGCCATGCATTTTCCAGTTACCGGCTACGAGCTTCTTGCGCATGGGATTCTGCCAAATAAAAGTGCGCGATGGTAAGCGCAACGCGCCCGGCGGTCAACCGCCCAAGCGCCGCGCACGCCGGGAGATTTAGCCGAATCGGCCGGTAATGTAGTCTTCGGTCTGCTTCTTGACCGGCTGCATGAAGATCGTGCCGGTTTCGTTGAATTCGATGAGCTCACCCAGGTACATGAAGGCCGTGAAGTCGGAAACCCGCGCGGCCTGCTGCATGTTGTGGGTGACGATGGCGATGGTGTATTCGCTCTTCAGCTCGTTGATGAGTTCTTCGATCTTGGCGGTGGAAATCGGGTCCAGTGCCGAGGTCGGCTCGTCCAGCAGCACGATGTCGGGTTTGACCGCGACCGCGCGCGCGATGCACAAGCGCTGTTGCTGGCCGCCAGAAAGCGACAGGCCGTTCTGCTGCAACTTGTCCTTCACTTCACCCCACAGCGCGGCCTTGTTGAGCGCCCATTCGACGCGATCGTCCATTGCGCTTTTCGACATTCGCTCATACAGGCGCACGCCAAAAGCAATGTTTTCATAGATCGTCATGGGAAACGGCGTGGGCTTCTGGAACACCATGCCGATCTTGGCGCGTACAAGGTTCACGTCCTGGCTCTTGTCGAGCAGATTCTTGCCATGAAAAATAATCTGCCCTTCGGCGCGCTGCCCCGGGTACAGGTCATACATGCGATTGAAGGTGCGCAGCAAGGTGGATTTGCCGCAACCGGAGGGCCCGATGAAGGCCGTCACCTTCTTGTTGGCGACATCCAGATTGACGTTGTTGAGGCCTTTGAAATCGCCGTAAAAGAAATCCAGATTGCGGACCTGCAGCGCAATATTTTCGTCGGGCGGCATGACTTGATCGGGCATGGATTGATTGAACACGGCGGAGCTCCGGAGAAATTAACGTTTGACCTTGTTGCGGAAAACGATGCGCACACCGATGTTGACCGCCAACACCAGCAGGGCAATCAACAGCGCCCCGCCCCAGGCCAGATTGACCCAGTTGTCATACGGGCTCAACGCGAACTGGAAAATCACCACCGGCAGGTTGCCCATCGGTTCGGACATATTGGTGCTGAAGAACTGGTTATTCAGCGCAGTAAACAACAGCGGCGCGGTTTCTCCGGTAATGCGCGCCATCGCCAGCAGCACGCCTGTCACCACCCCCGACTTGACCGCGCGCAAGGTGACCTTGAGCGAAACCTGCCAGCGTGGTGCGCCCACCGCAAAGGCCGCTTCGCGCAGGCTGGTCGGCACCAGCTTCAACATGTTTTCGGTGGTGCGCACCACCACAGGAATGGCGATCAGCGCCAGCGCCAGCGACCCTGCCCAGCCGGAAAATCCGCCGGTGGTCACCACGAACAGCGCGTACACGAACAGGCCGATGACGATGGATGGGGCCGACAGCATGATGTCGGTCATGAAGCGGGTGAACGATGCAAATCTGGAGACGCGCCCGTACTCGGCCAGGTAAATCCCGGCCAGAATACCGATCGGCGTCGAGATCAGCATGGAAAAAAACAGGATCAGACCGCTGCCGACGATGGCATTGCGCAGGCCGCCGCCCTCGGTGCCCGGCGAAGGGGTGTCCTGGGTGAACAAATCCCAGCTCAGGGCGGCAAATCCCCTGGAAAACAGCGTCCACAAAATCCACAGCAACGCAATCAACCCAAGGCTCATCGCCAGCATGGACAGGGTGATGCCGATGCGGTTGATCCAGATGCGGCGGGTGTACAGGCTCATCATGATCTACAGCCCCTCCGAGCCCATGCTACGACTGATCAGCCAGCGCGAAATCGCCAGCACGACAAAGGTGATGATGAACAGCACGAGGCCCAGCTCAAACAGGGAAGCGATATGCAGACCGGGGTCGGCCTCGCCGAACTCGTTCGCCAGGGTGGAAGCAATCGAAGTGCCCGGTGCAAACAGGCTGCCGTTGATGCGGTTGGCGTTGCCGATCACGAAGGTGACCGCCATGGTCTCGCCCAGCGCCCGCCCCAGTCCCAGCATGATGCCGCCGATGACGCCGACGCGGGTGTAAGGCAGCACGACACTGCGCGCCACTTCCCAGGTGGTGCAGCCCAGGCCATAGGCAGACTCCTTCAGTACGTGCGGCACGGTTTCGAATACGTCGCGCATGACCGAAGCGATAAAGGGAATCACCATCAGCGACAGCACAATGCTCGCCGTCAGGATGCCGACGCCGATGGGCGGGCCGGAAAACCAGCCGCCGATCACCGGCACATCGCCCAGCAGCGCCTGCAGGGGGGGCTGGATATGGTCGGCAAACAGCGGCGCAAACACGAACAGACCCCAGATGCCGTACACGATCGAGGGGATGCCCGCCAGCAATTCGATCGCCGTCCCCAGGGGGCGGCGCAACCACACCGGGCAGGTTTCAGTCAGGAACAGGGCGATGCCGAAACTGATCGGCACCGCAATCAACAAAGCCAGAACGGACGTCACGACCGTACCGTAAATGGCCGCCAGCGCGCCGTACTTGTCATCCGGCACGCTCCAGATATTGGTCCACAGAAAGGACGGGCCGAACGCCTTGATACTGGGCCAGGCTTCGTAGGTGAGCGACACCAGAATCCCCACCAGCGCCGCCAGGACGACAAAAGCGAATAGCTGGGTGGTGTGGTGAAAAAACTTGTCCTGCAAGCGGAATGTCCTGACCTGCCTTGCATGCAGGTCGATTCCGGCGGATACACTGGGCTCACTCACGGCGGGGTGCCTATCGGTTTAATTATTATCTGCGGGAGCACCCGCCGGAACAGGCAGGCGCTTTCGCAGAAAGCCGAAGGCGGCAGCCGCCCCTGGCATTCGATCAAATCGGCCCGACACAGCCTTATTTGATATTTTTCATCTCAGCTTCGACCATCTTCACGACGTTGGGTGGCAATGCCACAAAGCCGAGGTCGGCAGCCATTTTCTGGCCGTTGTTCAGGGACCAACTGAAGAAGTCCACGATCCCTTTCTGCTTGGCAGCATCGGCGCCCTTTTCATACGCCAGGATGTAGGTGGCGCTGGTGATGGGCCAGGCGTTCTTGTGCGACTGGTCCAACAGGTCGGGCGCCATGCCCTTGACCTTGAAGTTGGCGCCGGCAGCCGCGTCGGCAACCGCCTGCTGGCTCGGCACGATGTAATTGCCGGCGCGGTTCTTCAGCGCAACGTAATTCATCCTGTTCTTCATCGCATCGGCGATATCCACATAACCGATCGTGCCCTTGATCTTCTGCACGTTGGCGGCGACCCCCGCGTTGCCCTTGCCGCCCACCGCGTTGGACGGCCAGTTGACCGTGTTGCCTGCGCCGACCTCGCCCAGGAAAGCCGCCGACTGCTTGGCCAGATAGTGGGTGAACGCGTAGGTGGTGCCCGAACCGTCCGAACGATGCGTCACGGTAATGGCCATATTCGGCAGGGTAACGCCGGGGTTCAGCCTGGCGATGGCGGGGGCGTTCCACTTGGTGATTGCGCCGCGGAAGATGTCGGCGGCGGTGACGCCGTCCAGCTTCAATTTTCCTGAGGCGATACCGGGAACGTTCATGACGATGGTCACGCCACCCATCACGGATGGAAACTGCACCAGCTTCGCCGCATCCAGGTCTGACTGCTTGAGCGGTGCGTCGGTGCCGCCAAAATCGACGGTCCTGGCCTTGATCTGCTTCACGCCGCCCGACGAGCCGATGGCCTGGTAGTTGACCTTGTTACCGGTTGCAGCCTGATAGGCTTCGGCCCACTTGGCGTAAACGGCGTACGGGAAGGTTGCGCCTGCACCCGTGATGTCGGCGGCCAGCGCGCTGGCAGCGAAGGCCAGGCCAAGGATCGTGGCTATGGCACCTTGAGCCAGTTTGTTGCGTGTATGCATGCAAATCTCCGGTAGTAGTTGACGTTGCCGCATGGGCGACGTCGCCATACTAACGGGCGAATATTACATTTATATTTCAGGACGGGAAATCACCCGGCCGCGGCCGCAGTCCTTACAACCGCGGCGATTGTTTCAGCCGTGTGTCTGACCTGATCCGCATCGCGTCCCTCCACCATCACGCGAATCAGCGGCTCGGTGCCGGACGCGCGAAGGACAACTCGCCCGTTGCCGTTCAAGGCCGCCTCGGCTTCGGCAACCGAGGCGCTGACCGCCGGCACCACCCCCAGCTTGAAGCCTTTTGCCACCCGGACATTGATCATGACCTGGGGATAAATGGCCAGATCGGCGGTCATCGTTTCCAGGGCTTCTCCGGACTCACGCAAGGCGCGCAGCACCTGCAGGGCTGAAACGATCCCGTCACCGGTCGTGTGCTTGTCGAGGCACAGGATATGCCCGGAGGACTCGCCCCCGAGCATCCAGCCGTTGGCATGGAGCCGCTCGAGAACATAACGGTCGCCCACCTTGGCGCGCTCGAACGGGATATTGATCCGGCCCAATGCGTGCTCCATGCCGAGATTGGTCATCAGGGTGCCGACCACGCCGCCCTTCATGTAGCCGCTCTGGATGCGATGGCGTGCAATGACGTAGATCAGCTGGTCGCCATCGTAAATCCGCCCCGCGGCGTCGGCCATCATCAGGCGGTCGCCGTCGCCGTCGAGTGCGATGCCCAGATCCGCACGATGGGCGCGCACCGCGTCCGACAACGCTTTGGTATATGTCGCGCCGCATTCATCGTTGATATTGAAGCCATTCGGTTCGTTGCCGATGGCGATCACCTCGGCCCCCAGCTCGTGCAGGACGTGCGGGGCGATGTGGTAGGTCGCGCCGTGCGCGCAGTCGACCACGATCCGCATGCCGCGCAGGTCGAGGTGATTGGGGAAAGTACTCTTGCAAAACTCGATGTAGCGCGCCGCGGCATCCTCGATGCGACGGGCTCGCCCCAACTGGCGCGCCTCGACCGTCACGATCGGATGATCCAGCCGTGCCTCGATGGCTTCCTCCACGCTGTCGGGCAATTTTTGTCCGTCGGCCGAGAAAAACTTGATGCCGTTGTCCTCGAATGGATTGTGCGAGGCCGAGATTACCACCCCGGCCTGCAGGCGCAGGGCGCGCGTCAGATACGCCACTGCCGGCGTCGGCATCGGACCGGTCATCAGAACATTCACCCCGGCGGCAGTGAAACCCGCTTCCAGCGCGGCCTCCAGCATGTAGCCGGAGATGCGGGTATCCTTGCCGATCAGCACGGTCGGGTGCTGGTTCGGGGGCAGGCTGCCGCGACCGGCCACCAGCACCTGGCCGGCGGCGTAGCCCAGATGCATGACAAATTCGGGGGTAATGGGGGACTCGCCCACCCTGCCGCGCACGCCGTCGGTACCGAAATACTTACGTCCCATCCTGTTGCTCCTCCACTGCATTCCAGATGGCCAGCGCGTCGCGCATGGCCGCTACATTGTGTACCCGGACCAGCCGTGCGCCGCGCGCCACGGCAGCCAGATGCGCCGCCACCCCGGCGAATTCGCGCGCCCCGACATCGCGTCCGGTCAGCGTGCCCAGCATGGACTTGCGCGACAGGCCGGCAAGCACCGGCACGCCCAGTTCAGCCAGGCGATTCAAATGCCTGAGCAAAGCCAGATTGTGTTCCAGCGTCTTGCCGAAGCCGAAGCCCGGGTCGATCACCAGCCGCTCGCGGCCGATTCCTGCCGCCTCGCAGGCAGCAATGCGCTCCTGCAGGAACCCTTTCACCTCTTCCACCACATCCATATAGCAGGGCGCCTGCTGCATGCGCTGCGGCTCGCCCTGCATGTGCATCAGACACACCGCCGCAGCGGAAGCCGCCACCGCTTCCAGCGCACCGGGCGCGCGCAGGGCCATCACATCGTTCACCATGACCGCGCCGGCACCGAGTGCCGCCCGCATCACCTCGGGCTTCATCGTGTCGACCGACACCGCGCAACCGCGGCCGGCAAGTGCCTCGATTACCGGCAGCACGCGGCGGATTTCCTCGTTGACGGCCACGGCCGCCGCGCCGGGGCGAGTGGATTCCCCTCCGACGTCGAGGATATCGGCGCCTTCTTCCAGCAACTTCAGCGCATGCCGGATCGCCGCCCGGGAGTCATCCAGACGGCCCCCATCCGAAAACGAATCGGGCGTGACGTTGACGATGCCCATAATGAGGGGCCTTGCCAGGGAGAAGCGGTGCGAATCGGCGTGGAGACAGGACATAAAAATAGAGGAGCCTAAGCCCCTCTATTGTAGTGCGTTAACCCGAACCCCCGTTCAGGCTTCCTGCACGGGCTGCGTGGTCGGTGCCGGTGCGCTCGGCTTGTCGCCGCCTGCCGGCGGCTGCGGGGTGGCGAGGGGCTTGGGCGGACGCACCGGACGCCCTGCCATGATGTCGCCGATCTGATCGGCATCGATGGTTTCGTATTCCAGCAGGGCCGCTGTCATCGCCTCGACCTTGTCGCGGCTGTCGGTGAGGATTTTCTTCGCCACGGCGTATTGCTCGTCCAGGATGCGGCGAATTTCGGCGTCGATCTTCTGCATGGTGGCTTCGCTCATGTTCTTGTGCGTGGTCACCGAACGCCCCAGGAACACCTCGCCCTCGTTTTCGCCGTATACCATGGGGCCCAGGGCATCTGACATGCCGTAGCGCGTCACCATATCGCGCGCGATACTGGTGGCGCGCTCGAAGTCGTTCGATGCACCCGTCGAGATACTGCCGACAAAAATTTCCTCGGCCACCCGGCCGCCGAACAGCATGCTGATCTGTTCCAGCAACTGATCCTTGTACAAACTGTAACGGTCCAGTTCAGGCAGCGACATGGTCACGCCCAAGGCGCGCCCGCGCGGAATGACGGTCACCTTGTGTACGGGATCACAGCTGGGCAGGGACATGCCGACTACCGCATGGCCCGACTCATGGTAAGCGGTTTTTTTCTTGTCTTCAGGCGTGATCACCATGGACTTGCGCTCGGCGCCCATCAGGATTTTGTCCTTGGCCTTCTCGAAATCGTCCATGTCGACCAGACGCTTGTTGCCGCGGGCGGCGAACAGGGCGGCTTCATTGATCAGGTTGGCAAGGTCGGCGCCAGACATGCCGGGCGTGCCGCGCGCCAGAATGTCTGCGCGCACATCAGGAGCGACCGGCACCTTGCGCATATGCACCAGCAAAATCTGTTCGCGGCCGCGGATGTCGGGCAGGCCCACGAATACCTGGCGATCGAAACGGCCCGGACGCAAGAGCGCCGGGTCGAGCACATCGGGACGGTTGGTCGCGGCGATGACGATGACGCCGGCGGTCGCTTCGAAGCCGTCCATTTCCACCAGCAACTGGTTCAGGGTCTGCTCGCGCTCGTCGTTACCGCCGCCCAGGCCTGCACCACGCTGGCGGCCGACCGCGTCCAGTTCGTCGATGAAGATGATGCAGGGCGAACTCTTCTTCGCCTGCTCGAACATGTCGCGCACCCGTGCGGCTCCGACGCCGACGAACATTTCGACGAAATCCGAGCCTGAGATGCTGAAGAACGGCACCTTGGCTTCACCTGCGATCGAGCGCGCCAGCAGCGTTTTACCCGTGCCCGGGGGGCCCACCATCAGCACGCCGCGCGGAATATGGCCGCCCAATTTCTGGAATCGGGTCGGATCTTTCAGAAAATCCACCAACTCGGCCACGTCTTCCTTGGCCTCGTCGCAACCCGCCACGTCGGCAAAGGTCACCGGGTTGGCATTCTCGTCAAGCAGGCGTGCCCGGCTCTTGCCGAACGAAAACGCGCCGCCCTTCCCGCCCCCCTGCATCTGGCGCATGAAGAAGATCCAGACGCCGATCAGCAGCAGCATGGGGAACCACGAAATCAGCATGCTCACCAGGAACGAGGGCTGCTCTTCCGGCTTGGCTTCGACCGACACGTTGTTCTTCAGCAGGTCGGACACCATCCACGGATCGCTCGGCGCGTAGCTGGTGAAGCGCTGGCCATCGCTGCGCTCGCCCTTCAGCACGTTGCCCTCGATCACCACCTTTGTGATCTGCTGCTGGCGCACCTCCTCGATGAACTGCGAGTACGGCATCTGCGTCTGCGTGGTGCGCTGCGCGCCGAACTGGTTGAAGACCGTCATCAGGACGACGGCGATGATCAGCCAGACAGCGATGTTTTTGGACAAATTATTCACACTTACTCCTTGGTGCAGCACATTCAATTCAAGCGCAGCACGATTAAACCCAGCAGCACGTCTGGATTCATTCTAGTCCGACTCTTGCCGGCTTGTCACGGCAGTTTCATCTGCCGCGACCCTTGTCGCAACGGGTCGACGCCCCAAAAGATAAACCTCTGCACTGCGATCGCGCGAGGCCTCGGGCTTGCGGATCAGCACCTGCTCGAATGCCTGCCGCATCTGCGCCCGAAAATCCTCAAAGCCGACGCCTTGAAATACTTTGACTAGAAAAGCGCCGTCAGGTTTCAACCAGTTCACGGAAAAATCGAGCGCCAACTCGCACAGCTCATACTGTCGTGCCTGATCCGACAGCATCACCCCACTGATGTTGGGCGCCATATCACTTAAAACAAGGTCAACCCGCCCGGACTGCAACTTTTCTTCCAGCCAGGCCAGGGCTGCCGGCTCGGTGAAGTCGCCTTCCAGGCTGTCGACGCCGGGGATGGGCGCCATCGGCAGCAGGTCGATCGCCAGCACCCTGCCCTGCTGTTTCATCTTCTGCACCGCCACCTGGCACCAGCTGCCGGGCGCCGCCCCCAGATCCACCACCGTCATGCCGGGACGCAACAGGTGGTCACGCTTGTCGATTTCCAACAATTTATACGCGGCGCGCGAGCGATAATTGTCCTGCTGCGCCTTTTTGACGTAGGGATCGGTCACATGCTCGTGCATCCAGGCACTGCCCGATTTGGTTCGCTTCGGTTTCTGCGCCATGTCGTCTATCGGCTACAATCCGCGCTCGAATTTAAGGAAGAAGCATGAAATCACTCACGCCTGCACAACGGCAATTCCTGAAGGGGCTGGCCCACGCGCGCCAACCGGTGGTCATGATCGGCAACCAGGGTTTGACGGCTGCCGTTTTGAAGGAGATCGACCAGGCGCTGAGCGCACACGAGCTGATCAAGATCAAGGCCGCCAGCAACGAACCCGATACGCGCCGCGCCTGGCTGGAGGAAATCTGCACCGCCACCGGCGCGGCGTCGGTGCAGCAAATCGGCAAGGTACTGGTGATTTATCGCGCCGCCGCCAAACCCGTCATTGCCCTGCCAGGCTGATTGCCGCCTGGCGGGGCTTATCGCGCCAGTCCCGAACGCCACACCAGCAGCAAGCCCAGCACGCTCTGGAGCAGGTAAAGAATGCTGGATATGCCGTGCCAGCGCGCAAAGCGGTCGGCAAACACGCTTTGCATCACGGCATGCGGCATGGCCTGGTCCTTCAGGCTCTGCATGATGGGCTGGATGCCGAACTGGCCGGTCAGGATCAGCGCCAGCATCACCACCACCGCCCAGAAAAACAGCGTTTTCAGCGCGGCGCCACCGTCGCGCGCGATGCGATAAACCAGCAGATAGACCGCGGCAGCGATGCCGATCCACGCCATCACCTCGAACAGCTTGCCGGCCAGCATCCCGGCCAGTTGCTTGTCGCCCATACTGGCAAACAGCACCGGCGCGGCGACATAGCCAATCGCCCAGATGCCGCCGATCCACAGCACCAGCATCGTCCCGGCGAGGCCATCCCAGAAACGCCGCATTATTTGTATTGGACGTCCAGCACTTCGTAGTGGCGCACGCCGCCCGGTGCCTGCACCGCGGCGCTGTCGCCGGCATATTTGCCGATCAGCGCGCGTGCGATCGGCGACGACACGGAAATCATGCCCTGCTTGATGTCGGCCTCGTCGTCGCCGACGATCTGATAGGTGACGGCATCGCCCGACTCGGCGTCTTCCAGTTCAACCGTCGCGCCAAAAACAATGCGGCCATCCGCGTCCAGCGTCTTGGGATCAATGATCTGGGCGTTGGAAAGCTTGCCCTCCAGGTCGGCTATGCGGCCTTCGATGAAACCCTGTTTTTCCTTGGCGGCATCGTATTCGGCGTTTTCCGACAGGTCGCCCTGCGCGCGCGCCTCGGCAATCGCCTGGATCACGGCGGGGCGCTCCACGCTTTTCAGATGCTGCAACTCGGCACGCATCTTTTCTGCGCCCACGACAGTGATGGGGAATTTGCTCACAAGCTTGCCTTTCTGGTCAGTGCAGGCGCTGATGCAGCGCCTGCAGGGAATACACTTCGAGTCCGTCGCCATGCCGCATACCCATGCAGGCGGCGTGCGCACCGGCCAGGGTGGTGAAGTAGACGACCCGGCGCGCCAGCGCCTCGGCGCGGATGGCGTAGGAATCCTTCACTGCCTTTTTGTCTTCGACCACGTTGACGATGAAGTCGATATCGCCGTTCTTGATCATGTCGACGATATGCGGGCGGCCTTCCTTGACCTTGTTGACGATGGCAACCGGGATCCCAGCCGACTCGATCGCCTGCGCGGTGCCGCGCGTGGCGACCAGGCTGAAGCCGAGGTCTCGCAGCGCCTGCGCCAACTCGACGATGGCATCACGGTCGCCCGAACGCACGCTGACAAAGGCGCGCCCGCCCGGCTTCGGCAGTTCGGAACTCGACGCCAGCTGCGACTTGACGAAGGCCTCGCCGAAATTGTCGCCCACGCCCATGACTTCGCCGGTCGATTTCATTTCCGGGCCGAGAATGGTGTCCACACCGGGGAACTTGCGGAACGGGAACACCGCCTCTTTCACCGAGAAATACGGCGGAATGATCTCTTTTTCGAATGCCTGCGATTTCAGCGAAATGCCCGCCATCGCGCGCGCGGCGATCTTCGCCAGCGGTGCGCCGATGGCCTTGGACACGAAGGGCACGGTGCGCGAGGCGCGCGGGTTCACTTCCAGCACGTATACGGTGTCGCCCTGGATCGCGAACTGCACGTTCATCAGGCCGACCACTTTGAGCGCTTTCGCCATCGCTACCGTCTGGCGGCGCATCTCGTCCAGCACGTCCTGCGACAGGCTGTAGGGCGGCAGCGAACACGCCGAATCGCCCGAATGCACGCCGGCCTGCTCGATGTGCTGCATGATGCCGCCGATCACCACCTGTTCGCCGTCGGACAGCGCATCGATATCGACCTCGATGGCGTCGTTGAGGAAGCGGTCGAGCAGCACCGGCGACTTGTTCGACACCTTGACCGCCTCGGTCATGTAGCGGCGCAGGTCGGCTTCCTCGCGCACGATTTCCATCGCACGGCCGCCCAGCACGTAGCTGGGGCGCACCACCAGCGGGTAGCCGATTTCCTCGGCCATGCGGATGGCGCTCTCCGGGTTGCGCGCGGTGCGGTTGGGCGGCTGCTTGAGACCCAGGTCGTGCAGCATCTGCTGGAAGCGCTCGCGGTCTTCGGCGGCGTCGATCATGTCGGGGCTGGTGCCGATGATGGGCACGCCGTTCCGTTCCAGGTCGCGCGCCAGCTTCAGCGGCGTCTGCCCGCCGTACTGCACGATCACGCCGAAGGGCTTTTCGATGCGCACGATCTCCAGTACGTCTTCCAGCGTTAGCGGCTCGAAGTACAGGCGGTCGGAGGTGTCGTAGTCGGTCGACACGGTCTCCGGGTTGCAGTTGACCATGATGGTCTCAAAGCCGTTCTCGCGCAGCGCCAGCGCCGCATGCACGCAGCAGTAGTCGAACTCGATGCCCTGGCCGATGCGATTCGGCCCGCCGCCCAGCACCATGATCTTTTTGGCGTCGGTCGGATGCGCCTCGCACTCTTCCTCGTAGGTCGAGTACATGTAGGCGGTCTGCGTGGAAAACTCGGCCGCGCAGGTATCGACCCGCTTGTAGACCGGGTGCAGCGCCAGCTCAGTGCGGCGCGCGCGCACCGCGTGCTGGTCGGTGTTCAGCAGTTTGGCCAGACGGCGGTCGGAGAAACCGGCGCGCTTGAACTGGCGCAGCTCGTCGCGTCCCAAATCGACCAGGGCGCGTCCGGCCAGTGAGGTCTCAAGCTCAATCAGCTGCTCGATCTGGTCGAGGAACCACGGGTCGATTTTCGACAGCGCGTGGATTTCAGCCAGGCTCATGCCGGCCCGGAATGCATCGCCCACAAACCAGATCCGCTCGGGACCGGGCGATATCAGCTCGGCTTCGATCTCTTCCCGGTCGGTGGTCTTGGGGTCGAAACCATCGGCGCCGACTTCCAGCCCGCGCAGGGCTTTCTGCAGCGATTCCTGGAAGCTGCGGCCGATCGCCATCACCTCGCCCACCGATTTCATCTGCGTGGTCAGGCGGTCGTCGGCCTGCGGAAACTTCTCGAAAGCGAAGCGCGGGATCTTGGTGACCACGTAATCGATCGACGGCTCGAACGAGGCCGGGGTCGCGCCGCCGGTGATGTCGTTCTGCAACTCGTCGAGGGTGTAGCCGATCGCCAGCTTGGCCGCCACCTTGGCGATCGGAAAGCCGGTCGCCTTCGATGCCAGCGCGCTTGACCGAGATACCCGCGGGTTCATCTCGATCACCACCATGCGGCCGTCCTCGGGATTGATGGAGAACTGCACGTTGGAGCCGCCGGTTTCCACGCCGATCTCGCGCAGCACCGCGAGACTCGCGTTGCGCATGATCTGGTATTCCTTGTCGGTCAGCGTCTGCGCCGGGGCCACCGTGATGGAGTCGCCGGTGTGCACGCCCATCGGGTCGAAGTTCTCGATCGAGCAGATGATGATGCAGTTGTCCTTGCGGTCGCGCACCACCTCCATCTCGTATTCTTTCCAGCCGAGCAACGATTCCTCGATCAGGAGTTCGTGCGTCGGCGAAGCCTCCAGGCCGCGTTCGCAGATGGCAATGAACTCGTCTCGGTTGTAGGCGATGCCGCCGCCCGAGCCGCCCATGGTGAACGAAGGCCGGATGATCGACGGGAAGCCCAGCGCCGCCTGCACTTGCAGCGCCTCTTCCAGGCTGTGGGCGATTGACGAACGCGCTGAAGCAAGACCGATCCTGGTCATTGCGACCTTGAATTTTTCACGGTCTTCCGCCTTGTCGATGGCCTCTTTCGACGCGCCGATCATCTCGACACCGTATTTTTCCAGCACGCCATGCTTGGCCAGGTCAAGCGCACAGTTCAATGCAGTCTGCCCGCCCATGGTCGGCAGCAGCGCATCGGGGCGCTCGACCTCGATGATCTTCTCGACCACCTGCCAGGTGATCGGCTCGATGTAGGTGACGTCGGCCATGTCCGGGTCGGTCATGATCGTCGCCGGATTGCTGTTGACGAGGATGACCTTGTAGCCTTCCTCGCGCAGCGCCTTGCAGGCCTGGGCGCCGGAATAGTCGAACTCGCACGCCTGCCCGATGACGATGGGGCCGGCGCCGATGATGAGGATGCTTTTTAGGTCAGTGCGCTTGGGCATGATCAGTGTGCTCCGGCGTGATCGGCCATCAGCTTGATAAATCGGTCGAACAAATAGCTCACGTCGTGCGGGCCGGGGCTGGCTTCCGGGTGACCCTGGAAGCTGAATGCGGGGGCATCGGTGCGCGCGATGCCCTGCAGCGAACCGTCAAACAGCGATACGTGGGTGCTGCGCAGATTAGCGGGCAGGGTCGCCGGGTCCACCGCGAAGCCGTGGTTTTGGCTGGTGATCGCCACCCGCCCGCTGTCGAGGTCCTTGACCGGATGGTTGGCGCCGTGGTGGCCGAACTTCATCTTGACGGTCCTGGCGCCCGAGGCAAGCGCCAGCAGCTGGTGGCCCAGGCAGATGCCGAAGGTCGGGATCTTCGCCGCCACCAGTTCGCCGATCGCCTGGATCGCGTACTCGCACGGCTCCGGATCGCCGGGGCCGTTGGAGAGGAAAATGCCGTCTGGCTTCAGCGCCATCGCCTCGGCCGCAGTAGCGGTGGCCGGAAGCACGGTCAGCCTGCAACCGCGCTCGGCCAGCATGCGCAGGATGTTGCGCTTGACGCCGTAGTCGAAGGCCACCACATGGAAGTGCGGCGCGGTTTGCTGGCCATAGCCGGCGCCAAGCTTCCACTCGGTCTCGCTCCACTCGTAGGACGCCGGCACGCTCACCACCTTGGCGAGGTCCATGCCGGCCAGGCCCGGAAACGCGCGCGCGGCCTCGAGCGCCTGCGTCTCGTCCAGCGTGCCCGCCATGATGCAGCCGCTCTGCGCGCCCTTTTCCCGCAGGATGCGCGTCAGCCGCCGCGTGTCGATATCGGCGATCGCGACGATGTTCTGGCGCTTGAGATAGTCGGGCAGCGAAGATCCGGCACGGAAGTTGGAATATCGGCGCGGCACATCGCGCACCACCAGGCCGGCGGCATGAATCCGGTCCGCCTCGACGTCTTCGACGTTGATTCCGGTGTTACCGATGTGGGGATAGGTCAGCGTCACGATCTGACGGGAATACGAGGGATCGGTGAGGATTTCCTGGTAACCGGTCATGGATGTATTGAACACCACCTCACCGGTGGTGATACCGTCGGCGCCGATGGACAGGCCGCGAAAAACCGAACCGTCAGCTAGAACAAGGATGGCGGGCTGGGCACGTGACAAGGAGGACTCCGCAAAACAGTAGGCGTGGCGCAGGTGACAAAATTCAGGCGGGCTGCTTGCGCAAACCCGCCTGAACTTGAATGCCGCAATTGTAGCCGAACTGGCGCCTGGCTTCAATGCCCGGCGACGCTTGAGCGGGCTTTACTCCCCGCCCGGATCAGGGCTGGAGGTGATCCAGCGCGCCGTCCATGTCGAGCTCGGTCAGTTCGGTGAAACCGCCGATGCAGGTGCCGTCGACGACGATCTGCGGCACCGTGCGCGCGCCGTTGGTGACGACGGCGAATTCCTTCATCGCCTCGCGGTCGAGATCGATGCGGACCTCGTCGTAGCCGATGCCGCGCTTGTCGAGAAAGGCCTTGGCCTTGACGCAGATGGGGCAGGTGCCGGTGCTGTAGACCTTGACGGCGTTCATGTTCGTTTCCTGTGGGTGCGATTAATTCAGATTCAGCACGTCGCGCATGTCGTACAGGCCCGGCGCACGGCCCTGCAGCCACTTGGCTGCGCGCAGCGCGCCCTGGGCGAAGGTGGCGCGGCTGCTGGCCTTGTGGGTGAGCTCGACACGCTCGCCGACGCCGGCGAACAGCAGCGTGTGGTCGCCGACGATGTCGCCGCCGCGCACGGTGGCGAAACCGATTGTTTTTGGATCGCGCTCGCCGGTGACGCCCTCGCGGCCGTACACGGCGCAGCTGGCCAGATCGCGGTCGGTGGCACGGGCAACGGCCTGCCCCAGCCCGAGCGCGGTGCCGGAAGGTGCATCGACCTTGTGGCGGTGGTGCGCCTCGATGATCTCGATGTCGTAGCCGTCGGCGAGCACCCGGGCGGCGAGTTCGGCCAATTTCATCAGCAGGTTCACGCCCACGCTCATGTTGGGCGCGAACACGATGGGGATCTGCTGTGCCGCCGCCGCAATGCGTGCGCGGCCGGTCTCGTCGAAGCCGGTGGTGCCGATCACCAGCGGAACCCTGGCCGCCACGCAGATATCGAGATAAGCGAAGGTGGCTTCGGGACGGGTGAAGTCGATCAAGGCCTGCGCGCCCCGCAGGGCGGCGACCGGCTGATCGGTGACCTTCACCCCGCTGGCTGCGCCCCAGGCGGCGCCGGCGTCCTGCCCCACCAGCGGGCTGCCGGGGCGGTCAATGGCGGCATGCAGCGCGCAACCGGCATCGGCCGCCACCGCTTCGAGCAACGCGCGCCCCATGCGGCCGGACACGCCGGCAATGGCGGCCTGCAGGGTCATGGCTGAACGCCTTGTGGCGTCGTCTCAGGCAACGAAGTTGCAGCTGGCGGCACATCGCCTTCCATGCGGGCCAGCGTATCGCCATCGAAATACAGCGTAATGCGCTTTTGCTCGGCAAGCCGGCCCGCCTTGTAATACCGATACACGTAATCCCAGCGATCGGTGCGGAAGGGATCGACCACCAACGGCGTTCCCAGCAGGAAGCGGACTTGGGAACGGCTGAGGCCGGGCTTCAGGCGGGCGACGCTTTCCTGGTCGAGCGCATTGCCCTGCTGCACATCGATGCGGTGGGGGCCGATGTTGACGCTGGAACATCCGGCCACGCTCAAAAACAAAACTAAAATCAGGAAATGACGCATAGCCAGGAAACCGGAAGGGTTGAAGTTGGAACGGATGAAAAAAAACGTATCATAACGTATTCGCGTTTCCGTTCTGGTGACCCCATTGAGCCATCCGTCCGATCTCAAGAACATCGGTCTCAAAGCCACCCTGCCGCGTCTTAGGATCCTCGATTTGTTCGAGCAGAGCGACAAGCGCCACCTGTCCGCCGAGGAGGTGTATCGGCTGCTGTCCGACGAAGGCCAGGATATCGGCCTGGCCACGGTCTACCGCGTGCTCACGCAGTTCGAGCAGGCCGGGCTTTTGATTCGTCACCACTTCGACAGCGACAAGGCAGTGTTCGAACTGAATCAGGGCGATCACCACGACCATCTGGTCTGCCTGCAGTGCGGCAGAGTCGAAGAGTTCTACGACAGCGAAATCGAAAAACGCCAGACCCGCATCGCCAAGGAACGGGGCTTCGCCATCCGCGACCACTCGCTGCAGATCTACGCCGACTGCATCAAGGAAAACTGTCCCAGCCGCAAGCCGAGCGGCTCGCGTCAGCGGTAAGGCGCCACCCCCGCGCACAGCTCGGCCACGCCCTCAAGCAGACGGGGCGTGGGCCGATGCAGCAAGTCCGCATCGACCCGCACAAACGCATTGTTTTTCACCGCCGGCAGGCTGGCAAAACGCTGCCACTGGCGGCGCGCGTCGGGCGCGTCGCTGCCGCTCACGACCAGTTCCGGCGCGCGCCGCAGCACCGCCTCGCGCGACACCACCGGCGAGGCGGCGCGCAGGTCGGCAAACACATTGCGCGCGCCGCACAGCGCCAGCGCGTCGCTGATCCAGTGGCTGCCGCCCACCGTCATCAACGGACGATCCCATACCTGATAAAACACGCTGATCGGCGGTTTTTGCGTCGCCCGCACCTGCAGCGCGGCCAGCCGCGCGGAATACGCCCGTGCCGCCGCTTCCCCTTCCCCGGCATGTCCGCTCGCCTGCCCGATCAGACGCAGCAGACGTGCCACATCGTCGAGCCGGGTAGCCTGGGTGTGCAGCACGGGCAAGCCCAGTTTTTTCAGGCCGTGGATGTCCACCGCGCGGTTGCCGCCCACCCAGACGATGACCAGGTCCGGTTTCAGCGCCAGGATGCGCTCGAAGTTGACGCGGCTGTAGTCGCCCACGCGCGGCAGCGCCTGCGCCGCGTACGGGTAATCGCTGGCGCTGTCCGCCCCCGCCAGCTGCGCCCCGGCGCCGACGGCAAACAGCAATTCGGTGAGATGCGGGGTCAGCGAAACAATACGCTGTGGCGGCTGGGTGAGTTCGAGGGTCTGCCCGGCATAGTCGACCACGCGGATGGCGGCCGCCTGCGCCGGCAAGATCAGCAGCAGGCCCAGCCACAGAAGGATGCGGCGGATCACCGGTCGACGCGCGAACTACCGTGGAAGATTAGGCTTGCGCGGCCGCCTTCCCAGCGCAGGCGCGTCAGCGAAGCGGGCGTCACTTCAATGCGGTAGGCGTGCTCCAGCGGAATGTTCAGCGCCCACGCCAGCGCCATGCGCGTCACCCCGGCGTGTCCCACCAACAGCACGTGCTGGCCGACGTGTTGGGCGAGCAGCGCTTCCACCCCAGCGGCCACCCGCGCATGGAAGTCGGCCAGCGGCTCGGCACCTGCCGGGCGCGCATTGATCGGGTCGGCCTTGAAACGCGTCAGCGTGCCGGGCGCGCCTTGCTCGATCTCGGCGGCCGACTTGCCCTCCCATTCGCCGAAGCCGACTTCCTTCAGGCGGTCGTCCAGCGCCAGCGGCAGACCGTGACGGTCGGCCAGCGTTTCCGCAAACGCGCGGCAGCGCAGCAAGGGTGACGAGACGATGCGCGTCCACGGCACGGTGTCACCGACCGCCGCGTGCATCTGCGCCCAGCCTTTTTCCGACAGCGGGTCGTCGATCTGGCCGCGATAGCGGCGTCCGCCGACGGGCTCGCCGTGGCGCATCAGGTCCAGCGTGGTCACGCCAGCAGCACCAGGTTGTCGCGGTGAATCAGCTCCGGCTCGTCCATGTAGCCGAGTGCCGCCTCGATCGCGCTGCTCGGCCTGCCGGCGATGCGGCGCGCCTCGCTTGCGCTGTAGTTGATGAGGCCGCGGGCGATTTCGCAGCCGTCGCCATCGACCACCGCGACCACTTCGCCGCGCTCGAATTCGCCGGTGACGCCCTTGACGCCGACCGGCAGCAGGCTCTTGCCGTCTTCGCGCAGGGCGCGCACTGCACCATCGTCGAGCACCACCCCGCCGCGCAGCTGCAGGTGGTCGGCCAGCCATTGCCGGCGTGCGGCAAGCGGTGCCTGGCGCGCCACCAACTGGCTGCCGATGGCCTCGCCTGCGGCCAACCGCAGCAGCACGTTTTCCTCGTGCCCGCTGCATATTACGGTGTGGGCGCCGCTCCTGGCCGCGCGCTTGGCCGCAAGAATCTTGGTCAGCATGCCCCCGGTGCCGACGCTGCTGCCCGCCCCGCCCGCCATGCGCTCGAGATCGGGATCGCCGGCGTGGGCGTCCATCACCAGCGTGGCGTCGGGATCCTTGCGCGGGTCGGCGGTATACAGACCGGGCTGGTCGGTAAGGATGATCAGGCAATCGGCCTCGATCAGGTTGGTCACCAGCGCGCCGAGCGTGTCGTTGTCGCCGAGACGGATCTCATCGGTGGCGACCGTGTCGTTTTCGTTGATGATCGGCACCACGCGCAGTTCCAGCAGCGTGCGCAGGGTGGTGCGCGCGTTCAGGTAGCGGGTGCGGTCGGCCAGATCCTCGTGGGTGAGCAGCACTTGCGCGGCATGGAGATTGTGGGCGCGGAAGATGGATTCATACGCCTGCACCAGCCCCATCTGGCCGACGGCGGCGGCGGCCTGCAGTTCGTTGACCGCTTTCGGACGCTTTTTCCAGCCCAGCCGGGCGATGCCCTCGGCAATCGCGCCGGAAGACACCAGCACCACCTCCTTGCCCTGTGCGGTCAGCGCCGCGATCTGCCCGGCCCAGCGCGACAGTGCGGCGTGGTCGAGCCCGCGCCCCTCGGCGGTGACCAGGCTGGATCCGACCTTGACGACGATGCGCCGGGCGTGGCTCACCATGGAACGCATCAGCGCGCCCTCCGCCGCAGGCTGCTCACGGCCTCGTTGGCATTCCGGACGTTGATGCCGTCGGGGCAGAAATGGTCCTCGTACAGGGCCTTGTGGTACGACAGCAGCGAGCGGAACTTAATGCCTTCCCATCCGGTGTTGCGCGCCTTCGACCAGCTGCCGTCGGGCTGGCCGTAGGCATACAGGCGGCGCTCGCCGGTGGCGCAGCGCATGCCCTCGAAGGAGACGTTCTTCGCCCCGCCGGCGGCTTCGATGACCACGCTGTAGCGCACCACCTTGTCCTCGCCGACGCGGATCGATGCAGTGTCGACGAAATGTTTATTGCGCGTGGCCGACGACACGTTGAACTCGACCAGGTTTTCAGGCTTGGGCGGCGGCGGCAACTGCGCGGACAGTTCCAGCCAGGGCTTCTCATTCTCGAAATCGAAATCAAACTGGCCCCATTCGGCGTACGCGGTCAGGGGCAGGATCAGCAGCAGGACAGGAAGGATTTTCATGTCCGGCATTTTATTGATTCGGCTGCACGCTGTCTGCAGAAAGATACGCACGGCGCGCGCGCCTCCTTCAGTGGCCCGTCATTGCGGCCCGCGTTCGCACCAGTCGGCCGTCTCGATAGTCGGCGACGGCCTGCTCGATCTCCTCGCGGCTGTTCATCACGAAAGGGCCGTACTGCACCACAGGCTCGCCGAGCGGCCGGCCCGCAACCAGAATGAAACGGGCGCCCGCCTCGCCTGCCGCGATCTCCACCGTGTCGCCCGATCCCAGCACCGCCAGGGTGTGCTGCGTCAACGCCTCGCCGGCCAGTCGGGCACTGCCCTCGAAAACATAAACGAAGGTATTGCGGACATCGTTCAGCGGCAGGCTGAAGTCTGCCCCGGCTGCAAGCAGGATATCCAGATACAGCACGTCGGTGGCCGGGTCGTCGATGACGCCGCGCGTGCCATCGAATTCTCCAGCCAGCACCCTCACCCGCGCGCCGTTCCGAATCACCTCAGGAATCGCTGCTGCCGAGAATTCCTGATAGGCAGGATCGGACATTTTTTCGCTGGCCGGCAGGTTGATCCACAGCTGAAAGCCGCGCATCAGGCCATCGGTCTGCTGCGGCATCTCGGAATGGATGACGCCGCTGGCCGCCTTCATCCACTGCACGCCGCCGGCCCTGAGGTCGCCGCGGTTGCCCATGCTGTCGCGGTGCTCCATGTGGCCGTCGAGCATGTAGGTGAAGGTGATGAAGCCGCGATGCGGGTGATCCGGAAAACCGGCGATGTACTCGTCCGGATCGTCGCTGCCGAAATGATCCAGCATCAGGAAGGGATCGAGATTGCGCAGCGCCGGCGTGCCGATGCTGCGATGGACGGTGACCCCGGCGCCTTCGGTCACTTCGGAAGCGGGAATCCGCTGGCGGATGCGTCGTGTGTTCATGGTCGGCTCCTTGTCTGTAGTAGGCATGATGGTTCGAGTCGCGAACCCTGCAGGGATTGTTGAGTGGCCTCCGGCCGAGAAACCTGCCCGCACGGAGTCCGAATCAGGCCACCAAATATCACCTTAAATGTCTTTTCGGGTTCCTACTCGCGCGCCGAATAGGTGGGCAGCGTGATGCGGAAAGCCATGGCCGCCAGCCGGATGCCGAGGACCACCACCATCCCCGCCCAGGCCGCGATCACCGGAGACACCGAAAGCGCCTGCAGCCCCACCAGCACCAGCGCGCCCGCCCACGCAGCCGAGGCGTACAGCTCGCCGCGCACGAATATCAGGGGCACTTCGTTGCACAGGACATCGCGCAGCACGCCGCCGACAACGCCGGTGATCACGCCGAGCAGGCTGGCCACGAGCCAGGGCGTGTGCCACTCAAGGGCAATCTGGGTGCCAACGATGGTGAACAGGGCGAGGCCAAGCGCGTCGGGAATAAGGAACAGGCGCGGCGGCAGGCGCAGTCCGCGCACGGCGAAGAAGATGACGAGCGTAGTCGTCAGGGCGACGATCAGGTAGATCTGGTCGCTGACCCAGAACACCGGGCGCTGCAGCAGGACATCGCGCACGGTGCCGCCGCCCAGCGCGGTGGCAGCACCCACCATCGCCACGCCGATCAAGTCCA
Source organism: Thiobacillus sp. (assembly GCA_019459055.1). Lineage (GTDB taxonomy): Bacteria > Pseudomonadota > Gammaproteobacteria > Burkholderiales > Thiobacillaceae > Thiobacillus. The sequence goes on along the minus strand of JAIBEI010000051.1, from coordinate 18,270 downwards.
TGTGCTTGCGGCCGGCGTCGAGTACGCCGGTCAGCGCATTCACCGCGACGGCCAACATCCCGGCCCAGTACAACAGGTTTTCCATATGGTGTACCCACGATGGCGGCGTTTTGGTCGCGCCAGGGTTGTCGATGCGCGAGTATCTCAAGAATCCATGCAGAGAGCATCCGGCCCACGCATTCAGGGCCGCTCATCCAGGCGTTTCCCGGGGAAATGAGCCTCCCCTGTAATACAATCAAACGCACTTCAGGACCCCTGCAAAGACCACATGCTGCCTGCCTCCCTCAAACGCTATGCCTGGCTCTCCATCGCAGCGGCCCTGGCCACCATCCTGCTCAAGGGCTGGGCCTGGTGGATCACCGGCTCGGTCGGCCTGCTCTCCGACGCGCTCGAATCCTTCGTCAACCTGGCGGGAGCGATGATGGCGCTGGCCATGCTGACGCTGGCGGCAATGCCGGCGGACGACAATCACGCGCACGGACACGGCAAGGCGGAATATTTCTCCAGCGCATTCGAAGGCTTCCTCATTATCATCGCCGCCGTCGCCATCAGCTACGCCGCGATCGACCGCCTGCTCAACCCGCAGCCGATCGAGGCAGTGGGCATCGGGCTGGCCGTGTCGGTGGTCGCCTCGGTGATCAACCTGGCCACCTCGCGCATCCTCATGGCGGTGGGGAAAAAACACAAATCCATCACCCTGGAAGCCGACGCCCATCACCTGCTCACCGATGTCTGGACCTCCGTCGGCGTCATTGTCGGCGTCGGCCTGGTGTGGCTGACCGGCTGGCTCTGGCTCGACCCGGTGATCGCCCTGCTGGTGGCCCTGAATATCGTGTGGACCGGCTGGCAGCTACTCCACCGTTCCGCCACCGGCCTGATGGATGTGTCCATCCCGGAGGAGGACCGCAGGGCAATCGAAAGCGTGCTGGACAGCTATCGCCGGCAGGGTCTCGATTTCCACGCCTTGCGCACGCGGCAGGCCGGCACCCGCGCCTTCATTTCCCTGCACGTGCTGGTGCCCGGGAAATGGACCATCCAGTTGGGACACGACTGGTCGGAACGCATCGAGGCCGACATCCGCAAGGCCGTGACCTATGCCCACATCACCACCCATCTGGAACCGATGGAAGACCCCGTCTCACTGGCGGATCAGGCGCTGGATCGGCCGGCGGATTGAATCGTCAGGGATTGTGAGCCCCACGGTTCTTTCATGGCCGCTTCGCAGCATCCGGGCGGCCACACCCAAAGCAGCATCGGCATACTGACAGCACCAGCACCTCACAGCCCGCGGCGCCGGGCGCCGGGCAACTCACTCGCCGCGATAAATGAAATCCCGTTTGAATGGATAGTTTGGCTGGCTGCCGTCGACGGCCTTGCCCGCCAGCACCTGCCACAGCTCCATCCAGCCATGGTCGAAGGCATGGGCGGAGCCCGCCATGTAGATGCGCCAGATACGGTATTTCTGCTCGCCGATCAGGCGGCGCGCCTCGTCGGCATGCGCCTCCAGCCGAGTCACCCAGTGCCACAGCGTTTTGCCGTAATGCGGGCGCAGATTTTCGGCATCCAGGCATTCGAGTCCGCTGCCCGCGGCGGCGCGTAGCACGTCGGATGCGTGCACCAACTCGCCACCGGGAAACACGTAGTCCTCGATGAACTCGGCGATGCCGCTGCCGATGCCGCTGGCCTCGGGCTCGGCCGTGGTGATGCCGTGGTTGAGCACCAGCCCGCCCGGCTTCAACAGCGCGTTGATCTTGGCGAAATAGGCGGCGAGATTCGCGCGGCCGACGTGCTCGAACATGCCGACGCTGGCGATCTTGTCATAGCCGCCTTGCTCGGGTACATCACGGTAATCCATCCTGCGCACCTCGACCCGACCAACCAGGCCGCGCGCCTCGATTTGCGCGCGAACGTAGGCATGCTGGTCGTCCGACAGGGTGATGCCGACCGCCTGCACGCCGTAGCGTTCCGCCGCATGCAGGATCAGCCCGCCCCAACCGCAGCCGATATCGAGAAACCGATCCTCCGGCTTGAGATCGAGCTTGCGGCAAATATGGTCGAGCTTGGCTTCCTGCGCGACATCCAGGCTCATGTCCGGGGTCTTGAAATAGGCGCAGGAATAGATCCGCCGCGCATCCAGCCATAGGCCGTAAAAATCGTTGGAAACGTCGTAGTGGTACTGAATGTTCCTGCGGTCCTTGGTGCGGGTATGGCGCCACCATTTCCAGCCGTCCGATCCGGTTTTCGGCGCGCAGTCGCCCGCGTTGCACAGGCGATCGCCCAGCAACAGAATGTCGCGGACGTTGCCTACGAGATCGAGATCCCCTTCGACATAGGCCCGCGCCAGCGCACCCAGACTGGGATCGGCCATGGCCTTGAGACTGCTCGCCTGATGCAGCCGTACCCGCACAGCGGCATCGGCTGCATTGCCCACCAACTCGCCATTCCACAATTCGACGATGAACGGCAGCCCCGAGGCCTCCACTCGTCGTCGCACCTGACGAACCAACAGTTGATCCAGCATCATCGCCTCCTCTCAAGCAGGCGGCGCGCTGTTGTGTTGCTTTTACCGCCTGGTTTTGACTTTAGGACAAATCGAGGGCGAGCGCGGCGCGGGTATTTTCCGCCAGCGTCATCGATTCAATCCTGTAGGCTTCGTGATCGATTCCCATGCGGATCGGACCCCCTGCGCTGGCGGCCGCGATCGAGCTTGCATCGAGCTCGAAGCGCAGGAAATGCACGGCCGAGGTCTTTTCCTCGTTCTCGCGTTCCATATCTTCGTCGGCAATCGCAAAAACTTTCGCTTGGTCGGCCACCTGAACCCACACGCGTTCCTCGACTCCCTTCAGCTTCGCCAGCGCAAGCTTGCGCTCGTCCGGGTCGGAATACTGGATCATCATGGTGGCTTTCCAGTTGGTGCCGTCCGGAACCAGTGGGTTGTAAGCGTCGAGTTCGTCCTGGATGCCGGTTTCCTCGAAGGTGCGCTCGGCGCGCAGCATTTCCTGAATCTGGTAACGCATGGTTTTTTCGTCTTCGAAAATCAGCGTGACGTGGTCGCCCAGCTCGACCATGCGATTCTTCTTGTGCGCCATGACTTCGGCACGCATCTCGGGGCGAACCTTGGCGTAGCCCTCCAGGGTCAGCAGGCTGTCACGGGTAATCTGCGGCATGCATTGCTCCTTCGACAAGATCGGTTGATTCAAAAGCTTTCACCACAGAGGCACAGAGAACTCATCAAGACATCGCGTTGACTGCCGCAATAGTTTGTTTCTCCTCTGTTCCTCTGTGGTGAAACAGGTTTACTCCAGACCATAGGCGATGCGCAGCAGCGTGATCGGATGCTGCTTCTGCGCGGTGGATTCGCCCATGCCCTGCAGGATGTGACGCGCGGCAATCGCGCAGTCGGAACTCACGTAATCCGCTTGCGGCTCGGCCATATGGCGGAACACCGGCTTGCCGATCTTCATCGACTTGTCGAAGAACTCGCTTTTCACACCCCAGGTACCGTCGTGGCCGGAGCAGCGCTCGACCAGGGTCACCGTTGCGCCGGCCAGCTGCAGCGCGTCGCGCGTCTTGTTGCCGATATTCTGTACCCGTTGGTGACACGGCACGTGGTAGGCCACCTTACCGAGCGGACTGTTGAAATCGGTCTTCAGCAGGCCGTCGGCATTGCGCGCCATCAGGTATTCGAACGGATCCCACATCGCGTCCTTCACCGCCTGCACGTCGGCGTCGTGGGGGAACATCAGCGGCAGCTCCTGCTTGTACATCAGGGTGCATGAAGGCACCGGCGTGAGGATCGCGTAGCCTTCGCGCGCCATCTTCGCCAGATGCGGAATGTTGGTTTCCTTGAGCCTGGCCACGGCATCGAGGTCGCCCAGTTCAAGCTTCGGCATGCCGCAACAGGCTTCCTTTTCCACCAGCACGGCGGGGATTTCGTTGTGCGCCAAGAGCTTCAGCAGGTCATGGCCGATGCCGGGCTCGTTATAGTTGACGTAGCACGTGGCGTAGATCGCCACCTTGCCGGGGGTTTTCCCGCCGGCCTTCACCGCGAAATCGCTGCGCGGCTTCGCGGTGGAACGGAACTTGGCGCTATCGTATTCGGGCAGCTTGCGATCGGGGTGAATGTGCAGCACGCTGTCGACCAGCTTGCGCACCGGCTTGCTCTTCAGGCTGGCGTTCACCGCCTGCACCACCACCGGGATCGAGGCGAGTCTGCCCATCACGTCGGTGCTGGACAACAGCTTGTCACGGAACGTGGTGCCGCCCTTCTTGAACTTGATCGCCTTGGCACGCAGCATGACGTGCGGAAAATCGATATTCCACGGATGCGGCGGCACGTAGGGGCATTTGGTCATGTAGCAGAGATCGCACAGGTAGCACTCGTCCACCACCTTCATGTAGTCGGCTTTGGCGACCCCGTCCACTTCCATTGTCGAGGATTCGTCCACCAGGTCGAACAGCGTGGGAAACGCGGTGCACAACGACACGCAACGACGGCAGCCGTGGCAGGCGTCAAAAACACGCTCCATCTCATGATTGAGCTTGTCCTCGTTATAGAAATCCGGGTTTTTCCAGTCGAGCGGGTGGCGGGTGGGGGCTTCGAGGTTGCCTTCGCGGGTGCTCATGGCGATCCTTGTTGTGAAAACCGAAAAAAAATCATCCGCGAAGGACGCGAAGGGACGCGAAGTAAAGAAAAAACAAATGGCGACCGATCACACTTTACCTCGGCTGCTTTGGTTTTCTTCGCGTCTCTTCGCGTCCTTCGCGGATGAAGCTTTAAGAAGGGGCGGGCGCAGGCCCGCCCCCTCTGCGAGGGCGATTACGCGCCCAGAGTGTCCAGGGTCTTCTGGAACTTGTTGGCGTGCGAACGCTCGGCCTTGGCCAGGGTCTCGAACCAGTCGGCAATTTCGTCAAAACCTTCGGCACGTGCATCCTTGGCCATGCCCGGGTACATGTCGGTGTACTCGTGGGTTTCACCCGCAACCGCGGTCTTCAGGTTGTCGGCGGTGGGGCCGAACGGCATGCCGGTGGCGGGGTCGCCGCACTTTTCCAGGTATTCCAGATGGCCATGCGCGTGGCCGGTCTCACCTTCGGCAGTGGAACGAAATACTGCAGCAACGTCGTTGTAGCCTTCCACATCAGCCTTCGCTGCAAAATAGAGGTAACGGCGGTTGGCCTGCGATTCACCCGCGAAGGCGGCTTTCAGATGTTCTTCGGTTTTTGAGCCCTTGAGTTGCATAAGCTGATCTCCTTGATTTACATAGACATACACTGACAATCCATCCCGCTCGCCCAGCCATTTGTTTATAGCAGTCATACCGGGGGATGAAATACAATAATTAGACTTAGTCTAATATCTGTGCGAAGGTTAAACTGCTTGCGGTGACGATGTCAACCTTGAACACGATTCAGAATCGAGAGTCCCCCATGCGCTTTGACAAAACCAGAACGGACGCCGAATGGCGTGCTGAGTTGTCTCCCGAGCAGTACCGAATCCTGCGCGAGCACGGCACTGAGCCGGCGTTTACCGGACAATACTGGGACCACCACGAGGCCGGAGAATACTGCTGTGCGGCCTGCGGTGTACCACTATTTTCATCCGCTGTAAAATTTGATTCCGGTTCCGGCTGGCCAAGCTTTTATCAGGCGCTGGATGGCAATGCGGTGGCGGAGAAAACCGACAGCAGCCGCGGCATGGTGCGCATCGAGGCGCTATGCCGTGGCTGCGGCTCGCACCTGGGCCACGTCTTCCCCGACGGCCCAGCCCCTACCGGAATGCGCTACTGTATCAACTCGGGCGCGCTGACTTTCCGGAAGAAACAGGACTGAATCTTGCATATTTTTGACGCGCAGATCTCGGCGATCACCCCCGCCACGCCCAGCATCCACGCTCTGCGCCTCGCCATACCCGATGCCGGCTTTCGGTTCCTTCCTGGGCAATGGGTGGACCTCAGCATCGAAGCCGGCGGTGCGATGCATACCGCCGGCTACTCCATCACCACCTCGCCCGTCCATCAGGGCGAGATCGAGCTGGCGATCAAGGCCAGCGGGCACCATCCGGTGGCGCGCTGGGTGCACGAGCAGGCACGGGTAGGTGACGTCATTCGCGTATCGCAGGGCCAGGGGCCGTTTGTTTACCTGCCCGAGATGAGCGACAACGTGGTGCTGATCGGCGGCGGGGTCGGCGTCACGCCGCTGCTGTCCATCTTCCGCCACGTGCGCGACGCCCGGCTATCGACCCGTGTCCATCTGGTGTACAGCGCGTCGGACAGCCGCGAAATCCTGTTCCGTGACGAACTCGATGCCGCCATCCGCACGCACGACAACCTGCACGTGAGCATCACCGTCACCCAGCCCGACGTCCACTGGCACGGCCTCACCGGCCGCATCGATCCGGTCAAGCTGCATGCGCTCGACGTCCCGGACGACACGCTGTATTACCTGTGCGGCCCCAAGGGCATGGTCGAGGACATGAGCAGCCTGCTGCACGATCTGGGTGTGCCGATGAGCCGCATCATTTTCGAGAAGTGGTGGTAGCGCTATCCGACGTTCGCGGCGACCCAGAACGCAGCCGCTGTGAACCGTCTCAGTCCCCCAGACGGGTAACGCTGGCTGCCCGCCCTGGCCGCCATTCCCCGTCGAGGCTGACCCATTCGACGTGGTTGCCCAGCATGCGAATGACGCCGGGGCGGCGGTTGTCGCCGGTGTCGGAAAACTCGAAACGGTAATCGCGCAGGAACTGCAACTGGCCGCTGCCATTGCGCGCAAAGCGGGTCCGGCTCAAGGCCACGCTCTCGTCCAGGAACTGCAAGCCGGCGTCGGCACAAGTGCGGCGACCGACCGCCACGGCCTGCTCACGCACCTGCATGCCGGCGTACCAGTACCAGCCGACTGCACCGAACAGCCCCAGCAGCAGGATTTCCCAGCTCACTGGTCGGCGGAATCGGATTTGACCGGGCTGCGGAACAGTGCCGCCACCTGCCTTTGGGGTCGTGGCCGCACCAGTGCCGGCGTATCTTCGGCAGGCGTCGCTGCGCTCTCATACGGCGCATCGAACAGCGTATCGCGCGATGCCGCCGGTTTGGCGCGCGGCGTCCGGCGCTCTGCCGAAGGGCGCTCTGCCGAACGCTCAACAGGGTGTTCAGCCCGCGGTGGGCGCGGCTGGTACGCGGGCACATCGGCCGCGCCCGGTTCGAAACCGGGAACGATCACCACCTCGATGGGATTGCCAATCAATTTTTCGATGTCCTTGAGGTAGCGCGTTTCCGCTTCGCTCACCAGCGAAATGGCCTCGCCACTGGCGCCGGCACGGCCGGTGCGGCCGATGCGGTGCACGTAATCCTCGGCATTGTGTGGCAGGTCGTAATTGACGACGAAGGGCAGCGCCTCGATGTCGATGCCGCGCGCGGCGACGTCGGTGGCGACCAGCACGCGCATGGTGCCGGCCTTGAAGGCTTCGAGCGCCTTGATGCGCTCCTGCTGGGTCTTGTCGCCGTGGATGGCGTCGGCGTGGATCCCCAGCTTGTTGAGTTCGTTGGCAAGCCGGTTGCAGCCCAGCTTGGTGCCGGTAAATACCAGCACTTGCCGCAGGTCTCGGCTCTTGATCAGATGCGCGAGCAACTGCCGCTTGCGCTCATGGTGCACCGGATGCACCACCTGGGTGACGTTCACCGCAGCGGTATTGCGCGCCACCTCGATGAAGGTGGGGTTGTTGAGGATGCTGTCGGCGAGCTTGCGGATTTCTTCCGGGAAGGTGGCCGAGAACATCATGTTCACCCGCTGCGCCGGCAGCAGCGCAACGATGCGCTTCAGGTCGGGCATGAAGCCCATGTCGAGCATGCGATCGGCTTCGTCGAGCACCAGGGTGTTGACCTGGGTCAACATCAGCGTCTTGTTCTGCACGTGGTCGAGCAGGCGACCGGGCGTCGCCACCAGGATTTCCACGCCGGCTTTCAGGATGGGGATCTGCGTGTTGATGCTGACCCCGCCATACACCACCAGCGAGCGCAGCGGCACATGCTTGGTGTAGGCCTGCACGGCCTCCTCGACCTGGATCGCGAGTTCGCGCGTGGGCGTGAGAATCAGCGCGCGGATCTGATGCTTGGCCGGCGAAGTACTGGTGTTGGCGAACGGCAACAGGCGCTGGATCAGCGGCAGCGCGAAGGCGGCGGTTTTTCCGGTGCCGGTCTGCGCCGCACCGAGGATGTCGGCGCCCTGCAGCGCCAAGGGGATGACCTGCTCCTGGATTGGCGTCGGCGTGACGTAGCCCATCTCATCGAGGGCACGCAGGATGTCGGGAGCAAGCCCGAGTTCAGCAAAAGTCGTCAATGTCTGTCCAGTTAAATCTCAGGTCCGATTACATTTCCGGCCGCTCAAATCCGGATCCAGTCAAATCCCGTCGTCTGGCAGGCCACGCGCACCTCATCGTCCGCGCAGTTCAGCACCTGGGCCAGCGCACGCTGCGCCAGGGCGGCCGTATTGTTCTTGCGCGAAACATGCGCCGCCATCACGCATTGCAGCTTGTCGTGCTTCAGCCTGTCCAGCAAGGCCGCCGACTGGCCGTTTTCCAGGTGACCGAAACGCCCGCCCACGCGTCGTTTGAGACCCGTCGGGTAGGGACCGTTTTCCAGCATCGCCGCGTCGTGGTTGCATTCCAGCACCAGCGCGTCGACGCCGGCGAGCATGGCCTCGATGTGCGGCGTGTCGCTGCCGGTATCGGTCAATACGCCGAGGCGGCGATTGCCGTCGCCAAACACGTACTGCACCGGTTCGCGCGCATCGTGCGGCACCGGAAACGGCTGGATTTCCAGCCCGTCCACCGCGAAGGCCGCGTGGCTGTCGATCACCTGAACCGCCACCCCGGCAAGATCCTGCGCCATCGCCAGCGTGCCGGCGGTCAGCCATACCGGCAGCTTATGCTTGCGCGCCAGCCGCCCCACCCCGCCGATATGGTCGCTGTGCTCGTGGGTCACCACGAGGCCGGCCAGATCGGAGGCTTGCAAACCCAGCCGGGCCAGCCTGGCCACGCTGTCGGCCAGGCCGAAGCCGCAGTCCATCAGGACCCGGGTGCCTCCGGCCTCGACCACCAGGCCGTTCCCCCCGCTGCCGCTGCCGAGGCTGGCAAACCGCATCAGGCGGATACCCGCATCACTTCAGTTCTTTATGCAGCAGGTTGAGGATACGTGCCTGCGTAGTGGCGTCGGCCGGCTTGCCTTCCGCACCGCTGACGCTGACCCGGCTCTTCCCGCCGGCCTCGCTCACCACGATCCGCAATTGCGGTGAAGAAGACGGATCCTTTTTGCTGCGCCAGAAGGCCAGTTTGGCCAGCATGCCTTCATCGCGCTTGCTGGCGTTGTCGACGCCGGGATCGATATAGCGCACGAAATACGTGCCTTTGGAGCGGTCACGGTCTTCCACCGCAAAGCCGACGCGGTCGAGCGCGAGGCCGACGCGGCGCCAGGCGCGGTCGAAATTCTCGTCCATTTCCAGCACCGGTGCACCCGCTTCCTGAAGCATGCGCGCCTGTTCCGGCGTTGCCTGCTTGGCCAGCAGGGTCTGGGCGCGGCTCTCTTCCACACCGAAGCGCAGCATCAGGCGGCGCAGCATTTCAGCCTCGAGCTCGGGGTCGGCCGGGCGCGGCTGCCACACGGTCCGGTCCTTGTTCGTGGAATCGTAAACTTCGACCATGCCGCGGTGGCTGAGATAAATTTCGGTGCCGCCGTCCTTGCCCGCTTCGATGCGGGTGCGGAATTTGTCGCGCTCGGCGGTGGAATACAGGCCGTCGAGCACCTTGCCGATGGTGCGGCGAATCACGTCCTGCGGGATGTTGGCTCGGTTTTCCGCCCAGTCGGTTTCGATCACGCCGGTTTCGGGCGATTCCAGATTGACGATGAAACCGGTCTCCTGCCAGAAATCCTTGATCAGCGGCCACACCTCCTGCGGCGTCGCCTGCACCACCAGCCAGCGCTGGGTGCCGGCGCGCTCGATGCGCGCCTTGTCCTGCGCCGGCAGCAGCGTGGTCGACGCGGCCGGCGCCGCCTGGCGCTCCTGGCTGTAGGTCGACAGGGTGGCGGCGCCGCTGCCCTGCGCATCGGGAATGGCGTAGCGGTTGTCTGCCGCCGGCGCGGTGAGGTCAGGCGGCATTTCCAGCGTCGGCAATTTGCCGGCCGATTTGTAGTCGATCTTTTTCGATTCGATCATGCCGCAACCCGACATGGCCAGGCTCAGCATCAAAAACAGGGGCAGCAAACGCATAAAGGTGTCCTAAGTAAAAACGTAGATCAAACCGGCGTGGCGCATTGCATTAAAAATAGCCGCTGCGCAGCACTGGATTACATCAAATTGGCGTGGCGCAGCGCGCCGCGCAGGGTGTCGTGCAGTTCGGCAGACAAGGGGGTCAGCGGCAGCCGCAGGCCGGCGGGAATCAATCCCAGTTCGGCACACGCCCATTTGACCGGTATCGGGTTGGCCTCGACAAACAGCTTGCTGTGCAAAGGCAGCAACGCATTATTGCGTTCGCGCGCACGCGCCAGGTTCCCGTCGAACGCGGCCACGCACATCTCGTGCATCAACTTCGGCGCGACGTTGGCGGTGACCGAAATCACGCCGTGCCCGCCCAGCAGCATGAAGGGCATCGCCGAGGCGTCGTCGCCGCTATACAGCGCAAAGTCCTTCGGCGCGCGGCGCAGCAGATCGGCGGCACGCTCCATGCTGCCGGTGGCATCCTTCAGCCCGACAATGCCGGGCACGCCGGCCAGGCGCAGCGCCGTGTCGTTCGATAGGTCCGCCACCGTGCGCCCCGGGACGTTGTAGAGGATCAGCGGCAGGTCGACCGCTTCGGCGATTTTTTTGTAGTGCTGGAACAGGCCTTCCTGCGTCGGCTTGTTGTAGTACGGCACCACCGACAGCCCGGCCTGGGCGCCCGCTGCCTTCGCGCATTCGGTCAGCTCGATCGCTTCGGAGGTCGAGTTCGCGCCGGTACCCGCAATCACCGGCACCCGCCCGGCGGCCTGTTCAACCGTGGTGCGGATCAGCAGGCAATGCTCGTCGTAACTGACGGTGGGCGATTCGCCGGTGGTGCCGACGATGACGATGCCGTCGGTTCCCTCCGCAATGTGCCAGTCGACCAGGCGGCGCAGCGCGTCGAGATCAAGCGCGCCGTCGTCCGACATGGGGGTGACGATCGCAACCAGGCTTCCTCTTGCCGTATTTATTTCTGCCATGTTGTTCCCGCTGCTTTTGTCGTTGCCGACGATATGACGATAAACCTCGCATTCTAATCGATCTGGTCGTGCCGGGTTTTTCTTAAATTTCGATTTGCGACACGAGCCCTGAGGCGGAAGCGGGCCTCATCCCGGATTGCGCATCCGGGCACGAAATGCTTTGCGTAGGGTGCACTCCGTGCACCTTCGCACATCAATCAGTGCACAGCGTGCCCTACGCGCTCCAAATTGCCGCATCCTTATCTGAGCCGGCCCAGCCAGCCCGCCAGCTGCTCGATGCCCAGGCCGACGCCGTGGGCGACCAACGGCACCGCCCACACCCAGGCGGCCACCAGCCCCAGTGCGGCAATCCCCAGCCCGGCCGAAAACATATCCAGCCCCGGCGTGGTGCGCGCCACGATGCCGAATGCCAGTTGGATCAGCAGCGCCAGCGCCAGCAGCGGCAGCGCCAGCTGCACCCCGGTGGCGAACAGCCAGCTGGCGGCTTCGGCCAGCTGACGCAAGTCCGTTGCGGCGGGCAGGACGGCAACCGGCATGACGGCAAAGCTGTCGCGCAGCGCGTCGACGACCAGCAGATGGCCGCTGGCAGCGAGAAACGCCATGGCCGCCAGCCATCCCGCCAGCGCGCGCCAGGCGGCATCCGCGGGCGCCGCCTGCTCGGCGGTCAGGATTAGCAGGCCGCCGGTCGCGGTGTGGCCGGTCCATACCAGGATGGCCTCGACCGCAGCGAAAACCAGCCGCACGCAAAGCGCCAGCGCCGCGCCCCACACGCCTTCCAGGCCCAGTGCCAGCATGCCCTGTACGCTTGACGGATTGACTGCATCGATCGCCAGGCCCGGCGCCAGCACGGCCGCCAGCACGGCAGCGATGAACAGGCGCAGCGACAGCGGCAGGCGGCCGGTCAGCGGATCGAACAGCGCCCACCCGGCGAGGCGGGCGAAGGCGAACAGCCAGACCGCCAGGCTCGCTTCTGTCAGCGGCATGAACGGCTCATTCGACCAGTGCCGGGAAATCGGTCAGCAGCGCGCGCGCAAAGTCGACCAGCTGTCCGCCCATCCAGCTGCCCAGCACCGCCAGCACGACCAGCATGACGATGAGCTTGGGAACGAAGGACAGCGTGGGTTCAAGAATTTGCGTGGCGGCCTGGAACAGGCTGATGGCAAAAGCGGTGAGCAGCCCCGCCAGCAATACCGGCGCGGCTACCAGCATCAACAGCCAGAGGGCATCGCGGGCAAGGCCTTCCATCAGAAGCTTCCGAGCAGCGAACCGACCAGCAGATGCCAGCCGTCGACCGTGACGAACAACAGCAATTTGAGCGGCAACGACACCAGCTGCGGCGGCAGCATGATCATGCCCAGCGCGGTGAGCACGGCGGCGACCACCAGGTCGATCACCAGGAAGGGCAGTATCACCATGAAGCCGATCTGGAATGCGGTCTTGAGTTCGCTGGTAAGAAAGGCCGGCGCCAGCGCCGCCAGCGGCACGCTGTCGAGGACGGCGGGGTCGACGGTCTTGTCGTCGCCGATGAAAAGACCGAGGTCCTCGGCCCGCGTTTGCCGCAGCATGAAGCTTTTCATCGGCTGCGCGGCTTTCTCGGCGGCATCGTTGAAGCTCAGCGCGCCGGACAAAAAGGGCTGATAGGCCTCGGCATCGATGGTCTTCAAAGCCGGCGACATCACAAAAATCGTCAGCAGCACGGCCAGCCCCGTCAGCACCAGATTCGGCGGCGCGGTGTGGCTGCCGAGCCCCTGCCGCAGCAGGAACAGCACGACCGCGATGCGGGTGAAGGCGGTGAAGGCCAGCAGCAGGGCGGGTAGGAACGGGAACAGCAGCAGCCACGGCAGGCTCGCGCCCGGCACGCCGATCACCTGCCCGCCCGCGCCGGGGGTCACGGCGAGCAGCGGTACGCTGCTGTCCGCGCCCAGGGCCGGCACGCTCAATGCCAGCGCCGCCAGCGTCAGGATCGTTTTCATCATGCGCGCTCCGCCGGGCTGTTTGAATCGTCGGGCCGGGGCAGCGTGTGCAGCAGTCGCACGTTGCCGCCCCCCACGCCCAAAAGCAGCCAGGTGTTGTCGACCTCGACCACCACCACGCGCTCGCGTGCGCCGACCGCGGTCGTCCCCACCACCTTGACTGCGCCCTGCGCGCCCATGCCCGGCAGATAGCGGCGGGCGAGCCACGCCACCGCGACGAATCCACCCAGGATCAGCCCCAGACTCAGCAGCACGGTGAGCATGCTGCCGGCGGTGTCGGGCGCTGCCAGCGCCGGGGACGGAATCAGCAGCAGCGCACCTGCCGCAACGAACTTAAGCATGCCGTATCACTCCTCGCGCCCAGCGCGTCATGTCGGTTGTGGGGCGCGGCAACCGCACGGCGAGCGTTGCCTGCGTGTGGGCCGCCGTGAGCTGCCACGCCAGCGCGGAGGGCGGATCGGCCTGCGCGGCTTCATCCAGCCAGCACTCCGCCAGCATGGCATCCAGGGTATGGATCAAGGTGTGCGGCACAAACGGGGTCGTGCCGATCACGCGCTGGCCGCCGAGGCGGCGGACCAGCCACAGGCTGGCCAGCACGGCATCGGGCTGCCAGACGGGGGACGCCAGCGCGCCGGCCGGCGCATCGGCTGGCATCGCCATCGCCATCGCCTGCACCGGCAGGCGCAAACGCGCGCTCAGCGTCGCGGCAAGCTTACGGGTCAGCCGCGCCTGCAAGCGGTCGGGTCCCGCGGGGGCTGCTGCCAGAAAAGCGGTTTCCGCGGGCGTAAGTTCAAGCAGACGCATCAGCGTACCCATCGACCGTCATCCTGGCGATGCGTCAGCTCGACCAGTTCGTCGTGCTCACGCTGCTCGCTGCGTCGTTGCTGGATCGCGGCCTGCGCCAGGCGGCGCTGCTCCAGCAGGCGCAGCGCCTTGACCCGTTGCTCGACCTGCATCCATTCGGCCAGTCGCGCCTGCCAGTCGCGGTGCGCAGCATCAATGGCGGCTTGCGCGGCCAGTATTTCGGCGGCTTGCGCATGCTGCAGGCGATTCATCTCCTGCAGCTGCGTCGCCGACACGCCACCGCGCAACTGGCTGGCCAGCTGCGCAACGTGCGCGTCGCGCAGCGTGGTCAGCTGCACCTGGCGCCCGCGCGCGCGCAGCCAGATGCCGTGCGCGAGCTTGACCGCGCGCGACAGGCCTTCGGCGCGGCGCTCGGCCAGCTGCAGAATGCGCGCGAGGGAAAACGGCTTCAACCGAGCACCTCATCCAGTCCGCTGCGTGCCGAGTCCAGCGACGCACGTTCGCGCATGCCCTGCATCAGGTAGCCCTGCATTCGGGGATACAGCCGCACGCCTTCGTCCAGCACCAGGTCGGCGCCCGGCACGTAGGCGCCGACGGCCAGCAGGTCGCGACTTCGCATGTAGCGCGAGTAGAGATATTTGAAGCGGCGGGTGCGTTCCAGTGCCTCCTCGGAGAGCAGGTCGGGCTGGACCCGGCTGATCGAGGCTTCGATGTCGATGGCGGGGTAATGCCCGGCATCGGCCAGATCGCGGGACAGCACGATGTGGCCGTCGAGGATCGCGCGCGCCGCGTCGGCGATCGGATCCTGCTGGTCGTCGCCCTCCATCAGCACGGTGAAAAAAGCGGTAATCGAGCCGCTGCCGCTGCGGCCGTTGCCGGCGCGTTCGGCCAGCTGCGGCAGCTTGGCGAAGACCGACGGCGGGTAGCCCTTGGTGGCGGGCGGTTCGCCGATCGCCAGCGCCACCTCGCGCTGCGCCATCGCGTAGCGGGTGAGCGAATCCATGATGAGCAGCACGTGCTTGCCCTGGTCGCGAAAGTATTCGGCGATCGACATCGCATAGGCCGCGCCGTTCAGCCGCATCAGCGGCGGGTGGTCGGCGGGTGCGGCCACCACCACCGCGCGCGCCATGCCCTCGGTGCCGAGGATGCAGTCGATGAATTCCTTGACCTCGCGGCCGCGTTCGCCGATCAGCCCCACCACCACCACATCGGCTTCGGTGTAGCGCGCCATCATGCCAAGCAGAATACTTTTGCCGACGCCGCTGCCTGCAAACAGGCCGATCCGCTGCCCGCGCCCCACCGTCAATAGGCCGTTGATCGCGCGCACGCCGACGTCCAGCGTCTGCCGGATCGGCGCCCGTTCCAGCGGATTGATTGGGCGGCTGTACAAGGGCACGCGACGTTCCAGCGACAGTGGGCCGAGACCGTCCAGCGGCCGCCCTGCGCCATCGAGCACACGCCCCAGCAGAGATTCGCCGACCGGCACCTGGCGCACCCGGTCCTGCGCGCGGCGGCGCGGCACATAGCGCACCCCCAGGCGCGGCGGCTGCGCCGCCATCGGGTTGTCGGGAATCACCCGCGCGCCCGGCATCACGCCGTAAATGTCGGTGGCCGGCATGATGAACAGCCGGTCGCCGGAAAAACCGGCCACCTCGGCCTCAATGCTCTGTCCGCCAGGAATCTGAACATGGCACTGGCTGCCCACCGGCAGTCGCAGCCCCACCGCTTCCATCACCAGCCCGGACACCCGGGTGAGGCGCCCGCTGGTCGCAATCGGCTTCGCCCAGCTCACCGCACGCCGACAGTTGGCCAGGTATTCGCGCAGGCGGACGATGCGGTCCATTAGTCGATCCAGTTCTTGTTGCTGCCGAGCACCTGCACCACCTGGCGCCAGCGTACGGGCAGCGTAGCGTCGAGGTCGCCCTGCGCGGTTTCGATCAGGCAGCCGCCGCGCGCGATGCGCGCGTCTTCCACGATGCGCAGGCGGTTCTTGTCCAGCACCTGATCAAGGTGCGGCCGCACCAGCATGGCGTCTTCCGGATTCAGCAGCAGGCGCGCCTCGCGGCTGGTTTCCGCCATCTCCTTCAGCGCCAGGTTGACCACATCGAGGATGCGTTCCGGGCGCGCCGTCAGTTCGCCCGCCACCACCTGGCGCGCCACGTCTAGCGCCAGTTCCAGCACCATGTCGGCAAGCCGGAAATCGAAGTTGTCCAGGGTGGTCGAGAAGCTTTCGACCAGCTGCTTCATACGACCGCAGGCCTGCTCCCCTTCCACCCGTCCGGCGGCCACCCCTTCGGCGTAGCCCTCGGCACGCGCGGCTTCGCGCAGCCTCGCCAGCGCGATCTCGGCATCCTCGGCGGGCGTCGCCACACGGCTTTCGGATGCAGCCAGCTCCACCACCTCCCACTGTTCGAATGCAGTGGTGTCGTCGTCTGTACTCATGCCGTCTCCTCTTCAGGGAACGGAATCGCTCCCTCCGCCGCCAGGCGCCGCAAGGTGGCGCCGGCATCCTCCTGCGCTGCCTGAATCGCGGTCACCGGCAGCGGGCCCAGGGTATCGAGCTCATCGCGCATGCGCTGCGCCGCGGTCGGGCTCATCACCGCAGTGAGCGCATCGAGCACCCGCCCGTCGCTGCCCTTCAGCGCATGCAGCAAGGTGCGCGCACCGATGTTGCGCAGAAAGGTTTTGCGGCCGTTTTCAGGCAACCGCGCCAGATCCTCGAACGCGAGGTGGCGAACGCGCAGGCGCGCGGCCAGCTCCGCATCGTTCTGGTCGAGCTGGATCAAGGCAGCCGCCGCGCTGCCCTCGCTCATCTGCCCCAACAGGCTGGCGACGGCGGCCTCGCCCTGGGACGGGGCGACGGCTTCGAGGCTGGCCAGCCAGTCGCCCAGTTCGCCCAGCATGTCGGCACTGGGCGCGTCGCTGTGCGCCAGGCTCTGCAGGGTGTCCGCGCGGGTGGCGCCGGGCATCAGGTCCAGCACCGCGGCGGCGACGTCGCGCGGCAGTTGCGCCATCACGACGGCAATCAGCTGCGGCGGCTGCGCCTCCAGCAGGCCGGCAATCTCCGCCGGTTCGCGCCAGGCGAGTTTTTCCAGCGCCTGAGCGGCCGGCGCGCCCAGGCGCTGCAGCATCGCCTGCGCGCGTTCCGGGCTGAGTGCAAGCCTGAGCGCCTCATCGAGAAACCGCCCGGTATCCGCGGCAAACCCGGTCTGCTCGACCGCCTCGGCGACGTACTCGCGCAGGATCGTGCGCACGCGTTCGCGCGGCAGCACCTCCATCTCGCGCATGGCGCTCCCCAGACGGCTCACTTCCAGCGGACTCAAGTAACGGAATATGGCAG
This sequence comes from Thiobacillus sp., assembly GCA_019459055.1. Classification (GTDB taxonomy): domain Bacteria; phylum Pseudomonadota; class Gammaproteobacteria; order Burkholderiales; family Thiobacillaceae; genus Thiobacillus. The sequence continues at coordinate 931 of JAIBEI010000051.1, read as the reverse complement.
CCGTGGCCTCTTCGCCCAGAGCGAGCAGCAGCGCCGCGGATTTTTCGATTCCGCCCTGGCTCATGCGCGCATCCACAGCTTGACGACGTCCGCTGTCACGCGCGGATCGGCCAGCACCTGGCTGCGCACCGCGTCGAGTTCGGCGTCGAAATCCGCTGCCGCGACGACGGGCGTCCGGCGGGCGCGCAGCCATGCCGACAGCGCGAGCAGGATCAGCGCCGCCGCGGCCGCCGCCAGCGACCATTGCGGCAAGGCAAAGGGACGGGCCGCGACAGGCGGCGAGCTGGCCGGCCGCACCTGGGAAACAGGGGGGGGCGCCGCAAGCTGCGGCGTGACCGCGGGAATCTGCGGTTTGGGCGCCGCCCCGGGCAGCGCATAGACGTTCAGCCTGTCGCCGCGCGCCGGCTGCAATCCCAGCGCCTGACTGGCCATCTGCCTGGCGCGCCCCTGTTCGTTGGCACTGGCGTCGAACCCCAGAATCACGATGGCATGGATGCGCTGAATGCGGCCTTCCGGCACGCGCGTGGTGCGCACGGTTTTTTCCAGCGGGCGCCCTCGCCCGGCGGGCCCGACATTCTGCACCCGCTCGACCGTCTGCCGGGTTTCGCTGTCTTCCAGGCTGGCGGTCACCTGCACGCTGACGCGATCCTCGCCCAGCCACGGCGTCAGCACCGCCAGCGCCCGCCGCGCCAGATCCTGCTCCAGTACCAGACGCTGCGACTGCACAGGTTCGGGCGCCGCAGCGCCCAGCAGGATGCCGCGAGGATCGAGCACCTGCACCTCGGTGCGCTTCAGGCGCGGCACCCCGGCGGCCACCAGGGTCTGGATCGTCGTCACCTGCACCTCCGACAGCTGCGCCCCAGGGCGCAGCCGCACCAGCACGGCAGCGGTGGCGGGAGGCGCATCGCGCAGGAAGGGCGAAACCCTGGGC
>JAIBEI010000049.1 GCA_019459055.1 Thiobacillus sp. | reverse complement strand
GTGGGCGCTGCCGGCAGCGCCCGAGTCGATCTGGCGTAATGTTCGTCCGTTTGCAGCATTCAGACTCGCAGCCTAGGACAGCCCATCGGGAAATCAACGCTCGTTTTCCCATCCCGGCGGCCGGATTCTTGCGTCTTCTCCATAGGTAAAAAACCCCGACACCCGGCGTCGCGCAGCGCGAGGCGTCGGATGTGAAAATCGTGAAGTGCACGCGTGGCGCATGGAGCGTCCACTCGGCGCAATCGGGCTTGAGTACGGCAGGCGCGGTGGCGAACATGGCCGAATAAAAACGGATGGCGGCGGCGAGATCATGGACCGGGAAATGTACTTGCCGGGCGGTCATGCCGCTTTCCTCACACGAACAAAGACGCGTCGCACGGGGCGGTCGGAATGCACCTGAGGCATTCCAACAACCTGCACTCCCCGCCGAGCGCCCCGCTTGCTCGTTTCCTGCGAGCGTGTGTTCTGCATCCTTGCCTCCGTCCGCGTCTTGAGGCCAACACCCTAGCAAGCTGCAGTGACACGCTCGTGACAGGCTGGGGACGCCTTTTATTGAAAAGGCCCCGCCCAGGTGACTGAAATATTCCTGCAATGCTTCTGCAAAATTTCTGCAATGTCCGACTCTTAGTATCGCGCTTGTTCAGCCAATTCCGGTTCGATCAACAACCTGTTCAAGGAGCCTTTATGTCTGTTTCCAAGCGTGTTTATTTCAAACTGGCGGGCGTGGCCGCTGCCCTGGCCATGGGCACGACCGCTTCGCTCTCGGCGCTGGCCGTCGACATCACCGGCGCGGGCGCGACCTTCCCCTACGCCGTCTACACCAAGTGGGCCGATGCCTACCAGGCCGCGACCGGCAACAAGGTCAACTACCAGGGCATCGGTTCGTCGGGCGGCGTCAAGCAGATCCGCGCCAAAACCGTCGATTTTGGCGGCTCCGACGCGCCAGTGAAGGAAGCCATCCTCGACGAGGTTGGCCTGGTCCAGGTGCCGACCGTGATGGGCGGCGTCACCATCGTCACGAATATCCCGGGGATCGAATCCGGCCAACTGAAACTGGACGGCGCGACCGCCGCCGACATCTTTCGCGGCGCGATCACCAAGTGGAACGACCCGGCCATCGCCAAGCTGAACCCCGGCGTTGCGCTGCCGGACCTGACCATCACCGTGTCGCACCGTTCGGACGGCTCGGGCACCACCTACGCATTCACCCACTACCTGGCCAAGCAGTCGCTGGCCTTCCAGCGTGATGTCGGCGCGGGCAACACGGTGAACTGGCCGGCCAATGCGGTGGGCGGCAAGGGCAACCCGGGGGTCGCTGCCAACGTGCAAAAGATCCGGGGCACGATCGGCTATGTGGATATCGCCGATGCGATGAAGAACAACATGAATTTCGTGGCGCTGAAAAACAAGGCCGGCAACTACATCGTGCCGAGCCAGGCTTCGGTCGCCGATGCGGCAGCCGGTGCCGACTTCAAGGTCAAGGGCTTGGCGCCGGACCTGCTGGACCAGTCGCACAAGAACGCCTGGCCGATCACCAGCGCCACCTACATGCTGGCGTATGAAAAAGGCACGGATGCCGCCAGGCAGAAAGGCGTCGTGGACTTCTTCAGCTGGTCCCTGAACAACGGCCAGAAAATGGCCACCGACCTCGGCTTCGTCGCGCTGCCGGCCAATGTGGTGAAGATGGTCGAAGCGGAAATGAAGAAAATCAAGTGACGCTGGCGGCCTGGCCGCCAGACGTTCGCAAGGAAAAGACGAATGCCCCCGGCGCTGAGCCGGGGGCATTTTCAATTCCGGCGCCAGCGGTCAGCCTAGCGGGGAAGGCGGCTGCCAGATGCCGTCCCACGCGGACTGTGCGGAGAGGCGCAAGCGCTCCTGGAGCGACGGCTTGCGCTGGAAACGAACGTGCAGGACGCGGCTCCGCCGGCAAGCGTTGCAAATGATTTCGTCGCTGGTCGCGAGTTCGTCCACCAGTCCCAATTCCTGCGCCTTGCTGCCCAGCCAAGCTTCGCCGGTGGCGACCTTTTCCATGTCGAGCTGCGGGCGACAGCCTTGCACGAACGCGCGGAACTGCGCGTGGACGTCCTCCAGCTCCTCGCGCAGCTTGGCGCGGCCGGCTTCGGTGTTTTTGCCGAACAGGGTCACGGTGCGCTTGTATTTTCCGGCGGTGAATTGTTCCCAGTCAATGTCTCTGGCCTGTAGCCAGCGGTGAAAGTTGGGGATCTGCGCGATCACGCCGATGGAGCCGATGAGCGCGAAAGGCGAAGCGACGATCCTGTCGGCGACGGCAGCCATGAGATAGCCGCCGCTGGCAGCCACCGTGTCCACCATCACGGTCAGCGGCAGCTGCGCGTCGCGCAGCCGGAGCAGCTGGGCGGCGCCGAGCCCGTAGTGGTTGACCAGGCCGCCGCCGCTTTCGAGCCGCAGGAACACGGCGTCGCCCGCCCCGGCCACGTGCAGGATGGCGCTGATTTCCTCGCGCAGCGCCGTCAATGCCGAAGCGCGAAGATCGCCCTTGAAGTCCAGCAGGTAGATGCAGGGTTCGGCTTCCGCCCTTTTCTGCTGCGTCTTGCGCTCAAGCTTGCGCTGCTTGTGCAGAAGCTTGTGGGCTTTCCTGGGAAGCCGCACGGCCTGGATCCTGTCGGCGGCCGCTTCGAGCTGGCGGTTGACCTCCGTCACCCGGATCTGGCCGGCGTCCTTTTCCCTGCGGCGCGACAGGACGACCAGGCCGGCGACCAGAAGGAAGACGGCCAGCACGAGGGTGGCGACTTCGGCCAGAAACAGGGCGTATTGCGAGACAAGGCCGTTCATCGGGAATGCGAGCCAGGCCTGCCGAACCAGGAACCGCAGGCGCCCTTGCAGGGAATGTTCCCGGAACGAATGTCAGTAGTAGTGTGGTGAATCACGCGACGTGCACCCCTTTTGTTTCCAGCGATGTACATGTCCAAGGTCATGGGCGCCGGGAAGCGCAGCTTTTTGGTGACTTCAATGTCAGGTGGCGTTGCCCGTTCATTCGCTCAGTATGGTCGAACCCGAGACATTTGCCGCAACCCGCCTGAATTACGGCTACGGTCGATACCACCCGGACGGGGCCAGAGCGGCCGCAACGAATCAAGTTACGCGGCATGCCCATTCAGGCACTATGATGAACTTTCCAGCCATTGTTTTGTGGAGGGGTCATGAAACATTTTTTTTGCAGCAGGCACGCGCGCCTGCACCTGCACCGCCTCGGCGACTGAACCATGGCAGACCCCAGCGAAGCCGACCTGGCGCAAGCCACGGTAGCCGTGGCCACCCTCCTCGAAGGCATGCGGCTTTCCGCCCATCTCTATGCCGTCGAGCCGAGGGAGGGGCAGTGGGCGGTGATCGTGGAATGCGCCACCGGGTCGGGCTGGCAGCGCGTGGAGCTGCGGGCAGGCCCGGAACTGCTGGCCGCGATCGGCGGCGACGCGGCGGCCCGGGCGGCCCTGCACGCCCAATGGCGGGCGCATCTGGACGACTGCAGGTACGATTGACGAACCCGGTGCGCCGGCTGCAAGCGGGCGTTCTCCGCTGCCGGGCGGTGACCGCTGCGCCCGTGCCATGCAAAGCAAAGCATGCTTTGATGAAAATGCCAGTTAGTATTCAGACCATTGTCGAAGTTTTTTCTCCTGCAATTTCCACACTCTTTTATTCATGCCCCAGAGCAAAAAGGCCTCGATGAACGACGCTGCGCGCAAAACGAATTCAGGCACACCACCGATGCAAACGGGTATCGGCGAATCCGTCTTTGCCGGCTTCCGGAAGGTGCTCCGCAAGAGCGCGCTGATCTTCGCCCTCATCATCATGGTCCTGATTTCCATGATCCTCTACCAGTACCAGCGCTCGGAAGAAGCCGTTCGCTCGGTGGCGCACACGCGACAAGTCATTGCGTACATCGACACGCTGCGCACCTACCTGCTCAACCTGGACACCGCGGTCCGCCAATACGCCGAGTCGCATGATCCCGCAGATCTCGACCCCGGACTGATATGCCGCCCATCGCACTGTCCCAGTGCCGAGCGGCTGATCGCCTTGATCGGCGCCGACGGCGCCAACGGCGCCCAGGCTGCCCGCCTGGCGCCCCTGCCGGCGCTGCAATCGGCGCTGGAGGCCGGATTTGGCGCGCTCCAGCAGCGCGCGGAGACGGACGGCGATATCACGCCGCCGGAACGGGAGCTTGCGGGCTTCGACAAGTCCGCCATCGAGGATATCCACCGCATTCTGATCGAGGCCGGGCGGGAGGAGCTGCACCAGCTGGAAACGCGCGAAATGACACGAATTCGCGACCAGAACCTGTCGGCGGCGCTGCTGGGGATGGCCGGGCTGTGGACAGGATTGGCCTTGCTCGGGCTGTACCGGGAAACCGGCCGCCTGATCCGCGCAGGCATCGATGCCGAGCAGACGATCCGGAAACTCAGCCTTCACGACCCGCTGACGGGACTGGCCAATCGGCGGTTCCTGAACGAAAACGAAAAGCATTTGATCGCCGGCGCGAAGCGATCGGGGAAGCAGATGGCCGTCCTGACCATCGATCTGGACGACTTCAAGGCAGTCAACGACCTGTATGGGCATGCTGCCGGCGACGCGGTTCTGGTGGCGTCGGCGGAACGCATGAAGCAGTTGCTCCGCGAGTCGGATGTGATCGCCCGTTTGGGTGGCGACGAGTTCATCATCGTGCTGGGGCAGGTCGACAATGCGGAAGCCGCGCGCGAGGTCGCCGGCCGCGTGGTAGAAAGCCTGAGCCAGCCCGTCTTGCTTGGCGGAGGCGAAACCGCACGCGTCGGGGCGTCGGTGGGGATCGCAATGTGCTGCGCCGACGGCGGAACACTGGAGGAGATGTTGAAGAAGGCAGACGCGGCGCTTTACGCGGCCAAGCGCAACGGCAAGCGCACCTACCGTGAGGCCGGCACCCCGGACGTGTAGGGCCGCGCTCGCGATGAGACGCCGGGACCACTATCACGTCTATGTGATCGAGCTGTCGAAAGACGTCCTGTACGAAGGCCGCTTCCGGAAATCCAACCCCGGCTACGTCGCGGGCAAGCCGTGCGTGTACGTCGGCATGACGGGACTGGATCCCGACGTGCGCTTCGACAAACACAAGGCGGGGATCCAGTCCAACCGCTTCGTCAAGCAATTCGGCCTGCGCCTGCTGCCCGATCTGTACGAACTGTATAACCCGCTGCCCTATGACGCCGCACGCAGCCTGGAAGTGGAGCTGGCAATCGATTTCCGGGAAGCGGGGTACGGCGTCTGGCAGGCCTGAGCGGGATAACGCTGCCCGCTTGGGCGGGGGTTTTCTTCACGCTTTGATCGGCCCGGCACCTTGCCCAGGACTTCCACGTAGGGTGCACTCCGTGCACCTTCAGACATCAATCGATAGACCCCCCCCGGCCAATCGCTTTGCCTGCGCCCGCTTCAGCGCGCCCGCACCTTGGCGAGCCTGGCCTTCAGCTCCGGCATGATGGCGGCGGCGGCCTTTTCGCCCTCCATGATGGCCAGGTGACGGCCCTCGAAATCGGTGCTGTTCACCGCCGCCGTCTTCGGCCGGATCACGACGTCCGCATCTTCCAGCTCGTGGCGGCTGATGGTGTGGCCCATGATGGCGAAGGTTTGCAGCAGCACGTCGAGGGTGCCGACGAGCTTGTCCCGGCGGGTTACGTTGGAGATGTCCACGGCGATGACGAAGTCCGCCCCCATGGCACGCGCGGACTGGGCCGGCACCGGCGAGGTGAGACCGCCGTCCACGTAGTCGCGGCCGCTGATCTCGACGGGCTGGAACATCCCCGGCACGGCGCTGGAAGCGCGCACCGCCATGCCGGTGTCGCCCCGGCGAAACAGCATCAGGTCGCCGCTTTGCAGGTCGGTGGCGACCACGCCGAGCGGCCTGGGCATCTTCTGGATGGTGAGGCTTTTCACGCTCCGGTTGATGAAATCCTGCAAGGCCTCGCCTTTCAGCACGCCCCGGTTGGGCAGGGTCCAGTCCACGACCATGCTTTCTTCCATTTGCAGGGCCACCTTCTGCAGTTCGAAGCCGCTCATGCCCGAGGCATAGAGCGCCCCCACCACGGAGCCCGCGCTGGTGCCCACCACGATGTCCGGCACGATGCCCTGTGCCTCCAGCGCCTTGATCACGCCTATGTGCGCGAAACCCCGCGCCGCGCCGCCGCCCAGCGCCAGCGCGATTCTGAGCGGCGGCTTGGGCGCCACGACCGGGGGCGGGACAGGCGGCATCGGGGGCGGGGTCGCACAGGCGGAAAGCAGGGCGGCGATCAGGAGCAGGGTCAGGCGGCGCATGAAAAAACCAGTTTTTGTTGGATACCGGATTATGGGCAGGAGATCGAACCGATAGGTTCACTCCGCCTTGCCGAAAGCAAAAAAATCGACAATGCGCGCCACCGCCATGCTGAAAAGCAATCAACCCAGATTGTTCATTGGACGATTGATGGCGCGTAGGGTGCACTCCGTGCACCGGTTGAGGGCTGATGGTGCAGGGTGTGCACCCTACCCAAAGCATCTCGTCCTAATCAACAATCCGGGATGAAGTGTTGGCCTTGGCGAGAAAGCGGCTCGAGACAGGCGCTGCTGAACCCGGAGCGGCCCTCCTTCAGCAGATCCGCGGCAGCGGGTCGTCTTCCAGTTCGTCGAGCACGCGACGGCCGCCGAGGCCGGTTTCCAGGATCACCCGCCCGCCTCCCATTTCCATACGGCCGATGATGCAGGCGTCGCGGCCTTCCGGCAGGGCGCGCCAGCGGGCGAGCACGTCGTTGGCCGCGAAGGGGTCGGCGACGGCGACGACCCGGCCTTCGCACGCCAGAAAGTAGGGGTCGTAACCCAGCATTTCGCACACCGACACGACTTCCGGACGCAGCGGCACCGCGTTCTGCTCCAGCGCCACGCTGTGGCCGCTGGCGCGTGCGATTTCGTGGGCGACGGTGGCGAGCCCACCGCGCGTCGGGTCGCGCATGAACTTGAGTCCGGGAAGGTCGCGGATGGCGCGCGTAAGCGGCAGCACCGAGGCCGAGTCGGAACGCAGCTCGCCGGACAGGCCGAACTGCTCGCGCGCCAGCATCACCGCGATGCCGTGGTCGCCCACCGGGCCGGACACCAACACCACGTCATCCGGCGCGATGCGCGCCATCGCCAGATTGGCGCCGGCGCGCCGGACGCCGATGCCGGTGACGGTCAGGTACAGGCCGCTGCCCTCGCCGCGACGCACCACTTTGGTATCGCCGGCCACCACGACGACATGGTTGTGCCGGGCAGCCCGGGCAAAGCTGGCGATGTAGCGGTCGAGCTTCGCGATTTCCAGGCCTTCCTCGATCAGCGCGGACAAAGTGAAGTAGAGCGGATCGGCGCCGGCCACCGCCAGGTCGTTGACCACGCCATGCACCGCCAGCGAGCCGATGTCGCCGCCGGGGAATTCCAGCGGCTCGACGGTGAAGCCGTCGGTGGTGACCATGATCTCGCCGTCCACATGCGGCAGCGTGACGGCGTCGGCGTCGGTATCGAGCAGCGGGTTGCCGAGATGGCGGGCAAAGATGTCGGTAATGAGTTCGCGCATGAGGCGGCCGCCGTTGCCGTGCGCGAGGAGGATGCGGGTGTCGTCCATGGATTTTTCAGGCGTGAAGGAATTCGATGATCTGGCCGAAGCTTAACCCGGCGTCGTTGACCGGGACACGTTGCGGCAGGTGAACCTTGAAGCCGGCGGATTCGAGCCGCTCGATGGCGGCCTCGGCGAGCAGGCGGTTCTGGAACACGCCGCCAGTGAGACCGACCGACCGGATGCCGGTCTGCGCTTGCAGTCGTTGCGCCTGATCGACCAGCGCCTGCGCCAGGCTGAGATGGAAGCGGGCCGCGCGCTCGCCTGTCGGGCGGGCGGCGTCGGCGAGCATCGGCAACAGCGGCGCCCAGTCGGTGCGCCACACCCCAAGCGAGTCGCGTTCAAGCGGCAGTGAAACGGCTTCGCCCTGTGCTTCTGCAGCTACCGCTTCCAGCCGCATCGGGCCTTCGCCCTCGAAGCTGGCGTGGGTGCACGCGCCGCACAGCGACGCGGCGGCATCGAACAGGCGGCCGGCCGACGAACTGGCCGGGCTGTTGAGGCCTTGCGCCCATGCCCGCTGCAGCGGTTCCGGCGCAAACGGCGCCGCCTGGCCGCACTCCCACAGCAGCGCCGCCGCGGCGCGCCACGGTTCGCGCCCGGTCTTGTCGCCGCCGGGCAGGCGGAACGGCCGCAACGAGGCGGCGCGCTGCCAGCGGCCGGGCGCGCCGGTGAAGGCTTCGCCCCCCCACAGGGTCCGGTCCTCGCCGAGGCCGACGCCGTCCCACGCAAACACGATCCATTCGGCGACGCCGGGGAATTCCCACGCCAGCGCCGAGGCGTGGGCGTGGTGATGCCAGACCTCGAACCGGGGCAGCCCGCTGTCGCGGGCGTAACGGCGGGTGCCGTAGCCGGGGTGGCGGTCGACGATCAGCCTGGTCGCCTGCACCTGGTACAGCCGCTGCAGATCGGCGGCGACCTGGGCCAGGGTGTCCAGGCTGCGCAGCGTGTCGAGCTCGCCGATATGCGGCGAGACGACGGCGCGCCTGCCCCAGGCGAGGCAGAGCGTGTTCTTCATGTGGCTGCCGAGCGCCAGCACGGGTTCGGCAAGCGGCGCGGAAAGTTCGAGCTCCAGCGGCGCGCGGCCACGCCCCAGGCGCAGCGGCCGCGGCAGGCCGGCGATGACGCGATACACCGGATCGTCGGCCGGGCGCACGATGGGGCGGTCGTGGTGCAGGAAGGCGTCGGCGATATGGGCGAGGCGGGCCTGCGCTTCGCGGTTTTCGGTCAGCACCGGCTCGCCGGAAAGGTTGCCCGAGGTGGCCACCAGCGGCCCGCCGAAGTCGTTCAGCAGCAGGCCGTGCAACGGCGAGTAGGGCAAGAGGCAGCCGACTTCCGCAAGGCCGGGGGCGATGTGTTCGGACAGCCCGGAATCGGCGCGCTTTTGCAGCAGCACGATGGGGCGTTCGGAGGATGCGAGGAAGTTGTCCAGCTCGGGGGTGCTGTGCACCGCGCGGCGCAACGCTTCGAGGTCGCGGAACATCACGGCCAGCGGCTTGGCCGGCCTTGGCTTCCTGGCGCGCAGCGCGGCGACGGCTTCGTCGCGGGTGGCATCGCATAGCAGGTGATAGCCGCCGACGCCCTTCACCGCGACGATCTTTCCGCTGCGCAAGGCGGCGACGGCAGCGGCCAGCGCGGCTTCATCACCGCCGTGGATTTCTACGCCCGCGGCGAATTGCAGGTGCGGCCCGCACACCGGGCAGGCGATCGGCTCGGCGTGGAAGCGGCGGTCGAGCGGGTTTTCGTATTCGCGCCGGCAGTCCGGACATAGCACGAAGTCGCGCATCGCCGTGTTGGGACGGTCATAAGGCAGGGCGGTGATCAGGGTGTAGCGCGGCCCGCACTGGGTGCAGTTGATGAAGGGGTAGCGATGGCGGCGGTTGGCCGGGTCGTGCAGTTCGGCGAGGCAGTCGGCGCAGACGAAGCCGTCAGGCGGCAGGTGGATAGACCATGCATCGGCCATTTTTGACGATGCATCATTCAAGCAGGCGGCGCTGCCCGACGCGCTGTCGAGGATGGAAAAACCCGCTGCGTGTTCGGTCGCGCAGGTCGTGACGGCGAGCGGTCCGGGCGCCGACAGCGGCGGCGCCTCGGCGAGCAGCGCGTCGCCGAAGCGCTGGAGTTGCGCGGGCCGGCCTTCGGCGTGGATTTCCACCGCGCCGTCGACGTTGCGCACCCAGCCGGTGATCTGATGCTGATGCGCGAGGCGGTAGACGAAGGGCCGGAAGCCCACGCCCTGCACCCGGCCACTGATGGTAATGAATTGAGCGACGCGCTCAGGCATCGACGGCTACGCGCACGCCGCCCGCCCACCAGATGCGGCAGGCGCCTTCGTCCGACACCATGCAGGGGCCGACCGGGTTTCTGGGCGTGCAGGCCTTGCCATAGATGCGGCACTGGTTGGGATAGATCTTGCCCAGCACCACCTGCGCGCAATCGCATCCGGGCGGCATTTCGCCGGCGCGGCGGCGGTCGGGATCGCTGTGGTCGGGGAACAGCAGGCGCGCGTCGTGTTGGGCGAAAGCGGGTTTGAGCGCGTAGCCCGAGTTCGGGATGATGCCGATGCCGCGCCAGTTGGCGTCGACGATATCCAGCGTGCCGGCAAGCAGGCGGCGCGCGGTGGAATTGCCGCCCGGATGCGCGACTTCGCGGTAGCAGTTGTCGAGGAAGCGCTCGCCGCTTTTCAGCTGGCGCAGCACCGAATAGAACGAGGCCAGCAGCGACTCCGGCGCGAAGCCGGCGACCGCCGCGGGAATGTCGTGGCGCTCGACGACGAAGCGCCATTCCTCCGGCCCCATCACGGTGGAGACGTGGCCGGGCGCGACCAGCGCGTCGAAGCCGGGGGTCCCGGAATCGAGCAGCATGGCCACCGCCGGCCAGGTCAGCCGTCCGGACAGCAGGATGGACAGATTGTCCGGGATGCCTTCCGCCAGCATCGCCGCCGTCGGCGCGGTCGTGGTCTCGAAGCCCGCGGCGAAGAACACCACCGGGCGGTCCGGATTCTCCAGCGCGATCCTGCGCGCATCGAGCGGGCTGGCGATCGGCCGCACGTCGGCGCCGGCGGCCTGCGCCTCGGCCAGCGTGCGGATCTCGCCTTTTTTCACGTTGACCGGTACCCGCAGCATGTCGCCGAACGCGACCAGGATCACGCCGTCCTTGAGCGCCAACCGCATCGCCTGGTAGACGTCTTCCTCCGGGCACACGCACACCGGGCAGCCGGGGCCGGGCACCAGTTCGACCCATTTCGGCAACGCGCCGCGCAGGCCGGCATGGGTGATCGATCGCTCGTGGCCGCCGCACACGTTCATGATCTTGACCGTGCGGTCGAATTCGAGGGCGTGGATTTTTTCCAGCCAGGCGCGGGCCTCGATCATCGATAATTACCAGACGATTTTCTTTTCATTGCCCCAACCGTCACGGCCTGCCTTGACCCCTTTGAACTCTATGCCCGCATGAAAACGAAAAACAATTCGTCCAGCTTCCAGGCCATTGGGATGCACGTGAAACGAGAGAATTTTGCCGCCGAAATGGGATGGTTCGTCTTGGCCGCGATGAAGGTAGATATGTCCACCAACTAGCCGTTGGGCCGTATCTTCACTCACAACCCAGTAACCACTCTCCCATTCGTTTTTATCTTTATCTACGCGATGAACGTTTTGCAGGCGTTCTACGAAGTGAATTGTTGGCATTTGAAATTTCCAAAATTTTAACTGGCGCTGACGCGGTGATATTTCATGCCGTCCGACTGGATCGCCGGGCGGCGCGACTGGCCGACGGCGACCCGCGCGCGCTGCGCGGCAAGCTGTTCGCGCAGCCAGGCGTACCAGGCCTCCATGCCCTGTTTCTTGCGCGCCGACAGCCGCATCACCGGCGCCGGATTGGCGAGATTACGCAGGTGCGCTTCGGCCTTGTCGCAATCGAAGTCGTCGAGCACGGCCAGGAGGTCGGTCTTGGTCAGGAGCATGGCGTCGGCGGCGCGGAACATCACCGGGTATTTGGCCGGCTTGTCGTCGCCTTCGGTGACCGAGAGCAGGGTGACGTTAAGGTGCTGGCCGAGGTCGAAGCTGGCCGGACACACCAGGTTGCCGACGTTCTCGATGAACAGCAGCTCGACGCCGTCGAGCGTCATGTGATGCAGCGCGTCGTGCACCAGGTGGGCGTCGAGGTGGCAGGCGGTGCCGGTGACGATCTGGTGCGCCTGCACCCCCTTGGCGCGGATGCGCTCGGCGTCGTTCTCGGTTTCCAGGTCGCCCTCGATCACGGCGCAGGTGAATTCGTTTTTCAGGGCGGTGAGCGTGGCTTCAAGCAATGCGGTCTTGCCGGAACCCGGCGAGGACATCAGGTTGATCGCGAGGATGCCGCGGCGGTCGAAGTGCTCGCGGTTGTGCGCGGCCTGGTCGTCGTTCTTTTGCAGCAGGCCTTTCAGCACGGAGACCGCCGTCGCGCCCTTGGCGACGGGCTTGAACGCGAGGTGCTGGTTGCCGGGGGTGATGTTGCAGCCGCAGGTATCACACATTTTGTGGGGGAAGGGCAAGGTGTGAAGGGTGAGGGGGATCCATTACCAGCTCGACGCTTTCGAGCAGGAGTTCGTCGCCGGAAATGACCTGGGTGTGCCAGTCGCCGCAGGCGCCGCAGAGCAGGCGGTTCATCGCGGCTTCGGTTTCGGCGCCGCAGGTCTGACAGTGCACCTGGATCGGTGCGTGGGTGAATTCGAGTTCGGCGTATTCCATGCGGCTGCCGACTGCTGCCAGCGGAAAAGCCGTGGCCAGCAGTTCGGGCACCACGCCGGCGAGCGGGCCGATGCGCACGCGGATGGATGTGGCACTGCTTGCATGATGCTGATCGATCACGGCGTCCACCTGTTCGACCAGCGCCTGGGCGACCGCCAGTTCATGCACCGCTTTCCTCCAGGATCTGGTCGAGCAATTCCCAGGTGGTGCGGGCCTCGGCCTCAGCAATTTTCTGGATGGCATAGCCGACGTGCACCATGACGAAATCACCGACCGCGGGCGGCTCGTCCTGCATCATGAACAGGCTGACGTCGCGCCACACACCCTTGGCCTGGCAGCGGGCGGTGAAGCCTTCGATCGATTCGATCTGCATGGGAATGGCAAGGCACATGGACGGCAATCAGAACCTACACTTGAATCAGTATATGTGATTTGCCACCACCGCGCCCGCGCCGGGAATGTTACAAAATAATAATGAATAATCAGATATTTGAGTGATTTGCCCGGTTGTTATTCGACTGCCGTGCTGCTAGATTGAGGCCATGAAAACGCTCGTGCTCGGCATCGGCAACACTCTGCTCACCGACGAGGGCGTGGGCATTCATGTGCTGCAGGCACTGGCGCCCGAGCTGGCGAATTGGCCCGACGTAACCCTGCTCGATGGCGGTACCTTGTCGTTCACCCTGGCGGGACCAATCGAGGAAGCCGATGCGCTGATCGTCGTCGATGCCGCCAACATCAAGTCGAAACCGGGCGAGTGGGCGCTGCTGAAGGGGGACGCGATGGACGCATTTCTGATGGGCAATCGCAAGTCCACGGTGCACGAAGTGGGGCTGACCGACCTGCGCGCCATCGCCATACTGGCCGGGCACTGGCCGGAAAAACGGGCGATGCTGGCGATCCGGCCCGATGTCGTCGACTGGGGCGAATTCCCCACCCCGGCGGTTGCCGCGGCCATCCCCCCCGCCTGCGCGGCGATCGTCGAACAAATACGGGAATGGCAGCATGACGCTTGACGTCATCCCCATCCACGTCGTCCCGCGCCATACCGGTGCGGCGCTGCCGGGCGAACCCGGCCTCTCCGGCAATGCGCCGCCGCTGCTGCGCGAACTGGCCGAGCAGGTGCGTCACCTGTTGGAGACCGGCGAGCCTTCCGCCATCGATCTTTCCGCCTTGCCGCTGACGCCCGCCGACCTCGACTGGCTGCGCGAAAAGCTCGGCAGCGGCGAGATCGCCGTCACCCTGCAGGCCGGCGGCGAATCCACGCTGGACGAGACCGCCTGCGCCGGGGTCTGGTGGGTGACGCATCGCAACGAGCAGGGCGCGGTGGCCTCGCAGTTCATCGAGGTGGCGTTCGTGCCCGAACTGGTGAAGGCGCATCCAGCGGATGTGGCGATCGGCCGGGAAAGGCTTGAATTCATGGTTTCCGACCTTTGAGAAAGCGCTGCTGATCTGAGCGGCAGCGCTTTCGAGGCAGTAGTGTTTTACGTCAGGAGGCACGCATCATGCAGGGTCCGTTGATCGAGTCGCTCGCGCGGCAGGGCGTCAGCCGCCGCACCTTCCTCAAGTACTGCGCGACGCTGGCCTCGATGATGGCCTTACCGCCTGCGGCCGGGCTTGCCATGGCGGAGGCGATGGCGGCGGCGCGGCGGCCGTCGGTGATCTGGCTGCCGTTCCAGGAATGCACCGGCTGCACCGAGTCGATCACGCGCTCGCACTCGCCGACGCTGGAGGGCATGATCTTCGACATGATCTCGCTCGACTACCAGGAAACCCTGATGGCCGCCGCGGGCCACCAGGCCGAGGAAGCCCTGCATGCCGCGATGAAAGCGAACCACGGCAAGTACCTGCTGATCGTCGACGGCTCGATACCGCTTGGACAGGACGGCGCCTACTCCTGCATCGGCGGCCGTTCCAACCTGGAAATCCTGAAAGAAGCGGCGCAGGGCGCGGCGGCCATCATTGCCGTGGGCACCTGCGCAGCCTACGGCGGCATCCCGAAAGCCAGGCCGAACCCGACCGGCGCGGTGTCGGTGTCCGACATCGTCAAGGACAAGCCCATCGTCAACATTCCCGGCTGCCCGCCGGTTCCGGTGGTGATGACCGGAGTGCTGGCGCATTACCTCACCTTCGGCAGCCTGCCGGACCTCGACGACAAGGGACGGCCCCGCGCCTTCTTCGGCGAAACCATCCACGACCGCTGCTACCGCCGCCCGTTCTACGACCAGGGCAAGTTCGCCAAGACCTTCGACGACAAGGGCGCGCGCCGGGGCTGGTGCCTGTTCGAGCTAGGCTGCAAGGGGCCGGTGACCCACAACGCCTGCGCCACGGCGAAGTGGAACGGCGGCACTTCCTGGCCGGTGGAATCCGGGCACGGCTGCCTCGGCTGTTCCGAGCCCGACTTCTGGGACGCCGGCGATTTTTACAAGGCGCTGTCGGTGCCGGCCCACCCGCCCACATCCGTCGTTGCCGCTTCCGTGGTCGGCGCGACTGCGGGGGCGGCGGCCGGCTTCGCCAACCGTGCCAAGAAGAATGCCGCCAGGAAGGCGCGTCAACCCATCACCGTGGCCGACCTGGAGAAATAAGCATGAACGAACTGCAATTTCTGACCTGGGTGCGCGGCCCCGGCCTCGACATCGCCGTCGGCATCTTCCTGCTGGGGACG
This sequence comes from Thiobacillus sp., assembly GCA_019459055.1. Taxonomy (GTDB): domain Bacteria; phylum Pseudomonadota; class Gammaproteobacteria; order Burkholderiales; family Thiobacillaceae; genus Thiobacillus. Next base: position 4,004 of record JAIBEI010000049.1, on the reverse strand, counting down.
GTGTGGCGCCTGTTCGAGATCTATACGCTGGGCCGCAGGAAGGATCTCGCCGCGCCGCGCCGCGCCGCCGGCGCCTCCGGCCTGCATACCGTATTCCGCCGCTCGCTGCCGCCGCACGGCATGCTGAAGCGTGCGCCGGTGAGCTACATCGGCGGCTATATCTTCCACATCGGGCTGGCGGTCATCGTGTTCCTCGGCGCACCGCACATCATGCTGATCGCCAATCTCACCGGCCTGTCGTGGCCCGGGCTGCCTGCGCAATTCATCGGCCTGGCAACGGTGATGACGATGGCGGCGATGCTGGCGATGCTGGTCGACCGCATCAACAAGCCGGCCAAGCGCTTTCTTTCCACCTTCGAGGACTGGTTCGTCTGGGCGGTGACCTTCCTGCCGGTGCTGACCGGCTGGCTGGCGGTGCAGCATCTGCTGCTGCCCTACACCACGATGCTGGCGCTACACATCCTCTCGGTGGAAATCCTGCTCATCGCGCTGCCGTTCACCAAGCTGTTCCACGTCTTCACCCTGTTCGGCTCGCGCTGGCACAACGGCAGTGCGAACGCGCGCAAGGGGGTGCCGGTATGAGAACCCATCTGACATCCTCTCTTTTGGAACAGGCAGGGTGCGCCATGCGTACCGAGGTGCGCATGGCGCCCCCTACGCCGACTCGTGAAAAGGCGGAGGCAATATGAGCGCCTCGCTGGAAAAAGTCACCCAGACCCTCAAGGAGGTCATCGACGCGCCCATCGCCAGCTATTTCGAAAGCTGCGTGCACTGCGGCCTGTGCGCCGAGGCCTGCCTGTTCTATACGGAAACCGGCGATCCCAAATACACGCCGATCCACAAGCTGGAGCCGCTGCGCCGCGTCTACGAGCAGGAATTCACGCTGCTCGGGCGGCTGAAGAAGCTGGTCGGCCTGTCCCGGCCGATCAGCGACGACGAACTCGACCAGTGGCAGGAACTGGTCTACGACAGCTGCACCCTGTGCGGGCGCTGCTCCCTGGTCTGCCCGGTGGGCAACGACATCGTCTACATGGTGCGCAAGTTCCGCGAGGGCATGGCGGTGTCCGGCCATGTGCCCGAAGGCATCCGCAGCGCCGCCAAGCGCACGGTGGAAACCGGCGGGCCGATGGGCCTGAAATGGCCAGCCGTTGCCAATGTGCTGAGGAAGGCCGGGGAAGCGACGGGAGTGACGATCCCCGTCGACCAGGAAGGCGCCGACTACCTGGTGCTGCTGTCGTCGATGGAGATCGTCAACTACCCGGAGTACATCGAGGCGCTGGCCAAGATATTCAACAAGGCGAAAATCAGTTTCACCGTTGCGTCGGACGCCTTCGAGGCGACCAACGCCGGCATCCAGATCGGCAGCTCGGACCTGGCGAAAGTGATCGTCTCGCGCATCGTCGATGCCGCCGAGCGGCTGAAGGTGAAGTACGTACTGTCGCCCGAATGCGGCCACGCCTACATGGCGATCCGCTGGGAAGGGCCCAACCTGATCGGCCGTCCGTTCACCTTCGAGGTGGTGCATGTGCTGGAACTGCTCGACGAGCTGCGCCAGAAGGGCGTGCTGAAGATGAAGGGCAAGCTCAAGGACCCGCTCATCCTGCATGACCCCTGCCAGATCGTGCGCCGCGGCGGCGTGCTGCAGGCGCCCGATGCGCTGATCCGCCAGGTAGCGGAGAACTACATCCCGATCGCCGACCAGCAGAAATGGAACTGGTGCTGCGGCGGCGGCGGCGGCGCGTCGGCGATCCATACCGAAGAAGCCGAAGCGCTGCGCGCCAGGGTTTTCCAGATCAAGAAACGACAGATCGAGGAAGCGGGGGTCGGCACCATGGTCACGTTCTGCGCCAACTGCCGCATCACGATGGAGGAAGGTCTCGACCATTACGAGATGAACACCAAGCTGCTCGGCCTGACCGAGCTGCTGGCAGAACACCTGGAGGATTGAACGCATGGCCACCGCACAACGCATCGTCGTCGACCCCATCACCCGCATCGAGGGGCACCTGCGCATCGAGGCCGAAACCGACGCCGACGGCAGAATCACCAAGGCCTATTCGGCCGGCACCATGGTGCGCGGCATCGAGATCATCCTGCGCGGGCGCGACCCGCGCGACGCCTGGGCCTTCGCCCAGCGCATCTGCGGTGTCTGCACCCTGGTGCACGGCATCGCCTCGGTGCGTGCGGTGGAGGACGCCCTGCACCGCGCCATTCCCGGCTACAGCATTCCGCCCAACGCCGAACTGATCCGCAACCTGATGATCGCGGCGCAGCATGTGCACGACCATGTCATGCATTTCTATCACCTGCACGCGCTCGACTGGGTCGACGTGTTGTCGGCGCTGAAGGCCGACCCCAAGACCACCTCGGCGCTGGCGCAGAGCCTGTCCGGCTACCCCAGGTCGTCGCCCGGCTACTTCGCCGATGTGCAGAAGAAGGTGAAGACCTTCGTCGAGCAGGGCCAGCTCGGGATTTTCGCCAACGCCTATTGGGGCCATCCCGCCTACAAGCTGCCGCCGGAAGCCAACCTGATGGCGCTGGCGCATTACCTCGATGCGCTCGCCTGGCAGCGCGATGTGGTCAAGCTGCACGCCATCTTCGGCGGCAAGAACCCGCATCCCAACCTGGTGGTGGGCGGCGTGCCATCGGCCATATCGGCGCAGACCGGAGGCGGCCGGGGCAAGGGGCCGCACTATCGCGGCGGCCAGGACGCCACCGCGCTCAACCTGGTGGGGCTGCAGACGGTGCAGAATGTCATCAAGCAAATGCGCGAGTTCGTCGATCAGGTCTATCTGCCGGACACCCTGGCAATTGCCGGTTTCTACAAGGACTGGGCGGGACGCGGCGAAGGGCTGGGCAACTTCCTGTCGTTCGGCGACCTGCCCTCGAAAGGCTTCTGGGACACCGGCTCCTACCTCATCCCGCGCGGCGTCATCCTCAACCGCGATTTGACCAAGATTCACCCCATCGATCTCGATGCCGACAACGAAATCCAGGAATTCGTCAGCCACGCCTGGTACAAGTACAGCCAGGGCGACGCAGGCGGCCTGCACCCGTTCAAGGGCGAGACCGAACTCAACTACACCGGGCCGAAACCGCCCTACCAACACCTGGACGTGGAGAAAAAATACTCCTGGATGAAGTCGCCGCGCTGGCAGGGCCGCCCGATGGAAGTCGGCCCGCTCGCCCGCATGCTGATGCTGTATGCCGGCGGCAATGCCCAGGCCAGGGAACTGGTGGACGCCACGCTGAAGACGCTCGGCCTGCCGGTCACCGCGCTGTTCTCCACCCTCGGCCGCACCGCCGCGCGTGCGCTGGAATCGAAGATCATCGCCGACGCCATGCAGGGCTGGTTCGACCAGCTGATGGCCAACATCAAGGCCGGCGACGTGCGCACCTTCAACGAGCGCTACTGGGATCCGTCCACCTGGCCCAAGCACATGCAGGGCGTCGGCCTGACGGAGGCGCCGCGCGGAGGCCTGTCCCACTGGATCGTCATCGACGACGGCAGGATCAGCAACTACCAGGCGGTGGTGCCCAGCACATGGAACGCCGGCCCGCGCGACACCCTGGGCCAGCCGGGCGCCTACGAGGCGGCGTTGCAGGACAACCACGTCATGCACGACCCGAAGCAGCCGATCGAGATCCTGCGCACCATCCATTCCTTCGATCCGTGCATCGCCTGCGCGGTGCACGTCACCGACCCGGACGGCGAGGAACTGGTGCAGGTGAAAATCAAGTAGGCTGAAACATGGACGATTTGTGACTGTAGGGTGCACTCCGTGCACCTTCACGTTCCGGTGCACGGGGTGCACCCTACTCCAGGCACCTCGCGCCCCGATAATGAACAATTCCGGTTTATTTGCCTGAATTTATTGGCCCGGATTTTTTGGGTAGGTGCGTAGGGTTGCCAACCTGGCCCATAAAAGGTTACGGTCACCGGGTGGGCCCGAACCGCCAATGGCGGCCGGAAAAATTGCACCAATTTTTTTGCAGGATTTTTT
>JAIBEI010000033.1 GCA_019459055.1 Thiobacillus sp. | reverse complement strand
CCCCCCCGCCCCCCCCCCCCCCGCCCGGCTACGTCGGCTATGAAGAGGGCGGCTATCTGACCGAGGCAGTGCGCCGCAAACCCTATTCCGTCATCCTGATGGACGAGGTCGAGAAGGCGCACCCGGACGTGTTCAACGTGCTGCTGCAGGTGCTGGACGACGGCCGCCTCACCGACGGCCAGGGCCGCACCGTCGACTTCCGCAACACCGTGATCGTGATGACCTCCAACCTCGGCAGCCAGATGATCCAGCAGATGTCCGGCGACGATTACCAGGTCATCAAGCTCGCCGTGCTGGGCGAAGTGAAGTCCTACTTCCGCCCCGAGTTCATCAACCGCATCGACGAAGTCGTCGTGTTCCACGCCCTGGACGAGAAACACATCGCCAGCATCGCGCGCATCCAGCTGCAAGGCCTGGAAAAGCGCTTGGTGCAGATGGAGATGCAGCTCGACATCACCGAAGCCGCGCTGGCCGAAATCGCCAAGGCCGGCTTCGACCCGGTGTACGGCGCGCGGCCGCTCAAGCGCGCGATCCAGAGCGAACTGGAAAACCCGCTGGCGAAAGAAATCCTGTCCGGTCGCTTCGGGCCCAAGGACACGATTCGTATCGATGCGCAGAACGGGGTGTTCAGTTTCGAGAAAGCGGCAGCAGAGCAGGCTTGATCGGACTGGGAAGGTAAGAGCGAGAGGGCGGGATTCCGCCCTCTTTTTTTCCCACGTAGCCTTTTACCTGATTTCGATAGGATGGGACTGGGGTGCTATTCATCGTTCTGTGGAAGCCCAGTCTTTAGCTTTTGCCGAAAAAAAACGTTTCGAATTCATCCTGATAGAGGAAACACTCTCGGTGTTCACTTTGTCCAGTAAGGAATGCTTTGTCAGGACTTGGTTGTCGCGGGTGTTCATCTCAGTTTCGTTTCGATGGCATTCCGCGCAAGCAAACGGTCGATCTTGTCGTCCATTTCCGCCACCAGCGCTGCCAAGCCATTGGGAAGGGTCAGACTCGCCCTGCGGCTCAATCACTCAGCCATTGACACGACAGCGCAGGTAGGGTGAGCGCATCGTTTTCCACCTCGGCGCGCGTGCTGGTGCAGAGGTCTTTCATCACGTCCGGTTGGAAAAAACCGTAGGTTCGCAAAGCCTCGAGGGGCAGCATCTGCCGCCCGGTATTGAAGTTGACGACCACCAACACCCGGTTGCGGCTCTGTTGCGGGTCGCTGCGGGAAAAAACCAGCAAGTTTGGGTTGTCCACTGCCAGCAACTGCCGGTTGTCAAAATCCGCGAACGCAGTCGTTTCCTTGCGCAACGCGATCATTTTTTTCAGGGTGCTGAAGATGCGCTGCTCGATCGTTCCGGACTCATGCCGTTTTTTGGCCTTGTTCCAGTCGAAATACGAACGATGCATCCAGCGGTTGTCGGCTGCCACGCTCGGATCGGCAAGATATTCCAGACTGTTGAGCGTGCCGATTGCATCGCCGTAGTACAGCAGCGGGATGCCACCGAACGACAGGATCACGCTGTGCAGTACCACAATGGTCTTGATCGCGGCGTCAATGGCGGCCTCATCCCCGCTCTCGAGTGCGGATTCCAGCCCGACCAGCGAGGCGAGCGAGCCGGAGATGCGCGCGTCGCCCGTTTTCGGATTCTCGCCGAATGGCAGGCCGCGCGCGGGCGAACCCGGAAACCGGCCGGTGTAGTAATCGACGATGAAGCGCCGGTGCGGCGCCGGCTCGTAGCCCGCCAGGCGAATATCGCTGTCGTCGAACCCCAGGCCGATGTCGTCGTGGCAGCGCACGTAGTTGAGCCAGGTCGCCCGTTCCAGCTTGGCCGGAAGATTCTTGATGCCCTGGTTGAGCAAAACCGCGTTCTTCGTCGCCACAGCATCCCACAGCAGCGCCATCAGCGTGGCGTTGTAGGCGATCTCGCACTCCTTGGCATTGATCGCGTCCTCGCCGAAATATTTCGAGATTTCACTGGGGGCCACGATGGCTTCTGCGATGAACAGCACGCCCGGTGCAGTGACCTGGCAGCAATCCTTCATCAGTTGCAGCAGCAGATGCGCCTCGCGCTCGTTCTGGCAGACGCTGCCCATCTTTTTCCACAGAAAAGCCACCGCATCCAGGCGCAGGATGTCGGCGCCCCGATTCGCCCAGAACAGGATGATGTCGATCATTTCGATCAGCACCGCCGGGTTGCGGTAGTTCAGGTCCCACTGGTAGGTGTTGAAAACGGTCATCACCCACTTGCCCATTTCCTCGTCCCAGGTGAAGTTGCCTGGCGCGGTGACCGGAAAGATTTCCGGCATGGTCTCTTCGTAAATGTCGGGAATCTCGCGGTCGTCGAATACGTAGTAGTAATCCTGGTATTGCTGGTCGCCCTGGCGCGCGAGCCGAGCCCATTCGTGTTCATTGGAGGTGTGATTGACCACCACATCGAGGACCAGCAGCATGTCGCGCCGCTTGAGCGTGGTGGCCAGCGCCTCGACATCCGCGGTGCTGCCGAAACGGGGGTCGATCCGGTAAAAGTCGCGCACTGCGTAACCGCCATCGCGATGGGCGGGCGGGCAGTCGAGCATGGGCATGACGTGCAGCAGGTTGATGCCCAGTTCCTGCAGGTAGGGCAGATTGTCGTGCAAGCCTTTCAGATCGTCCGCGAAACGGTCGCAGTACAGCGCCATGCCGACCCACTTCTGGCTGAGGAACCAGTTGTAGTCGCGCTCCCGTGCCAGATCGGATTTCCGCAAAGCCGGCGCGCGTTCGATGTAGCGGAAGGCGAGGGTTTCGACCAGGCTCACCATCTGCTCCTTGAAGTCGGGACGCGCGCCATAGAGCAGATTGAACAGCGAATGAATCGCGTAGAAATTCGCCCCGAGCCGGGTATAGAAATGACGTAGCCGATGGTTCCCGATCTCGGGCTTGAGCTTGATCAGGATTTCGTTCAGCAGGGCGTGGGAAGCCTGTTCGTACATGGCTGTCTTTCGCCTTTCAGGCTCGACCGGATGAGCACGTGGCCGAAGCGTGCGTCGATTCATCTGGCGACAGCAGCCAACTGCGGGTGGCGGGAATGAAATGAACCACGCCTTCGAGAATGCCGGCGCTGTAATTTCCGTTCATGCCGAGCAGTCCGCCGCGTGCGAGATACAGTTTTGCGAGATCCGCGTGCGCCACGGCTTCGGCTCGCACCGATTCCTGGGCATTGGCGACCAGCACCGAGGGAATGCTGCTGACCAGAACCTCCATGTCGTTGCCGCTGTCGCCGGCGAACACGGTGCGGTTCAGCGAAATGCCCAGGCGCGCGCGCAGAAATTCCAGAGCGTGCAGCTTGCTGGCGGATGCAGGCAACACGTCCAAAAGGCCGGTGGCAGTGGTTTCGTCGATGCTCCACACCAGATTGATGCGGGCGCCGCTGGCTTCGAGACGTAGCCGGATACCGTTCAATAGTTCAGCCGGGTCGATCAGCGGAGGCGCGTAATAACTCAGTTTGCAGGCCCCCTGCTTGGCGGCCTCCTGCAAGCGCAGGCCCGGAATCTCACCGATCATCGCAGCCAGTTCGGCATAGCTGCGCCCGCCCCAGTCGAGTGCGATGGTCTGCTGCCAGTCCTGCACCTGCCGCCAGTCATGGGCGTCTATTTCATACAGGCTGGTGCCCACGTCAGCGATGACAAAATCGGGCCAAGGCAGTTCGTACTCTGCGATGGCGGTTTCCACCAATTCCCGATGGCGGCCGGTCACGTAGGCGAGCCGGACCTCCGGCCGCGCGGCGAGACGGTGAAAGCGCTGCCGCGCCGCTGGCGATTCCGGCTGCCCGCCATTGGGCAGCAGGGTGCGATCCAGGTCGGTGGCAAGCAGGATAGGCGCGTCCATTCAGGATGACTCTCTGGGCGGCACCCGGCAGGTGCCATAGAAATCGTAGTGTTCGATGGCTTCCAGAATGCCTCGCGCATAACCGGCCTGGGCAAAATAGATCCGCTCCACCTCGGCCAGGGCGCGCAGCTCCTCGTTGTGTCGATTCGCCACCACCACCGCCAGGGTATTGCCGCGCATCATATCCTCATCGGAGCCGGAGCCGCCCGCAACCAGAACCTGCTCCAGTGGCACCCCCCACTGATCGGCGAACCAGCGCACCGCAAACCCCTTGGAGGCGCGGATCGGCAGCACATCGAGAAACTGGCCGAAGGACAGCGTGACGTTGACGGTCTGGTCGCCCTGATGCAGTAGGCGGTTGATTTCCTCCAGCGACGGCGCGATCTGGGGGTCGATGTAGTAGCTGATCTTGAAGCGGCTCTGCTCGGATTTTGGCTGCCGCTTCAGACCCGGCAGCTCGTCGAGAATGGCGCGCACCGATGACGGCGTCCAGAGGTGGTCAATGTGGCGGGTCCAGGCCAGGTCCATCGCGTATTCCGGCGCGAAGTGGATCTCGGCGCCGAGGCTAGTGATGAGCACATCCGGCATTGGGATGGCGTAGCGGCGCATGACCTTGACTGCGGACTCCAGCGAACGCCCGGTGGCGACCCCGAAACTGGCGCACTTGCGGTGTTCCCGCACCACTTTGACGAATTCGGTCAGCGATTCCAAATCCCCCAGCAGGTTTTGATCGAGGTCGGTGAACAGCGCCCGGTCGTGGTAAAGCTTGGGCCGGCGCGAAGTCGGCTGGCGTGCAGGATGCCGGCCTTCCAGCAGCGGCTTCACTGCTTCGAGGTAGTTTTTGGCATGCGCCGGCCAGGCGTAATGTTGCTGCACGCCGCGCAAGCCCGCCTGCGCCAGATGCGCCCAGTTGGCCTTGTCTTTCAGCACGGCCAGCAGGGAAGCGGCCATCTCTTCCTCGTTGAGCGGGTCGATCAGATAGCCGTTGTGGCAGTTGCCGATGATGTCCTGCGGCCCGCCGTCCGAGGTGGCGACAATCGGCAGGCCGCTCGCCGCTGCCTCGATCAGGGTCAGACCGAAAGGTTCGGTCAAGGCCGGATTGACGAACACGCCGCCCGATGCCCCGGCCAGCCGGTACAGCACCGGCACTTCGTCGCGCCGGTGATGCTTGGGATAGGCCACCTTGCCGTACAGGTCGTAGCGGTCGATATCCAGCAGCAGATCGCCGAGAACGCTCTGAGCCCCGCTGTCGAGGTCGCGGATGTCGTCGCGGTTTCCTGCGACCACCACCAGGTTGGCGCGTTCCTGCAGTTCCACCGATTCACCGTAGGCACGCACCAGGGTGGCGATGTTCTTGCGCTCATCCGGGCGCGACACCGCCAGGATCATCGGTTTGGCCGGATCGTTGAGAAAACGCGCCACCTCGGCGGCGATGGGCGCGTGCTGTTCGCTGCCATCCGAAGGCATGAAACGCTTGAGGTCGGTGCCCGGCGGTATCACCTGCATCTGCTCCGGCTGATAGTGGTCGTACAGGCCGTACTGTTCCTCGATCTCGTTGGCAGTGGAGGCGATCACCAGCGAGGCCGAACCCAGGGTCAGTTCCTCTGCCTCCACCCGTCGCGCCATGTGATAGCGGGCCTCGATCACGTCACGTTTCAGGCCCGAGGCGATCAGGCGGCGACGCTTGACTCGACCCAGCGAATGGCCGGTATGCACCTGCGGCACCCCCAGCAGATTGGCCAGGCGGGTGCCGACATAGCCGGCATCGGCATAGTGACTGTGGACGAGGTCCGGACTGAGGCCTTTGGCGCGCAGAAAAGCCAGCGCGTTGTCGGCGAAGGAATCCAGGTGGTCCCACAACTCCTCCTTGCGGAGGTAGCCCTCGGGTCCCGCATCGATGCGGACGATGCGCGCCTTCGGGCCCAGTGCCTCGATGGGCTCGGCGTAAGCGGAATCAAGCTGCGGATCCATCACGCGCCGAGTCATCAAATCCACGCGTGCCACCTCGGGCAACTCCGCCAGCGCGCGTGCCAGTTCCACTACATACAGGGTCTGGCCGCCGGTATCGGCATCGCGACCAAGCTCCAGGTCGCGGCCGCGAATCAGGCCATGCACACTCACCAACACGATATAAAGCGGTTTCATGCAGCTACCCCACCTGCAAGCTGCCACGCCGTGATGAAAGGCTGGTAAAAATCGTCACTGTCCGGAATCGCCCCGCGCAGGCGGCAGATTTCTCCGGCGAAGCCATGTGCGCGTTCAAGCGTCCGTTCGACGGGCCAGCCCTGGGTCAATCCGAGCAGAAAAACCGCGGCGAAGCCATCGCCGGCGCCCACGCTGTCGACCACGTCGACGAGCTGCGTCGTCGCCGTTGTGTGGTGATAGGTGCCATCGCTTTGCAACAGCCAGGCCCCGTTCCCGCCTTCGGTGACCAGCAGCTGCCCGATGCCGAAGGCATGCAGCAGGCGCTTGCCGAGCACCACTTGCGAAGCGCCGCCCAGCCCCATCATGTGCGCGACGCGGAGCAACTCCTCCTCGTTCATCTTGACGATTTCCGCCTTTCCCAGCGACCAGCGGAGCACGTCCTTGCGCACCCAGGGATCACGCAGGTTGAGGTCGAGAAATCCCTTTGCGTGGGTGGTCTGCATGAGTGATCGCAAGGCTGGGTGCACGGCCGGTCGCGCAATTTGGCGCGGTGCGGCGCGTTGCGCCAATGTGCCGAAATAGAGCCACTGCGGACGGCTTGACAGGCCAACCTGCCGGGCCATATCGGCGTGTATGAAATCCCAGGCTTGATCGGGCGCAATTTCGAAGCGATGACCCTGGCCGCCCGCTTCCAGCTCGATCCGTACCGCACCGGTGGGATGCAGGCAATCCAACTGCACGCCGTCGATAGGCAAGCCTGCAGCGTGCATCGCTTCCAGCAGGTGGTGGCCGTGCTCGTCCTTGCCGATGCGGGTGACCAGTACCGGAATCACCCCAACGCCCCCGCCCAGTCCATGCAAATGATGTGCGACGTTGAGGGGGGCGCCGCCCAGAACCTCCCGATCCGGGAAGCAGTCCATCAACACTTCCCCAAACAAAAGGACGGTGGAGGGATGGGGCACCGAAAGTGAATGAGAGAGGAGAGGCGTCGTCGTTTCAGCCATGTCTGACGGGTACCCAGGATGCCACTGCAGCATGCTCCATGGCGCGCTCGCTCCAATTTCTTGGCGAGGTCAGCAAATCAGGAATCCAATAAATCTGTTGAAAGTCATGATTTTCTCCTGGGTAGATAAAGCGCTTGCTTGCTTGCGGAAGCATTTCCCCCCTATATATTATTTCATAAAATAGTATTGCTTAATAACATTAAGCCGACTCAGCTGCCACCCGTTACGATTGCCGCAATTTCTCGAGCGACTTCCACCGTCCCCTCACGCAAAGAACCATTCATGACTTCGCCAAGTGTTCTCGAAACCCTACAAAAATTCCGCCTCATCATTGGTGCCGTGCGACAACATTCACGAGCACTGGAAGCCGCTTGTGGAATTGGGGGGGCGCAGGTTTGGATGCTTGCAACCATCGCAGACACACCGGACATCACGGTGTCGCAATTGGGTCAAGCGCTATCCGTGCACGTCTCGACAGCCAGCAATCTGCTCGACAAACTTGCCAGGGCAGGATTGGTGGAGCGCCTGCGCGGCGAGGAGGACCGGCGTGTGGTGCGCCTACGCTTGACGGATCAAGGCAGAGACATCGTTGCACGTGCACCGCGGCCGCTTACCGGCCTCGTAGTCGACGCACTGGAAAAACTGCCCAAGGATGCGCTGATCAAGCTGGATGAGGATTTGGACATTCTGATCAAACAAATGGATTTGTTGGATCGAAGCGCTGCCAACGAACCTTTGTCCAATCTGGTGAGGTGATGATCGGAGCTGCCAATGAAGATCGTCAGGCAGAACCCGTTTACACGCGTACGCGCCAGGCTGAACGGGAGGCCTGCTGACAAGGAAAGCCGCATTCATCCCTGAAGCTGTTTTCTCGCCCAGGCCAGAACGGGATGCAGGCGCGGCGGCAGCAGCTTCTCCGCTTGATCGAAGCTCACCCAGCGCCACTCGTGATGCTCGGGAACCCCCAGTTCCGGCGAGATCGGCAGGGTAATGGCGTTGCGGGTGGTTTCGGCCAGGTAGTAGCGCGCGATCTTGCCTTGGCGATAGGGTGCGGTTTCGCAGAACACCTCGCCCCAGCGAAAGGCGAGATCGGTGATCGAGGACTCCTCGGCAGTTTCGCGGATGGCTGCATCGAGGGGCGTCTCATTCAGCTCCACGGTGCCCTTGGGGAAGTCCCAGTTGCGGTAGGAACGCAGCACCAGCAGGCGCCAGCCGCTGTCTTCCCGGCGTACGACAACGACGCCTGCGGAGAAGGCGGGCTTGGATTCCATTGGCATGTGAGTTCCCGGCATGGGTCGATCATGACACGATTGGTGCGGCAGGACACGCCGGTGGGACCGGCACAAGCCGCACGGCAATGCGGCGGTGCGGAACGGTTTCAGGGACTGCCGTGCGCCAGCCTGGGGCGGGAAGAATCCGGGCGCAAAGGGGGTGGGGGCGTCCGCCCTTGGCGAACCTGCCCGCTACCCGGCCTGTTCCGGTGTTTTGCCGATATCTGTGCACCCCCTAGAATGAAGCGACGACTTCTTTTCGTGAACTGTCTTGCTTCCTCCCATTTTCAGAACCCTGGCGTTTCTTGCCGCGCTGTGCGCGACGCCGGCGCATGCCCTGACCGTGGAAGTGGCGGCGCCGGACGAACTCAAGCCGCTGCTGGTCCAGTACATGGAAGCGGCGCGGGCGGCGCGGCTGGGCGAGACGCTGGATGAAGCGGAGCTGGCGCGGCTGCGCAGCGTGAGCGAGGAAACCGCGCGTGAACTGCTGGCGACCGAGGGGTATTTCTCGCCGCAGATCGACAGCACCATGACACGGGTGGAAAACGACTGGGTGATGCGCTTTGCGGTGACACCGGGGCCGCGCACCGGGGTGCGCACCCTGAAGATCGACTTTGCCGGGGCGCTGGCCGACGCGGATGGGGTGGAGGCGCGGTTGCGCGCACGCGCCGAGCGCAATTTCACGCTGCAGCCGCAGATGCCGTTTCGCCAGGCCGACTGGGATGCGGCCAAGGTGGCCCTGCTGGGGCCGCTGCTGACGGTGCGTTATCCGGCGGCGCAGTTGGCGGCGAGCGAGGCGCGCATCGACCCCGCCGCCCAGGCGGCGGATTTGAAGCTGACGGTGGACAGCGGGCCGGCGTTTTTTTACGGCCAGCCGGCGATCAGCGGCAACCAGCGCTACGCCGAATCGATCATCCGCAATCTGAGCCCGCTGAAGCCCGGCCAGCCGTACCGCCAGCAGGACCTGCTGGACTATCAGGCGGCGCTGGAGTCGAGCGGCTATTTTGCGCAGGCCACCGTGCGCATCGAGCCCGATCCGGCGCTGGCGGCGGCGGTGCCGATCCAGGTGGCGGTGGTGGAGCGGCCGGAAAAACTGTTCAGCGTGGGGGTCGGCATCAGTACCGACACCGGGACGCGGGTGTCGGCGTCGTGGGTGCACCGGGACATTCTGGATCGGGGCCTGCGCCTGAAACTCGATGCGCGTGTGGAAGAAGCGCGGCAGATCGGCGGGGCGGAACTGGCCTGGCCGCACGATGCCAAGGGCTACGAAAACAGCCTCGGCTTGCAGATCAAGGAGGAGGATATCGAGGGGCAGGAAACGCGTGCCACCGTGCTGGCAGCCAAGCGTACCCGCACGCGTGGACAGATTGAGACGACGCTGTCGTTGCAGTACCAGACCGAAGAGCAGGAAGTCGGCGATGTGGTGAGTGCGAACAATCAGGCGCTGAGCGCCAACTATGCGTGGACCCAGCGCACGATCGGGCGCGCCTTCTATCCGCGGCGCGGCTATGTGCTCACGCTGCAGGGCGGCGGCGCGGCCGAGGCGCTGTTGTCCGACACCAGCTTCATCCGCCTGTACGGCCGCCACACCCAGTATTTTCGCGCCGGCGACAACGGGCGGCTGATCCTGCGCGGCGAATTCGGCAGCGTGCTGGCGCAGACACGCGAGGGTATTCCCACCGATTTCCTGTTCCGTGCCGGCGGCGACAACTCGGTGCGCGGCTATGCCTACCAGAGCCTGGGGCGCACGCTTGAGGGGGGGGTGGAATCGGTGCGTTATCTGGCCACCGGCAGTGTCGAGTACAACCATTTCTTCGAAGGCAACTGGGGCATGGCGGTGTTCGTCGACGCGGGCGATGCGGCCGACAGCCCCGGCGCCCTGTCGCCCGCGTTCGGCTACGGCGTCGGCGCGCGCTACCGTTCGCCGGTGGGGCCGATCAACCTCGACCTGGCGTACGGCGAGGCCACCGACGAATTCCGCCTGCATTTCTCGCTCGGGGTGTCGTTTTGAGGCGCGTTGCCTGGGGGCTGGGGTCGCTACTGGCCGCTTTGGCCGTACTGGTTTTGGTGGTGTTGTGGCTGACCACCACGGCCACGGGATTTTTGTGGCTGGCAAAACAGGCCACGCCGTTGAGCGATGGTCGCCTGGTGCTCGAAGGCGTGGAAGGTCATTTGGGCACGTCGGTCCATATCCAGAAACTGATCCTCACGACGGACACGCAGCGCATCACCGCGCAGCGGGTGAAACTGGACTGGCAGCCCCGATCGCTGTGGCATCGACTGATCGAGATCGATTTACTGGCGGCGCAACACGTGCGGCTGGACATTCTTAAAAAAGATCCCACCCCCCCGGCCTATCCTGGCACCTTGCGCTGGCTGCTGGACCTCCGGGTGGCCGCGTGGGATGTGGCGCAACTCGACGTGGTCGACATGGGGCAGTCGCTGCGCTTTAACGCGCTGCATGGCAAGGTGGATGGCAGGGGCGACCGCTTTGACTTTATAGCCGCAGCCGGGACGCCCTGGGCGGACGTGAATGGGCAGTTCGGTATCCAGAAGGATGCACCGTTCAAATTGCAAGGCCAGTTCAACGCGATGCGGAACACGCCTGTGCCGGTGCAGGCCAGGCTCGGACTGACGGGCGAACTGGCGGCGATTGGTTTCAAGCTGGATGCCCTGGCTGAAGGCATGAATGTCATGGCCAGCGGCGAGGCGGCGCCGTTTGCGAAAGTGCGTTTGCCCCGGCTGTTGGTGGCCGGGGAGGGGATCGATCCAAGCCAGTTCGTGGCCGACGGGCCCAGCGCTGATCTGGCGTTTTCCGGCATATTCGAGGGCCAGCCGGGCGAGCGTCTGCTCGGCACCTTCAGCCTTTCCAACCAGCTGCCTGGGCGCCTCGACCAGAATCGCCTGCCGCTGGCCAACCTGACCGGCGCGGTGTTCGGCGACAGCACCCGCGCCGACGTCAGCGATCTGGTCATCGACCTCGGCGCGGCCGGGCAATTCACCGGCGACGGCCAGTGGCGCGACGGTCGCTTTACGGTGAACCTGGAAAGCCCGCGCCTGAACCTCGCCGGGCTGCACCGCGACCTCAATGCCACCCGCATCCGCGCCGTGTTGCAGCTGGCGGGCGATGCGACGCGCCAGACGCTCGGCGGCGAGGTGACCGAAACCTGGGGCCAGGGCCGCTTCACCCTCAGCCATGCCGACGCGATCCTGCGGCTGGAGTCGGCGAACTTCAGCGGCCAGGCCGGACGCCTGACCGCGCAGGGCGAACTGCGGCTCGATGCCGGCCGTGCGTTCTCCGCCGAATTCGACGCCACGCAGATCAATCCGGCGCGCTTCGGCAAATTTCCGCGCGGACGGCTGAATGCGCGCGGCAAGGCGAGCGGCGCGCTGCTTCCCGAGCTGCGCCTGCAAAGCCAGTTCACCCTGCCGCCGGGCGAACTCGAAGGCCGTCCGGTAAAAGGACAAGGCCGGCTGCGCTACGAAAACCGGCACCTGGCCGACGCCGACATCGACCTCGATCTGGCCGGCAACCTGGCCAGGCTGAAGGGCGCTTTTGGCCGTGCCGGCGACCGCCTTACCTGGGATATCGACGCCCCTGCACTGGCGCGCCTCAACCTCGGCCTGGGCGGGCGACTGAGCAGCCGGGGCAGCGTCAGCGGCGACCCCGCTGCGCTGCAGATCGAGGCGGTGGTGGCTGCCAGCGGCCTGCGCCTGCCGGGTGACATTGCCGCCGATACGCTGGATCTGCAGCTCGACTTGCAGGCAGCAACCAGCGGCGCCTTCAACGGCCGGCTGGACGCGCGCGGCGTGCAACTGGTCGGGCAGCGCCTGAGCACAATTGGCGCGAACCTACAGGGACGCCGCAATGCCCACACCCTGACGCTCGACGCCCGCATGCCCGATTGGCAGGCAACGGCGAGCCTGGCGGGCGGGCTGGACGAGCAACAAATATGGCGCGGAAAACTGAATCAGGCCGCGGCGCAGGGACCCTGGCCGATGCAGCTGACAGCCCCCGCCACCCTGCTGCTGTCGCGCGAACGGCAGCAGGTGAGTGATCTTGCGCTGACACTGGCGGGCGGCCGCTTGAGCGTCGAGCAATTCAGCCGCCAGGGCACCCAGCTGGCCAGCCGCGGCGCGCTCGCCAACCTGCCGCTGGCGCCGCTGCTGGCGCTGCTGGAAACCGCGCCGCCTTTCACTACCGATCTCAGGGTCGATGGCGACTGGAATCTGCGCGCCGGCAACAGCCTCGACGGCCAGCTGCGGCTGCGCCGTCAGTCGGGTGATGTGCGGATGAAGGAGCCAGCGCAGAGCCTGGGGCTGACGGCGCTCGTGCTCAACCTCGACGCCGTAGCCAGCCGCGTCACCGCCCACGTCGAGGCGGCCAGCCGCGAAGCCGGCCAGTTGCGCGCCGACGGGCAGGCGACGCTGCTGCGCGAGGGCGCCTTCTTTACCCTGCCGCGCACGGCGCCGCTGGCGTGGACGGCGCAGCTCGACGTGCCCGATCTGCGTCTGGTCAGGCTTTTCATTCCAGTCGGCATCCGCGCCGATGCCCGCCTTGACGCCCAGCTCACGGGAAGCGGCAGCCTGGCTGCGCCGCGCATCGACGGCCGGATTACGGCGGAAAAGATCCGTTTTTCCATGCCCGACGAAGGCGTGGCGATCACCGACGGCACGCTCAAACTCATCCTCGCCGACGACCACGTGCGGGTGCAGGAAGGCGTGCTGTACGGACAGAGCGGGCGCATCACGGTGAGCGGCGCGGCGCAATTCAGAGACCCGCAGGCCGGCCTTACGCTGACCTTCGACAAGTTTGCCGTCACCAACCGCAGCGACCGGCGCGTGATCATTTCGGGCGTCAGCCAGCTCACCTTCAGCCAGCAGAAGCTGCGCCTGGAAGGCGAGTTGCGTGCGGACCGTGCCCGCCTCGAAACCCAGCAAGCCAGCCGTCCCGCGTTGTCGTCCGATGTGGTCGTCGTCGGCCAGCCGCCGCGCGAAAAATCAGCGGCGCGGCGCATCCCGCTGCAGCTCGACCTCAAGCTCAATCTGGGCGACGATTTCCTGTTCAAGGGCGGCGGGCTCGACGCGCGGCTGGGCGGCCAGCTGCGCGTGTTCACAGCGAACGAGGTGCTGCGCGGCGAAGGCCGCATCCAGGTGGTCGAGGGGCGCTATGCCGCCTATGGGCAATCGCTCGACATCGAGCGCGGCGTGCTCAGCTTCATTGGCCCGATCGACAATCCGGGGATCGATGTCCTGGCGGTGCGCAAGACGGCGACGGTCAAGGCCGGCGTGCAGGTTCGCGGCACGGTGAAGCGCCCGCTGGTGACGCTGTATTCCGATCCGGCGCTGCCCGACACCGAAAAGCTCGCCTGGCTGGTGCTGGGGCATGGCCTGGGGACGGGGGGGCAGGAGGAATTTGCGGTGCTTCAGATCGCCGCCGGCGCGCTGCTGGGCCGGGCGGAATCGGTGAACATGCAGGCGCAGCTGGCCGAGGCCTTGCGTATCGAAAGCTTCGGCGTGCGTGCGGGCGAGGGCGAGGACCTCTCCAGCGCCGTGGTCAGCGTCGGCAAGCGGCTGTCCTCGCGCACGATGTTGAGCTACGAGCAGAGCCTGGATGGACTCACTCAGGTGGTGAAAGTGCTGTACCAGCTGTCGCCGCATGTGCGGTTCGAAGCGCAGGCCGGCCAGCAGAGCAGTTTCGACGTGTTCTACACCCGCGAATACGACTGAGACCAGGAATCCGCGAACGACGCACCCGACCGGAAATGCCGCCCCGTCCATCCCGTTCGGTCCCTTCGCGTATCTTCGCGCCCTTCGCGGATGGATACGCGGTTTACAGGCTGAACCGATCAAACCGGGATGGTAGAATCGGGCGCATGTCCGACGTCCGCATGCCCGCCATGAATTCTTTGTGCCGTTTGCCTGTCCTGTCCGGAGGCGGCCGCTGATGCGCATCCTGCTGTCCAACGACGATGGTTATTTTGCCCCAGGCCTTGCCGCGCTGGCGCAGGCGCTTGCGCCGCTGGCCGACATTACCGTGGTGGCGCCCGAACGCGACCGCAGCGGCGCCTCCAATTCGCTCACCCTCGACCGCCCGCTGATGCTGCGCCAGGCGCCGAGCGGCTTTTATTACGTCAACGGCACCCCCACCGATTGCGTGCATCTGGCCGTCACCGGCATGCTCGATCACATGCCCGACATGGTGATTTCCGGCATCAATCACGGCGCCAACATGGGTGACGACACCATCTATTCCGGCACCGTCGCCGCCGCCACCGAAGGCTATCTGCTGGGGATTCCGTCGGTTGCGGTGTCGCTCGCCAACCACAATGCGCTGCACTTCGACGCCGCCGCGCGGGTGGTGGTCGAACTGGTGCAACGCATCCAGGCGCAGCCGCCGACTGAGCCGATGCTGCTCAACGTCAACGTGCCGGATCGCGCCTGGGACGATTTGAAAGGCCTCACCGTGACCCGGCTGGGCAAGCGCCACAAGGCCGAATCGGTGGTCAAAACCACCAATCCGCGCGGCCAGACCGTGTATTGGGTGGGCGCGGCCGGGCTGGCGCAGGACGCCGGCGAAGGCACCGATTTTCATGCCGTCGCCAACGGCTTCGTTTCGATCACCCCACTGCAAATGGATTTGACCCGTTTCAGCCAGATGGACAGCGTGAACGCATGGCTGAAACGCTGACCCCCCGCGCCGGCATCGGCATGACCTCGGCGCGCACGCGCGGCCGCATGGTCGAGCGCCTGCGCGAGCAGGGTATCAAGGACGAAATGGTGCTGGCGGCGATGGGCAGCGTGCCGCGCCACCTGTTTGTCGACCAGGCGCTGGAATCGCGCGCCTACGAAGACACCGCGTTGCCGATCGGCTTCGGGCAGACCATTTCCAACCCCTACATCGTGGCGCGCATGGCCGAACTGGCGCGTCACGGCGAGAACAGCCAGGGCCGTGCGCTCGGGCGCGTGCTGGAAATCGGTCTGGGCTGCGGCTATCAGGCCGCGGTGCTGGGCAAGCTGGCACGCGAGGTGGTGTCGCTGGAGCGTATCGCCGCGCTGGTCGGCAGGACGCGCGTGCGGCTGCGCGAACTCCGGGTCAACAACGTCAAGCCCAAGCACGGCGACGGCATGCACGGGGCGAAGGATTTCGCACCGTTCGATGCCATCGTGATCGCCGCGGCGTTTGCCGAGGTGCCGCAGGAACTGCTGGCGCAGCTGGCCGATGGCGGGCGCCTGGTGATGCCGCTCGGCCATGCCACGCAGACGCTGTGCGTGATGGAACGCCAGGGCGATGCGTATACCGAGCGCCTGCTGGAAGGGGTGAAGTTCGTCCCCCTGCTGCCCGGGGTGGCGTGATGCGGACGGCTGCCCGGGGTCGCGCGATCGGAATGGCCGCCGCAGGGCGCGCACCCGTCGCCTGGCTGGGCCTGCTGCTGCTGGGGCTTGCTGCCTGCACCTCGCCCGGGCCCGCGCCGGTAAGCGATCGGTCCGGGCGCACGGCCGGGTCCGAGGCGCCGCGCTCCGCCACGCCGCAGATTGCGCCGTCCGCCAATGGCCTGCATACCGTGCAGCGCGGCGAAACGCTGTATGCCATCGCCTTCGCCAACGGCCTCGATCACCGCGAGATCGCCCTCTGGAACCGGCTTGAGTCGGCCGACCGTATTCTGGTCGGCCAGGTACTGCGGCTGGCGCCGCCGCCGGGGGCGGTCGAAATCCGGCCGCTCGACGACGAACCCGTGCCGAGCGCGCGTCCCTTGGACGAGGCGACGCCGACGACGGGGCCGCCGGTGCTGCGCGAACCGCAAGCAGTGCTGCGGCCGTATTCCGAGGCCGGCTGGGCGCAAATATCGGGCGCCCCGGTGACGGCAGTGGCGCCCGCCGTGGTCAGGCCGGCGCCTGTCGCAGCGATGCCACCGCCTCCGGCGCCCGCTGCAAGCGGGCTGGTCGACAGCTGGCTGTGGCCGGCCGAGGGCACGCTGGCCGGGCACTTTGGCGCAGCGGGCGGCAAGGGCATCGACATCGTAGGCAAGCGCAATGCGCCGGTGATCGCGGTGGCGCCCGGCAAGGTGGTGTACAGCGGCAGCGGCCTGCGCGGCTACGGGCGGTTGCTGATCGTCAAGCATGCGGGCGAGTTTCTTTCGGCCTACGCGCACAACGAAACGATTCTGGTGAAGGAGGGCGACACGGTGGCCGCCGGGCAGAAGATTGCCCTGATGGGCGACAGCGACGCCGACCGGGTGAAGCTGCATTTTGAAATCCGCCGCTATGGCAAGCCGCTCGACCCCCTGATCTATCTGCCGGAGCGCTCATGAGCCACGATCCCAGCGATGAATCGGATGACCTGACGCCAGAAGAATCCGAAGCGGAGTCGCAGGCGCATGCGGACACCAGCGAGGAGCTGGCATCGGCCATCCTCGACGAGCCGCAGGTCGACGTCACCCAGCTGTATCTCAACGAAATCGGCCAGGCCCCGCTGCTGACGGCGGAAGAGGAAGTCGTGCTGGCGCGGCGCGTGGTCGAGGGCGACTTCGAGGCGCGCCAGACCATGATCGAGCGCAACCTGCGGCTGGTGGTCAACATTGCCAAGCACTACGCCAACCGCGGGCTGACCCTGCTCGACTTGGTGGAGGAGGGCAACCTCGGCCTCATCCACGCGCTGGAAAAATTCGACCCCGAGCGCGGCTTTCGTTTTTCGACCTACGCGACCTGGTGGATCCGCCAGAACATCGAGCGCGCGATCATGAACCAGTCGCGCACCATCCGCCTGCCGGTGCACATCATCAAGGAACTCAACATCTACCTGCGCGCCAGGCGCCATCTGGAAACGCACGGCGTCAGCGACGCCACATCGGAAGACATCGCAGCCCTGACCGGTCATGCGGTCGAGGATGTGCGCCGCATCATGCAGCTGAACGAGCGGGTGGCCTCGCTCGATGCGCCGCTCGACGTCGATCCCATGCTGTCGCTGGGCGAGGCCATCGCCGACGAAAACGCCCATCTGCCGGATGAAATGCTGCTGCTTGAGGAAATCGGGCACCACGTCCGCGAATGGCTGGGACAGCTCAATGACAAGCAGCGATGGGTGATCGAGCGGCGCTTCGGCCTGAACGGCTGCGAAACCTGCACCCTGGAAGAGCTGGCGATGGAACTGCAGGTCACCCGCGAACGCGTGCGGCAGATCCAGATGGAAGCCCTGCGCGTGCTGCGGCAGACGCTGCGGCGGCGCGGAATCTCCAAAGACGAGCTGTTTTGACGTGCCGTCACGCGTCGCGGGAGCGCCAGGCGGGGGCGCTGCAATGATCGACTGGCCGCGGATCGACACCGTCTTCCTCGACATGGACGGCACCCTGCTCGACCTGTATTTCGACAACCATTTCTGGCTTGAGCACATGCCGCGCCGCTATGCCGAGTACCACGGCCTCGCGCCGGAAGTGGCGCGTGCGCATCTCACCGCGCATTACGCGCGTCACAGCGGTACGCTCAACTGGTACTGCCTGGATTTCTGGAGCAGCGAGCTCGCGCTCGACATCCTGCAGTTGAAGGAAGAAGTCGCCCACCTGATCGCGGTGCGCCCCGACGTGCCGGCCTTCCTGCAGGCAGTGCGCGCGTCGGGGCGCCGCGTGGTCATGGTGACCAACGCGCATCCCAGGAGCCTCGACCTCAAAATGCGCGAAACCCGCATCGACGCCTATTTCGACGCGCTGATCTCGTCGCACCGGGTCGGCCTGCCCAAGGAGCACCCGGATTTCTGGCAGGGCCTGCAGGCGATCGAGCCGTACGACCCGCGCCGCACCCTGTTTGTCGACGACAGCCTGCCGGTGTTGAAGAGTGCCCAGGCTTACGGCGTCGAGCACCTGCTGGCGGTGTGCAATCCCGATTCGCGGCAGCCGCACAAGGATTGCGGGGAATTTAAGGCGATCACCAGTTTCGAGCAGGTGATGCCGGATGCGTGAGAAAAGTGCCGCGCGCACTGGGCCAACCAAGGTTTCAAGCATCCAGCTACTTGCCGATGGCAGGCACGTCCAGTGTGGGTTGATTCATTCGGGGGGATGATGGGCGTTTTAACGTGGGAACCGAAAGGAAAGCCGGTCTATGCCGCTCTTGGTTTCTGGATACTGTTGGCCATATCCGTTTTGATTACCCGATACGCATCCCAGGACATGACAGAGGCGATTTGGTACGCATCGACTGAGCGCATGCTATTGCGCTTACCTATCGCGCTCTGGGTGTTTTTCGACGCGGAAGACAGGCTGTTTGAGAAATCGCGCCGGGACATTTACGCATCCATGTCCTTGATTGTTCCAGAAATAAGCATTCCTATTTTTTTGGTCAAATCGCGCGGCTGGCGGGAGGCGGGAAAGTCCGTCCTGCGATTTCTGGGCTGTTTTCTGCTTCTTGCGGCAGCCGTTTGGCCGCTGCAGTTATTGCTTGACCAATTCTTCCACGTTGCGCAGCCATGAAGCCGTAATCGCGGGCGTATCGAACAGGAAGCCGTGCAGGGCGCAAGCCACCGAATCAGGCTTGGGGGCTTGCGCCCTGGGTGTTGGGCTCGATCAACACCGCCGCCCCCACGCTCCGGCCCTCCGCCGCAAGAATATTGTAGGTTCGGCACAGCGCGCCGATGTCCATCACCTCCAGCCCGATGCGCGCATCCATCAGCGTGCGCGTGAGCGAAGGGTGGGGAAAGCGTTGCCGGGGGCCGGTGCCCAGCAGCAGGATATCCAGCTCGTGACAGGCTACCCATTCAAAATGGTCGGCAGTCAGCGCCTCAAAACCCTGTCCGGCCCACGGCGCGATCTCGACGCCGCGTGCGGTCAGCAGCAGGCTGCTATCAAAACGCTGACCGTTGACGAGGACGTGATTGTCGCCATAGCCGGTGAACAGCAACTGGCTGACGTCGGAGTTGAGGTGCAGTTTCATGATGAAACCATAGCAGATCCAGTGAAATTTCGGGTGTCGCCCACTGCAACGGCGTTTGCCGGGGCAGGGCGGCTCCGGTAAAATCGCGCGTTTCCCAAGGCGTTGTTTTGCCTTGATTTTGCGCAGGTTGACCAGGAAACCCACCGTGACGGCTGACAACAAGCCATGCTTACGCACCATCCGTAAATCGTCCAAGCTCGACAACGTCTGCTACGACATCCGCGGGCCGGTGATGGCGCGCGCGCGGCAGATGGAGGAAGAGGGCCATCGCATCATCAAGCTGAACATCGGCAACCCGGCGCCATTCGGCTTCGAGGCACCGGAGGAAATCGTGCAGGACGTGATCCTCAACCTGCCGAACGCTTCGGGGTACAGCGATTCGAAGGGGCTGTTCTCGGCGCGCAAGGCGATCATGCACGAGACCCAGCGCAAGGGCATTCCCGGGGTGCAGATCGACGATATCTTCATCGGCAACGGCGCCTCCGAACTGATCGTGATGGCGATGCAGGCGCTGCTGAACAACGGCGACGAAGTGCTGGTACCGGCACCCGACTATCCGCTGTGGACCGCGGCGGTGAGCTTGGGTGGCGGCAAACCGCGCCATTACCTGTGCGACGAGGGCGCCGGCTGGCTGCCCGACCTGGACGACATCCGTGCCAAGATCACGCCGAACACGCGCGCCATCGTCATCATCAACCCGAACAATCCGACCGGCGCGCTGTACCCGAACGAGTTGCTGCTGGAAGTCCTGGAGATCGCGCGCCAGCACCAGCTGATCGTGTACGCCGACGAAATCTACGACAAGGTGCTGTTCGACGGCGTGGTGCACACCTCGATCGCCTCGCTGGCCGAGGATGTGCTGGTTGTCACCCTCAACGGCCTGTCGAAAAACTACCGTGCCTGCGGCTACCGTTCGGGCTGGCTGATCGTGTCGGGCGACAAGCGCCACGCCAAGGATTATCTGGAGGGGCTCAACATGCTGGCGTCGATGCGCCTGTGTTCCAACGTGCCGGGGCAGTATGCGATCCAGACCGCGCTGGGGGGCTACCAGAGCATCAACGACCTGGTCGCGCCGAGTGGCCGGCTGACGCGCCAGCGCGACCTCGCGCACGAGTTGCTGACCTTGATTCCAGGGGTGACGTGCGTGAAGCCGAAGGCGGCGATGTACCTGTTCCCGAAGCTCGACCCCAAGCTGTATCACATCCACGACGACCAGAAATTCATCCTCAACCTGCTCGAAGAGGAGCGCGTGCTGGTGGTGCAGGGCAGCGGCTTCAACTGGCCGCACCCCGATCACATCCGGGTGGTGTTCCTGCCACACGAGGAAGAACTGACCGAGGCGATTTCGCGCATGAGCCGGTTCCTCGACCGCCGGCGCGCGCATCGCTGATTTTTTATTTTTATCCGCGAAGGACGCGAAGAAGCACGAAGAAAAACCCTAAAAGACAGATTTCCAAGGTATGCCTTTTTTGTTTTGAATGTACTTCGCGTCTCTTCGCGTCCTTCGCGGATCAAAGTTTTTGACTGAGATTATTTAAATGAAACCCATCAACGTCGGCCTGCTGGGCCTGGGAACTGTCGGGGGCGGCACGCTCACCGTGCTGCGCCGCAATGCCGAAGAGATCACCCGCCGCGCCGGGCGCGAAATCCGCGTGGTGCGCGCGGCGGTGCGCAATCTCGAAAAGGCCCGTGCGCTGGCCGGCGACCTGCCGCTGACGACCAATCCGTTCGACGTCGTCGACGACCCCGAGATCGATATCGTGGTCGAACTGATCGGCGGCCTGGAGCCGGCGCGCGAACTGGTGATGCAGGCGATCGCCCGCGGCAAGCACGTGGTTACCGCCAACAAGCATCTGGTCGCCAAATACGGCAACGAAATTTTCGCGGCGGCGCAGGCCAAGGGCGTGATGGTCGCGTTCGAGGCGGCGGTGGCGGGCGGGATTCCCATCATCAAGGCGCTGCGCGAAGGCCTTACCGCCAACCGCATCGAGTGGCTGGCCGGCATCATCAACGGCACAAGCAACTTCATCCTCACCGAAATGCGCGACAAGGGCGCGGCCTTCGACGATGTGCTGAAGGAGGCGCAGCGCCTGGGCTATGCCGAGGCCGACCCGACCTTCGACATTGAGGGCATCGACGCCGCGCACAAGCTCACCATCCTGTCGGCGATCGCCTTCGGCATCCCGATGCAGTTCGACCGCGCCTACACCGAGGGCATCTCGAAACTGACGCGCGAGGACGTACAGTACGCCGAGGAACTGGGTTACCGCATCAAGCTCTTGGGCATCGCGCGCCGCGCCGAAAACGGCATCGAACTGCGCGTGCACCCGACGCTGATTCCCGAGCGCCGCCTGATCGCCAACGTTGACGGCGCGATGAATGCGGTGCTGGTCCTGGGCGACGCCGTCGGCCCGACGCTGTATTACGGTGCCGGCGCCGGCGCCGAGCCGACCGCCTCCGCGGTGGTCGCCGACCTGGTCGACGTCACCCGCCTGCACACCGCAGACCCGCACCATCGCGTGCCGCATCTGGCGTTCCAGCCGGACCAGCTGGCCGCCACGCCGATTCTGCCGATGGACGAGGTGCGCACCGCGTACTACCTGCGCCTGTGCGCCTTCGACCGCCCCGGCGTGCTGGCCGACATCACCCGCATCCTGGCCGACGGCAACATCTCGATCGACGCCATGGTGCAGAAGGAGCCTGCCGAAGGCGAAGAGCAGGTCACCATCATCCTGCTGACCCATATCACGGTGGAGAAGAACATCAACGCGGCGATCGCCAGGATCGAGGCGCTGGATACCGTGGCGGGGCAGGTGATGCGCATCCGGCTCGAAGAGTTGGCGTCCAAGTAAAAAAGGTCAGGCAATGAATTACCTCAGCACCCGCGGCCTCGCGCCGCAACTCCGCTTCTCCGAAATCCTGCTTGGCGGGCTGGCCAGCGACGGCGGCCTCTATGTGCCGGAGACCTATCCGCGCTTGACTGCCGCCGAACTCGAAGCGATGCGCGGCATGAGCTACCGCGAACTCGCCTTCGCCGTGCTGTCGCGCCTGATCGACGACATCCCGCACGACGACCTGCGCCGCCTGATCGACAAGACCTACACCGCCGACGTCTATCGCTACACCAATCCGGGCGAGAACGCCGAAGACATCACCCCGCTGAAAACCCTGGAACCCGGCCTGCACGTGCTGGCGCTGTCGAACGGCCCGACGCTGGCGTTTAAGGACGTGGCGATGCAGATCCTGGGCAACCTGTTCGAGTACGTGCTGGCGAAGACCGGCGGCGAATTGAACATCCTTGGCGCCACCTCGGGCGACACCGGCTCCGCCGCCGAATACGCGATGCGCGGCAAGCGCGGCATCCGCGTCTTCATGCTGTCGCCCGAGCACGGCATGACGCGCTTCCAGCAGGCGCAGATGTATGCGCTCACCGACGCCAATATTTACAATCTCGTCATTCGCGGCGTGTTCGACCAGTGCCAGGACATCGTCAAGGCGGTGTCGAACGACCTCGAATTCAAGACAAAGCATCACATCGGCGCGGTCAACTCGATCAACTGGGCACGCGTCGCGGCGCAGAGCGTGTATTACTTCAAGGCCTATTTCGCGGCGACCCGGAGCAACGATCAGCAGGTGTCGTTCTCGGTGCCGTCGGGCAACTTCGGCAACGTCTGCGCCGGCCACATCGCGCGCCAGATGGGCCTGCCGATCAGGAAGCTGATCGTCGCCACCAACGAAAACGATGTCCTCGACGAGTTCTTCAGGACCGGCGTCTACCGCCCGCGGCCGGAGACGAAACACACTTCCAGCCCGTCGATGGACATATCCAAGGCCTCCAACTTCGAGCGCTTCATCTTTGACCTGACTGGACGCGACGCTGCAAAAATCCGCAGCCTGTGGAGCGCGGTCGAGTCCGGCGGCAGCTTCGATCTGAATGCGGATGGTCTGTTCAAGCGTGTCGCCGAATTCGGCATGGTCTCGGGTTCGAGCAACCACGCCAACCGCATCGATACCATCCGCACTGTGTACCAGCTGTACGGCACCATGATTGACCCGCACACCGCCGACGGCCTGAAAGTGGGGCTGGAGCACCGCGAACCCGGCGTGCCGCTGGTCTGCATGGAGACCGCGCAGCCCGCCAAGTTCGAGGACGCGATCCGCGAAGCGCTCGGCATCGATCCGGTGCGTCCGGCCGAGCTTGCGGACCTCGAAGCGCAGCCACAGAAGAAGCATGTCATGGACGCCGACGTCAATGCGGTCAAGCAGTTCATCGTCGACCACGCGGGTTGAGCGGTACGCCTGACGGCGATGAAGAAGTCGGGTGAAGTCGGTCAGCCCAAGGATTTTGCCGAGCTGGTTGAACGGGTGCAGGCGTGCACCGTCTGCGCCGCCAGCCTGCCGCATTCACCGCGTCCCGTCCTGCGCGTTTCGCCCACTGCGCGCCTTCTGATCGTAGGCCAGGCGCCGGGGCGGCGCGTGCATGAAACCGGCATTCCATGGAACGACCCCTCGGGTGACCGGCTGCGTGACTGGCTGGGCATGACGCGCGAGCAGTTCTACGACGTCTCGCGCATCGCCATCGTCCCCACCGGCCTGTGCTATCCCGGAACGGTGAAGGGCAGCGACCTGCCGCCGCGTCCGGAATGCGCGCCGCTGTGGCATCCGCAACTGCGCGCGGCGATGCCCGACATCCGGCTCACCCTGCTGGTCGGCGCCTATGCGCAGGCGCATTACCTGGGCCGCCGCCGTGGCCGCACGCTGGCCGACACGGTGGCCGACACGGTGGCCGCCTGGCGTGAATTCGCCCCGGACTATTTCCCGCTACCGCACCCCAGCCCGCGCAATCGTCTATGGTTCAAGCGCCATCCCTGGTTCGAGCAGGAGGTGTTGCCGGCCCTGCGCGAACGGGTTGGAGCCGCGCTGGCAACAGGCGATAATGGCGCCGCCCGCGAGCATGTCTAATAATTAATCAAGCACCTCAGGATCGAACTCCGCATGAAACTCGTCACCTCGCTCACCAGCCCCTATGGCCGCAAAGCCCGCGTGGTGCTGCTGGAAAAGAAAATTCCGTTCCAGCTCCAGGTCGAAAATCCCTGGTTGCCAGACAGCCCCGTTGCCGGCCTCAATCCGCTCGGCAAGGTGCCGGTGCTGGTGCTGGAAGACGGCAGTAGCGTGTTCGATTCGCGCGTCATCGTCGAATATCTCGACCACGTCAGCCCTGTGGCCCATCTGATCCCGTCGGAACCGAAAAGCCGCATGATCGTGCGCGGCATCGAAGCCTTGGCCGACGGCATCACCGATGCCACGGTGGCGGTTTACCTGGAAAGGAAACGTCCGCCCGAACAGCAGAGCAGCGACTGGCTGGTGCTGCAGGAAAAAGCCCTGTTCCGCGGGCTGGTAGCCTTGTCGGAAGCGCTGGGCGAAAAGCCGTGGTACCTCGGCAACAGCATGACGCTCGCCGATGTCGCCTGTGGCTGCACGCTCGGCTATCTGGAACTGCGCGCCCCTGGAATCGACTGGCGCACCGCGCATCCCAATCTGGCCAGGCTCGCCGACAAGCTGGCGACGCGCGCGTCGTTCAAGGAAACGGTTCCCGTCGTCTGAACCGTCATTGCGACGAAGCCGAAGCAACCCGGAATATCAGCCGGAACGACGACCTCGGATCGCCACGGCTCTATGAGCCTCGCGATGGCCCCCGGCATTCGTTACGCACAGAGCATGGCCCACCGGCGCGACCCTGTCCGGCGGCAGCGGCTTTTGGTGCCTTGAAACGGTGTTCAACCAGCTGCGCGGCAATTTAGACCCCTTCCAAAAGTACTATTTCAATTTCATGTGGCCTAGAATTACCATTTATCGTCTTGCGGATGCTTTTATCCTCTTGCTGATACTGGAATTTTGAGACGGAAGCCGCATTGGGATGCGGTGAGACGTCGGCGGCATGGGTGGATGCTGCGCGCGTTTCGCAAGCATCCATTGACTTGAAATGAATCAAACGTTTTGCCGCTTGCGGCCAACGAACCATTTGGATTGAATGATGGCAGACGAAGCTCAAAAAGAAGCTCAAAAAACCGAAGGCAAGGGTTTCAGGAAATGCCTGAGCTTGCGCATGACCGTGGCCGGCGCTGTCGTGGCCGGAATTCTGGGCGGCGTGATCATCTGGGGCGCCCTCAACATGGGCATGGAATATACGAATCGTTCGGATTTCTGCATGTCCTGCCATGAAATGACTATTCCTTTCGAAGAACTGAAGAAAACTGTCCATTACAAGAACCGCAGCGGGACGACAGTGCAATGCGCGGATTGCCATGTCGCCAGCAGCAAGACCCCTACTGACTACCTGTTCAAGTCGATGCAAAAGATCATCGCGGCGCGCGACATCATCGGGCACATCAAGGGTACGGTCGACACGCCGGAGAAGTTCGAGGCGCATCGCCTGGTGATGGCGAAGCGCGTCTGGGCGCAGATGGCGAAGCGCGACTCGAAGGAATGTCGCAACTGTCACGACTTCAATACCATGGATCCGGAAAAGCAGAAGGACCGCTCCGTGGTCAAGCACGAAGGCGCCATCGAGGACGGCATGACGTGCATCGACTGCCACAAGGGGATCGCCCACAAGGCGGTGCATCAGCTGCTGGAGCAGGAACAAGCAGCCCCGGCGGCGCAGTAAAGACTATGCTGTCAATACGTGCGGCAGCCGCCCGCCGATACATTTTCGGATTATTTGAAGGAGCGTAGAGATGAAAAAGATCGCATTGTTTTTAACCGGCGCACTGGTCGCCGGTGGTGTGTCCGCAGCGCCGGACTGGAGCAAGGTTCCCCAGCGCAAGATGACTTTGTTCTATCCGGGCCAGGCCTCGCTTGAATGGGTGATGAACAAGCCTGACCACTCGGCGGTACCGGACATCGTGAACAAGAAACGCACGTGTGCGAAGTGCCACGAAGGCGATGCCAACGAAATCGGCGACAACATCGTTGCCGGCAAGCCGGTCGGCAGTTCCAAGACCGTGCTTGAACCGACGCCTCCGGCCGGCAAGGTAGGATCCATCCCGGTGACGTTCCAGGCCGCGCATGATGGGGACAAGATCTATTTCCGCTTCGAGTGGGTGCCCCCCAAGATTGGCACGAAGAAGCTCGACAAGAAGAATGAAGTCAAGCTGACCATGATGTTCGACGGCGGCGGCACGGTCGAAGGCACCGAAATAAATGGCTGCTGGGCAACCTGCCACAGCGATCTGCGCACCATGAAAAACGCCAAGGACGAAAAGAAGACCAAGTACATCAAAAACGGCAATCTTGCCTCCGGCAAGTTCATGGACCTGATGCAGTACCGCAGTGGCGAAAAGACGCCGGTTGACGGTTATGTCGCCGAATCCCGTTACATGGAAGGCGGCAAGGCGCTCGTCAAGGCGGAGGGCAAGAAGGAGGGCAACAAGTGGGTGGTGACCCTCGAGCGCACTTTGGCCGGCGGCGGCAAGGGCGACCATGCCATTGCTGCCGACAAGGTATATAACTTCGGCTTCGCGATTCACGAGGACTACACCGACGCCCGCTTCCATTTTGTTTCGCTGGGCTACCAGTTCGGGCTGGACAAACCCAATCCGGGCGTGAAGAGCTACATTGACGTACAAAAGCAATAGGGGCAAAGTGGTTTTGGTTTTTGACTACGCTGTGCGTGGGCGAGCAGTACTTTCATCAAACCTGAGGAGACAAAAAATGACGATGAAGTGGAGAGGATGGGCGCTGACCACCGGCGTCCTGGCTATATCTGCAATGGCGCAGGCGGCACCGCCAACTGCGGCGATGCTGTCCAATGGCTGTGCCGGCTGTCATGGTACCAACGGCGGCAGCGCCGGCCCGAGCATGCCAAGCCTGGCCGGTCAGTCGAAGGAAGCCATCGTCGACGCCATGACGAAATTCAAGAGCGGCGCACGCCCGGCATCGGTCATGGGCCGTCTGGCGAAGGGTTACAGTGATGCCGAGATCGCCGCCATGGGCGAGTTTTTCTCCAAGCAGAAGTTCCATGCCACGAACCAGTCCCTTGACCCGGCGAAGGTCGCCAGGGGCGCCAGCCTGCAGGAAGCCAACTGCAGCCGTTGCCATATCGATGACGGCAAGGAAGGCAAGGACGACACCCCCGTCATGGCCAGCCAGTGGCTGACGTATCTGCAGATGCAGATGGCAGATTATCTGACGGGTCATCGCAAGATGCCGGAAAAGATGAAAGAGAAGGTCGATCCGATGTCCAAGGAAGACCTGGACGCTCTCTTGCACTTCTACGCTAGCGTTAAATAACAAGGGAGGAATGAACATGACTCTGGAACGCAGAAATTTCCTGAAGCTGCTCGGCGCCGGTGCCGGCGTCGCAACCGCCGGGCTGGCCGGTTGCGCCACACAACAGCGTGGACCTGCCAGCGCATCTACACGCAAGGTGGTGGTGATCGGCGGCGGCTACGGCGGCACGATCGCCGCCAAGTACATTCGCATGATGGATCCGTCCATCGAGGTGACGCTGATCGAACGCAACGACCATTTCGTGTCCTGCCCGTTCTCCAATCTCTATCTTGGCGGACTGATGAAGGACCTGTCGCCGCTGACCATCAAGTATGACAAGCTGGCCGCCAACCACGGCATCAAGGTGGTCCAGGCCGAGGTCACCGGCATCGACGCCGCGGGCCACAGCGTGACGACCAGCAAGGGCGTCTTCAAGTACGACCGCCTCGTGGTTTCTCCCGGCATTGAGTTCCGTACCGACGAGATCAAGGGCTACGATATGGCCTCCACGCCCGAAATCATGCCCCATGCCTGGAAGGCAGGACCGCAGACCATCCTGCTGCGCAAGCAACTGGAAGCCTTGAAGCCGGGCGACAACGTGGTGATCTCCATTCCCCTGGCGCCCTTCCGCTGTCCGCCCGGCCCCTACGAGCGGGCCAGCATGATTGCCATGTACCTCAAGCAGCACAAACCAGGCTCCAAGGTCATCATTCTGGACGCCAACCCGGACATCGTTTCCAAGAAGGGCCTGTTCATGAAGGGCTGGCAGAAGCACTACGATGGCCTCATCGACTACCGTCCGGCCAAGAAGGTCACTGAAGTGGATACCCGGAATATGGCCGTGCTGATCGAGGGCGTCGAAGAAGTCCGGGGCGCCGTCATCAACCTCATCCCGCCCCAGAAGGCCGGTCATATTGCGCACGTCGCCGGTCTGGTGGGTGACGACAAGAAGTGGTGCCCGGTCAATCCGATGACGTTCGAATCCACCCTGCACAAGGACATCCATGTCATCGGCGATTCCTCGATCGCCGGCGCCATGCCCAAGTCTGGGTACTCGGCCAACTCGGAAGGCAAGGTCTGCGCCAGCAGTATCGTGGCACTGATGAACGGCAAAGAGATCACCGAAATGTCCGGTATCAACACCTGTTACAGCTACCTGTCAGCCAAGGAAGCCGTTAGCGTCACCGGCGTCTATCGGGTGAACAAGGAGAAGAATGTCATCGAGGCGGTACCGGGCTCGGTTGGCGTCTCTCCCGATCTCTCCGAGGTCGAAGCGATCTATGCCGAAAGCTGGTTGAAGAACATCCTGACCGAAATGTCGACCTGATTTCTGCTTTACGCGCCAAACAAACCCCGCCGTTGCGGGGTTTGTTTTTTGGAGCCCCAGGAAATGCTGGGGCAAACCTGACCGGATCAATTCCGGCTGTTGTAAGCTTCCTGTCGGACGCGCTTCCCGCGCCGGGGTTGACGTTTCCCGCTTGGCGCATTGATGCCGACGGGGGGGCGCCATCAATGAGCGTACTTCCCTAATGGAGGGGCCTATGTCCCATGCAGTAGCGACCTTGGCAGGCGGCTGTTTCTGGTGCATCGAAACGGTGTTCAACCGGCTGCGCGGCGTCGAATCCGCGCTGTCGGGCTACATGGGCGGACACACGGCGAACCCCACCTACGCGGACATCTGCAACGGCGACACCGGCCACGCCGAAGTGGTGCAGGTGCGCTTCGACCCGGACGTGATTTCGTATCGCGAGCTGCTCGAAATCTTCTTCACCCTGCACGACCCGACCCAGCTCAACCGCCAGGGCAACGACGTCGGCACCCAGTACCGCTCGGCGATTTTCTGGCACACGCCGGCGCAGAAAACCGAAGCGGAAGCGGTGATCGCCCGGCTCACCGCAGCCCAGCAGTTCGACGCGCCCATCGTCACCGAAGTGGCCGCGGCGACGACGTTCTATCCCGCCGAGGATTACCACCAGGGCTATTTTGGGCAGAACCCTCATCAGCCTTACTGCCAGTTCGTGGTGGCGCCGAAGGTGGCGAAGGCGCAGGCAAAATATGCGTCGCGCCTCAAGGACTAATCCGCTTACTTCTCCGCCTTCGCCCACGAATCCTTCAGCGTCACCGTCCGGTTGAACACCGGCGCACTCGGCTTCGAGTCCACGCGGTCAGCGACGAAATAGCCGTGGCGTTCGAACTGGAAGCGGTCTTCGGCTGTGGCATCTTTTAGCGCCAGTTCCAGCTGCGCATGGATGACGCGCACCGAGTCTGCATTCAGATCGTTCAGGAAATCCCCGCTTTCTCCGCCCGGCTGCGCGGTCGTGAACAGGCGGTCGTACAGCCGCACTTCGGCTTCATACGCATGTGTCGCGCTCACCCAATGGATGTTGCCCTTGACCTTGACCGAGTCGGCGCCGGGGGTGCCGGATTTGGTATCGGGCAGGTAGTCGCAGTGCACGGCGGTGATGGCGCCGTTGGCATCCTTGTCGCAGCCGGTGCATTGGACGACGTAACCGTAGCGCAGCCGCACCGTGTTGCCGGGCTGCATGATTCCCGCCGCGTCGATGCGCGGCGGGAACAGGCGGAAATAGCCCTTGGAGGGAATTTCCATGAAGTCCTCGCGCTCGATCCACAGCTCGCGTGAAAACGGCACCGCGCGCTTGCCCAGATCGGGCTGTTGCGGGTGGTTGGGGGCGAAGCAGTCTTCCGACTGCGCCTCCGGGTAGTTGTCGATGATGAGTTTCACCGGGTCGAGCACGGCGATGCGGCGATGCGCGCTGTCGTTCAGCACGTCGCGCTGGCATTCCTCGAACACGCTGTAGTCGATCCAGCCGTCGGACTTGGACACGCCGATGCGGTCGGTGAAGCGCTTGAAGCCTTCCGCCATGTAGCCGCGGCGGCGCGCGCCGACCAGGGTGGGCAGGCGCGGATCGTCCCAGCCGGAGACGTGTTTTTCGTCGACCAGCTGGATCAGCTTGCGCTTCGACAGCACGACGTAGGTGAGGTTGAGCCGGGCGAACTCGATCTGCTGCGGCAGCGGACGGGTGAAGAAACCGCCGTCGGCCAGCTTGTCGAGCAGCCAGTCGTAGAACGGCCGCTGGTCCTCGAATTCCAGGGTGCAGATCGAGTGCGTGATGTGCTCGATCGCGTCCTCGATCGGATGCGCGTAGGTGTACATCGGGTAGATGCACCAGGTGTCGCCGGTGTTGTGGTGGTGGGCGCGCTTGATGCGGTAGATCGCCGGGTCGCGCAGGTTGATGTTGGGCGAGGCCATGTCGATCTTGGCGCGCAGCACGTGCGCGCCGTCGGGGAATTCGCCGGCGCGCATCTTGCGGAAGAGGTCGAGGTTTTCCTCCACGCTGCGGCTGCGGTAGGGGCTGTCCTTGCCCGGCTCGGTTAGGCTGCCGCGATAGGTTCGCATCTCGTCGGCGGACAAGGAATCGACGTAGGCGTGGCCTGCCTGGATCAGATGCTCGGCGCAGGCGTACATGGTGTCGAAGTAGTTCGACGCGAAGTAGAGGTGCGAGCCCCAGTCGAAGCCCAGCCATTTCACTGATTCGAGGATGGCGTCGACGTATTCCTGGCTTTCCTTTTCCGGGTTGGTGTCGTCGAAGCGCAGGTGGCACACGCCGCCGTAGTCGCGCGCGAGACCAAAGTTCAGGAAGATCGACTTGGCGTGGCCCAGGTGCAGATAGCCGTTGGGTTCGGGCGGGAAGCGCGTTTCCACGCGGCCGCCCCATTTGCCGGCGGCATTCTGCTCGTCGATGAGGTTGCGGATGAAGTTGGCGGCAGGGGCGGTGTCGTGCGACATGATGGGATGTGGAGCAGGAAAGCAGGAATTGTAGCGGCTCAGACGATGATGCCGCCGCCCAGACACACTTCGCCTTCGTATAACACCACCGACTGGCCGGGCGTGACCGCCCATTGCGGGGCGTCGAACGCCAAATCCAGTGTCTCGCCGTCGAGCCGGGTGATGCGGCAGGGCGCGTCGGTCTGGCGGTAGCGGGTCTTCGCGGTGTAGGGCTTGCCGGGGTCGGGCGCTGTGCCGCTGATCCAGTTGAGCTGGCCGGCGGCCAACGTCGAACGCTTGAGCAGCGGATGCTCGTGCCCCTGCACCACGATCAGCGTATTGCTCGCCGTGTCCTTGGCGGCGACGAACCACGGCTCGTCACCGCCACCCTTGGTTCCGCCGATGCCGAGACCCTGGCGCTGCCCCAGCGTGTAATACATCAGGCCCTGATGCTGGCCGAGCACGCGGCCTTCGGGTGTTCTCATCACGCCGGGGTTGCGCGGCAGGTAGCGTTCGAGGAATTCGCGGAAGTTGCGCTCGCCGATGAAGCAGATGCCGGTGCTGTCCTTTTTGGCCGCGTTGGGCAGGCCGATCTTTTGCGCCAGCGCGCGCACCTCCGGCTTCGGCAGATGGGCGAGCGGAAACAGGGCAGGGCGGATCTGCGCCTGGCTCAGGCGATAGAGGAAGTAGCTCTGGTCCTTGTTGGCGTCCGCCGCGCGCAACAGCGTGGCGCGGCCGGCGGCGTCCGCGCCCTTGCCGACGTAATGTCCGGTGGCGATATACTCCGCGCCGCGCGCGACGGCGTCCTCGAGGAAGGCCTTGAACTTGATTTCGGCGTTGCACAGCACGTCGGGGTTGGGGGTGCGGCCGGCCCGGTATTCGGCGAGGAAGTAGCTGAACACGCGCTCCTTGTACTCGGCGGCGAAATTGACCGCCTCGACCTCGATGCCGAGCACGTCGGCCACCGCCAGCACGTCAAGAAAATCCTGCCGCGCGGTGCACTGTTCGGTGTCGTCGTCGTCGTCCCAGTTCTTCATGAAGACGCCGAGCACGTCGTAGCCCTGCTGCTTCAAAAGATAGGCGGCGACGGCGGAATCGACCCCACCCGACATGCCCACGACGACCTTAGTCATATGCACTCTCCGTAATTGCGAGGCGACGCCGAAGCAATCCAGGCTGCGCGCTGCTGGATTGCTTCGGCGTCGCCTCGCAATGACGCAATGAATGTTCATTGGTGGCTCACGAAGTCGAGCGGAAAGCGTCGCCGGGCCAGGTAATCCTCGACGCAGCGCATCACCAGCGGGCTGCGGTGGGGCGTGGGATGGGATGCGAGTTCCGCTGCCGTCAGCCATACGGCGCGCACGATGCCGGTGTCCAGCGCGCGCCCGGCGTCGACGCCGCTGACGTCGCAGACATAGGCAAAGCGCAGATAGGTGATGTCGCGCCGCGGGTAGTACGTGCTGTAGCAGCCCAGGAGCGCCCGCGGTTCGACGTGGTGCGCGGTTTCCTCCAGCGCTTCGCGGCGCACTGCGTCGAGCAGGGTTTCGTCGCGCTCCCAGTGGCCGGCCGGCTGATTGAGGCGCAGGCCTTCGGCGGTGTGCTCCTCCACCAGCAGGAATTTTCCGTCGCGTTCGACGATGGCGGCAACCACCACGTGCGGGGTCCAGATGTCAGACATGCAGTTCCTTCCATTCTCCGGGCTGCAGCGCGCCCAGGGTCCATTCGCCGACGGCGGCGCGGATCAGCCGCAGGGTGGGGAAGCCGATCTTGGCCGTCATCCGGCGCACCTGGCGGTTTTTGCCTTCGGCAATCGTCAGTTCGATCCAGCTGGTCGGGATGGCTTGCCGGAAGCGGATCGGCGGATTGCGCGGCCACAGGCCGGCGGGTTCGTCGATCAGGCGGGCCTTGGCAGGGCGGGTGACGAAGTCGCCGAGGTCGACGCCGCGGCGCAGCATTTCGAGCGCGGCCTCATCGGGCGCGCCCTCGACCTGCGCCCAGTAGGTTTTTGGCAGTTTGTGCTTGGGGTCGGAGATGCGGCTCTGGAGGCTTCCGTCATCGGTTAAAATCAGCAGTCCCTCGCTGTCGGCGTCGAGCCGTCCGGCTGCATATACGCCGGGCACGCCGAGGTGGTCGCGCAGGCCCTGCCAGCGCCCCTCGGGGGTGAACTGGCTCAGCACGCCGTAGGGTTTGTTGAACAGGATCAATCGCGCCACGCTGAAAGACGAACTTCCGGAAAGACACCCATTTTAACGTTACACGAGCCGCCTCCATGACTTATCAGCACATCCAGATTCCCGCCTCCGGCAAAAAAATCACCGTCAACGCCGACAACACGCTGAACGTTCCCGCTACCCCCATCATCCCCTTCATCGAAGGCGACGGCACTGGCGTCGACATCACCCCGGCGATGCGCCGCGTGGTCGACGCGGCGGTGGCCAAGGCCTATGGCGGCAAGAAGCAGATCGCCTGGATGGAGGTGTATGCCGGCGAGAAGGCGGTCAAGGTCTACGGCGGCGACCAGTGGCTGCCGGATGAGACCGTGCAGGCGGTGAAGGACTACGTGATCTCGATCAAGGGTCCGCTCACCACGCCGACTTCGGGCGGCATGCGCTCGCTCAACGTCGCGCTGCGCCAGATGCTGGATCTGTATGTGTGCCTGCGCCCGGTGCGCTATTTCCCCGGCGTGCCGAGCCCGGTGAAGGCGCCGGAAAAGGTCGATATGGTGATTTTCCGCGAGAACACCGAGGACATTTACGCTGGCGTCGAGTGGGAAGCCAATTCCGAGGCGGTGCAGAAAGTCATTGCCTTCCTGCAGCAGGAAATGGGCGTGACCAAGATCCGTTTCCCGGCCAGTTCGGCCATCGGCATCAAGCCGGTGTCGGTCGAAGGCTCGGAACGCCTGATCCGCAGGGCGATCCAGTACGCCATCGACAACAAGCGCCGCTCGGTGACCCTGGTGCACAAGGGCAACATCATGAAGTTCACCGAGGGCGGCTTCAAGAAGTGGGGCTACGAACTCGCCGCGCGCGAATTCGGCGCCAAGCTGATCGGCGAAGGCCCGTGGATGGAGCTGCCGAACGGTATCGTGATCAAGGACGTCATCGCCGACGCCTTCCTGCAGCAGATCCTGCTGCGCCCCGAAGAATACGACGTCATCGCCACGCTCAACCTCAACGGCGATTACATCTCTGACGCGCTGGCGGCGGAGGTCGGCGGCATCGGCATCGCGCCGGGCGCCAACCTGTCCGACACCGTGGCGATGTTCGAAGCGACCCACGGCACCGCGCCCAAGTACGCCGGCAAGGACTACGTCAATCCGGGCTCGCTGATCCTGTCGGCCGAAATGATGCTGCGCCACCTGGGCTGGGTCGAAGCGGCCGATCTCATCATCGCCAGCATGGGAAAAGCCATCGCCGAAAAAACCGTGACCTACGACTTTGCGCGTTTGATGGATGGTGCGACCGAGGTGAAGTGCTCGCAGTTTGCCGAGGTGATGGTCGCGAAGATGTAAGGCGGTTCATCCACCAACAAAAAACCCCGCCAATGCGGGGTTTTTTGTTGCCTGGCCCAAGCACTCAATCCTGGGACTGGATGTTGGAAGCCTGCTTGCCCTTGGGGCCCTGGGTGACTTCAAAAGAGACTTTCTGACCTTCTTTCAGGGTCTTGAAGCCATTGGACTGGATGGCTGAAAAATGTGCGAACACATCCTCGCCGCCGTCATCGGGGGTGATGAAGCCAAAACCCTTGGCGTCGCTGAACCACTTGACCGTACCTGTTGTCATTCAAACTTCCTCCTTGGCGTGATACCCAACATAACCGCGATAAGCACAATTGCACCCCGTAGGGCGTAAACGCTGGCGGATGACGTGACGGCGGGAATGATTGGCCGTCGGTCTGAATTCAAGCGCGCTACCCGGTGATGTTCCTGCGGTAATGCCGAGCCTTTACGGTTCTTGAAACCAAACGTACTGCTTTTTACTACCTGGAATCTATTTTTTCAAGCGGAATGCGTGAAAAAACAAGGGCCTCGGCCGGACTGTGGTTTCCTGCCAACCAAGGGTTCCGGAACTGAGAGAAAGCGGAGACGCTTCCTGGCGTGCCGGCACGCCCAGTCACCCGGATCGATGCGGTAGGATGCGCGGCATGCGCACCTGGGACATCTTCTGCAAGGTCGTCGACAACTATGGCGACATCGGCATTGCCTGGCGGCTGGCGCGTGGGCTGGTCGGCGAGCATGGCCTGGCGGTGCGGCTGTGGGTGGACGATCTGCATGCGTTTCAGCGCATCTGGCCGGCGATCGATGCGAATGCGGTCGAGCAGTCCTGCGAAGGGGTGACGGTCTGCGCGTGGCGCACGCCGTTTGCCGTGGTCGCGCCAGCGCAGGTGGTGATCGATGCCTTCGGCTGCGCCCTGCCTGAAGCCTATCTGGCGGCGATGAGCGAGCAGTCGCCGCCGCCGGTGTGGATCAATCTCGAATACCTCAGCGCCGAGCCCTGGGTGGCCGAACACCATGGCCTGCCGTCGCCGCATCCGCGGCTGCCGCTGACGCGTTATTTCTTCTTTCCCGGCTACACGCCGGACACCGGCGGCCTGCTGGCCGAGGCAGACCTGGAGGCGCGTCGCGCCGCGTTCGTGCAGCGCGGAACCGTCGCATTCTGGCGCCAACTGGGGCTGCAGGCGCCGCCGCCGGACGAATTGCGGGTGTCGCTGTTCGCCTACGAGAATCCGGCGCTGCCGGCCTTGCTCGATGCCTGGGCGGCCGACCCGTGCCCCATCACCTGCCTGGTGCCCGAAGGCCGGATCATTCCGCAACTGGCGGCGTGGCTTTCGGTGCCAACTTTACAAGCGGGCGCGGCGCATCGGCGCGGCGCCCTGCGACTGCGCATCCTGCCGTTTCTGGACCAGGATCGGTACGACCATCTGCTATGGGCATGCGATCTGAATTTCGTGCGCGGCGAGGATTCCTGCGTGCGCGCGCAGTGGGCGGCGCGTCCGCTGGTGTGGCAGGCCTATCCGCAGGCCGACGCGGCGCACTGGGACAAGACGAACGCGCTGCTGGCGCACTACACGGAGGGGCTGGATGGCGCCGCGGCGCGCGCGCTGAGCGCAATGTGGCGGCACTGGAACGGGATGCCGGACGCGGATGACCTGGCCGCCTGCTGGACGGCGTGGCGGTCGCACCAGGCCGTCATCGAGGTGCATGCGGTGGCCTGGTGCGACCGCCTCAGGCTGGCCGGGCGGCTCACCGACAAGCTGGTGGATTTTGCGGAAAATAAGATAAAATGCGGGGTTTTCTCAAACTCTTAACAGCGCTCTCGCAGCAGGATACATCCATGAAAATCGCACAGGAACTCCGCGCCGGCAACGTCGTGATGGTCGGAAAAGACCCGATGGTGGTGCAAAAGGCCGAATTTTCGAAATCGGGCCGCAATTCCTCCGTCGTCAAAATGAAACTCAAGAACCTGCTCACCGGTTCGGGCACCGAGAGCGTCTACCGCGCCGACGACAAATTCGAAACCGTGTCGCTGGAGCGCAAGGAATGCACCTATTCCTACTTCGCCGATCCGCTGTACGTGTTCATGGACAGCGACTACAACCAGTATGAAATTGAAGCCGACAACCTCGGCGACGCGCTGAACTACCTCGATGACGGCATGCCGGTCGAAGTGGTGTTCTACGATGGCAAGGCGATCTCGGTCGAGATGCCCACCACCGTCGTCCGCGAAGTCGAATACACCGAGCCCGCCGTGCGCGGCGACACCTCCGGCAAGGTGATGAAGCCGGCGCGCATCAAGCCCACCGGGTTCGAGC
This sequence comes from Thiobacillus sp., assembly GCA_019459055.1. Taxonomy (GTDB): domain Bacteria; phylum Pseudomonadota; class Gammaproteobacteria; order Burkholderiales; family Thiobacillaceae; genus Thiobacillus. The sequence continues at coordinate 84,219 of JAIBEI010000033.1, read as the reverse complement.
TGCCGGTCGCCGCCTTCGTCGACATCGGCGACATGATCGAAATCGACACCCGCACCAACGAATTCAAGCGCCGCGCCAATTGAGCGTGGTTGTTGCCGACTTGTCGGCTTTACAACCACGGCCTGCCCCTTGCGGGTAAATACCGGTAATACCGGCGCTTGACCAAACAAAAGGCAGCTGCGGCTGCCTTTTGTTTTTGGGTCGCGCGCGGCGGCGTTAAAATAGCGAGCTGCTTTCCGCTTTCGCCCCATGACCGACCCGCATTTCATCCACCTCCGCCTGCACACCGAGTATTCCGTCGCCGATGGCCTGGTGCGGGTAGACGAGGCGGTCAAGCGCGCGCGCGAATCGGGCATGCCCGCGCTCGGGCTCTCCGACCTGTCGAACACCTTCGGCTGGGTGAAGTTCTATCGCGCCGCGCGCGGCGCCGGCATCAAGCCGATCTTCGGCTGTGACGTGTGGGTGACCAACGCTGCGGACAGGAACCGCCCCTCGCGCCTGCTGCTGCTGGTGCAGCATCGCGAAGGCTATCGCCGCCTGTGCGATTTGCTCACCCGCGCCTATCTTGAAAATCTTCATCGCGGCCGCGCCGAGGTCGATCCTGCCTGGCTGCGTGACGGCACCGACGGCCTGCTGGCGCTGTCGGGCGGCGACAGCGCCAACGTCGCGCAGGCACTTCTCGACGACAAGCCGGACGCCGCACGCGCGGCGGCCGAAGCGTGGGCCGCGCTGTTTCCCGGGCGCTACTATCTGGAACTGCAGCGCTTCGGCCAGCTGCATGCCGAACGCCTGATCGACGGTCTGCTCGACATCGGCGCGGCGCTGAAGCTGCCGTCGGTGGCCACCCATCCGATCCAGTACATGCTGCCTGACGACTTCAAGGCGCACGAGGCGCGCGTCTGCATCGCCGAGGGCATGATGCTGGGCGACCCGCGGCGGCCGCGGCCCTTCACCGCCGAGCAGTATTTCAAGACGCCGGACGAAATGGCGGAACTGTTCGCCGATCTGCCCGAGGCGCTCGCCAACAGCGTCGAAATCGCCAAGCGCTGCAACCTCACGCTGGAGCTCGGCAAGAGCCGCCTGCCCGACTTTCCGACCCCGGACGGCATGAGTCTCGACGACTACATGCGGCAGCGATCCTTCGAAGGCCTGCATGAACGCATGGCCCACCTCTATCCCGACCCGGAACTCCGCGCCGCCAAACTGCCCGAATACACCGAACGGCTGGAGTTCGAGCTCGGCACCATCATCCAGATGGGTTTCCCCGGCTACTTCCTCATCGTGTCCGACTTCATCAACTGGGCCAAGAACAATGGCGTTCCGGTGGGGCCGGGGCGCGGCTCCGGCGCCGGCTCGCTGGTCGCGTACAGCCTTTCCATCACCGACCTCGATCCGCTTGCCTACGACCTGCTGTTCGAGCGCTTCTTGAACCCCGAGCGGGTGTCGATGCCCGACTTCGACATCGATTTCTGCCAGGATGGGCGCGAGCGCGTGATCCAGTACGTGAAGGACAAGTACGGCCACGCGGCGGTGTCGCAGATCGCGACCTTCGGCACCATGGCGGCGAAGGCAGTGCTGCGCGACGTCGGCCGCGTGCTCGACCTGCCGTACCTGTTCGTCGACAAGTTTGTCAAGCTGGTGCCCAACGAGCTGGGGATCAGCCTGGCCGAAGCGCGCGAGAAGGAGCCGCAGATCGACGAGCGCGCAAGCAGCGAGGAAGAACTGGCCGAGTTGCTGCCGCTGGCCGAGAAGCTCGAGGGCATCACCCGCAACGTCGGCATGCATGCGGGCGGGGTGCTGATCGCGCCGGGCCGGCTCACCGACTTCTGTCCGCTGTACCGCGCCGAAGGCTCGGAATCGATGGTGTCGCAATTTGACAAGGACGACGTCGAGGCGATCGGCCTGGTCAAGTTCGACTTCCTCGGTCTGCGCACGCTCACCATCCTGGCCGAGGCGGTGCGCTTCGTGCAGCGTCTTGACGAGCGCAAGGAGTTCCGGCTGGAAGACCTGCCGCTCGACGATCCGGCGGTGTATCGGCTGTTTGCCGAAGGCAACACCACGGCGGTGTTCCAGTCCGAATCGCGCTCGGCCAAGGACCTGGAAAAAAAGCTGAAGGGCGACTGCTTCGAGGACATCATTGCGCTGATGGCGCTCAACCGGCCAGGGCCGCTCGGCTCGGGCATGGTGGACGATTTCATCGCGCGCAAGCAGGGCAAGCAGAAGCCCGAGTATTTCCATGTCGACCTCGAGCCGGTGCTGAAGTCGACCTACGGCATCATCGTCTACCAGGAACAGGTGATGCTGGTGGCGCAGATCCTGGCGGGCTACAGTCTGGGTAGCGCCGACATGCTGCGGCGCGCCATGGGCAAAAAGAAGCCCGAGGAAATGGCGGTGCAGCGGACGATTTTCCTCGAAGGCGCGGCCAAGCGCGGGGTCGACACCAAGATCGCCGAGCGCCTGTTCGACCTGATGGAGAAATTCGCCGAATACGGCTTCAACAAGTCACACTCGGCGGCTTACGCGCTGATCGCGTATCACACCGCCTGGCTCAAGGCCTACTATCCGGCCGAGTTCATGGCGGCGACGATGTCGTCGGAAATGTCCGACACCGACAAGGTGCGGGTGTTCTACGAGGACTGCCGCGCCAATGGCTTGACGATGTTGCCGCCCGACATCAATTCATCCGGCTACCGCTTCGAGCCTGTCAGCAAGACCGAGATCCGCTACGGCCTGGGCGCGTTGAAGGGCAGCGGCGAGGCGGCCATTGGCGCCATCGTCGATGAGCGCGCGGCCAACGGCGATTACAAGGGCCTGTTCGATCTGGCGCGGCGGGTCGACAAGCGCTATCTCAATCGCCGCGTGCTCGAGGCGCTGGTGAAGGCGGGCGCGTTCGACACCATCAACGACCATCGCGCCAGCCTGCTGGCCTCGGTCGGCGCGGCGCTGGAAACCGCCGACCGCGCAGCGAGGAGCGGCGGCCAGGTCGGCCTGTTCGGCGAAATGCTCGACGGCGGCGAAGACCTGATCGACGTGCCCGAGTGGTCCGAACAGGAAAAGCTGCTGCAGGAAAAATCCGCGCTCGGTTATTTCTTCAGCGGCCATCCGTTCACCTCCTACCTGGCCGAGGTGTCCGGTTTCGCCAAAAGGCAGCTCGACAGCCTGGAACCCTCGCGCGACCCGGTGATGCTGGCCGGCATCGTCGTCTCGCTGCGCACCCAGATGACGCGGCGCGGCAAGATGCTGATCCTGCTGCTGGACGACGCCACCGCGCAGGTCGAGGTGGTGATCTTCAACGAACTCTATGAGCAGAGCCGTCATCTGCTGAAGGACGACACCCTGCTGGTCATCGAGGGCAAGGTGAACCGCGATGACTATTCGGGCGGCGTGCGGGTCAACGCGGAAAAGATCTATGACCTGGCAGGCGCGCGCACCCGCTTTGCCCAGGGGCTGCGGCTGGCGTGCAACGGCGAGTGCCATGCCCAGTCCAACAGCGGCCGCAAGCTGGCTGAGCTGCTCGCGCCCTATAAGGTGCAGGAGGGCGGCTGTCCGGTATGGGTGGATTACCACAACCAGAACGCGCGCTGCCGGGTGCGCCTGGGCGAGGACTGGCGGGTGCGTCTGGACGACAGGCTGCTCGAGTCGCTGGGGGGCTGGCTCAAGCCGGAGGCGGTGAACGTGATGTACTGAATGTCGGGGGATGGTAAATAAGCACCAATTCGTGCCTTGGGGCAAGAAAGTAGTTGACAGGCATTTCGTTATATTAGATGATTCTAATAACGCGATGGTCTGCAAAGACTTCTCGTGTTGTCTCCTCCAATCCTCCTCCTTTGGTGGATATTCTGCCCGGCTCCAAGAGCCGGGCTTTTTTTTTGCCTGCTTGTTTGGGGCAGCCCGGGCAGCGACCTGCGCCGTCCCTAATCGATCCGCTTTTCGAATTCGCTTAGCGGGTCGTGCGTCTCGATGGCCTCGATCTCGATACCGTCCACCCGCGCCATGGGCGGGCCGCTGCGTGCCCATTCAATGAGCGCATCGACGGCTTCAGCCGGACCCTGTACCACGGCTTCCACCGCGCCATTGGGCGTGTTGCGCACCCAGCCCGTGACGCCCAGCCGCTCGGCCTCGCGCCGCATCGATTCGCGAAACCATACGCCCTGCACGCGGCCCTTGATGAGCAGGCGCTGCGTCTTCATTTCAGTCTTACTTCACCTTCATGCCCGGCTGCGCGCCGCTGTCCGGCGACAGGATGAACAGGCCGGGCGCATCGCCCGAAGCTGCCAGCACCATGCCTTCGCTCATGCCGAACTTCATCTTGCGCGGGGCGAGATTGGCGACCATCACAGTGAGCCGGCCCACCAGCGCTTCCGGCGCATAGGCCGACTTGATGCCGGCGAACACCTGGCGCGTGCCGAGTTCTCCGACGTCGAGCGTCAGCCGCAGCAGCTTGTCGGCGCCCTCGACGTGTTCCGCGTTGGCGATGCGCGCGATGCGCAGGTCGATCTTGGCGAAGTCGTCGATGCTGATGGTTTCGGACACCGGCGTGGCGGCCGCCGGCTGCGCGGCATGCACCTGCGCTTCGGCGTGGCGCACCGGCGCGGGGGGGGGAGTGGGTTCAAGATTTTGCTTGTTGGCGTCTACCATGGCTTCGATTGCTTTCGGGTCGATACGGGTCATCAGGTGGCTGTATTCGTTGATGCGGTGGCGGATGAACAGGCTCTGCGCATCCTCCCAGGCCAGCGGCGGAATGTCGAGGAAGGCCTCGACCTCGCCGGCGAGCTTCGGCAGCACCGGCTTCAGGTACAGGGTCAGCAGGCGGAAGCAGTTGAGCGCGACCGTGCAGACCTCGTGCAGTCGATACACCGCCTCGGGCTTCTTCGCCAGTTCCCAGGGCTTTTCGTCCGCCACGTACTGGTTGGCGCGGTCGGCCAGCGCCATGATCTCTCGTAACGCTTTGGCATAATCGCGCGCCTCGTAGTGCGCGGCGATCGTGTTTGCTGCGGACTGGAAATCGCTGATCAGTTCGAGGTTCGCCACGCCGTCGGCGAGTTTGCCGTCAAAATTCTTGTGGATGAAACCGGCGGTGCGGCTGGCGATATTAATGAATTTGCCGACCAGGTCCGAATTCACCCGCGCGACGAAGTCGTCGAGGTTCAGATCGATGTCCTCCATCGAGCCGTTGAGCTTGGCGGCGTAGTAGTACCGCAGCCACTCGGGATTGAGCTTCTGCGCGAGATAGCTTTCGGCGGTGATGAAGGTGCCGCGCGACTTCGACATCTTCTGCCCATTCACCGTCAAAAAGCCGTGCGCGTACACCGCGGTCGGCAGGCGGTGGCCGGAAAACTTGAGCATCGCCGGCCAGAACAGGGCGTGGAAATACAGGATGTCCTTGCCGATGAAATGCACGAGCTCGGTCCTGGAGTCGGCGCCCCACCAGGCGTCAAAATCGAGACCGTTGTCCCGGGCGTAGCGGGCGAAGCTCGCCATGTAGCCCACCGGCGCATCCAGCCACACGTAGAAATACTTGCCCGGCGCGCCGGGAATCTCAAAGCCGAAGTAGGGCGCGTCGCGGCTGATGTCCCAGTTGTTGAGGCCCGAGGCGAACCATTCCTGCATCTTGTTGGCCGCTTCGCTTTGCAGCGCGCCCGAGGTCGTCCACTCGCGCAGGAAGGCCTCGCAGTCGCCGAGCTTGAAAAAGTAATGCTCGGAATCCTTGTGCACCGGCGTCGCCCCTGAAACCGCCGACACCGGGTTCTTCAGCTCGGTCGGGCTGTAGGTCGCGCCGCATACCTCGCAGTTGTCGCCGTACTGATCCAAAGCGCCGCACTTGGGGCATTCGCCCTTGATGAAGCGGTCCGGCAGGAATAGGTTCTTCACCGGGTCGTACAGCTGGGCGATGGTCTTTCTTTCGATCAGGCCGGCTTCCTGTAGGCGCAGGTAGATTTTTGACGCCAGTTCGCGGTTTTCAATGGAATGCGTCGAGTAGTAATGGTCGAAGCCGATATGAAAGCCGGCGAAATCGCGCGTGTGTTCATCCCAGACCCGGCCAATCAGCGTCTCCGGTGTGATGCCTTCCTTTTCCGCGCGCAGCATGATCGCGGTGCCGTGGGTGTCGTCGGCGCACATGTAGCGGCAGTCGTGGCCGCGCATTTTCTGGAAGCGCACCCAGACGTCGGTCTGGATGTATTCGACCAGGTGGCCGAGATGGATGCTGCCGTTGGCGTAGGGCAGGGCGGAGGTGACGAGGATCTGGCGGGACATGGAAAAAAAGCCGGGCGAATACCCAAGGGGCACAAGAAGCCGGCATTTTACCCGGGGGGCATGAATACCGGCTAGAAGCGCGAGCCGGGCTGCTTGAGGAATTCGATTTCCTCGGGTGTGCTGATACGTCCCAGCAATTCATTGCGGTGGGGGAAACGGCCGAAGCGGGCCACGACATCGCGATGCTTGCGGGCGTAATCGAGGAAACCGTCGAACAGCTGACGCTCGTCGGCAGTGGCTTCGTGCGCCAGCTTGTCGTACAGCGCGACGGACCGGTTCTGCATTTCGATCGATTCGGCGTGTTCCAGCGGCAGGTAGACGAACACCCGCTCGATCGGCGTGAGCTGCGCATCCTCGCCGCGCCGGATCATCTCCAGGGCGAGCGTCAGCGACAGTGCATCGTAGGCGAACGACTGGCCGTGGTCGCGATGGATGTGATGCGGAAACTGGTCCAGCACCACGATCAGCGCAAGCCGCCCGCGCGGAGTGATAGCCCAGTCATCGAGTTCGCCCTTGCCTGCCGCGATGAGCGTTTCGGCAAAGCGCTCTGCCACGATCCGATCGTTGGCAGCGGACTTGGCGAACCAGAGCGGGCGCATACGCGCGGCGACATCTGCCGCCGAACCCGGCGCGCCGAACCAGAAATCGAGCACCGCATCCGGCGTGGCGATCATCGCGATCTCAGAAAATATCTTCGGGCAGATCGTTATGCGAGCCGTCGCAGAATGGCTTGTCCTGGGTGTGCTTGCAGTTGCACAGCCATACCGTGGTCTTTTCCGCGATGACGAACGACAGCGGCTCCATGTCGGTCCCTTCGTGCGAGCCGTCGCAGAACGGCTGCGTCATCGAGCGACCACAGGTACACCAAAAATATTCACCGGCTTCGAGTTCGAGTTCGGCGGGGTTGCGGTCATACACAACGGGTTCGGACATGGGGACTCCTGCGCAAAGGCGCCATTCTAGCCGCATCGAGTGCTTTGAAATCCTTACGGTTTTTGTGCCCATTCGGCCGGCTGCCGCTGTGATGTGCCAGCGGCGCGCGGATCACGTCTTCGAGCATTCGGTCCCGGCCATCCGAACCCCCTCACGGTGGCGTTCGGCGTTCCGATTCACGCCATCGTTGCCAGGGTCTTGCGAAAGCGGGCCAGGGAGAGGGCGAAGAAGACCACGCCGATTCCGGCCAGGCTGGCGAGTTGGTGCCAGACGACCTCCAGCCCCGCCCCGCGGAATAGGATTGCCTGGGCGAACTCGACGAAGTGCGTGGTGGGCGCGGCCTGCATGACGATGTCGATGATGCTGGTCATGCCTTCCCGCTGCTTCAATCCGCCGGCGGAGAGCGTCTGGGCGCGGATGAGACCACCCGCGCCCGAGAGGATCTGCATCGGCAGCAGGACCATGAACAACAGCAGGCCGAACTGCGGCATGGAACGGGCGACGGTGGCGAGGAAAATCCCAATGGAGCCGGTGGCAAACAGGTGCAGGCAGACGCCCGCGAAGAACAGTGCGAGCGAGCCCTGGATGGGGACCGCCAGCAGGCCGCGCACCACGAGACTCAAGGACAACGCCGACCCGACCAATACGACGAAGGCCATGGCCCCGACCTTGCTCGCCATGATCTCGAAAGGCGTGACGGGCATCACCAGCACATGCTCCACCGTGCCGTGCTCACGTTCGCGGATCAGGGCCGCGCCGGTGAGCACGATGGAGAGCATGGTGATTGCGGTGATCACCTCCATGACGCTGCCGAACCAGATCTTGTTGAGTTCCGGGTTGAACTGTGCCCGGAACACCAGCTCGACCGGCGGCTGCGCGCTGGCGCGGTGACCCCGCATGAACTCGTTCACTTCTTCCGAAACAATGGTCTGGATGTAACTGCTGCCGATGAAGGCCTGGCTCATCCGCGTCGCATCGACGTTGAGCTGTATCCCGGGACTGCGTCCAGCGAGGACGTCGCGCTCGAAACCGGAGGGAATGTGGAGCGCAAAGGTGTCAAGGCCGGCATCCATCCGCGCGTCCATTTCGGCCGGGGTGATCAATGTCGGCGGCAGGAAGTAGGGCGGGTAGAAGGCGTCCCGGATGCGGCCCGACAGCCCGGACTGGTCCTCGTCGACGATGGCGATGGGCGCCTTGTGGAGGGTCTCCGGCATCGCGGTCGCGGCGGTGTAAATGTTGACCGTGAGCGCGAAGGCGATCAGCAGCATCAGGATGGGGTCGCGCAGGAGGCTATGCAGTTCCTTGAACCCGAGGTGGAGGATGTTGCGTGCCGCGCGCATGGTTAGCGCTCCTGTTTCTTCAGCAAGAGCGTGCCGAGGCCGATGAGCACGGGGAAGGCCATCGCCAGGGATATATAGGAAGCCTTGAGATCCGTGAACGTCAGGCCTTTGGAGAAAATGCCGCGGGTGATGGTCAGGAAATGCGAGGCCGGGTGGATCTCCCCGATCACCCGGCCGAATCCGGCCAGGGAGGAGACGGGTTCGATCAGGCCTGAGAACTGCACGACGGGCAGGATGCCCAGTACGCCGGCGGCGAAGATGCCGGCGATCTGGCTGCGCACGAAGGCGGATACCAGCATCCCGAAGGCCGTGGTGGCCATCACGTAGAGCAGGGCGGCGAAGGTCAGCGCGGGAAAGCTGCCTTTCAATGGCACGCCGAACATGAATACCGCGAGCCCGGTCAACAACAGGAAGCTGATCATCGACAGCACGACATAGGGAATCTGCTTGCCGAGCAGGAACTCCAGGCGGGTGATCGGGGTGACGTAGAGATTGACGATGGAGCCCAGCTCCTTTTCGCGCACCACCGATAGCGTGCTGAGGATTGCCGGGATCAAAAACAGCAACAGCGGGATCACCGTCGGCACCATGGCAGGCAGGCTCGCGATGTCAGGGTTGTAGCGAAAGCGGGTTTCGATCGTGGCAAAGCCTGGTGCCGACGGGCCTTGGGCCTCGCGCGCCTTAGTGGTGAGCCAGTGCTGGTGCATGCCCTGTAGATAGGTGCGCACGGTCTCGGCCCGGCCCGGCATGGCGCCGTCGATCCAGACGCCGATCTGCACTTGGCTCCCGCGTTCGAGATCCCGGCCGAAGCCATGCGGGATCTCGAGCGCCAGGTTGATTTCTCCGGCGCGCAGGCGCCGGTCCATCTCGGCATGGTCGCGGACGGGCGGCCGCTCGATGAAGTAGCGGGAGCCGGCAAGGTTGAGAACGTAGTCGCGGCTTGCCGTGCTGTCGTCGCGATCGAGCACGGCAAACGTGAGGTCCTCGACGTCCATGTTGATGCCGTAGCCCAGCACCAGCATCAGAAAGATGCTGCCCAGCGCGGCCAGCGCGAGCCGGATCGGATCGCGGCTCAGTTCCAGCGACTCGCGCCGGGTGTAGCTGAAGAGGCGGCGCAGCCGGCGCAAGCGCGGTCGGGCGGAGGCGTCCGCGGCGGCAGCGGATTGTCCCAGGGAACGCTTCTCGCCGATTTGCCGAGCGGTTTCCGGCTGCACCCCCATCGCCTCCTCGAGGTGGCTTATGAACGCGTGTTCCAGGTCGTCTGCGCCGCGTGCCGCCACGATCGCGGCCGGCGTATCGCTCACCAGCACCCGGCCGGCATGCATCAGCGCGATGCGGTCGCAGCGCTCGGCCTCGTTCATGAAGTGGGTGGAGATGAAAATGGTGACGTCGTCCTTCCGCGCCAGCTCGATCAGCACGTTCCAGAAGGCGTCGCGCGCGACCGGGTCCACGCCCGAGGTCGGCTCGTCGAGGATCAGCATCTCCGGACCGTGGATCAACGCGACCGCGAGCGACAGGCGCTGGCGCGCGCCGAGCGGCAATGCGGCGGGGAGCGCGTCCATGATCGCGGTGAGGTCGAAGCGCTCCGCCATCTCTTGCACCCGCGCCGCGATCTCGTCCCGTGCAAGGCCGAACAGCCGTGCGTGGATGATCAGGTTTTGCCCTACCGTCAGCTCGCTGTAGAGCGAGAAGGACTGGGTCATGTAGCCGACGCGGCGGCGGGTGGCGAGGTCGTGCGGGTCGACCTTCTGGCCGAACAGCCACGCCTCGCCGCCGCTCGCGGGCAGGAGCCCGGTGAGCATCTTCATGGTGGTGGTCTTGCCGCAGCCGTTGGAGCCGAGGAAGCCGAAGATTTCCCCTCGCTTGATCCGGAAGCTCACCTGGTCGACCGCAGTGAAGTCGCCAAAGCGCATGGTGAGGTCGCGCGCCTCGATCGCTGTTTCCGCTTCCAGCTCGAGCTCGCGCGGGGTGATGACCACGGGCTGGTAGCCCTCGCGCCGTGCCGCGGGCAGCAGCGCGATGAAGGCGTCGTCGAGGGTGCGGGTGCCGGCACGCGCAAGCAGTTCGGGCGGCGTGCCGGTGGCGAGCACCTGGCCGTCGTTCATGGCCACCAGCCAATCGAAGCGCGCGGCTTCTTCCATGTAGGCGGTGGCGACCAGTACGGTCATGCCTGGCCGCGCGGCACGCAGGCGCTCGATCAGTTCCCAGAACTGGCGGCGCGACAGCGGATCGACGCCGGTGGTGGGTTCGTCGAGGATCAGCAGATCCGGGTCGTGGATCAGCGCGCAGCACAGCCCCAGTTTCTGTTTCATGCCGCCGGAGAGCTTGCCGGCCGGGCGGTTCCGGAAGGGCGCGAGCCCGGTGGCGGCGAGCAGCTCGCCGATGCGCCGCTCGCGCTCGGCGCGGTCCTGCCCGAACAGTCGGGCGAAGAAGTCGACGTTCTCGAACACCGAGAGGGTCGGGTAAAGATTCTTGCCCAGTCCTTGCGGCATGTAGGCGATGCGCGGCAAGCGCGCCTGGCGTTGCCGCACATCCACCATATCGCCCCCCAGCACTTCGATCCGCCCCGACTGGATCACACGGGCGCCGGCGATGAGGGAGAAGAGGCTCGACTTGCCGACGCCGTCCGGGCCGATGACGCCGATGATGCAGCCGCCCGGCAGATCGAGCGTGATCGAGTGCAAGGCGTGCACCTTGCCATAGTGCAGGTCGACTTCGCGCAGCCGGACAGCCAGCGGTCGAGATGGCGACGCTTCAGCGGCTGGATCGAGCGGGCGCATCGGGCAGCTTCACCTGCAAGTGCGCCGGCCACTCGGCGTCCGCGTCGAGCCGTACGTAGGCGGTGCCCGGCAAACCGGCTTTCACCTGCTTCATGTGTTTGCGGAGAAGATCGGGTGGGATCTGTGCACGGACGCGAAACATGAGCTTCTCGCGCTCGCTGGCCGTTTCCACCGCCTTGGGCGTGAACTGGGCGACATCCGCGATGAACGACACCTGCGCGGGGATGACGTACTCGGGTGCTGCATCGAGCACCAGGCGTACTTCGGTGCCGAGCGCGATTTTTCCGGCCGCGGCGGTTGGCAGGAAGAAGGTCATGTAGACGTCGGAGAGGTCGACCAGGTTCAGGACGCGTCCACCGGCGCCGACCACTTCTCCGGGCCGCGCCACGATGTATTGCACGCGGCCATCGCGCGGCGACTTCAGCGCCGTATCGTCGAGGTCGGCCTGGATGCGCTCGATGCTGGCCTGTGCGGCCACCGCAGAAGACTGGGTGCCTGCGACCTGGGAGCGGGCGCTGGCAATCGCCGACTCCATGGCGGCGACCTGCGCACGCGCAGCGGCAACGGCCGCTTGCGCGCTTTCCACCCGTGCCCGTTCGTCCTCCACCGCCTGGGGAGAGAGGAAGCTCTTGTCGGCGAGCGCCATCGAACGCGCCAGATGCGATCTGGCAGCCTTGAGTTCCACCTCGCGCTGCGCCACCACCGCCTGGGCCGCGGCGCGGTCGCTGTGGCGCTGCGCAATCTGGCTGTTTGCCGTGGCCACCGCGCTGATCGCCTGCTGCAGTTGCGCCTCGGCCTGCCGGCGCTCGGCGTCGAGGACGTCGGTATCCATCAGCGCCACCACCTGTTCGGCGGTGACGAATTCGCCTTCGCGCACGCGGATGTCTTTCACCCGGCCGGCTGTCCGGCTGGCGACGTCGATTTCGACGGCTTCGATGCGGCCATTGCCGCTGACCAGGCCGGGTTCGCTTTCCTTGAGGCCATAGCGTTGCCATGCGAACAACACCAGTGCACCGGCGACCAGCACAGCTGCCGTCCGGATCAACCATTTCTTCTGCTGTGGGGTCATCGTTGTCTTTCCCTGTCCTGCAGTTTGCCGTCCATTCAATACTAAAAACTTATTGACGCCCCGCGTGACGGGTTTCCGTATCCACCGCTTTTTCTAATGATAGGCCGGTATAAACCAGCACGTCGCTAGCGAACGGGCGTGTCCCGAATGGGGTGTTTCGAATCGAGCGGGAGTGTAGGTTGCCAGACTGGCAGGGGAGGCGTTTCGCGAGCGCTGCGCGATAACGGAAATCGCGGGCTTCGGACCCTTGGGCAGGATGTACTTGATTGAAGCGGGGTTGTGCAGGGCACCGTCGACGGACGGCAGTGCCCTGCCAGGCTTTCCCGTCGCGACGGGAAAGCTCAATACAAATTACTTCTTGACGCCGTTCACAACAGCCTTGAGCGTTGCGCCCGGCTTGAATGCGGGAACCTTGGCGGCCTTGATCTTCAGCTCTTCGCCGGTCTTGGGGTTGCGGCCCATGCGTGCGGCACGCTTGCGCACCTCGAATGTGCCAAAGCCGACCAGCGTCAGCGAGTCGCCCTTTTTCAGGGTGCCCGAGATGATGTCGATCAGCGCGCCGACTGCACGTTCGGCATCCGCCTTGGTGGATTCGGTCTTGGCGGCCAGTGCGTCGACGAGTTCTTTTCTGTTCATGTTTAAAGCTCCTTGGTGAATGAGGGGGTGAATGGAGGGAAACCCGGTTCGGATTATTGTTGAAGAAACCACTTGCTGGCAATGCCCCAATTTCCGTGCCTTCAGGGCATGTACCAAATTTTGTCGATACCGGGCAGTGACACCTTACCTGAATCCCGCCCCGGTTGGATGCACGACGATTCATTCCTCGTCAGGGCGGGTGCCGCGAAGAAATCCATAACACTTTTGAATCAACGGCTTACCGATCCTTCCGAAGCGCCGCCTTGGCTGGCCCGAAGGTCATGCGGCTTCGCATGCTGCGACTTTGCAGGCTTTGTCAGCTTCGGATGGGGCGCCCCGACTTCTTTTTGCGATGGGTGTTGGCATGCTTCCGAAACCTGAAATCCCGCCCGGCAGAAACCGGTGCCGCCTGAAAGCCCGCCGCCGCATGAGTTAAACTCGGTGCGACAGCAAGGAAAGCGCCCAGCATGACACCCGATCTCACCGCAGCAATGCATCGCCACCGGATGGATCGCGCATGTGCACCCGCTTCGCCCGCAACCCGCTTTTCAATGCAGCATGCGCGCCGGGATCGCTGGACCATCACCGATTTTCCGTAAACAACACGAGCACGTCCAAGGCATGACCGCACCCACCAGCAAACCCTGTCCCTTTTGCCACCTCGACGCCAACCGCATCATGGCCGAGGACGATCTGACCGTCGTCTACCGCGACGGCTTTCCCGTCTCGCTCGGCCACAGCGTCATCATCCCGCGCCGCCACTTCGCCACCCTGTTCGACGCCACCGAAGCCGAGCAGGCCGCGCTGTTGAAGGCGCTGGCGCACGCCAGGGACCTCCTCGACAAGTACCACCAGCCGGACGGCTACAACATCGGCATCAACCACGGCCAGGCCGGCGGCCAGAGCGTGCCGCACCTGCATATTCACCTGATCCCCCGCTACCGGGGCGACAAGGAAGACCCGCGCGGCGGCGTGCGGTGGGTGCTGCCGGACAAGGCGAAGTACTGGGCGTGATGTGGAATTCAGATTTGATCCGGCGGGTAGTGCAAGATCATGCTGAAATCATGCGGTCTGTAAACAAGAACTCGACCGGGCGAAGCTGAGGCCGCTGCTGCGCCTGAAATATCACGACTCGACGATGTCGTGGCCGACCTCGGCAAGCCGGAGGAGATCGGCAAGGTGTTCAGCGGTACTCGGAAATATCTTTATCAGGCGTTCGCATGCGCGCCCGGTACGCTGGATTGGCAAGGGTTGGAATGCTTCGGCTAGCCATTGCAGCGTGATGGCATCACTCAGTCTTCTTCTCGTCGTCCTCATCCGGAATCACCGCATCGGCAACGGCTCCGACTGTTTTAGCGGCTACTTTGACCCCTGTTGCAACCACGGTGACCGCAGCACCGGCAACCGTCACCACAGCACACCCCGACAGGGCCGAGAGCAGGAGGGAAACAATCAGGGCTTGAGCACGCAGCATGATCGGATTCGGGTAATGGAATTTTGGGAATGACGGAGCATCGTCATCGGGTGGCTGTCCAATCCCCGGGAGACGTTGGACTGCGGCGCTTCGAACGGATATGACAGAAAAGTGGTCGGGGCGAGAGGATTCGAACCTCCGACTCCTGCGTCCCGAACGCAGTACTCTACCAGGCTGAGCTACGCCCCGAGGCAGATGGCGGGTTCAGTGCTGAACCCATTTTGAAGAACTACCGGGAAATTCAAAAAACTGCGCGGTCAAAAACTTCGGTCAACCGCGAAAGCCGCTAATTGTAACAAAGCTGCCTTGGAATTTGAATCCGCTAGGCAAGAAATTGCTGAATTGGCCATGCGGGTTTCACGCTGTGCGGCTTCGCGCGTGTATTGCAGGGCATTGGTGTCCTTGATGGCGGCAAGCACGCTCTGGAATTCGGAGAGGCCGCCGTGTTCGATGGCCTGTCGGATGCTGGTGGCCTGATCCGGGGTGCCGTGCTTCATCGCGTACAAGAGCGGCAGGGTGGGCTTGCCCTCGGCGAGATCGTCGCCGATGTTCTTGCCGGTCTTGAGGAAGTCGCCGGAGTAGTCGAGCACGTCGTCGATCAACTGGAACGCGGTGCCGAGGTGCATGCCGTAGCGTGCCAGCGCGTCTTTCTCCTCTTCGGTGCCGCCGCCGATGACGGCGCCGAGCCGGCCCGCGGCTTCGAACAGCTTGGCGGTCTTGTAGCGGATGACGCGCAGGTAGTTCTCTTCATCGATGTCGGGGTCGTGGCAGTTGAGCAACTGCAGCACTTCGCCTTCGGCGATGGTGTTGGTGGCGTCGGACAGGATGCGCATGACTTCTATGTTGTCGATCGCCACCATCATCTGGAAGGCGCGCGAATAGAGGAAGTCGCCGACCAGCACGCTGGCGGCGTTGCCGAACAGGGCATTGGCGGTTTCGCGGCCGCGCCGCAGTTCCGATTCGTCGACCACGTCGTCGTGCAGCAGGGTGGCGGTGTGGATGAATTCAACCACCGCCGCAAGTTCATGATTCGCGCGTCCCGAATAGTTGAAGCAGCCGGCCGACAACAGCACCAGCGCAGGGCGCAGGCGCTTGCCGCCGCTGTTGATGATGTATTCGGAGACCTGACGGATCAGCACCACGTCGGAATACAGGCTTTGGCGGATGACATGATCGACGGCGCGCATGTCGTCTGCCAGAAAGGATTGCAGGCTCTCCAGGGACACGATTCAGGCTTGTTATTGGATAAGCCCGCAATGGTAGCAGCCCCGCCGGACTTTTTCATCGCAATGCATGCATGCGAGGCATGTGCGCAAGCGGTGTATTCAAATAGCCTGCCAAATGGTTTGACTTGTTTCGGCATCACCGATAAACTTCTGCGCTTTCCTGGGTTCGTATTGGTTGGAGACCCCCCATGTACGCAGTCATCAAAACCGGCGGCAAGCAATATCGCGTGAGCGCCGGTGACAAACTTAAAATTGAAAAGCTGGACGGCGAGATCGGCAGCGAGATCACCTTTGATCAGGTATTGATGGTAGGCGATGGTGCCGACATCAAGATGGGCGCGCCCATGCTGCGCGGCGCCACGGTTACGGCCACTGTGCTGAACCAGGCCCGCGGCGACAAGATCAAGATCTTCAAGATGCGCCGCCGTAAGCATTATCGCAAGAGCCAGGGCCATCGTCAGCACTTCACCGAAGTGCAAATCGGCGGCATTACGGCATAAGGAGCTCATACCATGGCACACAAGAAAGCAGGCGGCAGTACCCGTAACGGCCGCGATTCGGAGTCGAAACGTCTCGGCGTGAAGCGCTACGGCGGCGAACTGGTCCTGGCAGGCAACATCATCGTGCGTCAGCGCGGCACCCAGTTCCACCCCGGCGACAACGTCGGCATCGGCAAGGACCACACCCTGTTCGCCAAGGCGCACGGCACGGTCAAGTTCGAGATCAAGGGCGCTGCCCGTCGTCGCACGGTTCGCATCGAGCCGGTCGCAGTGTGATTGGCTCGATGATTGGCTCGACGGTCTGAGTTGATTTGAACTGATTCCGATTCGTTCGCCAAAAAGCCCTGTCCGCCGGATGGGGCTTTTTTGTTTCCAGGATATTCAATATGAAATTCATCGACGAAGCCAAAATACAGGTCATCGCCGGCAAGGGCGGTGACGGCAGCGCTTCGTTCCGCCGCGAGAAAAACATCCCGTTCGGCGGCCCCGATGGGGGCGATGGCGGTCGTGGCGGCAGCGTGATCGCGGTGGCCGACCGCAACATCAATACCCTGGTCGAGTTTCGCTTCAAGCACGTCTTCAAGGCGCAAAAAGGCGAAAACGGGCGCGGCGCGCAGTGCTACGGCAAAGGCGGCGAGGACCTCATTGTCCGCGTGCCGGTGGGCACCGTGTTCACCGACATCAACAGCGGCGAGGTGGTGGCCGACCTGGCGGCGGATGGGCGGACGGTTTGCCTGGCCAAAGGCGGCAAGGGCGGGCTGGGCAACCTGCATTTCAAGTCGAGCACCAACCGCGCACCGCGCCAGCACACGCTGGGCGAACCGGGCGAGGAATGGGAACTGGAGATGGAACTGAAGGTGCTGGCGGACGTCGGCTTGCTGGGTATGCCCAACGCGGGCAAATCGACCTTCATTCGTGCGGTGTCGGCGGCGCGCCCCAAGGTGGCCGACTATCCGTTCACCACGCTGGCGCCCAATCTGGGCGTGGTGCGGGTCGACAGCGAACGCAGTTTTGTCATCGCCGACATTCCGGGTCTGATCGAGGGCGCGGCGGAAGGCGCGGGGCTGGGCCACCAGTTCCTGCGCCATCTGCAGCGTACGCGGGTGCTGCTGCATCTGGTCGACATTTCACCGCGTTGGGAAGCCGGCGACCCGGTGCACGAGGCGCGCGCCATCGTCGAGGAACTGCGCAAGTACGACCAGAAGCTGTATGACAAGACGCGCTGGCTGGTGCTGAACAAGATCGACATGGTGGACGAGGCCGAACGCGAGGCTGTGGTGGCCCAATTCGTGGCGGACTATGAATGGACCGGGCCGGTGTTCGCGATTTCTGCGCTCGACGGCACCGGTTGCACGGCGCTCACCTATGCGGTGATGGACTACCTGGGCACGCAGGCAGCCGTGGTGCTGGAGGAAGACGAAGCTGCGGCGGTTTTGCCCGTCACCGCTCCCCCCGCAGCTTAAGCTGCCTGAGACTTGGCCGGCGCTGTGTCGCCGCCGACCCGTTTCCAGTCGTTTTCCAGCAGCGCCACCTGATATTTTGCCCAGCGGGCAAACTCCGCGGGGCTGCAATGGCCTTTCTTGCGGCGGCAGGTGCCGGCGATTCCCTTGAAGTGATAAACCACCTCGCCGGTTTCGGCGTCGACGGCGATTTCGGTCAGCTGGCGCACGCCCCAGGTGCGGCCGTAGGCGCCGTTGCTGTAGAAAAATCCTGTTTTGAGTTCGTCCGGGATCATGTCGTGATGCGTCGGTAAATGTCGGTGACTTTCACCGGCAATTGTCGCACGTCATCCAGAATGATGTAACGCGCCGCGCCGTACATGTGCGGCAGGTAGTCGCGCGCTTCGCGGTCGAGCGTGATGCAGAAGGGGTGAATGCCGGTTCGGGCCGCTTCCAGCAGCGCCATGCGCGTGTCCTCGATGCCGTACTGGCCGCGGTAGACGTCGAAATAATCATCCGGGCGGCCGTCCGACAGCGTGATCAGCACGCGGGTTTTGGCTTCGACCTGGTTCAGGAGCTTCGTCATGTGACGCAGCGCAAAACCCATGCGGGTGTATTCCTGCGGGCGGATGCCGGCGATGCGTGCCTTCACTTCGTCGCCGTAGGGCTCGTCGAAGGTCTTGATGCGGAACAGCTCGCAGCGTTTGCGCGTGGTGCCTGAGAAGCCGTAGATCGCGTAACGGTCGCCCAAGAGTTCCAGTGCCTCGCACAGCAGGATCAGCGCCTCGCGCTCGGCCTCGTTGATCCAGCCCTTGGTGGAGCCGCTCATGTCGACCAGAAACACCACGGCGATGTTGCGCTCGGCGCGGTGCAGGCGCACGAACAGGCGATCGCTCATCTCACGGCCATCTTTCGCGTCGGCAAGTGCTTCGATCAGCGCATCGAGGTCGACCTCGTCGCCCTGGGTCTGCCGCTTGTCGAGGCGGTTTTCGTCGCGCAGCGCCTCGAACTTCCTGCGCAGGTGCTTCACCACTCCGGCATATTTATTGAGCGTATCGCGATGGAACGTGTCGTGGACCGGGGTGACGGTTTTTTCACGCATCACGCACCAGTTCTTGCGGTAATGCTGACGGCCGTGATCCCACTCGGGATACAGCACGGCGCCTTTCTCGTGATAGGTGCCCTGCCATACGGCGTCCGGGTCTTCGGGCTGGTCGAACACGCGGTTGGGATCGTATTCGCCGTCGCCCGCCGGTACGAGGTATTCCGGGGGGATTTCGCCGAAGTCGAGATAGACCGAGGTGAGCAGCTGCTTGACGCCCTCGGGCGGCGCGATCGGGGCGTCGTCGAGGGTAATGTCGAAGTCGAGCTGGCCGTTTTCATCGCGCGGCGTCACGTCCAGCTCGGGCCGCGTTTCAGTGGCGGACAGCGGATCGGGCTGCGCGGCCGTGTGCTCTTCCAGCAGTTCGGCCAGCTTGATGCGCAGCCGTGCCTTTTCCTTGTCCAGCCGGGCGGCACGGGCGGCGGCAATCGCATCCGGGCGCAGGCAACCCTGGTCGCTCCACTGCGGGCACTCGGCCTCGTCGTAGGCGGCGTCGAGCAGGGCCAGACTGTCGTCGATCGTCGCCTGCTCGGCGGCCAGCGCCGCTTCGAAACGCTGCCAGGCGGGCGGCAGGGGGGGATCGAGCAGCGCGCGCAGTCGCTGCATCTGGCGGTGCAGGCCGGGCAGTTCGCGCGCGGTGCGCGCAGTGAGGCGCAGCGTTTCCAGTGCGTAAAGTCGGATGAGGGCGCGTTCGGGGTCGGCATAGCCGGCGGCAATCGCAGCGTGGTCGACGCGCAGGCTGCCGAAGCGGGTTTGCGCCCACAACAGCGCGACGGTGATCTTGGCGAGCTGAAAGTTGTCATCCAGATTCGGCAGTGCGGCGATCAGCGGCGGCAGCACGATACGCTCGCCGTCGGTCCAGGCGGCGTCGCCTTCCTCGATGCGCAACCGGCGGCCGGAGAGGCCGCAGACGAAATTACCCAGCACCGGCGCGATGTCGTCGAACAGCGCACCGGCGGCGTCGTGCCGATGCTGCACTTCGTCGAAGGTGTCGACCTGTTCCATCACCCTGAGCGCGTTCTGCAGGCCAGTGCGGTCGAATACGTCGCAGGTATGCACCGCCCAGGCTTCGAGCAGGCGCCGCTCCATGCGCGGCAGCAGCGCGGGCGCGCGGCGGCCGAACTGCCATGCGAGCGTGATGTGGGTCGAGGCAATGCGGCGAATCCAGCCGAGGATGAAGTCCTGCTCGTCGCGCGTCAGCGGTTCAAGCTCGGTGGCGAGTTGCTCGACCTTGAAATAGGTGAATTCGGTTTCCAGCCAGACGTGGAGGCTGGCCTCGATCTCGGAGGCGGTGAGCGGTGGCTGCGCCATCAGGTGCCCATCAGAAAATCGATGAGGAGAGTTCCTGTATGGCCTTCAGCATGTCGGCGTCGTCGGTGATCGCCTGCGCGACTGCCGATTTGCACGCCGTCACCGGGCTGACGCCGTCGGCGATCAGCTTGCCGGCATGCACCAGCAGCCGCGTCGAGGCGCCTTCCTCCAGTCCGCTGCCCTTGAGGTTGCGCGTCATCTGGGCGAAGCGCACCAGGCTGTCGGCGATGGGGTCGGACACGCCGGATTCGGTGGCGACGATGCGGCGTTCGAGTTCGGCCGACGGGTAGTCGAATTCCAGCGCGACAAAGCGCTGCCGGGTCGACTGCTTCAAGTCCTTGAGCACGCTCTGGTAGCCGGGGTTGTAGGAAATCGCGAGGCAGAATTCGGGGGGGGCCTCGACTTCGAGGCCGAGCTTCTCCATCGGCAGGGTGCGGCGGTCGTCGGCCAGCGGATGGATCACCACCATGGTGTCCTTGCGCGCTTCGACGACTTCATCCAGGTAGCAGATGCCGCCTGCGCGCACCGCGCGGGTGAGCGGGCCGTCGACCCACACGGTTTCGCCGCCCTTCACCAGATAGCGGCCGACCAGGTCGGAAGCGGTGAGGTCGTCGTGGCACGATACGGTGATCAAAGGTCGCTTGAGGCGCCACGCCATGTGCTCCATGAAGCGTGTCTTGCCGCAGCCGGTGGGGCCTTTCAGCAGCACCGGAATCTGCTGCCGCCAGGCCGCCTCGAACAGCTGGATTTCGTCGCCGACAGCTTCGTAGTACGGTTCTTTTTCGATCAGGTGGTGCGCAGGGTCGAGAGTGCGGGCGTTCATGGCCGAAGTGACTTTCAAAAGCAGCCGGATTGCCGTTTCTGGCGTTCGAGGTCTTTGACTTCCTGGTTCCACGTATTCATCTGTTCCTGCGTGTAGCCCTTGCGGCGCGCCTGATCCATCTTGTCGAACACGCGTCCCAGCTTGTCGGTCAGCGTGTCGCACTGGCGCGCCGAGAGACGTGCAGCAGGCTTGCCGGTGGTGCGCTGGGTCTCGAGGCGCAGGGTGGCGGTTTCTTTGGCGCTGCTTGCCGCTTTGGGCGCGGCGGGTTTGGCAGGCTCGACCCGGAGGGGCGCTGGCGGTGCGGGATCGGGCAGCGGTGTGGGATCGATTGCCACCTTGCGGGCCTCCCGGGCATCGCGGCAGGGCAGGTTGGAATAGGTGATCTTGCCCTGCGCGTCGATGCACTTGTTGAGCGTGGCCTGTGCCGACGCCCCCGTGGACAGCAGGGCAGGCAGCGCGAGTAGGGCTAGAGCAAGCAAACGCATCGGTGTTCAGTGTTCGCCTGAATATTTGTCGTCTTCCAGTTCCATCTTCTTCTGGAACCCGGCTTCCTTTTCCTGCTCGGCCAGGGCGCGCTTGCGTGCCAGACGTTTTTCATACGCCCCGGGGTGCTGCTCGACAAAATCTTCGCCGAATAGCGCATGGCGCAGGAAGTTCATGCCAAAGTCGAGCAGGGCTTCGTCGTCGGCGATCAATGTCGCCATGATCTCGACTGGAATGTTGTAGGTGTCGTTGAAGCTCGGGCTCATGACGAACGCACGGAAACGGTCGACGTCGTAGCTCGCCATGAAGAACAGCTGGTTGGAAATCGGCGAGGGCTTGCCGATGGAAGGGCCGGCTGACTTGCGCTTGACCACCAGCTGCCGCCAGGCACGGGCCTTCTCGTCGTATTCGACGACGCCCTGTTCGGTGCGGTATTGCTCGATGGTTTGCGTCTTGTCCTCGAAATGGCCGAGGCAGTGCGGCTCTTTCACCATGGCATAGGCGCTGCGGTCGACGTATTCGTCGGAGCGGCGCATGGTCAACAGCGCCACCGGGTAGTAACGGCAGGAGGTCGGCCGATCTTCGTAGACGCCGCAGCCTTCGGGGGTCATGAATTGACAGGCGGTGCCGCCTTCGACTGGCTTCAGTTTCACCCCGGGCATGCCGTCCTTGTCCATCTCGAACGGCACCGAATACTGGTTGAGAAATTCGCCGGACGACATGTCCAGCCGTTTTTTCAGGCGCAGGATGTCGTAGGGGGTGAGCGGAATGTCGATGTTGCTGCAGCAGGCGTTCCAGCACTTGACGTCGCGATGGCAGCGGAACTGCAGCGTTGCGTCTTCCGTCAGCATGATGGGTTTGACCGGACTTCCCGCAAACGGGGAGTCGTCGATCATGTCTTTAAATTCGGCTTCGTTCATGGTTCAACCTCGTGGGGCTTGGCCCCTCACTTCAAAAATAATCAACACACAGACGGGAGTGCGTAGGGCATACGACTCTGCATGCGCTTTAGCGGATAGCGGATCGGAGTCCTTTAGGGTACGCGCTTTCGGCTGGATGCTAAACCTTGCCTGCCTCACTGTTATTGAGGGTGGAAAAAAACCGGGCGCCTGATGGCGCCCGGTTTTAAAGGGCGCCGTTATTGAAACAGCGGCGCCCGGAGCTTACTACCTGGCTAATTCTTGCGAATTAGTGAGCAGCGGGCTTGAACAGCTTGGACTTGTCGACCAGATCCACGTGGGCGCGCTTGAAGCAGTTCCACTGTTTGGAGTTCTTGTCGTAGATCGAGTTCACGAAACAATGCCAATTTTCCTCATCGACAAAGTTCTTGTCCATGCGGTAGTAGAAGCCGGGGTAACGGCTTTCCTGACGGAACTGGATGTGCTTCATGTGGGCTTCGGCCGTGAGGATGCGGTGATAGTTTTCCCACGCGCGGAGCAGTTCGTGCAGGTCTTTTGCACGCATCTTCTCAGCGTCTTCCTTCAGCATGTTCAGCTTTTCTTCCGCCACGCCCAGCATGTTGGCGTTGGTCGTGTAGTAGGTCGCGACACCTGCAACGTACTCGTCCATGATCTTCTGCAGACGGAACTGCAGCATCTTGGGCGTGATGTAGTTGGGGTTGACGTCGATCGCCGTGGTGTAGTCCTTGTGCTCGAGGTACGTGCGCACCGGCTTGTAGATGTCTTCCACCAGCTGCTCGACGGAGGTGTCGAGTTCAGGTTTCCAATCCTTGTTGTCGATGCAGTACTTGACCATGGACTTGGCACACATGCGGCCTTCGGCGTGCGAGCCGGAGGAGAACTTGTGGCCGGATGCGCCCACGCCGTCGCCGGCGGTGAACAGACCCTTGACCGTGGTCATCGAGCGGTAGCCCCAGTTCCAGCCCTTGGGCAGGTGAGCCGGGATCTTGTCCGCGTCGGCGTGGCCTTCGTCGGTCGGTGCGCCCAGATCTTCGGGACCCGACACCCATATGCCGCAGCAACCGGAGTGCGAACCAAGCAGGTAGGGCTCGGTCGGCATGAGTTCGGAGTTCTTCTTCTCCGGCTCGATGTTCTCGCCCACCCAGATACCGCACTGGCCGACGCACATGTCGAGGAAGTCTTCCCAGGCTTCTGCTTCCAGGTGCTTCACTTCGCGCGGGGTCAGCGTTTCACGCAGTTTTGCCAAAGCAGTCACGGTGTCCATGTAAATGGGACCGCGGCCTTCTTTCATTTCCTTCAGCATCAGGTGGTTACGCAGGCACGATGCGGGAACGGCTGCCTGCCCGTAGGGGGGGTAGTCGTTCAGCAGTTCCTTGTTCTTCACCATGTAGACTTCGCCGTAGGCGTTCACAGCTTGCGCTTTGAACAGCAGGAACCAGGCGCCGACCGGGCCGTAGCCGTCCTTGAAGCGGGCGGGAACGAAGCGGTTTTCCATCATGGTCAACTCGGCGCCGGCTTCGGCAGCCATCGCGTAGGTCGAGCCTGCGTTCCACACCGGGTACCAGGCGCGGCCGGTACCTTCACCGACGGAGCGCGGACGGAAGATGTTCACGCAACCACCAGCGGCCAGCAGAATGGACTTGGCCTTGTACACGACAACTTTGTGGTCGCGGGTCGAGAAACCGACGGCACCGGCGATGCGGCTCGGGTCGTTCTTGTCGTTGACCAGCTTGACGATGAAGATACGCTCTTCGATGCGATCCATGCCGAGTGCTTTTTTGGTGGCTTCAGCAACGATCCATTTGTAGGATTCGCCGTTGATCATGATCTGCCATTTGCCGGAACGCACGGGCTTGCCGCCGTCTTTCAGCGTGGGCAGGCCCTGGGCGCCGTCATGACGCTCGCCGTTTTCGTCGGTTTTCCAGATCGGCAGGCCCCATTCTTCGAACAGGTGCACGGAATCGTCCACGTTGCGGCCCAGGTCGTAGGCCAGGTCGTCGCGGGTGATGCCCATCAGGTCGTTGGAGACCATGCGGGCGTAGTCGGCGGGATCCTGCTCCGAGCCGATGTACGTGTTGATCGCGGACAGGCCCTGTGCCACGGCACCGGAACGGTCCATCGCGGCCTTGTCGACCAGCTTGATCTTCAGATCGATGCCCATCTCTGCCTTGGCAGCATCTGCCCAGCGCATGACTTCGTAACCGGCGCCGCAGCATGCCATGCCACCGCCGATCAGGAGAATGTCTACTTCCTCCTGGACTACTTCGGGATTACCAAATTCTCCAGCCATTTCGTTTACCTCTCTTAATTACTTACGGATCAGTTCGGCAGGGTTGCCGGGACGGTAACCACCCATCATGTCCCGGGTGAACGAACCCGTGGATGTGATGTCAGCCATTTTGGGCATGGGCTTGCCGCCGTAGCAGTCAATGGAACCTTCGGGCGTGGTGCGGATCGGGAACTTGAAACGCTTCAACACGCCGTTACGGAACTTGATCGTCCACATGATGGAGTCGGAACCACGCAGCGGCTGAACCATGCCACCCAGCGGCACGACGTCGGCATAATGGCGGACTTCGATGGCTTGCTGCGGGCAAATCTTCACGCAGGAATAACACTCCCAGCACTGCTCGGGCTCCTGGTTGAATGCACGCATGGCATGGCCGGTTTCAGAACCGTCCTTGTCCAGCTTCATCAGATCGTGCGGGCAGATGTACATACAAGCGGTCTTGTCCTGACCCTTGCAGCCGTCGCACTTGTCGGTACGAACATAGGTTGGCATTACAGTCTCCTAAAGTTAGCTAACAATCCGCGTACGTCGCGGTCCGATTAGAACTGAACCCGTCCTTGGCCGGGGCGTGTCGCGAATCCGCTTCCGGTAGGCTCGTGTCCTAAAATCTTTTCCCTGTTGACAGCTGCTGCGAGCAGGGCATATCCCATCCGGCATTGCTGCCGGATGGAAAAATCAAGCAGCCGAGTGGCCTTTCAACTCGATCTTGACGTTCTGTTCCGCGGAAAGACCGGCGTAGTACTTCTGCAGCACCTTGGCGACCTCGGGACGGCTGAATTCGACCGGCAGATCCTGGCCTTCGGATAGCATCGAACGCACCTTGGTGCCGGACAGCAGGATGCGGTCGTCCTTGGTGTGCGGGCAGGTGCGCTGCGAGGCCATGCCGCCGCACTTGTTGCACCAGAAGGTCCAGTCGATGTTCATGTTGACGGTTTCGAGCGAGCCCTTGGGGATTTCGTCGAAGATCTTCTGTGCGTCGAACGGGCCGTAGTAGTCGCCCACGCCGGCGTGGTCGCGGCCGACGATCAGGTGCGAGCAGCCGTAGTTCTGGCGGAACAGCGCGTGCAGCAGCGCTTCGCGCGGACCGGCATAGCGCATGTCCAGCGGGTAGCCGGCCTGGATCACGGTGTTGGGGGCGAAGTAGTTTTCGACCAGCACGCTGATGGCTTCGGAACGCACTTCGGCGGGGATGTCGCCCGGCTTCAGCGCGCCCAGCAGGGAGTGAACCAGCACGCCATCCATGGTCTCGATGGCGATCTTGGCCAGGTACTCGTGCGAACGGTGCATCGGGTTGCGCGTCTGGAAGGCGGCAATCTTGGACCAGCCCATTTTTTCGAACGCGGCACGGGTTTCGGCCGGGGTCATGAACTGATCGCCGTATTCTTCCTTGAAGCTGCCGGTGGATAGCACCTTGACCGGGCCGGCCAGGTTGTATTTGCCCTGGGCCATGACCATCTTGACGCCGGGGTGTTCCATGTCGGTGGTCTTGTAGACCTGCATGCACTCGTGGGCCTTGTCGATGGTGTATTTTTCGGTCACCTTCATGGTGCCCATGATGTCGCCGGTCTCGGCATCGATCAGTGCGACGTCGTCACCGGCCTTGATGGCCTCGTCATCGGTCGACAGGGTGACCGGGATCGGCCAGAACAGGCCGCTGGCCATTTTGTAGCCGTCACACACGCCTTCCCAGTCGGCATGGGTCATGTAGCCTTCCAGCGGGGTGAAACCGCCGATGCCCAGCATGATGAGGTCACCGGTTTCACGCGAGCTCATCGTGACCTTGGGCAGCGAAGCAGCACGGGTTTTTTCGGCGGCGAGTGCGGCGCCCGTCAGCAGCAGGGGTTTGAGTTCACCGCCACCGTGTGGGCGTACCAGTTTGGACATGCTGTCTCCTTAGACTGTGTGGGGGTATTAGAGTCGGGGCAGCATAGCACTGGGGTTGACGCCTGAATAATCCTTTATTTTTATTTGAGGATAAGCGGGTTTGATATGGGGTGGCGGTGACGAAAAAGCCCGGAAAAACCGGGCTTTTTGCAAGCGAAACAAGGCTTTATGCGTCGAAAAAGGCGGGCATGTCGGTCTGTTCCGTCCTGATGACGTCAACCCAGGCGGGTTGGGTGTCGCCTCCGGTTGCAGCCAGTTTTTTGGTTTCTTCGTAGAGCATTTTCCAGCGGTTGTACAGACAGTCGCTGACCCTGCGCATGCCTGCGTCGAAATAGGAGTTGTGTAGGTCGCCGATGGTGCGGGTGAAGGACTCCATCTGTTCCAGCAGGTTGCGCGGATAGCCCTGGCGGTTGGGGTCGGCGTATTTGACCATCTCGCGCTTGACCGCGCGCACGAAGACTTTCTGGCCTTCGGTGAGATCGGCTTCGGTGCGGGGCGCGCCGCCGTAATTCATCACTTCCTGGATGAAGCCGTTCAGGCGTTCTCCGAAATCGAAGTTGGCGTAATCGACGTTTGGCATGGGGACTCCGTTATCAGGTGAGGCTTTGCAGGCTGGATGCAACGCCGGTCATTATCTTACGCTGCGCGATGCGGCCGTTAGCGCCTTTCCGGGAAGGTGGCGCGATTATTTCCTAAGCCCTTGAATCCAGCGGGAATAAATTTTGTCGGCCAGTTGGTGAAGCTGGGCGATGCGGGCGGGCAAATCCGCCTGGATGGCTGCGGGCGATTGCACGCCGGGGCTGTCGCTGGCGGCGATTTCGTCGGCGCCGTGCTCGCACCAGCTGGCGATGAGTTCGGGCGTCATTTCGACGTGGCATTGCATGCCGATATGGCGATCGTCCAGCACAAAGGCCTGGTTGGCGCACCAGGTGCTTTCGAGGATGCGGGTGGCGCCCGGCGGCAGCGTGAAGGTTTCGCCATGCCAGTGGAAGGCCGGCATGGGGGTTGCGGCATCGCCCAGCCAGGGGCGCGCAGCGTCGGCGTCGGTGATGCGGACGTCGGCCCAGCCGATTTCCTTGACCGGATTGGCGCCGACCGTTCCGCCCAGCGCCTTGGCCATCATCTGTCCGCCAAGACAGTGGCCGATGACCGGGATGGCCGCCGCGACCGCCTGGCGGATCAGGGCCAGTTCAGGTGGGATCGAGGGCAGATCGTCGTTCACGCTCATCGGCCCGCCCATCAAGCAGATGCCGGAAATGCCGTTAAGCTTGTCGGGCACCGCGTCGCCGGCGTCGATGCGCACCAGCTGCCAGGGGATGCCGTGGCGATCCAGGAACGTGGTGAAGTATCCCGGCCCTTCGATCGGGAAATGACGCAAAATCAGAACAG
This sequence comes from Thiobacillus sp., assembly GCA_019459055.1. GTDB lineage: Bacteria > Pseudomonadota > Gammaproteobacteria > Burkholderiales > Thiobacillaceae > Thiobacillus. The sequence continues at coordinate 56,365 of JAIBEI010000033.1, read as the reverse complement.
GATCCATGATGGCTCTCAGCAAGAAATCAATCGCCACCATCTTAGCTGCTGGCGCACTGGCATGCACGGCGGCCTGGGCGACCAGCGTGTCGGTGATGGGCTTGTTCAAGGACAAGGCCATCGTCAGCATCGACGGCGGCAAGTCGCGCATCCTGAGTGTGGGGCAGACGGTTCAGGGCGTGAAGCTGCTCGCTGCGGATTCGGATGGCGCCAGTTTCGATGTCGACGGCAAGCGCCGCACCCTCGGCATGGGGCAATCGTTTGCCGGCGGTACAGCGACGGCCGAACGCCAGAGCGTATCGCTTACCGCCGACGCGCGCGGCCACTTCGCGGCCGCCGGGTCGCTGAATGGCTACCCGATGCGTTTCCTGGTCGACACCGGCGCCACCACCATCGCCATCAATGCCGCCGAGGCCAAACGCATCGGACTCGACTACAAGGCCGGGCAGGCCGTCGGCGTTGGCACCGCCGCAGGCATGGTGCGTGCCTGGCGGGTCAAGTTCAATACCGTCAAGGTCGGCAGCATTATGCTGAACCAGGTGGACGGCATGGTGGTGGAGGGCGGCCTCAATGTGCCGTTGCTGGGAATGAGTTTTCTGAACCGGATGGAAATGAAGCGTGAAGGCCAGACCATGACGCTGACGCAGCGTTACTGATTTCGGGCTGCCGGAATGCAACAAGGCCTGCAATTGCAGGCCTTGTTTTTTTAGAGTAGCAAAGATCAGGCGATTTTCCGCTTGTGGCTACGGCCGCTGCGCTTAACGTTCGCTTCGCTCACGTTAGCCTGCGCCGCAAACGGACCAAGGCGTGTTACGCCTTGGTCCGTTTGTCACGTTCGATCAGCGCATACGCCGAGTGGTTGTGGATGGACTCGAAGTTCTCCGCTTCCACCACATACGAATCGATCAGCGGCTCGTCGTTCATCGCGGCGGCGACGTCGCGCACGATGTCCTCGACGAATTTCGGGTTGTCGTAGGCGCGCTCGGTGACGTATTTCTCGTCGGGGCGCTTCAACAGACCGAACAGTTCGCACGAGGCCTGGTCCTCGACCTTGCGCACCAGATCCTCGATCCACAGGAAGCCGTTGGTTCTGGCCGAGACGGTGACGTGCGAGCGCTGGTTGTGCGCACCGTAGTCGGAGATCTTCTTCGAGCACGGGCACAGCGAGGTTACTGGCACCACCACCTTGGTGATATGGGCGAATTCGCCGTTTTCGATGGAGCCGATGAAGGTGACCTCGTAATCCATCAGGCTCTGCACGCCGGAGATCGGCGCGGTCTTGTTGATGAAGTAGGGGAAGCTCATCTCGATGTAGCCCGATTCGGCCTCCAGGAGCTCGACCATCTGACGCAGCATGCCTTCGAAATTCTCGACCGAAATCTCGCGCTCGCGCGTGTTGAGAATTTCGATGAAGCGCGACATGTGCGTGCCCTTGAAGTTGTGGGGCAGATATACATACATGTTGAAGTCGGCGATGGTGTGCTGGACGCCGTCGCTCTTGTCGGCCACCCGGACCGGATGGCGGATGCTCTTGATGCCGACCTTGTCGATGGCGATTTGACGCGTGTCAGCCGAGCTTTGCACGTCTGGCATGCATACGGCAGTGTCGCAAATCTGGTTCATGGCGGGCTCCTTGATGTGATATCAGACATGGCTGAGTGCAGTTTAGACCGAGTATAAACTGCCTGAGTAGTTGAGTAAACTACTCGGGTAATAGGGTTGTCCTTCCGCGCACGGCTTGTTCGATGCCTGCAGCGTCGAGCCCGCAGGCGGCCAGCATCCTGACCGGGTCGCCATGCTCGATGAAGGTGTCGGGCAGTCCCAGGTGCAGCACGGGAACCGGAATGCCGAGCCCGGCCAGCGCCTCGGCCACCCCGGCGCCGGCGCCGCCTGCCACCGCATTTTCCTCCAGCGTGACCAGCAGGTGGTGGGTTTGCGCCAGTTCGCGCAGCAGGTCGAGATCCAGCGGTTTGACGAAACGCATGTCGGCCACGCTGGCGTCGAGCGCCTCGGCAGCTTGAAGAGCCGGTGCGACGAGGCTGCCGAAGGCGATCAGCGCCACCTCGCGGCCGCTGCGGCGCAGCACGCCCTTGCCGATTTCGACCGGATCGAGGCCGGGGTCGATTGCGGCGCCGCCGCCGCTGCCGCGCGGGTAGCGCACCGCCGACGGACCGTTGTGCAGGAACGCCGTGGTCAGCAGGCGGCGGCACTCGTTCTCGTCGGAGGGCGCAGCAATCAGCATGTTGGGAATGCAGCGCAGGAAACTCAAATCAAAACTGCCGGCGTGGGTGGGGCCGTCGGCGCCGACCAGCCCGGCGCGGTCGATCGCCAGCATCACCGGCAGGTCCTGCAGCGCGATGTCGTGGATCAGCTGGTCGTAGGCGCGCTGCAGAAAGGTCGAATAGATCGCCACCACCGGTTTCACGCCCTCGCAGGCGAGACCGGCGGCAAAGGTCAGCGCGTGCTGCTCGGCGATGCCGACGTCGAAATAGCGCTTCGGGAATTCCTCCGAGAAGCGCACCAAGCCTGAGCCTTCGCGCATCGCCGGGGTGATGCCGACCAGCCGCGTGTCGGCGGCGGCCATGTCGCACAGCCAGTCGCCGAACACCTGGGTGTAGGTGGGTTTGGCGCCGGCTTTCTGGGCGACGCCATTTTCCGGGTCGAAACACGAAACGCCGTGATACAGGCAGGGATTGGCTTCGGCGGGCTTGTAGCCCTTGCCTTTTTTGGTGACCACGTGGAGGAACTGCGGGCCGCTCAACTGCTTGATGTTGGAGAGGGTGTCGAGCAGCACGTCGAGGTCGTGGCCGTCGATCGGGCCGATGTAATTGAAGCCGAATTCCTCGAACAGCGTGCCCGGCGTCACCATGCCCTTCATGTGTTCCTCGGCGCGCTTGGCCAGCTCGCGGATCGGCGGCGCGACCGACAGCACTTTCTCGCCGGCGCGGCGCGCGGCCGCATAGAACTTGCCCGACATCAGGCGCGCCAGGTAATTGTTGAGCGCACCGACGTTGGGCGAAATCGACATGTCGTTGTCGTTCAGCACCACCAGCAAGGGCAGATCGGTGGCGCCGGCATTGTTCAGCGCCTCGAACGCCATGCCGGCGGTCATCGCGCCGTCGCCGATGACTGCCACCGCGCGCTGGCTGGAGCCCAGCTGATGAAAGGCCTCGGCCATGCCGAGCGCGGCCGAGATCGAGGTGCTGGAATGGCCGACGCCGAAGGCGTCGTACTCGCTTTCGGCACGGCGCGGAAAGCCGGCGATGCCGCCCCCCTGGCGCAGGCCGGCCATCGCCGCGCGGCGCCCGGTGAGGATCTTGTGCACATAGGTCTGGTGGCCGACGTCCCACACGATGCGGTCCGCCGGGGTGTCGAACACATAATGCAGCGCGAGAGTCAGTTCCACCGTGCCGAGGTTGGAGGCGAGGTGGCCGCCGGTGCGGGCAACCGATTCCATCAGGAATTCGCGCAGTTCGGCGGCGAGTTGCGGCAGGTCGGCGGGCGCCAGGGCACGCAGGTCGGCCGGCGTATCGAGGGTGTCGAGCAAGGGCATGGCCATCTCAGAACGTCCGCTCGACCACGAAGTCGGCCAGCTGGCGCAGCCGTGCGGCGGGTGCGCCGAGACCGGCCAGCGCGGCATGGGCGTCGGCACGCAGTTCCTGCGCCAGTTCGCGCGCGCGCGCCGCGCCGAGCAGGCTGACGTAGGTGGGCTTGTTGTTGGCGGCGTCCTTGCCGGCGGTCTTGCCCAGCGTGGCGGTGGGCGTTTCGGCGTCGAGCACGTCATCGACCACCTGGAAGGCAAGGCCGATGCATTTGGCGTAATGATCGAGTGCGGTGCGGGTGGCGTCGGGGACGCTGCCGCATTGCGCGCCCAGCAGCACGGAGGCGCGGATCAGCGCACCGGTCTTGTGGATGTGCATGAATTCGAGTTCGGTCAGATCGAGCGGCTTGCCCACGCTGGCCAGATCGATCGCCTGGCCGCCGGCCATGCCGCGCGAGCCGGCCGCCTGCGCCAGCAACTGCACCATCTTCAGCTGGCTGGCCGCATCGTCGGCCAGCGGCGTTGATGCGAGGATGTCGAACGCCAGGCTCTGCAGGGCGTCGCCCGTCAGCAGGGCGGTCGCCTCGTCGAACTCGACGTGCACCGTGGGCTTGCCGCGTCGCAGCGCGTCGTTGTCCATCGCCGGCATATCGTCGTGCACCAGCGAATAGGCGTGGATCAGTTCGACCGCGGCGGCGGCGTGCTGCACCCGCTCGATGTCGGCGCCGCAGACTTCGCCGGCAGCAAACGCCAGCAGCGGACGCACTCGCTTGCCTCCGCCCAGCACGGCGTACCGCATCGCATCGTGCAGGCGCTGGGGCGCAATGTGGACAGGGGGGAGCCACTCGGCCAGCACGCTTTCCATGCGTGCCTGGCAGCCTTGCGTCCAGGCGGCAAAGTCAGTCATCGGTGTCTTCGGTCTTGAAAGGCTGCAGGGCCCCGTTTTCGAGAATCTTCACCTGCTGTTCCGCATCGGCCAGCTGCCGCCGGCAATATTGCAACAGTTCGGCGCCGCGCTTGTACACGGTCAGCGAGGCTTCCAGCGGCAGTTGGCCGGATTCCATTTCAGCCACAATGGCCTCCAGTTCGGCCAGTGCGGACTCGTAGTCCTTGGGCGGGAGGGTGGCGCGGGATTTGGCCATGAATATCGAATCCAGCGGGGGAAAGGGCGATACTTTAACAAATTTAGCCCGCTGCCTTAATAGTAATCGGCATGGCGCGCCTCGTCGAGGCCGGGCAGACGGCGCATCGCGGCGATGGAAGTGGAGCGAGGATATCGATGAAGTCAAGCTGGATGCTGGTGGCGGCGGCCCTGTTCGCGCTGATGGGCGTGCTGGTGAAGCATGCGTCCGCCACCTTCTCGCCCGCGGAACTGGTGTTTTACCGCTCGGCGTTCGGACTGGTCGTCATCTGGGGGGGGATCGTCCTCAGCCGCCGCCAGTTGCTGGCGCCGCTCGCCACGCGCCATTGGCGGGCGCACTTCTGGCGCGGACTGTCGGGCTTTATCGCGCTGGTGCTGTTCTTTTACGCCATCGCGCGGCTGCCGCTGGCCACCGCGGTCACCCTGAATTACACCGCGCCTCTGTTCCTGGCTGCGCTGTCCGCATGGTGGCTGCGCGAGCGCCACGGGCGGGGACTGGTCGGGGCGGTGCTGCTGGGCTTTGCGGGGATCGTCCTGCTGCTGCGTCCGCAGCTGCAGGACCAGGCCTGGCTGCCGGCGCTGGCCGGGCTGGCGTCGGGCATGCTTGCAGCGGTGGCCTATGTCAACGTCAAGCAGCTGGGCCGGCTGGGCGAACCCGAGTGGCGGGTGGTGTTTTATTTCACCCTGCTGGCGACCGTGTGCGGCGCCGCATGGATGTCGGTGGCCGGATTTCACCCTCCGCAGGCGGGCGACTGGCTGTGGCTCGCCGGCATCGGCGTCACCGCCACCCTGGCGCAACTGGCGCTGACGCGCGCGTATCATCGCGGCCGCACGCTCATGGTCGGCGCGCTCGCCTACACCACGGTCGGGTTTTCCGCCCTGTACGGCGTGCTGCTGTTCGGCGAACGGTTGCCGCTGCCGGCCTGGATCGGGATGGCGGTGGTGGCGGCAGCCGGTGTGTGGGCCGTGCGCGCGTCGACACCTGCGCAGCCCGATTCGCTATAGTTCGGTCACATTCCAAAGGAGAGCACCATGATCAGCCTGAACACCAAGGACAACCTGATTGCCGTCACCGTGATGGGGCAGTTCACGCTGGACGATTACCGTGAGCTCGAAAAGGCGGTGTGCTACGGCATCCAGTTTCAGGGCACCGTCAACCTGCTGTTCGACTTGCGCGACATGCTGTCCTACAGCATCGACGTGGCGTGGGAGGAACTGAAATTTTCGCGCGAACACAAGAACGATTTTGGCCGCATCGCCATCCTGACCGGCGACCAGTGGGTAGCGTGGAGCATGTGGGTGAACCGTATGTTCATGTCGGCGGATATTCGCCTGTTCGACGATCTGGAGCTGGCGCAGGCCTGGCTGGCCAGCGGCGAATTGCCGGCTGCGGCGAGCTGAAGCATGCCAGCCCGATATCAGGCTGGCGTAGCGTGATCCTGTTTTCAGGCTGCTGTCCGGCCATTCATGGGGGCGCATTGCGCGCCGGACGGAATATTTCCTTGTTGGCGTAATACGCGGCGTGGGCGTTGGCCGCATCCCAGCCCGGAATTCCCTGCACCGGAAGCGGGGCAAGCTGGCGCGGGGTGCCGATCGCGCCGAGCGCCGTGACGGCCAGGGCATCCGCGGCGTCGGGGTCGAGCGAATCGGACTGCAGCAGCAGGCATTTTCCGGTGATTGACGGGTAGGGCGCGAGTGTTTTTTCCAGCAGCGCATGGCCCACCACCACAAAACACATCCCGGTTTCGACCCGTGCGCGCGCTTCCCAGAACAGCGCGTGCCAGGCGTGCCCGGTCAGCAATGCAGGCAGCGCCGATTCACGGCTGACCACCCACACGCCCGACTCGTCTAGCACCGTCAGCGCGTCGCGGCGGCGGCAGCGCCGGCTGTCTGTCTCGAGCGCGATGGCTTCGCCGTGGGCCGCGTTCAGCGCAGCCTTGAAGCGCGGAAATCGCAGCCACACCAGCGCGTTCAGCACATCGTGCCAGGTGTCGGCGCGGGTCGGCACCTGGCCGGTGTGCAGGATATGGGTTTCGTAATCGCGTGCCGGCAGGCGGCCGTCCGCGGCAAAAAAGCGCAGCGGCAACCCGCGTGACTGCGTCGTACCGCGCGCAGCGGCCAGCGTGTTGAGGGCGTCCAGCGAGGGCAGCGCGTGCGCCAGCCCCAGCGCGTCGATCAGATCCCGGTAGGGCGCGAAGGCGGGGTGGGCAAAATTCAATGCAGCGCTTCGGATAGGGCCTGGCGGTATTGCCGCGTCAGCGGATGGGCGCTGCCCAGCAGGTCGAACAGCGCCAGCAGGCTGATGCGGCCGATGTCGTGGCGAAAGCCGCGGTCGGTGCGGGCGATGAACAGCAGTTCCTCCAGGGCACCGGCAAACTCGTCCGCCGCCAGCAATACCGCAGCGCGCTGATAGCGTGCATCGAGGTCGTTTGAATCGTGGGCGAGGCGGGCAACGAGTTCGGCCAGCGGCGGTGCCAGCCGCGCGGTTTCCGCCAGGCTCAGGTGCGCGTGCAGGCGGGCGATTTCGGGTTCCGCCCGCGCGTCCGGCGGCAGGCTGTCGAGCAGCTTCAGCGCCTGCGCGCCTTCGCCTTCGGCCCACAGCAGCTTGGCAAGGTCGCGCGGGATGGCGAGGTTGTCGGGCTCGGCCATTGCCGCGTTGGCGAGCAGCATGCGCGCCTGCGCTACGTTGCCCGACTGCCAGGCGGCCACCCCCAGCGCGTGGGCGCGGTTGGCGTCGCCGGCGATGAAGCGGTCGAGCACTTCGCGAAAACTGCTGTCGGGATCGGCGCCGTGGATGGTGTGGGCGACCTCGCCGCGCCAGAAAAACTTCACCGTGGGCACCGAATTCACGCCGAAGCGGCGGGCAAGCTCGGGCAGGTCATCGGTGTTCAGCATCACCAGCAGGAATTTGCCGCCGTATTCGGCGGCGAGCTTGACCAGGCGCGGCATCAGGATGAAGCAGGGGCCGGCCTTGGGGGTCCAGAAGTGCACCAGCACCGGGCCCTTGTGCGAGTTTTCCAGCACCAGCCGGTTGAAGTTCTCGGCGCTGGCGTCAAAGACATAAGGCGACAGGCTCATACGAATCCTCCGGTCTCGGCAAAGCGGTTGCAGGCGGCGACGAGCTCGCGGGCGATGCCCGGTTCGAACGCCGAATGGCCGGCATCCTCCACGATCACATAGCGCGCCTCGGGCCAGGCACGTGCCAGCTCGTCGGCCGAGACGATGGGGCAGACGACGTCGTAGCGTCCCTGCACGATCACCGTCGGGATGGAACGGATGCGGTCGACATGGGCGAGCAGGCTGTTGTCGGGCAGGAAGATGTGGTGGGCGAAATAATGCGCCTCGATGCGCGACAGCGACAGTGCGGTCTTTTCGCTGCAGAACGCGGCGACGAGGCCGGGGTTGGGCAGCAGGGTCGAGCAGGACGCCTCGAAGGTGGCCCACTGAAACGCGGCGGGCTGGTGCACCGCCGGGTCGGGGTCGAGCAGGCGGCGGTGATAGGCGGCGAGCAGATCGTGGCGTTCGCTTTCCGGGATGAATTCCGCCAGTTGCCGCTGCGCCTCGGGGAACAAGGCGCGGATGCCGTAGAGGAACCAGTCGATCTCGCTTTTCCGGCACAGGAATATCCCGCGCAGCACCAGTCCGCGGCAGCGTTCGGGGTGGGTTTCGGCATAGGCGAGCGCCAGCGTCGAGCCCCACGAGCCGCCGAATACCAGCCAGGCATCGATGCCGAGTTCGCGCCGCAGCGCTTCCATGTCGGCGATCAGGTGCGGCGTGGTGTTGTCGGTGAGTTCGCCGTGCGGCGTCGAGCGGCCGCTGCCGCGCTGATCGAACAAAACGATGCGGTAGCGCGCCGGATCGAAAAACTGCCGCTGGATCGGCGAGGTGCCGGAACCGGGCCCGCCGTGCACAAACAGCACCGGGATGCCGTCGGGGTTGCCGGAGGTCTCCCAGTAGATGCGATGGATGCCTGCCGTATCCAGCATGCCGCTGGCGTAAGGCGTACGGGGTGGGTAGAGCGGGGCAAGGTCTGACATGGGCGGCGCCTGGAGTCGAAGCCAGGATTATCGCCTGCGCTGTCGGGCATGAACAGGCGAGGGGCATACGCCGATTCGCTGTGCCGGCCGGGAATTGCGGTATCGACAGGCGGGTGCCGGGTACGTATGCTTCTTCCGGTGTGGCGCCTGGCGCCTCGACGGCTGGACTGTTGCGATTCTTGTTTGATCTGATGCCATGAGTGCCCCCTTCAAGTTTGCCCACGCTGTAGACCCCGACTGGACCCGCGCTGCGCAGGCCTGCATGAATCAGCTGGGCGCGATTCCCTCCGCGGCGATGCTGGGGTTTCTGTATGTGTCGGACGCCTTCGCGGGCGAACTCGACGCAATCCTGGCTTTTTTCAAAAGCGCGACGGCGGTGCCGCACTGGACCGGCAGCGTGGGCGTGGGGATCTGCGCCAGCGGGGTGGAATACCTGGGACAACCGGCGATGGCGGTGATGCTGGGCGAGTTCGAGCCGGCCGATTTCAGCATGCTGCCGTTGCTGCGGACGCCGCAGGATATCGCCGCACAGCCGTTGCCGGACGCCTACTTCGCCATGGTGCATGGCGACCCGGTTAACACCCGCATCCAGGAACTGATCGAAGGCCTCAGTGAACGTGTGTCGAGCGGCTTTGTCGTCGGCGGGTTGTCCAGTTCGGAAGGCGTGACCGCGCAGATCAGCGACGGCGTGGTGAGCGGCGGTTTGTCGGGCGTGCTGTTCAGCGAGCGGGTGAAACTGGCGACGCGGCTGACGCAGGGGGTTTCGCCGCTGGGGCCGCGCCACCGCGTCACTGCAGCCAACAAGAACGTCATTGGCAGCCTGGACCATCGTCTGGCGCTGGATGTGATGAAGGAAGAAATCGGCGAAGTGCTGGCGCGCGACCTGCGGCGCGCGGCCGGCTATATTTTTGTCGGCCTGCCGGTACGCGGTTCGGACACCGGCGACTATCTGGTGCGCAACATCCTCGGTGTCGATCCGCAGAATCATCTGGTGGCAATCGGCGAAACCGTCGAGCCGGGAGACGAGCTGCTGTTTTGCCGGCGCGATCGGCAGTCGGCCGAGGCCGACCTGCAGCGGATGCTTGCGGCCATCGGGGCGCAATTGAACGCGCCGATCCGGGGCGGCGTGTATTATTCCTGCCTGGGGCGCGGCCAGCACATGTTCGGCGCGCCGAACCGCGAAATGGAACTGATTCGCGATGCCTTGGGGAATTTTCCGTTGGTGGGATTTTTTGCCAACGGGGAAATTTCCCACAATCGTTTATATGGCTACACCGGGGTGTTGACCCTGTTCGGATGACCAGTATGAGGATACAAGCATGACCCTGCATGCCATGAAAGAAGACGAGATCCGCCTGCTGCGCGGCGAGATCGAAATGTTGATGAGCGAACGCCGCCAGCTGTTGCAGGTGACGGGCGCGGCAGCAGTATTCGTCGCCAATCTGGATACCGATACCTTGCCCGACGACACCGACACCATCGATGCGGCTGAAATGTTGGCCGAACAACTCAACGGGCTGTCCGAGGAAACCCTCAAGGACGCGCTGGAGTCGGTGCGCGCCGAACTCGATCCCGTGCAATAGACGGGTCTCATCTCTTGGCTCGTTTGTCGCTGCCCGGTCCCGCTGCATTCGGGCGCTTTGCGCTGATCGTCGGGCTGACGGCGCTGGCGTATACGCTGGCGGGCTGGCTCAGCCTCAAGCTTGCAACGTATGTGGTCGATGTGGTCGCTGCCCTCTGGCTGGCGGCCGGCATCGGCGCCATGGCGGGTCTGCGCTTCGGCGCGGCGGGGATTGTGGGGGTATTTCTGGGGGCGTTCGCGGTCAACAGCCAGGCCCTGCCGCCGGAAGTCGCGTTTCGTTTGGCAGTCGGCGCCGCCGCCGGAGCGGGGATCATAGGCACGCTACCGCGCTATCTTCAGCCCTTCAGCTCCACCCTCGATTATGTATCCAGCGTCGCCAAATTTGCGCTGGTAGCCGCGCCGCTGGGGTGTGCGGTGAGCGCGCTGACGGGCGTGTTTAGCCTGTACTTCTATGGCGACCTGCCGGCCGACATGGTGGTGCGGGGATTATGGGTGTGGTGGCTGGGCGATTTGCTGGGGGTGTTTCTGGTTGCACCGCTCCTGTTGACGGCGTCGCGCTGGGAGCTGCTGCCGACCAACCGGGGGGCGCGGCTGGAGGGTCTGGTGCTGGTGCTCGGCATGCTGGCGTTGACGCTGGTGATGATGGAGTACGCCGACCCCTTGCGGCCTGCCGAAATCGTCCTGTTCGTGATGATGCCGGCAGTGCTGTGGGCAGCCTTGCGGTTTTCGGTGACCGGGGCGAGCCTCGCCATTTTTCTGGCGGCGATCATCGTGCTGGGCGTGACGGTTGTCTCCTACGACGGGATCACCGGCGTCACAATGCCGGGCGACGTGTTTGCCCTGCAGATCAGCATGATGACCATGGCGCTGGGCGGACTGTTCGTATCGGCGGCCCTGGCCGAGCGCCGCTATTCCGAAATGCGGCTGGACATGCTGGCCAACCACGACCCGCTGACCGGCTTGCCAAATCGTTCGTATTTCCAGGATTTTCTCACGCATGCGCTGGCGCAGGCGCAGCGCGAAAAATCCCAGGTTTCGCTGCTGTTCATCGACCTTGACCGCTTCAAGCACATCAACGACTCGCAGGGGCACGAAGTGGGAGACCAGGTGCTGCGCATCGTCGCCAACCGGCTGTCCGACCAGTTGCGCGCCGATGATTTTGTCGCCCGCCTGGGCGGTGACGAGTTCGCCGTCATCCTGACCCATCCCCCGGCCTCGCGCGGTGCCAGCCGGGTGGCGCGCAAGCTGAACCTGGTGTTGACCGAATCGTTCAAGCTGGGGTCGCGGCGGTATGCCCTCGGCGCCAGCATCGGCATCAGCGTGTATCCGGACGATGGCACCGACGCCAACACCCTGCTGCGCCAGGCCGATCTGGCGATGTACCAGGCCAAGCATCGCCGCAGCGGATTTGAATATTTCAGCGATGAGCTGAACACCATGGCGCAGCAGCAGCTGGCCCTGGAAAGCGGCCTGCGCCAGGCACTCGAGCGCGATGAATTCGTGCTGGTGTATCAGCCCAAGGTCGATCTTGCCGACGGCCGGGTGGTGGGGCTGGAGGCCCTGATTCGCTGGCTTCCCCGCTCGGGCAACATCATCGGGCCCGATCAGTTCATTCCGGTGGCGGAGGAAACCGGCCTGATCGTGCCGATTGGACGCTGGGTGGCGCGGGCGGCGTGCGTTCAGTGGATCGCCTGGCGCGATGCCGGGCTCAAGCCGCCGCCGGTGGCCATCAATCTGTCGCCGCGACAGCTTTCCGATGCGCGCCTGACCGACGATATCGACGCCATTCTGAAGGAAACCGGAATGGATTCCGCGCATTTGCAACTGGAAGTGACCGAAAGCGCGGCGATGGAGGATCCCGGGCGCACCTTCGGCATCCTCGACGCGCTGCGTCAGCGCGGGCTGCACGTCTACATCGATGATTTTGGTACCGGATATTCCAATTTGAGCCAGCTCAAGCGCATGCCGATCGACGCGCTGAAAATCGACAAGAGCTTTGTGAACGATGTGCTGACCGATAGCGACGATGCGGAAATCGTCAACGCCACCATTCGCCTGGCGCACGCCATGAACCTGCGCGTGGTGGCCGAAGGCGTCGAGACGTCCGAGCAGGTGGCGTTTCTGAAACAGAATGGCTGCGACGAAATTCAGGGCTATGTCGTCAGCAAACCGCTGACGCCGAGCAAGGTCGGCGAGCTGTTTGCGCTGAAGTTCATTTTCTGACTGCCTCCGCGCAGAGTTAGCCCACCAGCTGCCCCAGCACGAAGGGCAGGATCCCGCCCTTGTTGTAATACTCGACCTCGATCGGCGTGTCGATGCGCAGCTTGAGCGCGACGCGCTCGGTACTGCCGTTGGCGCGGTGGATCACCAGCGCGACATCCTGCTGCGGCGTGATGCCGGCTTCGGCGCCTTCGAGGTCGAAGGTCTCGCTGCCGTCGAGCTTCAGCGTGGCGGCGTCGATGCCGTCCTTGAACTGGCAGGGCAGCACGCCCATGCCGGCAAGGTTGGCGCGGTGGATGCGCTCGAAGCTTTTGGCGACGACCGCTTTCACGCCGAGCAGGGCGGTGCCCTTGGCGGCCCAGTCGCGGGAAGATCCGGTGCCGTATTCCTCGCCGGCGAAGATCATCAGCGGCGTGCCGTCGGCCTGGTATTCCATGGCGGCGTCATAGATCGGCTTTTCCTCGCCGTTCTTCCGGGTGATGCCGCCCTCGCTGCCGGGGATCATCAGGTTCTTGATGCGCACGTTGGCGAAGGTGCCGCGCATCATCACCTCGTGGTTGCCGCGGCGTGCGCCGTAGCTGTTGAAGTCGGCTTTCTCCACGCCGTGTTCGGCGAGGTAGAGGCCGGCCGGCGAAGTCGGCTTGATGCCGCCGGCGGGGCTGATGTGGTCGGTGGTGACCGAGTCGCCGAAGATCGCCAGCGCGCGTGCGCCCTGGATGGAAGCACCCTCTCCCGCGCTTGCGGGGGCGGCGAGGAAGAACGGCGGCTGCTGGATGTAGGTCGATTTCTCGTCCCATTCATACACCGCCCCGGTCGGCGCGCTCACGCCGTCCCACAGCGGGTTGTCGGCGCCGACATCGGCGTAGCCCTTGTAGGCGCCGGCGTCGGTGGAGTGGTGTAGCAGCGCCGCGATCTCTTCGGTGCCCGGCCAGATATCCTTCAGGTACACCGGGCCGTCCTTGCCGGCGCCGATGGGTTCCTTGTCGACGTTGAAGGGCACGCGTCCTGCCAGCGCGAACGCCACCACCAGCGGCGGCGACATCAGGAAGTTGGCCTTGACGTTCTGGTGCACGCGCGCCTCGAAGTTGCGGTTGCCGGAGAGCACCGAACAGGCGACGAGGTCGTTGTCGAGCACGGTTTTCTCGATGGCTTCCGGCAGGGGACCCGAGTTGCCGATGCAGGTGGTGCAGCCATAGCCGACCACGCCGAAACCCAGTTGTTCGAGGTAGGGCAAGAGGCCGGCGGCCTTCAGGTATTCGGTCACCGCGCGCGAGCCGGGCCCCATGCTGGTCTTGACGTGGGACGGGGTATACAAACCGAGTTCGACCGCCTTTTTCGCCAGGAGGCCAGCGGCGATCATCACACCGGGGTTGGAGGTGTTGGTGCACGAGGTGATGGCCGCAATGACCACGCTGCCGTGGCGCAGCTCGCCGCCGCCCTCGACCGCGTAGGTGCGGCGCAGCTCCTCGTCGGTCTTGCCGTAGCCGCCTTCCGCCTTGGGCTGCTGCATCAGCGTGCCGAAGGTCGTTTCGATCGCGGACAGCGCGATGCGGTCCTGCGGCCGCTTGGGACCGGCGACCGAGGGTTCGACGCTCGAGAGGTCGAAGCTGAGCGTCTGCGAATAGTCGATGTCGCCCGCCTTGGGGATGCCGAACAGACCCTGCGCCTGGTAGTAGGCGCGGATCAGGTCGACCTGGTCGGCCGCGCGGCCGGTGGCCGCGAAGTATTGGCAGGTGGCTTCGTCGGTCGGGAAGAAGCCCATGGTCGCGCCGTATTCGGGTGCCATGTTGGCAATCGTCGCGCGGTCGGTCACCGGCAGCGCGGCGGCGCCTTCGCCGAAGAATTCGACGAATTTGCCGACGACTTTCGCGCTGCGCAGCATCTCGGTGATGGTCAGCACCACGTCGGTGGCGGTGACGCCCGGCTTCACGCTGCCGGTGAGGTTCACGCCGACGACGTCCGGGGTGAGGAAATACACCGGCTGGCCCAGCATCGCCGCTTCCGCCTCGATGCCGCCGACGCCCCAGGCGACCACGCCCAAGCCGTTGATCATGGTGGTGTGACTGTCGGTTCCGACCAGCGTGTCCGGATAGGCCATGCCGTCCTTTTCCATCACGCCGCGCGCCAGGTATTCCATGTTCACCTGGTGCACGATGCCGACGCCGGGGGGCACCACCTTGAAGGTGTCGAAGGCCTGCATGCCCCATTTGAGGAACTGGTAGCGTTCCTGGTTGCGCTCGAACTCGATTTTCATGTTGAGGTCGAGCGCGTCCGGGGTGCCGAATTTATCCACCTGGATGGAGTGGTCGACCACCATGTCGACCGGCACCAGCGGCTCGATCTTCTGCGGGTCGCGGTCCATTTTTTGCACGGCAGAGCGCATCGCGGCGAGGTCGGCCAGCAGCGGCACGCCGGTGAAGTCCTGCAGGATCACCCGCGCCACGGTGAAGGGGATTTCCTCGGTGCGCTCGGAATTGGGCTGCCAGTTCGCCAGTTGTCTGACGTGCTCGGGCGTCACCTTGACGCCGTCGCAGTTGCGCAGCACCGATTCCAGCACGATGCGGATCGACACCGGCAGCCGTGTCACCGACACGCCCAGCGCGGTTTCCAGTTTCTTCAGCGAGGCGAATTGCGCCTTGCCGGCAGCGGTTGAAATGGAATCGAAGGTGTTGAACGTGTCGGTCATGATGGTTTGATTCGTACAATGATTGACTGTGGAAAATGGCCGGGAGGCCCGATTTTACCGGAAGCGCAGCGCCTATTAACGGCCGGGCATTCGCTTACAGGCGAATGCCAAACATGCCCAGCAGCTTGACCATGCCCAGATAGGCCAGTGCCGTGGCGGCGCTGGAGGCGGCCAGGCTGAACCAGAAGCCGAGGCCATTGCGCAGCAGAAACGGCAGCAGCACAAACAGCAGCAGCGAGGGCAGCACCAGCCAGAAAATTCCGCTGGAGAGCGCGGCAACCTTCTGCACGTCGCCGGTGTCGAGATACAGCCAGACAAACGCTAGCAGCGAGATGAGCGGCAGCGAAGCCACGGCCGCCGCCCAGAACGTGCTGCGCTTGGCCACTTCGGCAACGACGACGAGGATCAGCGCGGACAGGGCGATCTTGAGAGCGTATTGCCCCATGGCTGCAGGGTCAGCCTTCGCGCCGCATCTGCGGGCTCATTTAACTTTCCCGCCTCATTTGCGGGAAGAGGATGACGTCGCGGATGCTGGGCGAATCGGTCAAGAGCATCACCAGGCGGTCGATGCCGATGCCGCAGCCGCCGGTGGGCGGCAGGCCGTGCTCCAGCGAACGGATGAAGTCGGCGTCGTAGTGCATCGCTTCCTCGTCGCCGGCTTCCTTGTGCCGCACCTGTTCCATGAAGCGTTCGGCCTGGTCCTCGGCGTCGTTGAGCTCGGAGAAGCCGTTGGCCATCTCGCGGCCGGTGATGAAGAGCTCGAAGCGTTCGGTGATGTCGGGCTGGGCATCCGAGCGGCGCGCCAGCGGCGAGACTTCGGCCGGGTAGTCGATGATGAAGGTCGGCTGGATCAGGAGCGCTTCGGTGGTTTCCTCGAAGAAGGAAAGCTGCAGGCCGCCGAGCCCGTCCTGCGGGCGGTACTTCGCCTTCATCGCGACGAACTGGCCGATCAGCCAGTCGCGGTCGTTCAGCTGCTCAACGGTGTAGTGCGGATTGTATTTGCGGATCGCGTCGACGATGGTGAGGCGGGCAAACGGCGCGCCGAGTTCGATTTCTTGGCCTTGGTAAAGGACGGTGGTCGAGCCGGTGGCGGCGATCGCGGCGGCGCGGATCAGCGCCTCGGTGAAGTCCATCAGGTAGCGGTATTCGCGGTAGGCCTCGTAGAACTCCATCATGGTGAACTCGGGGTTGTGCCGGGTGCTCAAGCCTTCGTTGCGGAAGTTGCGGTTGATCTCGAACACCTTTTCGAAGCCGCCGACCACCAGCCGCTTGAGATACAGCTCGGGTGCGATGCGCAGGAACAGTTCCATGTCGAGCGCGTTGTGGTGGGTGGCGAAGGGCTTGGCCGCGGCGCCGCCGGGGATGGGATGCATCATCGGCGTCTCGACTTCGAGAAAATCACGCTCGACCATGAACGTCCGGATGGCCTGGATGATCTTCGAGCGCCGCATGAAGGTCTCGCGCGCATCGTCGTTGGTGATGAGGTCGAGGTAGCGCTGGCGGTATTTCTGCTCCTGGTCGGCAAGACCGTGGAATTTCTCCGGCAGCGGGCGCAGCGCCTTCGACAGCAGGCGGATCGACTTCGCCTGGATGGTCAGCTCGCCCTTGTTGGTCTTGAACAGGGTGCCGGTGACGCCGATGAAATCACCCAGGTCCCAGTGCTTGAACGCGTCGTGCGACTCGATGCCGGTGAGGTCGTTGGATACGTACGCCTGGATGCGCCCGCTCATGTCCTGCAGGGTGGCGAAGCTGGCTTTGCCCATCACGCGTTTGAGCATCATGCGGCCGGCGAGTTGGACCGGGACGGCTTCGGCTTCCAGCGCTTCCTTGCTCTTGTCGCCGTGGGCGGCGGCCAGCTTGCCGGCGTAGTCGCGGCGCTCGAAATCGTTGGGGAAGGCGACGGCGCCTGCCTCGCGGATCGCGGCGAGCTTGGCGCGGCGTTCGGCAATGATCTGGTTTTCGTCTTGTAGGGGGGCGGTGTTTTCGGTGTTCATGGCGGCTAAGGTCAATCGAAACGGTGGAGCACGAAACCGAGCTGCTGCGCGGCTTCGGCCTGTTTTTTGTCGGCAGTTGAAAATGCCGGAATGGAATGCCGTCGGGCGACAGCGAGGTGCAGCGCATCCAACGTGCGCAAAGGCAATTCGGCGACCTCGTCCATCAAGTGGTAGGCCAGCGTCAGGTCATCCTCCAGGAAAGGCGAAACTGCAAGGGCGCCGTCCTGCACATCGAGCCGAAAGGCTTCAAGCACTTGGGTTTCGAGTGTGGGCGAAATCTGCTGGTTGCGGCGGCGGTGCGCCAGCGCGCAACGCATTTCCACGATGGTCAAACGGCTGATCGCGAGCGGGGCTTGCGCCAGAAAGAAAGCATCGAATGCATCGCTGCCCGCTTCGCTGATGTAGCGTTTCACCAGCGCGCTGGTATCGACATAAATCATCAGAAACGGTCTTCGCGGTCTTCGCTAATCAGAACTTCGCTGGGAATCTCCTGAAACGGCTGGCTGGCACGAAATGCTGCGAGCGAACGGAAGGCTTTCTTGCGCGGTTTGATCGGCAGAATCCGCGCAACCGGCTCGCCATGCTTCACCACCAGCACTTCGTCGGCGTCGGCGAACATCTGGTCGGGGTGCGACAGCCCTTCGCGGGCTTCGCGGATGGTCAGGGTTTTCATGTGGCAGCCTCCCAAAGGATTCAAGCAGCGCAAAATGTGACACAATTATAGCCAATGTGACACGCTCCTTGCCACCCCTTTCTTGCCCATGCCCGACACCCCTTTAAGCCTGCTCAACCGTGTCTTCGGCTATCCCGCGTTCCGCGGCGAGCAGGCCGCCGTCGTCGACACCGTCGTGGCCGGCGGCGACGCGCTGGTGCTGATGCCGACCGGCGGCGGCAAGTCGCTGTGCTTCCAGATTCCCGCGCTGCTGCGCGAGGGCTGCGCGGTGGTGGTGTCGCCGCTGATCGCGCTGATGCAGGACCAGGTCGCGGCGCTGAAAGAACTCGGCATCGCCGCCGAGTTTCTGAATTCGAGCCAGGATGGCGCGGCGGCGATGCGGGTCGAGCGCGAATTCGTTTCCGGGCAATTGAAATTGCTCTACGTCGCCCCGGAGCGCCTGCTCACGCCGCGTTTCCAGTCTCTGCTCGAACAGGCGCGCGTCGCGCTGTTTGCGATCGACGAGGCGCACTGCGTGTCGCAATGGGGGCACGATTTCCGCCCGGAATACCTCGGCCTGTCGGCGCTGCACGAGCGCTTTCCCGAGGTGCCGCGCATCGCGCTCACCGCCACCGCCGATGCCGCGACCCGCGCGGAAATCCTCACCCGGCTCGATCTCGGCGCCGCGCGGGTGTTCGTCGCCAGCTTCGACCGCCCCAACATCCGCTACCGCATCAGCGAAAAATCCGAGCCGCGCCGCCAGTTGCTCGATTTCCTCGGCGAGCACAAAGGCGAAGCCGGCATCGTCTACTGCAGCACGCGCAAGAAGGTCGAGGAAACCGCCGACGCGCTCAGGCAGGCCGGCCTCACCGCATTGCCCTACCACGGCGGCATGGACAACGAAACGCGCCGCCGTCATCAGGAAAAATTCCTGCGCGAGGACAGCGTCGTCATGGTCGCCACCCTCGCGTTCGGCATGGGCATCGACAAGCCCGACGTGCGCTTCGTCGCCCACCTCGACCTGCCGAAATCGGTCGAAGGCTACTATCAGGAAACCGGCCGCGCCGGCCGCGACGGTGAGCCTGCCGAGGCATGGATGGCGTGGGGCCTGCAGGACGTCGTCACCCAGCGCCGCTTCATCGACGAGGGCGAGGCCGAAGACGCGCACAAGCGCGTCGGCCACGCCAAGCTCGACGCCCTGGTCGGCCTGTGCGAGGCGGCCAGCTGCCGCCGCGTTGCGCTTTTGAGCTATTTCGGCGAAGCCAGCCAGCCCTGCGGCAACTGCGATGTCTGCCTCAACCCGCCGACCCTGTGGGACGGCACCGAAGCCGCGCAAAAGCTGCTCTCCACCGTCTACCGTACCGGCCAGCGCTTCGGCGCCGGCCACGTGCTCGATGTGCTGCTCGGCAAGACCACCGAGAAGATTGACCGCTTCGGCCACAACCAGTTGAGCGTGTTCGGCATTGGTGCGACGCAAACCGACAAGGTCTGGCGCACCGTGTTGCGCCAGCTGGTGGTGCGCGGATTATTGGAGGTCGACCACACCGCCTACGGCGCGCTCAAGCTTACTCAAGCAGCCAAACCGGTGCTGAAGGGCGAGGAAACCGTCATGCTGCGTGCCATCGAAGTCCGGCCAGCCCGCAGCAAAAAGTCGCGCTTCACCCCCAGTTCCGGCGAAGGCATGCACAACGACGAAGATCCGCTGTTCCTATCCCTGAGTGCCTGGCGCCGCGAAACTGCCAACGAGAAGGGCGTGCCCGCCTACGTCATCCTGCACAACGCCACCCTGCGCGAGATCGCCGCCCGCCGGCCCGCGACGCTGGCGGAGCTGGGCGAGATATCGGGGCTGGGGACGAAGAAGCTGGAAGCCTACGGCGAGGCGGTGCTGGCGGTGGTGGCGGAAGGCTGAAGTCGTTTAGGCCGTTCTGCTCTGCCAATAGTCCGGCTGGCGGCGCAGGTGCATGACCATCATCGATTCCCTTCATGCATAGTCGGTCAAAGTTTACATTTGGCGACTTCCGCAGGAACCCCGCCGCTTACACGCCCTGTTTCAGACTCGCCTCGATGAACATGTCGAGGTCGCCGTCGAGCACTTTTTGCGTGTTGGTGGCTTCGACGTTGGTACGCAGGTCCTTGATGCGCGACTGGTCGAGCACGTAGCTGCGGATCTGGTGGCCCCAGCCGACGTCCGACTTGCCGGCTTCGAGCTTGTCCTGCTCGACCTGGCGGCGGCGCAGTTCGGCTTCGTACATTTTGGATTTCAGCATCGACATCGCCTCGGCGCGGTTCTTGTGCTGCGAGCGGTCGTTCTGGCACTGCACCACGATGCCGCTGGGGAGGTGGGTGATGCGCACCGCGGAGTCGGTCTTGTTGATGTGCTGGCCGCCGGCGCCGGACGCGCGGTAGGTGTCGACGCGCAGATCGGCCGGGTTGATGTCGATCTCGATCGAGTCGTCGACTTCCGGGTAGACGAACACGCTGGCGAACGAGGTGTGGCGCCCGCCGGACGAGTCGAACGGCGATTTGCGCACCAGGCGGTGCACCCCGGTTTCGGTGCGCAGGGTGCCGTAGGCGTAGTCGCCCTCGACCTTGATCGAGGCGGACTTGATGCCGGCGACGTCGCCGTCGGATTCTTCCAGCAGCTCGGCCTTGAAGCCCTTGCGTTCGGCGTATTTCAGGTATTGCCGCAGCAGCATCGAGGCCCAGTCGCAGGCTTCGGTGCCGCCGGCGCCGGCCTGGATGTCGATGAAGCAGTTGCTGGGGTCGGCCGGGTGGTTGAACATGCGGCGGAATTCCAGCGTGGAGACTTCTTTTTCGATGGCGGCGATGTCGGACTGCACGGCGGCCAGAGTGTCGTCATCGTTCTCCTCGCGCGCCATCTCGAACAACTCGCCAGCGTCCTTGAGGCCCGACGCCACCCGGTCGAGCACCAGCACCACGTCTTCCAGTGACTTGCGTTCGCGGCCGAGTTCCTGCGCCTTCTCGGCGTCGTTCCAGAAATCCGGCGCTTCGGCCAGGCGGCTGACTTCTTCCAGGCGGTCTTTCTTTACTGCGTAGTCAAAGAAACCCCCTGAGTTGGGTGGCACGCTCGCCCAGGTCGGCGAGTTGGGATTCGATCTGATTGAGGCTTTCGGCTTCCATGATTGAGTGTGTGGCTAGGCGGAAAAGCCCCGGATTATAGCCCAGGCCACGACCAGTCCCAGCCCTAGCGCGCCCATGCCTGCCATCGCATGGCGCGCCATCTGCCAGCCGCCGATGGCCAGGGTGAGCATCGATTTGAAGACCAGATTGGCCAGCACCGCGAGCGTGATGACGTTGACCAGAATCGCCACCGGCAGTTGACCAAGATTGTGCAGACGCAGGCTGGACAGCGTGATGGCGTCGACATCGGTAAGTCCCGACACCAGCGCCACCGCGTACAGTCCGCGTGTGCCCAGCCAGTCGGACAACCACGCCGCAGCCAGCAGCACCACCGCATACAGCAGGCCAAAGCCCAGCGCCGTGCGCAGTTCGGTGGGATTGCCCATCGCCAGCGCGGGCAGTTCGCCCTGCGGCTGCAGCCGGTGCACGCCATA
The DNA here is from genome assembly GCA_019459055.1 of Thiobacillus sp. Classification (GTDB taxonomy): domain Bacteria; phylum Pseudomonadota; class Gammaproteobacteria; order Burkholderiales; family Thiobacillaceae; genus Thiobacillus. The sequence continues at coordinate 34,937 of JAIBEI010000033.1, read as the reverse complement.
GGCCGCGCCGAGTCCGCCGACGACCAGCCCGCCGATCAGCACCGGCAACAGCTGCGGCATCACCTCTGGCGCCAGCATCGCAGCCAGCACGCCCAGGCGCACCAGCACCACCAGGTTGGCCAGCACGATGACGATCACCGCGACCGGCAGCATTGCACTGCTGGCACGGGCGTGGCGGCTGAAGGTGAGCGTGGTGGCGGTGGACGACACCAGCCCGCCGAGCAGGCCCAGCATCACCGCGCCACGTTCCTGCCCGACCACGCGCAGCGCGGCATAGCCCGCCAGCCCGACGCCCGCGATCAGCACCACCATCCACCAGACCTGGTGCGGGTTGATCGCCCCGTAGGGGCCGTAATCCTGGTTCGGCAGCAGCGGCAGGATGATCAGCGCCAGCACCGCGAACTGCAGTACCGACAGCAGGTCGCGCCGTGAGAGATGCTCGCTCAGGCCGCGCAGTTCCGGCTTGAAATACAGCAGCATGGTCGCCGCGATCCCCAGCATTACCGCCAGCTGGATTTCGTCGTGCCACACCAGCACGCCGAGGCCGTAGCACAGTATCAGTGCCGCCACCGTCGTCGTGCCCGGGTCGCCGTCCGCGGGTTGCGGCGAGCGCAGATAGGCCGCGATCATCATGCCGCCGACCAGCAGCAGGCCCACCGCGACCAGCCACGGCGCGCCCAGTTCGGTTGACAGATGCGCTGTCAGCACGCCGAACAGTGCGGTCAGGGCAAAGGTGCGCAACCCTGCTTTCGCTGCCGGGTTGCGCTCGCGCTCCAGTCCCATCAAGAGGCCGATCGCCAGCGCCACCACGTAGCGCGGCAGTGTGACCAGTTCGGCAGGCAGCCAGGCGATCAGTTCATCCATTTCGGTTCGTCTTTCAGGCAAAAGAGGGAATGCGTATCGCGGTTCGACGTTTCCCGCTGGCGAATTTGCTTTAATGCTTTAACTTTATTCATGCCAGAATAAAGCCACATGAGTCGAAAACAACAAATTTGGTTCGTAGAGATCGGTTTCCCGGCAAAAAGCGCGCTTGCGGGAGGCGATGCGGGGAACCATGCAAAAGGAGGACTGATGAACCAGGGGCGTCGCCGATTTCTTGTTGCCAGCGCGTGGGCGAATCCTGCGGGCGCAGAAGGCGGCGGCCACGTGCCCACCATCCCGGTTTCTGATGATTCCACCAGTGCGGATTCCAGCAACAGGCCCTCGCACTGGAAGGGCTGGCCTCCCCATTTTTCCCCGGCCTTGTCATGACGATGCGACATTTGCCGCTGCGCATCGCCTTGCCGCTGGGGCTGGCGCTGCTGGCGCTGGTGATGCTGGGAATCTCGGTGGCGAATACATTGCACAAGCGCCTGGGACAGTTCGACCAGCAGGCCAGGGCGGATATCCTGAGCCAGACGGAACATCTTGCGCACATGGCGGAGCAGGGCTGGGAAACCAACCGCGGCCTGGTGGAAGACGATATAGCCCGGGCGGCGACCGACCCGCGCGTGGAGGCCGTGCTGCTGCTCGACGACAGCGGCCGCGTCCTGGCGGCCCACCGTACTGTCTGGCGCGGCAGGCTCGCTGCCGACGTGCAGCCGGGTTTCGATATGCGCCGTTTCGCGCAAGAGAAACAAGGACGGCTGCCGGCGTTCTTTACCCTCAGCCCGGACGGCAGCAGGGTTGCCGCGATGCAGTATTTCCCGCGCCCCGCCGAACCCGAACCGCGGCAGTTGCGCAGCCAGCGACTGGGTATGGTGTATATCGGTTTCGATCTCACCCAGGAGCGGCGGGCGATGCGCGCTTTCGTGTTCAAGGCGCGCGCCCCTGACCTGATCGCCACCTTGCTGCTGATCGGCCTGCTGGGCTGGCTGCTGCATCGCTACCTGGCCGTGCCGCTGGGCAATCTGGGCCGTGCGGCCAATGCCTTGCGTAGCGGGCAGCTGGATGTCCGGGTGCCGGAGCAGGGCCCGCAGGAGATCGCGGTACTGGCCGAGAACTTCAATGCCATGGCGCGCGCCATCCAGGAGGCGCAGGAAAGTTTGGGCACCAGCGAGGAACGGCTTGCCATCACCCTCAACTCCATCGGTGACGCCCTGCTGGCCACCGATACCGAAGAACGCGTCACGCTGATGAATCCGGTGGCGGAAAACCTCACCGGCTGGTCCCAGGCCGAGGCCCTTGGACGTCGCGTCGCCGAGGTGTTCGTGATCCAGAATACGCTCACCGGCGAACCGGCGGAGATTCCGGCGACGCACGTCATCCGCGAGGGGCGGGTGGTGGGGCTGGCCAACCACACCACGTTGCTGGCGCGAAATGGTGCGCGTCACCACATCGCCGACAGTGCCGCCCCGATTCGCAGCGCCAGGGGGGAACTACAGGGGGTGGTGCTGGTGTTTCGCGATGTGTCGGAGGAGTACCTGCTGCGCGAGGAGCTGGCCAACAGCGAACTGCATTTCCGCGCCCTGGCCAACAGCGGACAGGCGCTGGTGTGGACGGCCGGGACGGACATGGAATTCGATTACTTCAACGAGCCCTGGCTGCGTTTCACCGGCCGCTCGCTGGAGCAGGAACTGGGACAGGGATGGCTCGAAGACGTGCACCCCGACGACCGTGCGCGCTGCACCGAGATCTATCGTGCAGCCTTCGATCGTCGCGAGCCGTTTTCCATGGAATATCGCCTGTGCCACACCGGCGGCGAGTACCGCTGGATCATCGGCCAGGGCAGCGCGCGCTTTGGCAGCCAGGGCCAATTCCTGGGGTATATCGGACATTGCCTGGATGTCACTGAGGCCAGGCGTGCCGAGGCCGAAATCGAGCGACTGGCCTACCATGACGCGCTGACCGGCCTGCCCAACCGGATTCTGTTCCTCGACCGGCTGACCCAGGCGCTGGCCGCCGCACGCCGCAAGCGGCGCTGCGGCGCCGTGCTGTTCGTCGACCTCGACCAGTTCAAGCGCATCAACGATGTGCATGGCCATGCCATGGGCGATACCGTCCTGCGCGAGGTGGCCCGGCGGCTGGAATATTACATGCGGCTGGGCGATACGGTGGCGCGGCTGGGCGGCGACGAATTCGTGATCCTGCTGCCCGATCTGGCGGCAAACCTTGAGGACGCCGGCACGCTGGTGATGGCGGTGGCGGAGAAGATTCGTGGTGCACTGGAAAACACGATCAGCATCGACGGCCAGGAATACGTGACCGGCGCCAGCATCGGCATCACCCTGTTTCCCAAGGGCACGGAAAGCGTGGAAGACCTCATGCGCGAGGCCGATACCGCCATGTACCGGGCCAAGGAGCGCGGCCGCAACGCCCTGGCCTATTTCGAGCCCGCCATGCAGGAAGCCGTTGCCGAGCGCTATGCACTCGATCGAGAATTGCGCGAGGCGGTGCGCGAACGCAGCTTCGAACTGCACCTGCAATCGCAAGTGGATGGCGAGGGCAAGGTGATCGGGGCCGAGGCGCTGGTGCGCTGGCGCCACCCGCGACGCGGCCTAGTGATGCCGGCCAGCTTCATCCCGCTGGCGGAGGATTCCGGCCTGATCGTGCCGATTGGGGAATGGGTACTGCACGAAGTCTGCCTGCTCATCGCCCGCCTCGATGCCGAGGGCCGCGGCCTGCGCATTGGCGTCAACGTCAGCCCGCGGCAGTTCCATCAGGCCGATTTCGTGCAACGGGTCAAGGAAATCCTTGCCACCACCGGCGCCGATCCGTCCTACCTTACGCTGGAAATCACCGAAAACCTGCTGATCGAACACGCCTCCGAATCGGTGGCGCGCATGACCGAACTGGGGGCGCTCGGCCTGCGCTTTTCCGTCGACGATTTCGGCACCGGCTATTCGTCGCTGGCCTACCTCAAACGCCTGCCGCTATCCGAACTCAAGATCGACAAGAGCTTCGTGCAGGACATTCCGCATGACCTCAATGATGTCGTCCTGGTGGATGCCATCCTCTCGATGGCGCACCACCTGCATTTGGAGGTGGTGGCCGAAGGGGTGGAAAACGCAGCCCAGCTTGCCTTCCTGCGCCAGCAAGGCTGCGAACGCTTCCAGGGTTATTACTTCCATCGCCCGCTTGAGATGCGCGCCTGGATCGAGCAGCTTCCGCCTGCGCGCTGATCGCGGCCCTTGCCTTTGGTTTTCCACTCCATTTCACTTGTCGCGTTGACGGTTTGAGGGAATCCCGCGCAGAGCCTGGCGCTGCGGGTTTTTTATGGGAACGTACTCTCCGGATGCAGAAAAACCCGCAAGCCTTGCAGCTTGCGGGTCTTTCTTGAATCATCCAAACGCAAGATGAGTTCATGCCCCCCAGGGCCGTGGCCGAACGCAAGGTCCGGCCGCGTCTCTGGGGAAACGATTGCTTACTTGATCCGCATGTCGTTCTTGACGGATTTCACGCCGGCGACGCCGCGAGCAAGCTCGACCGCCCGGTTCGATGCAGCCTGCGATGAGACGAAACCGCTCAGTTGAACCACGCCCTTGAAGGTCTCGACGTTGATCTCAATGGCTTTCGTCAAGGGATCTTCGACCAAGGCCGCTTTTACCTTGCCGGTGATGACGGTGTCGTCGATGTACTGGCCGGTTCCTTCCTTCTTTGCCGTGGGCGCACAAGCCACAACGGATACCAGCGTAACGGCCAGGAATGCTGCTGAAAGAACTTTGCTAAATTTATTCATGGTGGACTCTCCAGAGATAAGAAAAAAAGAACTGCTTGGTGCCGGTTTCTCGCCGACAGGCTAGTGTGATGCGGCAGAGCCTAAACGGGCTTCGCCGCATACCGTGTTAAAGCCTTGATCAAATATAGTCAAAAAAGGCCTTGATCAAAATATAGTTAAAAAAACAGATGGGGTCGGTACGGTGGCGCACATAGCGCAGAAGGGGGGTGTAGCTAGGGGCTGCCGGGGGCATGGCATCGTTATGTACGATGCCGCACAGACGGCCCCTCCTATTCTCCGTATTGTTGCCAGTAGGGAGAATGTATGACGCCGACTAAACGCAGGAAGTCCGCCAAGTAGCCCCCCTGCATTTTTTGACTACTATATTAAAAACGGCTGCAATCACACCAAGTCGTCATTGCAACGATTGTGTTCGATGTACAACTCAATGGATGAAAAGATGATGAAAAACACATACCCCCCAAAATTGAATCAAATGGCGAGCAGGATTGGCATGGCCGCCGTGGCTGTCATGGTAATGGCGGGTTGCGCGAGCACCTCGGCACCGACAGAGCAGATGGCCGTCTCCCGGGTCGCCGTCAGCAATGCAATGGGCGCCGGCGGCGCTGAATTTGCACCGGTACAGTTCAAGTCTGCTTCGGACAAGCTGACTGCTGCCGAGCGGGCAATGGCAGACGAGGATTATGAGCTTGCTTTGAAGCTGGCGGAGCAGGCGGAGGTTGACGCCAAGCTGGCTGCGGAGATGGCGCGTTCAGCCAAGGCGCAACGCGCCGCGGATGCACTGCAGGACGATATTCGCGTGCTGCGCCAGGAAATCGATCGTCAATCCAAATAATCATTAATGGAGTTCAACATGAAAAAAAATCGATCCCTTCCCCTGAGCCTGATCGCAATCGCGATGCTTGCGGGGTGCACCACCATTCCACCGAAAAACACAGCGCTCGAAGACGCGCGCAGTGCTTACAGCAGCGCACGAACCAACTCCCAGGTCGTGAATCTGGCGCCGATTGAGTTGCAGAAGGCCGGCGAGACGCTGAGCAAGGCGGATGCGGCACTGAACAAAGATGACGATGCCGCGGTCGATCAGCTGGCCTATCTCACCAAGCAGCAAGTGGCGGTCGCGCAGGAAACCGCCAAGCGCAAAGCCGCCGAGGCGGCAGTCACCAGCGCCAGCGCCCAACGCGACCAGGTTCGCCTTGCGGCGAGAACGGCCGAAGCCGATGCGGCCAAGCGGCAGGCGGCGATGTCGCAGGCTGAAGTCGATGAAGCCAGACGGCAGGCCGCAATCTCGCGGCAAACCGCCGAGCAGCAAGCTGCCGCGTTGGCGGCCGCCAGTGCCCAGGCGCAACGAGACGAGGCACAGATTGCGGCGAGACAGGCTGAACTCGAAGCGGCCAGGCAGCAGGCGTTGATTGCCCAGCAGACCGCCGAGCAGAAAGCGGCCGCTTTGGAGGCGGCCCGCGCCCAGGCGGAGCGTGACCAGGCAATGATTGCGCAGCAGGAACAGCAGCTCAAGGAACTGGATGCCAAGAAAACGGCTCGCGGCATGGTGATCACGCTGGGTGACGTGTTGTTCAGCGTCAACAGGGCGGAGCTGTCGTCGGGCGGCGTGCGCAACGTGCAAAAACTGGCCGGTTTCCTCAACCAGTACCCGCAACGCAAGGTGTTGATTGAAGGCCACACCGACAGCACCGGCAGCCTCAGCATCAACCAGCCGCTCTCCGAGCGACGCGCCGATGCCGTGCGGACGGCTCTGGTCGGCATGGGGATCAGCGGCGACCGCATTGAAACGCGTGGGTATGCCGATGCCCATCCGGTTGCCAGCAACAACACGGCCGCGGGTCGCCAATTGAATCGGCGCGTGGAAATCATCCTTTCCGACGACAACGGAAACATCATTCCACGCTAGTCGGATGATGATCGGTCTGGCGGCTTCGTCAACTCGCTGACCGATACTCAAGACGGTTGATTTTACAATCCGTCAAAATGGCGGGCAAACCAAACGTCTCGAAGCGAGTCGGCTCGTCTGGTTACGTTTTATATTTTATAGGGAGTGAAAAAATGCTCGGAACAATTGCAATTATCCTGATTGTCCTCTGGCTGCTTGGAATGGTTTCCGCCTATACCATGGGCGGATTCATCCACATTCTTCTGGTCATCGCGATCGTGGTGATCTTGGTGCGTGTCATTCAAGGTCGAGGCGTGTAACGACCCTGGGATGTTTCCAGGTCGCCAATATAAAATAAATTCATTTCCAAGGGAGAAGACAGGATGAACTCAATCAAGATGCTGGCAATCGTGCTGATCGTGGCGGGTGGCCTGGCGTTGGCGTATGGCGGCTTCACGTATACCAAGGACACGCATCAGGCCAAGATCGGTCCGATCGAGATGTCGGTCAAGGAAACGCAGACGGTAAATATCCCGATCTGGGCTGGGCTGGGATTGCTCGTGGCTGGAGTGGGTCTGCTGTTTGTACGCAAATAGCATGAGCTGGCGCAACAAGATTGCTGCCAGTTAGTAAGAATGGGCCAATGTACCGGGCAGCCGCATCGCGGATTTGCCCGACTCAACGGTTTACCCGCACGTAAAAAATAGGAATATTCCTATGTGCACGACAGAAACGGCAATGGAGAAAGAGCATGGAAAAATTATTGGGTGACGTCACCAAAGAACAGTTGATCGACGATTTCAAGGTGGTGGTGGCCGATGCGGAAGCACTGCTGAAAGCGACAGCCAGCCAGGGCGGCGAAAAGATGGCCGAGGTCCGTGCCAAAGCGGAAGAGTCGCTGCGGATTGCGAAAGCCAAGATGGCAGAAGCGCAGGCGGCGCTGTTGCTAAAAACCAAAGAGGCAGCCAGGGCAACCGACGTGTATGTCCATGAAAATCCCTGGAGAGCCATCGGCGTTGCCGCCGGTGTCGGCATGGTGATCGGCCTGCTCATCGGCCGCCGCTAGTCGCTTCGCCATGAGCGATCAACCGTCCGGCGAAAGCCGGGGTCTGCTCGATTCGCTGAGCACGCTGGCCGCCACGCTGGTTGCCATCGTGCACACGCGACTCGAACTTCTGTCCGCGGACCTGGAGGAAGACCGGTTGCATGTGCTGTCGCTGTTGGTGTTGGCATTGGCCGCACTGTTTTTCATCGGGGTGGGGGTGGTGCTGGCGGCGATCCTGCTCGTGGTCGCTTTCTGGGACAGCCACCGCCTCCTGGCGTTGGGGTCGCTTGCCGGGTTCTTTTTGGCGGCGGGCGTGGGGGCATGGGCGTACGCCCTGCACAAAGCGAGAACGAAGCCGAGACTGTTTGCGGCGAGTCTGTCGGAGTTGGTAAAAGACCGGCAGCAGCTCGTTTCCAGGCCGTAAAGGACGATCATGAACGAAAAACTGATCCGGTTGGCTGAACGCCGCGAACGCCTGATTGCGCAGGCTGCAGCCCAACGCTCGGCGCTGGCGCAGAATATCGAGCCTTGGCGTCGTCCGCTGGCGCGGGTCGACCAGGGGTTGGCTGTGTTGCGTAAGATCAAGCGCCATCCCGCATGGATCGCCGGCGGCGTCGCCTTGCTGACGGCATTGCGGCCTGGTCGCGTCAGAGCCGCTGGCATCGGAAAATGGCTGACGCGCGGCTGGGCAACCTGGCAGATGGTACAGAAACTGCGCGGCAGGTAGCCGCAATCCGAACGACCAATAAAACGCCGATTTATTCCTTCATCGCGAGGCCCGCAGGGCCGTGGCGATCCAGTGCCCGTTGTTTCCCGTTGGCACTTGTACCTTCCAGTAGTCTGGATTGCTTCCCGCCGCTGCGATCGCAATGACGGCCCTATCGATTTAATCCGCGCCGCCCTAATTGCCGGTATCGACAAGCCGGGCGAAAGCCTCGGCCGACACCGGATGGCTGAAATGGAAGCCCTGGCCCTCGCCACAATGCCGGGCCTGCAGGAATGCGAGCTGCTCGTGCGTTTCGACGCCTTCCGCGATGACGCGCAGCTTGAGGCTTTTCCCCATTCCGATCACTGCGGCCACGATGGTTGCATTGTCCGCATCGGTGCAGATGTCGCGTACGAAGGATTGGTCGATCTTGAGGGTGTCGATCGGGAAGCGCCCCAGATAGCTCAGGCTTGAATAGCCGGTGCCAAAATCGTCTATGGCAAGCTGCACGCCCATGGCCTTGAGGGCAGCCAGCACCGATGTTGAGGACTCCGCATCGTGCATGAGGATGCTTTCGGTTATTTCCAGTTCGAGATAGCGCGGCGCCAGGCCGGTCTCCTTCAGGATCCGTGCAACGCCATCGAGAAACCCCGGGTGCCTGAACTCCACAGCAGAAATGTTGACCGCCACCGGCACGGCGCGAAGGCCCGAATCCAGCCAGGTCTGAACTTGCCTGCAGACCGCGCGCAATACCCATTGGCCGATCGGTACGATGAGGCCGCTCTCTTCCGCGATCGGCACAAAGTGCTCCGGCGTGACAAACCCGGCCTCCGGGTCCTGCCAGCGAATAAGCGCCTCGGCACCGGTTATCGCGCCGGAAGCAAGGTCGATCTTCGGCTGGTAATGCAGCAGGAACTCCCCCAGCTTCAGGGCACGGCGCAGGCTCCTTTCGACGAACATCCGGCGGACCGCGCGGGCATTCATGTCGGCCTTGAAAAACTGATAGTTGTCACGGCCGCTCGCCTTGGCATGATACATCGCGGTGTCCGCATTCTGCATCAGGGTGTCGACGTCGATGCCGTCATCCGGAAAGACGCTGATGCCGATGCTCAGGTTGATATGCAGTTCGTGCCCGTTGACCTGGTGCGGCATGGCGAGCGCGGCGCGCAAGGTTTCCGCAATGTGAGCCGCATCCTGCGGCTGCCCAACTTCGGCGAGCAGAATCACGAACTCGTCACCGCCCAGGCGGCATACGGTATCGGTGGTCCGCACGCACTCGACCAGGCGGTTCGCAACCGACTGCAGCAACCGGTCGCCGACCGCGTGGCCCAGCGAGTCGTTGATGTGCTTGAAATTGTCCAGGTCGAGAAACAGCAGCCCGACCTGCTTCGTGTGCCGCTGGGCCAGTCCGATTGCGTGGGAAAAGCGTTCTGTCAGCAGGAGCCGGTTGGGCAAACCGGTGAGAAAGTCGTGCTGCGCCAGATGGGCCATCTCCAGCGCCATGGCCCGCGATTCGCTGACATCGTGGAAGACGATCACCGCGCCGGTGACCCGGCCCTCGCGGTTGTGGATGGGCGCGGCGGAATCCTCGATCGCGGATTCGGACCCGTCGCGGTGGACCAGTACGCAATCCGCGCCCAGGCCTACGCTCTCATTTTCCGCCATGGCACGCTGCATCGGATTGGCGGCGGGCAGGCGCGTCGTGCCGTCGAAGATATTGAATACCTCTGAAACGGGCCGGCCCAATGCTTCTTCACAGGGCCAGCCGGTCATCGTCTCCGCCACCAGATTCAGATAAGTCACATTGCCCAGCAGGTCGGTGGTCAGCACTGCGTCGCCGATGGAGTTGAGCGTGACCTGGGCACGCTCTTTTTCTTCGAACAGGGCTTCTTCCGCGGTCTGCAAAACGAACTCCGCCGACTTACGCTCGGTAATGTCCTCGACCGTTTGCACCAAGCCGAACCATTTCTTCCCGTCGAGCATGGCAGCGCTGTTGACACGGGTCCAGACGATGCTCTCGTCCTTCTGCAGGAAACGGAACTCCGTCTGGAAGGGCGCCCTGTCCCGCGCAGCGTCGCGCCAATCGGCAAGGACGCGATCGCGATCCTCCGGGTGGATCGCCATGCTCCAGTTCGTGCCCAGCGTCTGTTCCAGGGTCAGCCCCGATATCGTGTGATACGCCGCATTGGTGTAGATGCAGCTGCCCTCGGCATCGGAGACGAAAATCCCCAGTGGGGAGGCATCGCTCATCGCGCGAAAGCGCTCCTCACTGCTTTGCAGCGCCCCGCGGGCAGCTTTGCGCTCCATGACGTAGCGCAGGGCACGCGGCAACCAGTGGGCGTCGACGTGGCCTTTGGAAAAATAGTCGTGGGCGCCGCGCGCCATGGCCTCGCGCGCGGTTTCCTCATCAGTCAATCCGCTCAGGACCAGGATCAGGGCGTCGGGTGCAGCCTGGAATACCTGGTCGAACACTTCGAGACCTTTGCCGTCGGGCAACGACAGGTCAAGCAGGACAACCTCGAATTTTTCATTGCCCAGTCGCTTCAGCGCATCGGATAGTCGCGTCACCCATTCGACATGAAACACGCTATCTCCCGTGCCTGTGCCCGCCAGCGCATCCTGGATCAGTTTGGCATCGGCTGGCTCGTCTTCTATCAGCAGGACGGTGGTCGGGCAATCGGTGGGATCGTCGACACGAAGGAGGGTGGTCTGGATATCGTTCATGCGTGGCCTTCCGCTGGAATGGGCCGGTCCCATCCCCCACTGACGGGGGATGGGTGTAAAAGTTCTCGGGTCATCGCGGAGGGCCGAACTCCGAACTGGACGGAAGCCTTAGTGGTTGCGACCCTGGCCGCGATCATTGCCGCGATCCTTGTCGTGGCGGTCATCCTTTTTCCCGCGACGATCGTCACGATCAGCGCGGTCGCCACGATGCTGTTTCTGGTATCGCGGAACGTATTCGCGGTCATACCAGCTGTTTTGCACGAAATAGACCCGTTCGCCGCAGGCGTTGTACTTGCCGCAGTACTTGCGCCAGTTTTTGGCGTGGCCCGGGGGCACGTTCAGGTAGATCGGCGGGCGATTCACCGATACGTGCTGGATGACGCGCGGCTCCCGGTAGATGATTTGGGGTGGCGGATAGCCGCCGATGTCGATCTGGCCATAGAAGCCGGGTTGTCCGATGCTGATGGACACCCCGACGTCGGCTGCGAGTGCCGGAAAGGTGACGAGGACCAGTGCTGCTGCGAAGAATAAACGTTTCAAGTTGGGTCTCCTGGAGTTTCTTGCTGATGGATTATCGGCCTAGGATGAAGCTATCCGAATGCCGCCCTAAAGTATGTACGCTAGCGCGCATAGCCGGTTTCCCGCCGGTTTGATGGAGGCGGGCTGGCGGCTCAATTCAAAATGGCCCCAGAGGGCCGCCGTGCACTGCTTGTTGCGGCGGGTCGTTATGCCCGGGGCTCCCCCTGCTCGTTGACGGTCACGGTCGGGCCTGGCGGCGCGGTCATTTGCATGCGATGCGTCTGGCCGCGGAAATTGTAGGTGATATCCCAGTAATCGGGATTGGCCTGGCTGGGCACATCGTCGCAGCGCTCGAGGTCCCGGGTTTGCACCGCCTGCTCGCTGCCGCCGCGGCCGATTTGGGCGCCCCCTGCGGCCCCCGCGACAGCTCCGCCGGCCGTGGCAATGTCCTGGCCCCGCCCGTCGCCGACCTGGTGGCCCAGGATGCCGCCGATGATCGTGCCGGCCATCGCACCGGGGACGTTGACGCTGCGTCGTTCCTGCGCGACTTCTTCGCGTTCGACCCAGCAGCGCTGCTCGAGCGTGACGAGTACCGCGCGCACCGAGGTGATGTTTGCCTCGTACAGCCGCTCGTTGTTGCGACGATGGAAGTTATAGCCCGCAATCGGCGCCGGCGCATAGCGATGGTCGTCGACGCGCGCGTTGATGTTCACAGCCCGTACCGATGAAATATGGTTGTTCAGGCCCATCGCGGCCAGCGACGGATATTTGCCCGGACGCAGGACGGCGCAGCGACCGCTGAAGCGGTTGTCCTCGCATACCTCCCAGCGATCGCCGAGCACCACAACCGACGAGGCACGGTCATTGAAATCGTGACGCCCGAAGTTGCTGATCGGTTCCTCCGTGGTAAAAGACCGGCCCTCAAAGCCCTGATGCTCATAAAAAGTGACCTGCGCGACGACAGGAACCGGCGCATAACGACGATCGTCGATGCGCGCATTGTTGCCGACAGATCGCACCGATGAAACGCTGTTGTTCAAGCCCATCGCGGCCAGCGACGGATATTTGCCCGGACGCAGGATGGCGCACTGACCGTTGGAGCGGACGTCCGTGCATACCTCCCAGCGGTTGTTGCGCACGACAACCGATGAGGCGTGGTTGCTGAAGCCATGGCGCGAGAAGTTTTTGACCGGTTCCTCGGTGGTGAACGAGCGGCCCTCAAAGCCTGGACGTTCGTAAAAGGTGACCTGTGCGGCCGCTTGCGAGGCAATCATCACGCCGGCCATCACCAGAGCGATTCTGAATTGTGCATTCATTGCGGACTCCTGTAAGGGGGAAGCCGGAACCCATGTCGAACCGGGAGATCGATCCCGGCGCTCGGCACATCCGAACCCGCAATATGGCGCGCCATCGGGTCCGGGTCTGTTCGTGAACGTACATAGCGGGCTTATTGGTCTCTCACGCGATCAATCGTCTCTATGTTCGCCAGCGCACTGAACGGCGCGCGGCATTCGCTTACGCTGTTGGTCTACCGGGTGCGACATCCCAAGTCGAGCCGGTTTCTCGCGGACGGCTTGATGCCCTTCGTGCCACGATTGACGACTTTAAAAGGATTGACCATCATGAACCATACGCTACTGATTTCCGCCCTGCTCGCAACGCTCAGCCTGGCCGCCTGCGACAATCCGACGGTGGTCAATGTGCCCGCCACGCCCGTTGCCGTTCCCGGCCCCGCGGGTCCGCAGGGCGAAACCGGCAGCCAGGGTGCAACCGGCTACCAGGGTGATACTGGCAGCCAGGGCGATACCGGCAGCCGCGGCGCAACCGGCTATCAGGGTAACGAGGGTGTCCAGGGCGAAACGGGTGAGACTGGCGAAAAAACCACGGTAATCGTGGTGCCGGCCGAAACGAACTGAATCCACTCATCCATTCAAGGAGCGCCTGATGTTGGGAACGATACTGTTGGTGATCCTGATCCTGATGCTGCTCGGCGCGATTCCGCGCTGGTCGCATAGCAAGAATTGGGGCTACGGTCCCAGCGGCGGTCTGGGTTTGGTGCTGGTCGTCGTCATCATCCTGCTGTTGATGGGACGGTTGTAACGGCTTGTTGCGTGCTGCGGTCCGGCGGATGTGACCCTTCACGCGCCTTCTTGATGGAGGATTGATGGTTTCAACGACGCTGAATTCGGCGCGTTGGCTGCCGTACCTGCGGCATTGGCCAGCGACTTTCCTGTTCGTGCTGGCCGGCTGCAGCAGCCTGCCGACCATCGTTCCCGAACTGGCGCGACGCCCCGCCCCGCCCGTGCAACTTGAAAGCGCGGGCGGGCCGTTATCCGTTGCGCACAGCAAGGCGATCCTCGACCGGCTAGAAGGCAGCGGCCAGAACAATGGCCTCTTCGAGCGCCATCTGGCGCTCGAAGAGGCCATTGTCGGCAGCCCGCTGACCACCGGCAACCAGGTGCGCTTGCTGCAGGACGGCCCGGCCACCTATCAGGCGATGTACGCCGCCATCCTGGCGGCGCAAGACCACATCAACATGGAAACCTACATCCTCGACGACGACGAGGTCGGCCAGCGCTTTGCGCAGGCCCTCATCGCCAAGCAGGGGCAGGGGGTGCAGGTCAATCTCATCCGTGACAGCGTGGGCACCCTCACCACGCCGCCGGCCTTCTTCCAGCAACTGACCGACAGCGGCGTGCAGGTGCTCGAATTCAACCCCATCAACCCCATGCTGTCGCGCAAGGAATGGACGTTGAATCAGCGCGACCACCGCAAGCTGCTGATTGTCGACGGGCACACGGCGTTTCTCGGCGGCATCAACATCAGCAGCGTCTACTCCGGCGGTTCATTCAGCCACCGTTCACGTCACCGGCCCGACACCGGTGTGGCGTGGCGCGATACCGACCTGCAACTGCAGGGACCGGTGGTGTCCGAGTTGCAGAAGCTGTTCCTCGCCACGTGGGAAAAGCAGAAGGGCGAGCCGCTGCCCGAGAAGAACTACTTCCCGCCTCTTGAACACGTGGGCCCGCACGTGGTGCGCGCGATCGGCAGTTCGCCCGACGAACCCTTCAGCCTGATCTATGCCACGCTGCTGTCTGCCATCACCAGCGCCGAAGTCAGCGTGAATATCACCAACGCCTATTTCGCCCCCGACCCGCAGCTGCTCGACGCGCTCGAGGCGGCCGCTGGACGCGGCATCGACGTGACCCTGATCCTGCCCAGCCAGACCGACTCCTGGCTGGTGTTCCACGCCGGCCGCAACTACTACGACCGGCTGCTGCGCGCGGGGGTGAAAATCCATGAACGGCAGGGCGTGATCCTGCATTCCAAGACCGCGCTGATCGACGGCGTCTGGGCCACGGTCGGCTCGACCAATCTCGACTGGCGCAGTTTCCTGCACAACTATGAGCTGAATGCGGTCGTGCTGGGGTCGGAGTTTGGCAAGCAGGTGCAGGCGATGTTCGACAAGGATCTGGCGGCGTCCGAGACCATCACGCTCGAGCAGTGGCGGCGCCGCCCGCTCGATCTGCGACTCAAGGAATGGTTCGCGCAGGTCTGGGAGTACTGGCTGTGACTCGCTTCGCCCTCATCCCGGACTGAATGCCGGCGCCCTTCCCGGGGGCGTACCTTGCACTGGACCGACTTTCAAACCCCATGAAGCCGTGGTCGGTTTCAAGGGTTCGAACCTCATCGCGCGAGCGCGCGGTCGATCTTGTCGTCCATCTCGCCGACCAGGGCGGCCAGGCCGTTGGCGGCCTCGTCGATGGATTGCTTCGTCGACTCCGTCACCGTGTCCATGCGCGTGTCGACCGCCAGGATCACGCCGCGCAATTGCGCAAACTCCTTCTCGATCTGCGTGCGCAGTTCATGGATGCGCGAGGTTTCGACACTTTCCGCCAGTTTCCGCTGCGCCTGCAGCTCCTGATTGTGGCGGCGCGTCTCCATCAACATGTTGGTGCGCAGCGCCAGGGCATAGAGGGCGAAAAGCGCCACCAGGACCAGCGTGACGCCAAGCAGGATCACGCCCAGCGGACCCACGACATCGAATGTCACGAAGGACAGTGTGGTGGGCGCGACGAGTACCGGCCAGTTGACCAGGGTAAAAACGCCCAACAAAAGCAATGCCACCAGGATGATTGCGCCGAGTAAATTCATTACGTTCCCTTTCGTTTATTAAAAAATGCACCTGTCACCGTACAAAATGCGCTTCGGCATCGGCTTACGCGGCGCCTCCGCAGGTAAAACCCGTTCCACAACGAGCCCGTGCTTCCCGGGCGGGTCGGTCGTCGTTTTCGTTCAGCTCCCTGGCGTTTTGCGGGCACTTACTGCGATGTCTGCTGACGCAGATACTCGCCCCGTTTCATGTCCATATAAGCGGCGCGGTCGACTTCTCGCAACTGGCGGGGGTATTGCTCGGTGGCGCTGAACCAGCTTTGCAGGCGCTTCTGGAGCTGCAGAGGCGGCGCGGTGGCCAATGCGCCAAGATAGGCGTCGATGGCGAGGTAATAGCGCATGGTGTTGCGTTCCACCACGCCACGCATGCCGCCGATGTGTTCTGGCTGGCCGCTGGATTGCCTGCCGGTCTGGGTGAACCCTACCTTGCCGCTGCCAACGGTCGCGAGGTAGGTCTTCATGGCGAGTCGCCCCGCCAGGCCGTAATCATAGGAATAGGTGAGATGCAGAAAAGTCTGGCCGTTTCCAACCGGGACAGCCTGCAGCTGAATACGATAATTGCGGGTACTCAGCGGACCCTCCTGCGCATCGAGCTGGATATCCAGGTATTTCGCGGTCGCCGCGGCGATGCGATAGGAAAACTCGATGGGGTAGGCCTCTTTGAGAGGCTGAGGCGTTTTCCTGCCGATACTGACTGCCAGGGCGGTGGTCGACGCATCGGTCGTGGCACGGCAGTATTTGGTGTTGATATGCAGGATCAGCACGTCACACCATTGCTCGGGGCTATTGAGCGCCGCACGGACGGTGGGAAATGGGTAATTGACCAAGGCGTAGATATCGCCCTTCAAGTCGTTGGACGATTCGGAGGAGTCGAGGGCCAGCGCTCGTTCAAACGGATTGTGCTGGAGTCGCTCAGCCAGAGACGCATATTGGGCGTGGAGCGATGCGGCGGATTGTGTGTGCGGCACAGAGGCAAAGACCACCCCCGCGCTGGAAAACGCGATCCCGGCGAGCCACAGCCGCGTCAGCCAGGCCAACGGGTCTTCCCGAAATGCGTATTCATCGGCTTTTGCCTTCTGCCTGTCGAGAGGATCGCCACGGATTTTCGAGGCTGTTGCCATGAGGGGTGGGCCATGTGCTCCGTCATGCCGCTCACCCCGGCCCGTGCATCAACCAGGGATGCCGCTTCGCGCGCAGATTGCCTTCCCAGCCGCAGTCCGTCGAGCTGCAGCGGAAGCGGCTGACTGTGATGAACATGCTCAGGAGCAAATCAACGAGCCGGCGTGGCACGCGGATCGCAGGGCCGTTGCAGCGAGGGCATGGGCATCCTGGAGAAGAATAGCCCGTGGCCAGACGGGACATCAGGCGTGGTCGTCCTTGTTCTTCTCTTCAAAGTCCTTGATCTGCTTCTCGGCTTCGTCCTTCGTGACGCCATAGGATTCCTGGATCTTGCCCATCAGCTGATCGCGCTTGCCGGCAATCACGTCGAGGTGGTCGTCGGTAAGCTTGCCCCACTGTGTCTTCACCTTGCCCTTGAACTGTTTCCAGTTGCCTTCCACGATATTCCAGTCCATCTCAATCTCCTTGGGTTTGGTTCCGACTGGCGAAATTGCCAATCGGGGGTCCACTGTTCCAGCATTCAACCCAGATTGTTCAGTAGGCGACTTATGCCGCGTAGGTGCACTTCGTGCACCTACGGGCGTCAATCGGTGCACAGAGTGCACCCTACTCAAAGCATCGCGCCCGGATGAACAATCTGGGTTCGAGACTAGTCGCATACCCATGGGCCGTCTGTACGGCGGCGTACATAGTGCGACGTTCGGTGATGGCTTTGGCGTTGTGTCAGGACGCTCGCACTGTCCGGGGGTGCGAGCCTGAGGAAGAATCAACTCAGGTCTTCTGGGTCCACAGGGTGCACCAGCCATCGGGACTGATCTGGCCTTCCACCAGATTGCAGGTACTCGACTCTGCGACGAAATGCAGGCATCCGCTGCACTTCTGCTCGCCCTTCGGCTGAGCCTGGTACTGCACGCTTGCCTGTGACATTTTCGCGGGCGCCGCCGGGGCGGCTGATTCCGCACTGGGGGCGGGAGAACTCTCCGGGGCGGCCGCGTCTGTGCTGGCGGGCGGAGAGCTGGCTGGAGCAGCACCGGTAGAGGTTTCGCCCTTCTTCGAATCACAGCCGAAAAGTGCGGACGGCAGCAGCAGGCCACAACCCACCGCCAGTGCGCCGCGCAACACTACCCTGCGCGGAGGGATTTCTTCTTTGGCCATGCCCTTGAGCTTCCTGTTGCCTTCATCGATATCCGTATTCATATCAAACTCTCCTTTGGGTCCAGGTCGTGTAGGAGCAGAACGGACTGGCGGAAGGGCCAATCAAGCATCCTTTGTCGCAATCGGCTTCGCGCCACGTGTGCATTTCGGGCGCCAGGCTGCTGGGGGCTATGACGTCTGCCAGACGGTTTTTATAGAATCTTTTGATGAAATCGCAAGGCAAGTCGCTTGCGCGCATTCTGTTCGCCGATGACGGTCAGGACGCTCGCCCTGCGCCGGGACGAGCCGCGCGGGATTCGACAAGCTCAACCGGTCTGGCTTTTGCTCGCCGGGCTGCTTTTTGCAAGCTGCACCAGCGCCCGCAGGAGCTTCTGAATGTACAGTCGGGTCGGCTCATCGGTCAGCCTGCCGTCCGGGTCAAACCGCTGCGAGGCATCGCCGATCATCACTTCCGGTTGATTGACCACGGGCATGTCCAGCGTGACGAGGATTTGACGCAGATGGTATTGCGCGCGGGCCGTTCCCAGGTTGCCGGGAGATGCGCCCATCATCGCCGCCGGTTTGCCTGTCCAGGCGCTCTCCCCATAGGGTCTCGAGGCCCAG
Organism: Thiobacillus sp.; assembly: GCA_019459055.1. Taxonomy (GTDB): domain Bacteria; phylum Pseudomonadota; class Gammaproteobacteria; order Burkholderiales; family Thiobacillaceae; genus Thiobacillus. The sequence goes on along the minus strand of JAIBEI010000033.1, from coordinate 16,348 downwards.
TCGATGGCGTTCTTGAGCACGCCGGGAACCGAATAGTTGTACTCAGGCGTGGCGAACAGGATGGCATCGGCGGCCAGAATCTGTCGCTTGAATTCAAGCACGGCAGCGGGCAGCGCCATTTCGGTATCCTGATTGAAGACCGGAATGCCATGAAGTTCGGCCAGACTCAGCACCGCGCCGTCCGGCACCAGTTCCTGCGCCGCCTTGAGTGCAAAACGGTTGTAGGAGTCTTTGCGCAGACTCCCGACGATGCCCAAAATAACGATCTCGTCCATTTCAAAACTCCTTGTCCTGGTGCGGTAAAGCCCAGGCGGCACCGGGCATGTGCGCAGGTGGCCGATGATGTGGGAAATGTGCTTGGGCCTGTTAGCACTGGGCAGCGCCAACAGGCCCCTGCGGCAGGACGAACGTGTTCACGCCATGTTGGTGTCCTTGCTGTCACCGATCGACGCCTGGAAAACTTCCCTTGCGATCGCCGTCTCCTGCGCCGTCCGGGTCTCCGCCACCAGCACGACCTGACCGCTGGCGATTGCATCGCCGACCAGATCCGACAACCATCCTTCCTTCTTTTCGGGGCCTGCCGTGGCGCCTGCGGCGGCGCCGACCAAACCGCCGAGGCTGGCACCCCAGCCCAGCATCACAAGCGGTGCGAGCAGTGGGCTGGCGATGAACAGACTCACGTTCGCCACCGCCAGTGCCACGCTGCCCAGTGCGCCGATTCCGGTGCCCACCGCGGTTCCGATGGCGCCGTCTACCACCATGTCCTTCAGCACTTCATTGCTCTCCGTTTGCGGTGCGGGGGCGGGCGAAGCCGTGGAATCGGCCGCGTAGATCTGCAGCCGCTCGCGCGGCAGCCCCCGCTCGACGAGCTTGGAAATCACGCTTTCTGCTTCTTCGTGGTGGGCAAAAAATCCAGATACGTGGTGGCGATATTCGTCCATGTTTTTTCTCCAGGATAGTGACCGTTCAAGACGGATAAGTTAAAAGCCTAGCCGCTTGGCGGGGAAGCGTCTGTACGCAATCGTACGGATGGGACTGACTCGAGAGGATTGACGGAACCGTACGCAGGCGCTGCCGCCGTCCATGGTGCGATGTGCTTACTTCGGTCGTGGACGCGACAGATTCGGCTGCACCGCCTGCAGCCGGCCGGTGCGCAGCTCTGCCACGGCCTTCGCCACCGCGCGCGCCACATTGCGCGCTTCTTCCTGCACCGCTTCATCCCGGTCCAGGCTGTCATGGCTGGTCGCATACGGCTCGTAGTAGCCGATGTAGCGGTCCAGTCGCGCCGGCGCACCCGCGTCGATGAAACCCATCCAGTCGAGCCAGTCCGACAGCGCGCGGCGCGAGTCTTCGATCCCGGCCACGTCCCCGTGGACGATCAACCCGTAGGCGCGCCCCGCCAGGTGCTGGGGATAGTCCCAGCCGGCCATCTCGAGGGCTTTTGCCTTGCCGGGATTCTTGCCCGAGGTCGCAGTGGGGTCCGGGTTGCCGCCGTCGGCGCACACCAGACGGTCGATCATCAGCTTCAACGGGCTGGGGCTCTGGTACCAGTACACCGGCGAGACGATGATCACCGCATGGGCGGCGGTCCAGCGCGCGTAGATCTCGGCCATCCAGTCGTTGGTCTGGTCGAGCGCGTGGTTGGGGTAGCAACTGCACGGCCAGTTGCACAGGGGCATCGCGGTGGACGCGCAGCCCTTGCAGGGATGGATCTTGCGGCCGTATTCGGAGGTGAGCAGGCTGAGGTCGAGCACGTCGGTCTGGAGGCCGGCCTGCTCCAGGGTTTCGCGCGCGATTCCCAACAGCCGGAAGGTCTTGGACATCTCGCCCGGGCAGCTGCCGTCGTTGCGTGCCGAGCCGCAGATCAGCAACACCCGGGACGGACTCGCCGGGTCGGCCCAGCGCCGTTGTGCCGCGTCGATGTGCTGTTTCGCGGCAACCCATTCGGACGACAAGTCGTAGTCCGGATCGGCATACCCGGGCCCCGCCTTCTGTGTGAAGGGAGACTTGCGGTACTCGGTGTAGGCCTGCCAGGCGATCTCTTCGAGACGGGCAATGGACGCGTCTTCGGCCCGGAACGCCGGATCGAAGAAGGAGGCTTTAAATCGGGCACTGAATTCGGCACGTGTAAGGGAGGCCGGTGCCTGGCCTTTGCGGATTTCAATCATGATGGCTTCCTTTTTCCGCCAGGCTGACAAGGCAGAGACGCGTGGACGTAACGGTTTTCATGGGGAGTTTCTCCTTGTGAAGCGACGTTGATGGCCTGGCGAGCGGTCGTCTGTACGGTGCCGAAATAGAGTGGAAGGAGCCTAGGCCCGTGGCAGATGCCTGCGGTACCGCATGAAGCGTCTCATCAGCGGCTTGACGCTGGTGCCGTGGACCAGAATCGAAAGCGTGACCGCAATCAGCGTCAACTGGATCAGATCCAGGGCCAGATCTTCGGGAAGACCATGCTGGATGGCGAACATCAGGTAGTACAGCGAACCGATGCCGCGCACTCCGAACCAGCCGACCATGCCGCGTATCGGCCACGCCGTGCGCGTGCCCAACAGGCCGACGAGGACGCTCGCCGGGCGTGCCACCAGGAACAGGAACAGTGCGAGTCCAACCGCGCGCCAGTCCCAGGAGTCGAGAAACAGCGTGCCGCCGATCAACAGGATGAGCACCAGTTCCGAGAGCCGTTCCAGATGTTCCTTGAATACCAGTGAACCCTCGCTGACGGTCGGCGCGGGCGCGTCATCCGGGACTGCATTTTCTGCTTCCGGTTCGATGGGATCGGTTTGTGGCGGCTTCGGGTTTTCCGGAACGGCGCTGTTCATATCGATGTCGGCGAGTTTAAGTTCGGTCTGGCGCAGCGCAACAGCAGCGAAAAACACCGCCAGAAATCCCCACGCATCGACCCACACGCTCAGGCCGTATACCACGCCGATCAGGCCGAGTCCGAGGAAATCGTCCATCAGCTTGTGTCGGGGGGGATGGCCGCGCAGCTTTCGCGCCAGATAGGCCAGGGCGGCGCCGGACAGGACCCCGATGGCGATTGCCGCCGTCGTGGCCCACAGCACGTCGACCAGCACCCAGCGCAGGCCGAATTCACCGAGCCCGTGCAGCCCAAGCAATCCCATCCCCAGCATCACAAACGGAAAAGCGCTGCCGTCGTTCATGCCTGCTTCGCAGGTCAGGGTGAAGCGAAGCTGGTCGCGGTCACTGGGATGACGGGTCTGTACATCGGTCGCCAGCACCGGATCGGTGGGTGCCAGGATCGCGCCCAGCAAGACGCCCGCGCCCAGTGGCAAACCAAGCAGATAATAGGCGAAGGCGGCGACCAGCCCGACGCTGACCGCCATGGAGACAGAGGCCAGCAGAATCGGCGTGCGCCAACGGGCGAAGCTGAATGGCACGGGCATTTTGACGCCGGCGGAAAACAGCGAAATCAGCACCACCACTTCGGTCAGCACTTCCAGCAGCGCCGATTCCTTGAGCGGGTTGAAGTGAAAAAGATTGAGTACCGTCGGTCCGACCAGCAGCCCCACGGCCAGATAGACAATGGCCGGCGTGACCGGCAGGCGCAGGAGCAACGGAGCCGTCAGGCCCCTGGCGAGTAGCAGACCACCCACCAGCAAAAACCATTGTGCGTTAGTCATGGTGGTTCGTTCGGTTCATTGGAGTCCAGTTCGACGTGACTGCTTTGGCGGTGTTGTTGGGCAGTGAATTCGCCAGACAGGATTCGATTATCCGCCGCAGCCTTGGAGAGCAGCCTGGAATATTCATTCATTGTGGTTGCTCAGCGTCTGACGCGTTCAGCGTAATCCGGTTCAATAATTTTCGGGTGTACGCCACCGTACAGACGCATGGGCTATGCCTGCCTAAGGTGCAGCGGAGACAAGCACATTCATTTGTGACCACCAAACAGCGGAAAAACACACGCTGTTTGATCCGGCGTGGCTTGTCAAAAATCGTCTGGTGCCTATAACTTTGACTCGGACACCTCATCACATATCAGCCGCTGGCAGCCTGTAGGCCGACGTGACTCACCCAGGAGATCGATCATGAGCAAAGCAAAGACAACGGATAATTCTGGAAAACGCAAACCGGGAAAAGGCTCCACTCCGGCCAAAGACACACACCAGGCAGCCGGTGGTGAGCTGCATCAGGTCGCGGGGGGCGGGCACCCGGCGCTCACCACCAACCAGGGCGTCGCACTTTCCGATAATCAGAACTCGCTCCGGGCCAGCCCGCGCGGCCCCACGCTGCTGGAGGATTTCATCCTCCGCGAGAAGATCACCCATTTCGATCACGAGCGGATTCCCGAGCGTATCGTCCACGCGCGCGCCACGGGCGTGCATGGGTTCTTCGAGCTGACCGCCTCGTTGGAGCAATACACCACCGCCAGGATTCTTACCGAGGTCGGCGAGAAAACCCCCGTGTTTACGCGCATATCGACCGTGGCAGGCGGTGCCGGTTCGGTCGACACCCCGCGTGACGTGCGTGGATTCGCCGTCAAGTTTTACACCAAGGAAGGCAACTGGGATCTGGTCGGCAACAACATCCCGGTTTTCTTCATCCAGGACGCCATCAAATTCCCCGACCTCGTCCATGCGGTCAAGATGGAGCCCGACCGCGGCTTTCCGCAATCGGCGACCGCGCACGACACCTTCTGGGATTTCATTTCGCTCACGCCGGAATCCATGCACATGGTGATGTGGATCATGTCGGATCGCACGATTCCGCGTTCGCTGCGGATGATCGAAGGCTTTGGTGTGCATAGTTTCCGCCTGATCAACGCCGCCGGCGAATCGACCTTCGTCAAATTCCACTGGCGTCCCAAGCTCGGCCTGCAGTCCACCATCTGGGACGAGACCGTCAAGATTTCCGGCGCTGATCAGGATTTCCACCGCCGCGACATGTTCGACGCCATCGCCGCCGGCAACTTTCCCGAGTGGGAATTCGCGGTGCAGCTGTTCACGCAAGAGCAGGCCGACAGTTTCCCGTTCGATCACCTGGACGCCACCAAGCTGATTCCCGAAGAACTGGTTCCGCTAAAAGTGATCGGCCGCATGGTGCTGGATCGCTGGCCGAACAATTTCTTCGCTGAAACCGAACAGGTGGCGTACTGTCCCGCGAATATCGTTCCGGGCATCGACTTCTCGAACGATCCGCTATTGCAGGGACGTTTGTTCTCCTATCTCGATACCCAGCTTTCGCGCCTGGGTTCGCCCAATTTCCACCAGATCCCGGTCAACGCGCCCAAGTGCCCATTCGCCAACCATCAGCGCGACGGTCACATGCAGATGGCGCAGCCAACGGGCCGGGTCGCCTATGAGCCCAACTCCCTGTCCGAAAACTCGCCCCGCGAAACGCCAAAGGGCTTTCATAGCGCCGCCATCGTGGAAAGCGGCGAGAAAGGCCGCATCCGCGCCGAGACCTTCGCCGACCACTACAGCCAGGCGCGGCAGTTCTATCTCAGCCAGACCGCGTACGAACAGGCGCACATCGCTTCGGCGCTGGTGCTCGAGCTGTCCAAGGTCGAACATCTGCACATACGCGAAGCCATGGTCGGCCACCTGCTTCATATTGAAAAGGATCTGGCCAACCGCGTCGCCGACGGTCTCGGATTCGACGCCATGCCCGATGCGCCGGTGGCGGCAGCCCCTGTGCAGGAGATGGCACCTTCGCCCGCATTGCAGATCATCGGCAAGATGAAAGCCACGCTAGCCGGGCGCGCGATCGGCATCCTGATCGCGGACGGTTCGGACGGCGCGGCCATCCGGAAGATCAAAGAGGCCGCGACCGATGCGGGTGCCAGCGTGAAGGTGATCGCGCCCAAAGTGGGTGGCGCGAAGCTTGCCGACGGCTCAATGCTGCCAGCTGATGGACAGCTGGCGGGTACGCCTTCCGTGCTGTTCGATGCAGTCGCCGTCATCCTCTCCGACGAGGGCGCAAAAGCCCTGTCGATGGAAGGCGCCGCGATCGACTTCGTGCGCGATGCGTTTGGTCATCTCAAGGCCATTGCCATCGACGAGGGCGGCGAGGCGCTTCTGAAAGCAGCAAATGTCGGACAGGACGCGGGCATCGTGGATGCCAACGACAGGAATGCATTTATTGCTGCGGCCAAGACGCGTCAATGGGATCGGGAAAAGTCCGTTCGAACCTTGGCATAAAAGAAATGAAACACAGGAAAAGTCATCGATGAAGGAAAGGAAGAGCGCAATGCGCAACAAAGAAGAAGGAAAGATCGGGTGGATTTTGCTTTGGCTCGTGGGCGTCCCGATCCCGATCTTGCTGGTGCTCTATCTCCTGCGCGGGTGCACCTGAGGCATCGCTGCTGGAAAACATCCCGGAGTGATGCGCCGGATCGCCGAGCGGTCACGTTGGAAGATGATGTGAGGGCAGCGCCCTCCGCCGATCAAATTGGAGGCAAGGCAATGAGCACGATCACCACGCAAGACGGTACGCAGATCTATTACAAGGACTGGGGCGCAGGACAGCCTGTCGTGTTCAGCCACGGCTGGCCCCTCAGTGCCGATAGCTGGGAGGCGCAGATGCTGTTTCTGGCCGACAACGGCTATCGCTGCATTGCCCATGACCGGCGCGGCCATGGCCGTTCGAGCCAGCCCTGGAATGGCAACGAGATGGACACCTTTGCCGATGACCTCGCGGCGCTCATCGAAACGCTGGACCTGAAGGATGTCGTACTGATCGGCTTCTCAATGGGCGGCGGCGAGGTGGCCCGCTATATCGGCCGCCACGGGACCAAGCGATTGGCCAAGGCCGCGCTGATTTCTGCCGTCCCGCCGCTGATGCTGAAAACGGCGGCCAACCCCGGCGGCCTGCCGATGGAAAAGTTCGACGAGATTCGCCAGGGCGCGCTGGCCGACCGCTCGCAGCTTTACCAGGATATCGCCAGCGGCCCGTTCTTCGGCGCCAACCGGCCGGGCGCCAAGGTCTCGCAGGGCATGATTGGCTCGTTCTGGCTACAGGGGATGCAGGCCGGTCACAAGAACACCTTCGACTGCATCAAGGCATTTTCCGAAACGGATTTCACCGAAGACCTCAAGCGGTTCGACGTGCCCACGCTGATCATTCACGGCGACGACGACCAGATCGTGCCGATCGGCGCCGCGGCGCTCAACGCGGCAAAGCTGGTCAAAAACGCGGTTCTGAAAATCTACCCGGGCGCCCCGCACGGTCTCGCAGACACGCACAAAGACCAGCTCAATGCCGACCTGCTGGCATTCCTTACTACCTGATTTGTTACCTAAGGAAATCAATCATGAATAATGCAGAAAACACGGCACCCGAAAATGAAGATCTGATTTACGACGCGGTCAAGGACTTGACCCAAGACGAGCTTGACCAAACAGTCCGGAAAAATGCTGCCGCCAGAAACTTTGATCTGGCCGACGAACACCTGAGCGTGATCCATTCATTGGTCGAACACTATCAGCGCGATTGCAAGACGCACGACTGTCTTGCCGCGCATGAGCATATGCGTTTTCTCGAGGATGCGTATGAATTCAAGGGCGGCAGCAAGTATCTGTACAGGTTGTTTGACGCCATGCCGGGTACGCGCGGCGTGCTCATGCCGATTCATGAACTCGCCGGTCTGCCTCCGCTGAGACTGGAAACGGATGAGGGTTTCGGGACGGCATTTTGAACGAGGGTTGCGGGCAATCCGCTGTTGCGAGGGTGATGGCCGGACCAACCTACGGCGATTGATGGGATGAGCCAGCGCCTGACCGCACAGCATTGTCTGGATACCGGCCAACGCACTTGCCATGCCGACGATGGCCGCGAGATTCCATGCGAGGGTTCCGGCCAGGACGCGTCATTTGCCGTCGGCGCACCCTGGCCGGAACCGCGCTTCGATGTGCGCGGCGACGAGGTCATGGATCGCCTGTCCGGCCTGATCTGGTGTCGCAGCGCCAATCTCGCAGAATTCCCCCTCGCCTGGCCGGAGGCGTTGGATTTCGTCGCGGCGATGAACCACGAGCAGCGCTTCGGCCAGCGTGACTGGCGTATGCCCAATCGCCGCGAATTGCGCAGCCTGCTCAGCCTGCAAACCAAATTGCCGGCCTTGCCTGAGCAACATCCCTTCATCGATGTGTTCAACGGCTGGTACTGGAGCTCGACGTCGGCGGCCATTAGCCCGGCGCACGCCTGGTACGTGGCGCTCGATGGCGCGCGCATGTTTTACGGCGGCAAGGATCAATCCTTCATGCTGTGGCCGGTGCGCGGAGAAGGCCTGGGTGTCGTCCCGCGCACGGGGCAGAGCCTGTGCTACGACGCCGCCGGCAAAGCCGTTTCATGCGCCGGTTCAGGCCAGGACGGCGAATTCCGCTACGGCGCCGTCTGGCCTGAACCCCGCTTCGAAATCCTTCAGAACGGGGTGCTGGATCGTCTCACCGGCCTGCTCTGGCGCCGCAGCGCAAAGCTCACCCCGCAACCGGTGGTCTGGCGCGAGGCATTGGCCGCGGTGGCGGCGCTTAACCACGACGGCGCGGCAATGACCTGGCGGCTGCCCACCATCAACGAACTGGAATCGCTGGTGGATTGCGCCGCCCACAGCCCGGCCTTGCCATCGGGATATCCGTTCGCCGATGTGCAGGACATTTACTGGTCGTCCACCACCAGCCTGTTCGAGCCAGATTGGGCGTGGGCCTTGTACCTGGAAAAAGGCGCGACGGGCGTTGGTCAAAAGCGGTTCGCCGAATTTTCGGTGTGGGCTGTCGCGACTTTGGATTGAGTCCATGGCTCAGGATGACTATTTCGGACACGTCCTACAGAAGTCTTGAGCATTTCCTACAGAAGTATCAAGCCAGAAGTCTAGTCTTACTCAAGTGCCGGCTCGGCACTGTGACTAACCCGTACTTCAAAGGAGATCGATCATGAAAGTGTCAAATATTGTCCTCTCGACGGCTGTTGCCATTTCGACGGCGGGCGCGCTGGGGCTTGCCTACGCGCAGTCCTATAGCGAGCCACAACCGGGGACCAGCGCCCCCACGACGCAGAATGCCACCCCCATGAGGCAGGATGCCACCCCCGCCCCCGGGATGAGGGATCCGGGCGGCGATGCGAGCCAGGATTCCAGAAGCACCATGAGCCAGGATTCACCTGATTCCACTGGAACCACCCGCTCGGGCAGCACCTACAACGAACGTGTGGCACGTGCGGACCGCAACTGACGCACGCTCCATGGGGCAACCCGCGATCCAGGAGAACCGGCCCCGCAGCGGGCCGGATCCGTCCCTGAGATTGCGCCGACGGTGACCGGGACCACAAGATGCCGATTCCTCACCCATCATTGCGTGATGCTCAAACCCGCCGGATCGCTGCGATCCGGCGGACGCTGATCATTGGCGCGGTCGCAGCCGCGGCCGTGCTTTCGCTCGCCGCTGTCACCGGCGGCCTCCCTGTTCTGTCTGCCGTGTCCATTTCATCGTCTACAGCCCATGCGCCTCAGACAAGCACCCGTGCCCGCTCTGCGGATTTCGGCCAGGTGTCGCCCTCGCCGGAGGCGCGCCATATAGCCGACTGGATAGCCGATTCACGCGATAACGCAAGCGCCGATTTCATCATTGTCGACAAGCGCGATGCCAAGGCGTATGTGTTCGACGCCGAAGCGCGACTGCGCGGCGCGAGTCCGGTCCTGCTGGGTTTCGCATTGGGCGATGACTCGGTTCCCGGCATCGTAGCGCGGCCGATTGCCGAGGTGCGCCCGGAGGAACGGACGACCCCCGCCGGTCGTTTCATTGCGGAGCGCGGCCGCAATTTGAAAGGCGATGACGTGGTTTGGGTCGACTACGAAGCCGCCGTCTCGATGCACCGCGTGCGGGCCACCAAGCCAAGCGAGCGGCGGCTGGAGCGACTCGCCACGCCGACGGTTGAGGACAATCGCATTTCGTATGGCTGCATCAACGTGCCGGTCGCCTTTTACGAGGCCTACGTCCGTCCTACGGTTGCGACCCGCCACGCCATTGTCTACGTGCTGCCCGACCTCAAACCGGTGCAGCAGGTATTCAACTCCTACGACGTCACCGCGGTGCGCAGGCAAGCGTCAAACCGTGCTAGGGGCGACATGTTGAGCAAGCGGTGATGCAGATGCCCGGTGCGTTCGACCATCAATACTTCAGTTACTTCAAGGAGCATGGATCATGGGAAAATATTTTCTGGCTTGGATTCTGGGTGTGCCGGCCATCGTGCTGCTGATTATTTATTTCATTTTCTAGCACCGGTTTGCGAGCGCATTCGAGCCTGGATGGGCTCACCCGGCCAGTCTGAACAGCGGGAATAGCCCGAACCACAGGATGTAGGTGAGCGAGACCGCCATCAGCCCATCGATGCGGCCCGCCGGCTTTCCCGATTCGATGCGCTTCGCCAGCAACCACGACAGCAGTGCCGCGTGCGGGATGACGACGTAGGCGATCCCCTCAAAGGCGCCGCCAGCCAGATCCATGATCTGTGCTAGCAGTCCGGCGCCGCCTGCCAGCAGCGTGAAGCTGAGCGCCAGCATCAACGCGCCCCGCTGTCCCAGTCGTACCGCGAGGGTTCGTTTGCCGGCGGCTGCGTCCGCTTCGAGATCCGGGATGCCGGACAGGGTGATGGACGGCATGATCGCCAGCAGCAGGGGCAGGCTCAGCAGCCACGGCAGGGCGTCGTTCCAGGCGCCGCCGAGGAACACATATCCACACAGGATCACGCCGATGCTGTGGGTGACCGCCACGTCGAGTTCACCGAGGCCGCGATAGCAGAATTTCAGCGGCGGCGCGGTGTAGCCGATGGCCAACAGCGTCATCATGACGCCCAGCACCGACACCGCAACCAGCGCACTTGCCGGCACCAGGGACAACAGCAGCGCCGTACTGGCGAGGAACGCCAGCAGCGCCACGGCGATGCCGATCCTGATCTCGCGCAGGCTCAGCAAGCCTTCCACCAGCACTCGGGAACCGCCGGTAAAGGTGCTGAAAAAACGGTTGTTGCGGTCGCTCTGGAAATCCACCCATTCGTTGATCAGTACGGTGGCCACCTCCATCAGGAACAGGCAGAGGTAGCCGAGCCAGAACAGGGGATTGCCGAACACGCCGTCGGCAGGGGAGGCGGCCAGCGCGCCCGCTGTGTAGGCCAGCCAGGTCATGGGATAAAACTGCAGCCGCATGCCTTTGAGCCAGGCGCCGGCCTTGTTCCGGAGCTGTTCCCCGGGGCGGATGCGGCCCCGTTCCAGCGATCGTCCCTGACGGCGCGCTTGTTCCAGCCAGTGCTGGCGCTGTTCCTGGCTGGCATCCTTGACCGAGCCGCAGACCAGGGAACGCACGGGGCGGACGCCGCAGAAACCCAGGGTAGCCCGCGCCATGGCATTCCTGCCGGGTTGCCGGTAGATCAGACGGTGGATCAGCGGCGGCGTATCCATGGTGCTGATCAGTTGTGCGGATCGGCCGCCGAGCAGGCCCTGATATCCGGTTCCGCCTTCGCAGGTCCTGAACGCGAAATCCGGTGTCAGGACACGGTCCAGGAAGCCCTTGAGCAGCGCGGGCATGGTCCCCCACCAGGTGGGATAGACGAACACCAGATGCTCGGCCCAGAGAATCAGTTCCCGGGCGGTGAGGAGGTCGGCTTCAAAGGCCTGCTGGTTGGGAGAAGGGGTGTGGACGTGGGGGTCGAAATCCAGCGTCGCCAGATCCAGGCGGCGCACCTCGGTGCCTGCTTCGGTGGCGCCCTTGCCGAAGGCGTCCGCCAGTGCCCCGCACAGGCTGTCGGTGCGGGGATGGCCGAGAATGAGGAGCACGTTCATGCGCGCCCTCGTGGCGTGTCTGGGGTCGGCAGCGCGGCCTCTGCGGGAACGCGCGGCGCTGTCACGTATTGCTCAGTGGTCCCGCGCCGGTCCGCCCGATCATTGCCAGAAACTCGCGCCGGGTCGAGGCGTCCGAGCGGAAAGCGCCCAGCATGCGGCTGGTGACCATGGCCGCACCCGGCTTGTGTACGCCGCGCGTGGTCATGCACTGATGCGAGCCCTCGATTACCACCGCCACCCCTTTCGGCTGCAGCACGTCGTTCAGCGTGTCGGCGATCTGTACCGTCATTCTTTCCTGGATCTGCAGGCGTTTGGCATAGAGGTCGACCAGGCGGGCAAGTTTGGAGATGCCCACCACCCGGCGTTCGGGCAGGTAGGCAATGTGCGCCTTGCCGATGATGGGCACCATGTGGTGCTCGCAATGGCTTTCGAAGCGGATGTCGGTCATGACGACCATCTCGTCGTAGCCGTCCACCTCGCCGAAGGTGCGCGACAGAAGCTGCACCGGATCTTCAAGATAGCCGGCGAAGAATTCCTCGTAGGCGCGCACGACGCGTGCCGGGGTGTCGAGCAGGCCCTCGCGGGCCGGGTCGTCGCCGGCCCAGCGAATCAGCGTGCGCACCGCGTCTTCAGCGGTCTCGCGGTCGGGCCGGGCCGGTGTTCCGCTGGGTTGGGAGGTAGGATCAAGCGGTGTGGAAGCCATGCGGTCTTTCCTTTCTGTTCGGCACGCGAGGTGGGCACGCTGTGTGCAGCCGTGCTTCGAAAAGCTGCATTACTGGAGTCACTCCAATCGCTGCGCTTTACTGCTCTTTACTGTAGTGAGGTGTCGGGCGCCGGAGCAGAATGGCTAGCCGGGCGCGTTCTTGCCAATGGATTCGTTTTCATTTCCACATCACGTTGGATTCCGCTTTTGCTGCGGCAGCAAGGAGCTCAATGAGCGGGAGCGCCCGGTGTGCCAAGCTCACCACCGGCTCATCCGCATCCTTGTCCTCAACAGACGACGAGGCCTTTTCGACATCGATTGCGGCTTTTAACCGGCTCAGGGCCGCAGGAACATCTTCCGCCAGAATGGCGCCGGGAACGGTTGCGCTGTGCCCCATCATTTTCAGCATGGCCAGCGCGACATCCCCGAACATGGTGATGTCGGCATAGACATCCGTTGTGAAAGTCACCAACATAAAAAGATCCTCACGGTCACAGTGTCACTGGATGGATGAATGGTTTTGACTGAATCTTGATGGACCCATGATGCAGGGTTACTGCAATGAGCGTTACTGGGTCAGCGCCTAGGCCCATGTCGCGCACAATGGCCCGACGCCCTGACGCGGTGCATCGCGGAGCGTCAGGCGGAACACCAGGGTCATTCGTCCTTGTTACGTTGTTCAAAATCCTTGATCTGCTTCTCGGCTTCGTCCTTGGTGATGCCGTAGCTCTCCTGGATCTTGCCCGCGAGCTGATCGCGCTTGCCGGCAATTACGTCGAGGTGATCGTCGGTAAGCTTGCCCCACTGTTGTTTCACTTTGCCCTTGAACTGCTTCCAGTTGCCTTCCACGATATTCCAGTCCATTTCAAACTCCTTTGGCTTTTGATCTGACGGGCGGAATTGCCAATCGAGAATCCTTTGTCGCAGTCGGTATCGCGTACTGCGATGACAGGCTGCAAAAGCGCTTTGGCAGACGCCTATGCAGCTTTTATAGATGCTCTCGATGAATGCACAAGCGTAGTCGCAAACTCCGGCGCATTCTGTGCGATGGCATACATAGGACGGCGTTGGTGCGGGTTTACCCTGTCGCACGAACCAGGCATTTCGCTAGCGCCGCTGCGACCCGTTAGGAAAAATCGATGGGATAGGCATCTTTGATGGGTGAGCGGTTTTCTTGCCAATGCGTACCATCCGGGCAGTGCGGTGGCGCACGCTCGGTTTTCGTCTATGGTTGGTTAAGGGCTTGCGGCTGCTACGCTGCCCAAAGGAGTACTTGGTGTAGGGAAGGCGCGCCGAGGGAAGCGGCATTGACGCGCTGCAAGCATGTGTTTGGACGCTGTGCCGCTACGACTCACTTTTGGGAGACATGACATGTCAATAGGAACAATTCTGCTGATCATTGTGATCTTGCTGCTGATCGGCGCGATCCCAAGCTGGCCCCACAGTAGGGGATGGGGGTACGGCCCCAGCGGCGTGCTTGGGCTGGTGCTGATCGTCCTGCTCATTCTGTTTCTATTGGGCAAGATATAGCGCGCCCGCGCGCTGAATCCTGTCGCCTGCCTTTCCTCAGGCCATCAATTGGGAAAGGCAGGCGATACACCTGCCTGGAGCAAGAGAGTGAGCGCCGCCACCCCCACCGGACGGCCGAAAAAGTAGCCTTGGCCCTCGTCGCATTGCAGGCCCAATAGAAAAGCAGCCTGCTCTGCTGTTTCGACGCCCTCCGCAATAACGCGTTGTTTGAGGCTTTTACCCATGCTGATCACGGCGCTGACGATGGTGGCATCGCCCGGGTTGCTGGTGATCTGGTTCACGAACGACTGATCGATCTTCAGGGTATCGATCGGAAACTGCCGCAGATAACTCAGACTGGAATAGCCGGTGCCGAAGTCATCGACTGCAAGCTTGACGCCCAGGTCTGCGAGGTCGTGCAGAACGGAATCGGCAGATTCGGCATCCCGCATGAGGACGCTCTCGGTCAGTTCAAGTTCCAGATAGCGCGGTTCCAGACGCGACGCCTCGAGGGTCGCGCGTACGTATTCGAGAAAGTCTGCGGCGCGGAACTCGAGCGCGGAGGTATTGACGGCAACGGTGATCGGCGGAAAACCCGCATCCTGCCAGGCGCGGGCCTGGAAACAGGCTTCGCGCAGCACCCAGCGGCCTATCGGCAGGATCAGGCCGCTGTCTTCGGCGATGGGCACGAACTCTGCGGGTTCCAGCAGCCCGTGTTGCGGATGCTGCCAGCGGACGAGCGCCTCGATGCCGACGATCGCGCCGCTGAGAAGATTTATTTTCGGCTGATAGTGCAACACGAATTCCTGCCGCTCCAGCGCGAGGCGCAGGCTGGCCTCGATGGATTGTCGCGTAATGGCGTGGGCAGTCATTTCCTGCTCGAAGAATGCGTAGGTGTTGCGGCCGTTTTCCTTGGCGTGAAACATCGCGGTGTCCGCATGCTTGATCAGGGTTTCTGCATCCGGGCCGTCTTCCGGATAGATGCTGATGCCGATGCTCGCGCCGATATGCAGATCATTCTGGTCGATGCGGTGCGGCAGAGCGATTGCCGCAATCATTTTTTGCGCAGACAACGCTGCGTCCTCCGGATGATCAATATCGGGAAGCAGCGCCACGAACTCATCCCCACCCTGGCGGCTTATTGTGTCCGACTGGCGCACGCAGCCCAGCAGGCGCTCGCTTACCGACTGCAGCAATTGGTCACCCACGGGATGCCCCAGCGAGTCATTGATGTGCTTGAAGCGATCCAGGTCCATGAACAGCACTGCGAGCTGCTTGCCGGAGCGCCGCGCCAGCGCAATCGCCTGGGCCAGCCTGTCGTACAGCAGGACCCGGTTGGGCAAGCCGGTGAGTACATCGTGATGCGCCAGGTGGTCCAGTTCGATCTTCGCCGTTTGCACCTGCTCGGCCAGCTTGTGTGCTTCTATGGTGGCGATAACCAGCTGGGCGTTCGCTTGCCGCAACATGCTTATCTGATCGTCGGACGTTTCCTGTGTCAGCTCTGCCGCGCGAATTTCCCGCTCGCGTGAGGTGGCTGATCCTTCGCGCACGTCGACAGCCTTTTCGCGCAAATCCACGGCATCTTCCCGGGCCATGGCCAATTCCTCACAGCCTGGAACGACCGCTTTATCAGCCATGACAGCGCTCTTCCTGTGCGGAATCCGAACCGCCGTGTTGATTATTTCTGACCACTATCATCATCCTCCATTACGCGGTTCTGGCGGGAGAACAGGAAAGGCTAGGCGTATTGCCCACAACAGTATGTACGGTGACGCACACAGCCGGGGGCTGAACCCGATGCTGATCACGGCCGTGATCAGCTTGATGTAGACCATATGGGGGGACATTAGGTTCACGAACAGCGGGTCGATCTTCAGGGCATTTTGATCGGAAACTGCCACTGACAATCCGGGTGGAAAATCGCTGGCCGGCAAGAATACTTGCGCCGCCTTATCCTGTTTCCGCCAACCTCAGCGCCATGTTCAGCGCCTGCATGAATTCGTTGACCTTGATCGGCTTGGTGAGATAGCGGAAGAATCCTGCTTCCAGGCCTTGCTGGATGTCGCGTGGCATGGCGTTGGCACTGATGGCCAGCACCGGGATGTGCGCCGTGGCCGGATCGTCGCGCAGGATTTCCAGCGCCTGGCTGCCGCTGAGCCCAGGCAGGTTGATGTCCATCAGGATCATAACGGGCTTATGGGCGCGCGCCTGCGCGATGCCGAGATTGGCATCGCGCGCGCTCAGCATGCGCACATGCGGGATACCCTCGATGATCTGCTCGACCAGCATCAGGTTGGCCGGGTTGTCTTCCACATAGAGCAAGGTGCGCAGCGCCGCATTTTCCTGCGCGT
>JAIBEI010000027.1 GCA_019459055.1 Thiobacillus sp. | reverse complement strand
GACGCAAAAACACCAGGATTAACGAAAAAACCGGGCATTAAGACCCGGTTACGAACCTCGAAATGGGCAACGTTTCAAAAAATCACCCTTGATGGGGAATGGACTCGGCTGCGACATCGAGTTTTTCAACAGAATCGCCGAGGTGCGGCCATTCAAAGCTTTTGCCTCGACCGGCCGTTCGTCGCAGACAGCCGCCTCATTGTCAGCCCTCCAGGCGGAACCGGTGGGAGGTTCCGATTGGGCTCCCTGGCTGTTCTTTCCCGAATACGCGCCTAGGCGCCTAGCATCTTCAACTCTTTCCCCACCATGTCCAGTAGCTCGCTTGCCGATTTCGAGTCCCGTTGCATATATGCCATGGACAGCAACGTAATCGGATGCACCCCGAGTACGTCCGAGATTTTCTGGAGTTTGTCGAGTGTGGGGCTTTTAATGCCACGCTCCAGTGTGCTCAGGTAGGTTCTGCTTGAGACGATCGCGAAGTCTTCCTGGGTGAGGCCTCGAGACATTCTCGCCGACTTCAGGGCTGCACCTAGCGCCTGCCGTATGTCCATATCACCTCCGTGGTTGAGGGTGATATCTGGCCACCGTGAACACTATAGGACTACAATCTATAGTGTTCATTTTGTCAGGCAGTGGTCATGTTTTATACCGTTGTCGGCTCTGAAGTTGCTGAGCCCGCTCAGGCCGGATCGCCCTCTATGCAATGCTGGGGCCTGATTCAACTCACCTTTCGGCCTCATTTTCTCGTGTCATATATTGCTGATGACCCGACTGAAACCGGGAAGGTAAACGTAACGATTTTGAGCTCGCACCTTAGCGAAATTGCGTACATCGCGGGGAAACAAAAAGTCCTGCAAGTCGCCCTGATGACGCCGGTTCAGGGGACGGGTGAGTGGCAAATGCAGAGGATTACTGAGCTTTGGTGTGCATCTGATCCGAGGTTAGAGCGAGAAACAACTGCAGCTCTATATGTTACCGAGACCAATGAACGCCATATTGAGTACTGGCTTGATTCAGAGGAAGCGAGGCTGATCAAGCTAAGACAGGTTTTCTAGCCCTTGGAGCGCGAACGGGCTTCACTTCTACAGCAACACTGGAGGGCAAGCATGAAATACATCCAAGCACTTGCGATCATGGTGCTGCTCATTGCAAGCAAACGTTACCGGCAGAAATGGCACAGGACGGCCGACCGAGTGACCGAGAGTAAGGATGCTGTCGAGGCCAGCTTTCGGCGCATCGATGCCATCGAGAACGGTAGAAGGCCGAGAATGCGACTGATGTAGCGTTTTGGCCTGCAGCCTTTGCACTGTGAGGGAATGCCTCAGGCGTCGTGCTCCACCACCGTGTCACTGCTTCTGGCAATAGTTGGGTTACTAAATGAAAAAGCACCATCTGTACTCAGTCACGCGGCAATTAGTAGTTGTTTTACCCAACATAGCCGGCGGATCTTCAATGAACGCAATAACGGTCGTTCCATGCGACATCGGCCCGGCCGGGCGCAACACCTTGCCGCCTTTTGTCGCAACCGCATCGCACGCAGCATAGGCATCGTCGACCTCTAGGGCGATGTGGCCGTAGCCGCTGCCGAGTTCGTATTTGTCGACGCCCCAGTTGTAGGTCAGTTCGAGCACCGCCGCCTTGTCTTCGCTGTCATACCCGACAAAGGCGAGGGTAAATTTTTCGGCTGGATAGTCCTTGCGGCGCAGCAGTTTCATGCCGAGGACGTTCGTGTAGAAACGGATCGAGCGATCAAGATCACCTACCCGCAACATGGTATGGAGCAGTCTCATTTTGCAGTCCTTTTTGTGTCTTTGTTTAACGCATCAAACCTGAAACAGAACCCCACTCATTCTGCGCAACTCGGTGCGCCTTGCCAACGCGTCGGGGCACAGTTCGGCGACCTGCGCCCAGAAGCGCGGCGAGTGGTCGAGGTGAACCAGGTGCGCAAGTTCGTGCGCGGCAACGTAGTCAATCAGCGTGAGCGGCGCCTGCACCAGCCGCCAGTTGAGGCGGACATGGCCGCGCCGGGTGCAGCTGCCCCACTGCGTCTGCGCGTTGGACAGGGCGAAGCGGCTGGGTGCGCGCCCCAGCCGGCGGGCGATGCGCGCCAGGCGCCAGGCCAGCAGGCGGACGGCCTGGTCGTGCAGCCAGTCGCGGATCAGTGCGCCGACATCGGCGTCGAGCGGGGCATGCACGCGCAGGCTGCCGCCGCGGCGCTGGACGTCGACGAACAGGGAGGCCCGAATATCGAGCGTGAGCGCGCGCCCGAGAAAGCGCACTTCGGCCGGGGATTCGGTGCGCGCTTGCGGCGAACGCGCCTGCAAGCGGGTCCACGTGCGGCGCAGCCAGTCATGCTGCTGCCGCACATAAGATTCGATTTCGGCGCGCGGGGTCCAGCTCGGCGCATGGATGCGCACTTCGCGCGGCGTGACGGTCAGGCCCAGCGTGCGACGGCGGGGCGAGCGCCGCAGCTGGTACGGAACGGCGGCGTCACCGATCTGCAGGACACCGCTATTGGCGTGGGGCAGCAGGGGGCAACCTCGTCATTTCGGTTTCGATCCACGCCTCGACTGCGCGGGTGAGTTCGGCCGCGCTCTTGCCGGCGGTCTCGATGGCCGGGCCGATGCTGACGGTAATGGTGCCAGGACGCTTGACGAATGCGTTCTTCGGCCACACCTCGCCGGCGTTGTGCGCCACCGGCACGATGGGCGCACCGGTCTCCGCCGCCAGCCAGGCGCCGCCGATGCCGTAACGCCCTTTCTCGCCGGGGGCGACGCGGGTGCCCTCGGGAAACACCAGCACCCAGAAATCCTGTTCGAGCTTGGCCTTGCCCTTGGTCACGATCTGTTTCAGCGCCTCGCGCCCGGCGCTGCGGTCGATGGCGATCGGCGAGAGCATGCGGTAGGCCCAGCCGAAGAACGGCACGTTCAGCAACTCCTGCTTGATCACCGCCGACACCGGCGGGAACAGGAACAGAAACGCCACCGTTTCCCATGCCGACTGGTGCTTGGCCAGCACCACCGCCGGACGGGCAGGCAGGTTCTCGCGGCCGCGCACCACGTAGCGGATGCCGAGCACCACGCGCGCGAGCCAGATGACGATATGGTTGTAGCCGGTGATCATGCGGTAGCGGGTGTGCGCCGAAAAGGGAAAACTGAGCAACGCGACCATGCTGAAAAACACCGTCAGCGCAGTCTGCAACACTGCGAAAACAACCGAGCGGATCAGGTTCATGCGGCCGTTTTCAGCAAGTGATCGACGGCCTCGCTCAAGTCGGCAAACACCGGGATGTTCTCGGGCAGGCCGCCGGCCGCCAGGGTTTTTTCGCCCTTGCCGGTTTTGACCAGCAGAGGGCGCGCGCCCACGCTTTCTGCCGCAAGCAGGTCGCGTAGCGAATCGCCAATCGCGGGCACTTCGTGCAGGTCATGGCCATAACGCGCGGCAATTTCATTCAACAGCCCCGGTCTGGGCTTGCGGCAATCGCAGTTCATCTCGGCTGCATGCGGGCAGTAAAACACGGCTTCGATGCGCCCACCCGCCTGTGCCGCCGCCTTGTGCATCTTGGCGTGGATGGCGTTGAGCGTCACCATCTCGAACAATCCACGCGCCAGGCCGGATTGATTGGTTGCCACCACCACGCGCCAGCCTTCGCGCGTCAGCCGCGCGATCGCTTCCAGACTGCCCGGGATGGGCTTCCATTCGTCGGGTGACTTGATGAACTGATCGGAATCGAAATTGATGACGCCGTCGCGGTCGAGAATGATGAGTTTCATGGCGAGACTCCTGCTGTGCAGAAAGCCATCTTACGCCGCCAGCCGCGACAAGTCCGCAACCCGGTTCATGGTCTGGTGCAACCGGTGCAGCAGCGCCAGCCGGTTGGCCTTGAGCGCGGGATCGTCGGCGTTGACCATCACCTGGTCGAAGAAGGCGTCGACCGGGGCTTTCAGCGCGGCCAGCGCCTGTAGCGATGCGGTGTAATCGCCCGCAGCAAAGGCTGCGTCGGCTCGCGGCGCGATCTCGCCGAGCGCGGCAAACAACGCCGTTTCCGCCGCCTCGACCAGTCGACTTTGGTCGAGCGCTCCGCCCACTTCACCCTCGGCCTTTTTCAGGATGTTGCCGACGCGCTTGTTGGCCGCGGCGAGCGTGGGGGCTTCCGGCAATGCCGCGAAAGCACGCACCGCCTCCAGTTGCTTCGGCACCAGATGGATCTGCGTCGGGTTCAGGCTCAGCACCGCATCGACCTCGTTCGCGGAATAGCCTTGTTCGCGCATCGCGCCACTGAGACGCTCGAACACGAACATGTACACATCAGTGTGCGCCTGTCCGAGCAATCCCTGCGGGAAAGCGGCGAAGGCAATATTGACCAGATCGTCCAGGCTCAGCGGCAAGCTCTTTTCGATCAGCATGCGAATCACGCCCAGTGCATGGCGACGCAGCGCAAACGGATCCCTGTCGCCGCTGGGTTTTTCACCAATTCCGAACAACCCCACGAGCGTTTCCAGTTTGTCCGCCAGCGCCACGCACACGCCGACATCGCTGCGGGGCAGCTCGTCGCCGGCAAAGCGCGGCTTGTAGTGGTCCTCGATGGCGAAGGCGATGTCGTCGGCCAGGCCGTCGTGCTGCGCGTAGTAACGCCCCATGATGCCCTGCAGCTCGGGAAACTCGCCGACCATATCGGTGAGCAGGTCGGCCTTGGCCAGCAGCGCAGCCTGGTCGGCCTTCAGCGCCAGGGCCTCGCCGCCGATCTGCTCGCCGATAGCGCGGGCGATTGCCTGCACCCGCGTCACGCGTTCGCCCTGGGTGCCGAGCTTGTTGTGGTAGACGACCCTGGCCAGCCCCAGCACGCGCGAGTCCAGCGCCTTCTTGCGGTCCTGGTCGAAGAAAAACTTGGCGTCGGCCAGACGCGGGCGCACCACCCGCTCGTTGCCGCCGATCACCGCAGATGCATCGGCAGGCGAGATATTGGAAACGATGAGGAAGCGGTTGGTCAGCTTGCCTTGCGCTACCTGCCTTGCACCGTCAAAAATGGCCGGTGCATCCCGGAGCAGCGGGAAATATTTCTGGTTCGCCTTCATGGTCAGGATCAGGCATTCCTGCGGCACTTCGAGGAAGGCATCTTCGAACGTACCGACCAGCACATTGGGGCGCTCGACCAGCGCAGTCACTTCATCCAGCAGCGCGTCATCCTCGACCGGCGTCAAACCCGAGGGCGCAGCTGCAGATTGCAGCTGGCGAACAATTTCGGCGCGGCGCTCGGCAAAGCTGGCGATCACTGCGCCCTCGTCTTTCATTTGGCTGGCGTAGCTGTCAGCGCTCCGGATCACCACCGGGCTGACGCGCGCTTCGAAGCGATGGCCCTGCGTGTCGCGCCCGGCCGTCAAGCCCAGCACGGACAGCGGCACGATATCCGTGCCATGCAGCGCAACCAGGCCATGCACCGGGCGCACGAAGTGCACGCTGCTCCAGCCGTCGGCCAGCTGGTACTGCATCACCTTCGGGATCGGCAGCTTCGCCATCGCCGCTTCGAGCGCGTGCTGCAGGCCGTCGGCGAGCGTCATGCCCGGTGCGATGCTGTCATGGAACAGCGCTTCATTCTTGCCGTCTGCAGCACGGCGCAATTGACCGACGGCAGATGCATCGGCACCCAGCGCGGCCAGGCGCTTCAGCAGCGCGGGCGTTGCCTTGCCCTCCGCATCCAGACCCACGGCAACAGGCATCAGCTTGGTCGACACCGGCTTGTCGGCGGCGCGCTGCAGGACGCCTTCGATGTGCACGCCAAGGCGGCGCGGCGAGGCAAAGTCAGCGACCGCAGCCTTCGCCTCGGCCAGTCCCTGCGCGGCCAAACTTTCGGCAAGCGCGGCGGCAAAGGCCTCGCCCAGCTTCTTCAGCGCCTTGGGCGGCAGTTCTTCGACAAAGAGTTCAACGAGCAAATTCTGCATGGTCATGCTGCGGCCTTCTTTTCAATCTGTGCCAGGACTTCGTCTGCCCAGGCCCTGGGCGCCATCGGAAAGCCAAGCCGCGCGCGGCTGTCGAGATAGCTTTTTGCCACCGCACGCGCCAGGTTGCGGATGCGGCCGATGTAGGCGGCACGCTCGGTCACCGAAA
Source organism: Thiobacillus sp. (assembly GCA_019459055.1). Lineage (GTDB taxonomy): Bacteria > Pseudomonadota > Gammaproteobacteria > Burkholderiales > Thiobacillaceae > Thiobacillus. The sequence goes on along the minus strand of JAIBEI010000027.1, from coordinate 85,948 downwards.
TCGCGCCGCGCGCGTCGAGCAGGTTGAAGGTATGGGCGGCTTTCAGCACCTGTTCATACGCCGGCAGCGCGAGCTGCACGGCCATCAGTTCCTGCGCCTTCTTCTCGTGCGCGGCAAACGCGCTGAGCAGGAACTCGACGTCGCTGTGCTCGAAGTTGTAGGTCGACTGCTCGACTTCGTTCTGGTGGTAGACGTCGCGGTAAGTCAGCCCCTCGGTCCACACGAGATCGAACACGCTTTCCACGCCCTGCAGATACATCGCTAGGCGCTCCAAACCGTAGGTGATTTCGCCGGTGATTGGCTTCACATCGATGCCGCCGACCTGCTGGAAATAGGTGAACTGGGTGACTTCCATGCCGTTCAACCACACTTCCCAGCCCAACCCCCAGGCGCCGAGCGTGGGGTTCTCCCAGTCGTCCTCGACAAAGCGCACGTCGTTCTTCTTGAGATCGAACCCAAGCGCCTCGAGCGAACCGAGATACAGTTCAAGAATGTCCGCCGGCGCCGGCTTCAGCACCACCTGGAACTGGTAGTAATGCTGCAGGCGGTTGGGGTTGTCGCCGTAGCGCCCATCCTTGGGCCGGCGGCTCGGCTGCACGTAGGCCGCCTTCCACGGCTCCGGTCCAAGCGCACGCAGGAAGGTCGCGGTATGCGAGGTGCCGGCGCCGACCTCCATGTCGTAGGGCTGCAGGAGCGCACAGCCGCGCTCGGCCCAGTAGCGTTGCAGGGTGAGGATGATGTCCTGAAAGGTGGGTTTCACGGCGGATGAGCGGCTTTTCGGGAAAGCGGCATTTTAGCTTGGTTGATGGGGGTTTCGTTGTTGGTTGTAGCCGTGGATGCTGCTTGGCTGCTGACCTTTGGCCGGGCTACCCCCGACCAAAGGTCAGACGCAAAATACTACGTTAAGCGCTCGCCCCTTCCAGCGCCTCGATCTCCCCCGACAATTCCAGCCACTCCCCCTCTTCAATCGCCAGCTCGTCAATGACATGCTGAAGCTGCTTGCCGGTTTCGGTAATCTCCTCGACGGAAAGCGTCCCGCCCAGGCGAGCTTCGAACGCCGCCTTTTCCGCTTGTAGCGCAGCCATGCTTTTGTCGAGCTTCTCCAGTTTCTGCTGCAACGACTTGATCTTTCCCGAGGACACCGGCTTCTTCGCCGCAGCCGGCGCGGGTTCCGTCTTGACCACCGGCGCGCTAGCCACCTTGCCGGCCTCCTTCAGGCTTTCCCGCAGGCGCTTGCCCTCCTCCAGCAGGTATCGCTGGTAGTCGTCCAGGTCGCCGTCGAACGGCTCCACCCCGCCGCGCGTGACCAGCCAGAATTCGTCGCACACCGAACGCAGCAGGGCGCGGTCGTGGCTGACCAGCATGAGGGTGCCTTCGAATTCGTTCAAAGCCATCGCCAGCGCTTCGCGGGTGGCGAGATCGAGGTGGTTGGTCGGCTCATCCAGCAGCAAGAGATTCGGCCGTTGCCACACGATCATGCACAGCACCAGCCGCGCTTTTTCGCCGCCGCTCATGGTGCCGACGGCCTGCTTGACCATGTCGCCGTTGAAATTGAAGGTGCCGAGGAAGGTGCGCAGGTCCTGCTCGCGGCTGCTGAACTGGCCGGCACCGCCGCTGGCGATGGTGTCGCGGGCGAGGCGGATCATGTGTTCCAGCGGGGTGTCTTTGGGGCGCAGCACGTCGAGTTCCTGCTGCGCGAAGTAGCCGATGTTGAGGCCGCGCCCCTCGATCACTTCGCCCGCGACCACCGGCAGGGTGCGCGCAATCGTTTTCACCAGCGTCGACTTGCCCTGGCCGTTGGCGCCGAGGATGCCGATGCGCTGACCGGCGAAGACCGACTTGCTGACGTGCTGCACGATCACCGTCGGCAATGTGCCGGGGGGCGCATCCGCGGGCGGCGGGTAGCCGAAGCTGGCATCGTCGATGGTCAGCATGGGGTTGGGCAGGTTGAGCGGCTCCTTGAATTCGAAGGTGAAATCCGCGCTCGCCAGCATCGGCGCCAGGCGTTCCATGCGATCCAGCGCCTTGACCCGGCTCTGCGCCTGCTTGGCCTTGCTGGCCTTGGCCTTGAAGCGGTTGATGAAGTCCTGCAGGTGGGCGATCTTGTCCTGCTGTTTGGCGAACGCCGCCTGCTGCAGCGCCATCTGCTCGGCGCGCATGTCCTCGAAGGTGCTGTAGTTGCCGCCGTAGCGGGTGAGCTGGCCATTTTCGATGTGGATGGTGACGTTGGTCACGGCGTCGAGAAACTCGCGGTCGTGGCTGATCACCAGCATGGTGCCGGGGTATTTCTTCAGCCAGGCTTCCAGCCACACCAGCGCGTCAAGGTCGAGGTGGTTGGTCGGTTCGTCGAGCAGCAGCAGGTCGGACGGGCACATCAGCGCCCGCGCCAGCTGCAGTCGCATGCGCCAGCCGCCGGAAAAACTGTTGACCGGCTGGCTCAGCTCGCGCACCTGGAAGCCAAGCCCGAGGATCAGCGACTGCGCGCGCGACTGCGCGTCGTGCGCGCCGGCGTCGTGCAGCGCCATGTAGGCGTGCGCCATGCGCTCGCCGTCGTCGCTTTCCTCGGCGGCGGTGACCTCGGTCTGCGCTGCGACCAACTGGCTGTCGCCGGCAATGACGAAGTCGGTCGCGGGCTCGGACGTTTCCGGCATGTCCTGCGCCACCTGCGCCATGCGCCACTGCGACGGCATGGAAAAGTCGCCCTTGTCTTCGTGCAGGGTGCCGTTCAGGAGCGCGAACAGGCTGGACTTGCCGGCGCCGTTGCGCCCCACCAGGCCGACCCGTTCGCCGGGGTTGATCGACACCGACGCATTGTCGAGCAAAACCTTGGCGCTACGCCGCAGGCTGAGATTCTTGAGGATGATCATGCAGAAGATGCGGCGCGCAGAACACGCCCCGCTTAAATCGTAAAGCCGGATTTTACCCCGACAAGGGTTCCCGCCCGTTCGGAATGTCGACTGTTTGCCGTTTCGACGCCGGCTGACGGTTTTCCGTCAGCCTCCGCAACCGCCCGAACGGGCACCTTCCAGCCACATCTGGCAACCCATTGTTTTGTCGATTTATTTTTGAACCACACCGCCCCCCCGGCAGGCTGGCACAGGCATTGCACCTATTTAGGCACCTCCCGCCTTGAGTCGGCTGTTGCCGATGCCCATTCTGAACCTGCGATGAATAAGTACCAAAAAATTCATTGAATTTTATTATTCATTCATTAAGTGTTGTTATGTCGTGCTATGGTCGACTTAATGGTTTTTGTAATTTGTCAGGGGATATTCATGTACAGCACTCACTCTTTTCACCTGCCCCAGCTTGTGTTGGCTTTGGGCCTGTCTTGTGGTGCGCTGGTGGCGCACGCTCAGGCGGTTGACGTTGCTGCTGCCGAGGCGCTGTTGAAAGAAAACAAGTGCGGCAAGTGCCACTCCGTGGACAAGCAAAAAGATGGCCCGTCATTCAAGAAAACGGCTGCCAAGCACAAAGGCAAGGCCGACGCTGAGTCCAAGCTGTTCACGCACCTCACGACTGGGCCCATGGTCGAGATTGACGGGGAAAAAGAAGAGCATAAAGAGATCAAGGCCAAAGACGATGCAGCCGTCAAAAACCTGATTCAGTACATTTTGTCGCGCTGACGCCACCCTGAACACGGCGATCCGTCATGACAGGGATATTTCAAAAAATGCGCCAGCGCTGGAAGCTGGTACTGGGCTTGGCCATCGTCGGTTTTATCGCGTCGGTCATGCTGGTGATTGCCGGAGCCGCAGGGCTGGCATGGACCAGCACCGAAGCATTCTGTATCAGCTGCCATGAAATGAAGGACAACGTGTACGCCGAGTACAAGGGCACGATCCACGATACGAACCGTACCGGGGTGCGCGCCATCTGCACCGACTGCCACGTGCCGCGCGAGCCCAAGGACTTGATTATTCGCAAGATCCAAGCCAGCAAGGAGCTGTATTACAAATTCATTTCGCCCTCGATCGACACGCCGGAAAAATTCGAGGCCAAGCGTCATGAGTTGGCAACCCATGTGTGGAAGCGCATGAAGGAAACCGACTCGCACGAATGTCGCAACTGCCACCAGTCCGACAAGATGAGCACTGAACTGCAGACACCCAGAGCGCAGGCCCGCCATAAAAAAGCAAAGGCAGAAAATCTGACCTGCATCGACTGCCACTTTGGCATTGCGCACCAGGAACCTGATGGGCCAGGGCCCCGCGAGTTGTTTGGCACTGCCAGCAAACCGTAGTAGCTATATTTTTAACCTGAGGAGACATAACCATGAAACTAAAATTTGTAGCCACATTCGCTTCTGCCACCCTGGCACTGCCAGTACTGGTGGCCTGCACCACCACCGTCGCACAGAAGGCACCGACGCCTATTGCCAAGACAACGGAGACTGGCGTGACCTATCGCACGCACATCGCACCCTTGATCAAGGCCCAGTGCGCTGAATGCCACGGCGATGACGCACCGACGCTGGCCGAGTTCAAGCTGAACGAGGAAGGGTACAAAAAAGACAAGCTTGGCCCGCGTACCGACACGTATGCAGACCTGCTTCAGATTGTTGCCTACCCGGATCACGGTGCCTTCATGCGTCGCCTGGACGACGGCACCAATACGCCCGACAAGAAGCCAGGCAACATGTACAAGAATCTGGGCGAAACCGATGCCGAGCGTGCCGCCAATCTCAAGATGATCAAGGCCTGGGTGGGTGAAGGTGCCTGGAACCTGAATCGCTGGAAAGCGAAAGGCGACGTTCCCGGCATCACCAAAGAACAACTGGACAAACTCCAGCTCAAGTATTGATTTTTCTCGTTGCCGCCAGGTTGTCCTGGCATTAAAAAAAACCGCTGCAGCCCAGCGGTTTTTTTAACGCCTTGGGGATCCGGATGCGTCCTCCCCCTGCCGGGTCGTTTACCACCCTGATCGCTTGCCAAGAGGGAATACACATGAAAACCAAAAATAATCCATTTACGTTTCTCCGCACTTCCGTCGCCGCCGGACTACTCGCCGCATTCGCTGCGCAACCCGTACTGGCCGAACGTCCGATGGCCGTCGACGACGCCGGCACCCTCGATCGGGGTGGCGCGAAACTCGACTTCGGCTGGAGCAAGGACGACCAGGTGCGCGGCCTGGATGCCGCCGCCGGGTACGGCCCGATCGACAATGTCGAACTGGAATTCGCATTCGAGATGGCCCGCGACCATGACACAAGTCCGCGCACGGAGCTTTCGGGAGTCGGGTTCGCCGCCAAATGGGTGCCCCTGCAGCAAGAGGCCGGGCTATCGGCGGGCTTGAAAGCCGAACTCGGCCGTGCCCGCGCCGATGACCAGATTGCAAACAAGGAGACCGCATACACCCGCGCACTGATCGGCCTGGCGAGTTGGGCCTTTGCGTCGGGGCAACTCATCCACCTCAACCTGGGCCACGAATGGGAACGCATCGACGGCGACACCGAGGGGCTGAACGTGTGGGGCCTGGGCTTCGATCAGCCGCTGAGCGAGGCCGTGCAACTGACACTCGAGGTCTTCGGTGCGGAACATAGTGGTCCCGACAAGGCGATCGGCCTACGCTGGGAAGTCGCCGATGGACTCAAGCTGAGCGCCGCCGCCGGACACGGCAATAGCCGGAGCTTCGCAAACGCCGGCGTCGCGTGGGAGTTCTGAGTCGCAGGATGCAGCCGCCCGCCGAGTGGCGACTGTTTACCGCTTCGACACGGGTTGACGGTTTTCCGTCAACCGGCGCAAGCGCCCCAACCGGCCCCTTCAAGCCGGACCTTGCAAACCTTTGTTTTGTCGATTCATTTTTTCGTCACATTGCCACAGCCCAATTGGCACAGGCATTGCAGGTATTCAGGCATTCCGCCTCACCAAGGAGCGCATCATGAAACTGCAATTCGGTAAAAAACAACTGGTTCTCAAACTCAGCGCCTCGCCCTTCGCCTGGTTTCACGGCCAGACCGAGCGCATGAGCCTCACCAGCCTGTCGCTGCTGTTCGTGCAATTTTCCCTGTTTGCACGCCAGCCCGCCGCCTGATGCAAGTCGGTCGCGCCACCAGCGTGAGCATCAGCCTGTCTCGTTCGCCGCTGGGATTTTTCAGCGGCAGCACCTACCGCATGTCGATGTTCAGCCTGACGCTGCTGTTCATCGAATTCCGAGTGCTGCGGCGGAGCACACCCTACTACACCTGACCGCCAGGCTGCTATCGGGGGATTTCCAGCACCGCCTCCAGACCACCCGCCGCACGGTTCCCGAGCCGCACCTTCCAGCCGTTTGTTTCCGCCAGCTGGCGCACGATCGCCAGACCCAACCCGGTTCCGCCCGTAAGCTGTGAGCGCGAGGCCTCCAGCCGGTAAAACGGCCTGAATACCTTTTCCATCTGGTCGTCAGGGATGCCGGCGCCGGCGTCGCGTACGGTCACCCGCACCAACGTGTCCGAACATTCCAAAGCCAGCTCGATGGGCGTGCCACCGCCATAGCGTTGCGCATTCTGGATCAGGTTGGACACGATCCGCCGCACCGCCAGCCGCGCCGCCTCGACCTCGCACGGCGCCACGCCCGCCCATGGCAGGCCCGCATCGGCCGCCATCTCCTTCAGCAGTTCCGCAAGATCGAAGCGCACCTTCGTTTCAGCCTGCGTGGTCCGCGCCAGTTCCAGATAACCGGTAATCAGCCTGTTCATGTCGGCCAGATCGGCTACCGCGCGATCGATCCGCGCAGGGTCGGGCGCATCGCGCAGCATTTCCAGATTCAGCTGCAGGCGCGTCATCGGGGTGCGCAGGTCGTGCGAGATGCCTGCCAGCAGGGTGGTGCGGTTATCCAGCAGCGCGCGCACTTCGGCCGCCATGGTGTTGAAGCGGCGGGCCAGTTCGGCGAGTTCGGCGGGGCCGGTTTCCGGCAAGGGATCGGGCAGCTCGCCCGCGCCCACCTGGCTGGCCGCCTGCGCTGCGCGCGCCAGCGGCACGGTGATGCGGCGCACCAGAAACAGAGCGGTCAGCAGGCTGAGAAACGTACCCAGCGCAACGACTGCAATCGCGGCCAGCGGCGGCTTGACGGCATAGCGGCCGGGGAAGAAGCCGACCCGCAGGTCGTGCCCGCCGACCGGGATATTTAGCCACGCCGCTGCGGTCCCCGGCACTCCGCGCAGCACAATGGTTTCGCCCACGCGGCGGCTCAGCGCGGCTTCGATCTGGCTGCGGAACGCAAACTGCGGCGCATCCGCGGTCGCCCCGACGTCGACGGTGGTCAGGCGCAGACCGTGACGGCGCGCCAGTTCGCGCTCGAACGCCGAACGCGTCTCGGGCGGCAGTTCCACCCAGGTCTGCGCCGACAACACGACAAGGCCGGCCAGGTCGTCGGCCGAGCGCTCCGCCACCGGGATGATCAGGGTGCGGGTCACAACCCAGAACGCCGCCACCTGAAACACGACGAAGGCCAGCGCCAGCGTCAGCGCGGTACGGACGAACAGCGAGCGGGTGATGTGTCTCACCCCTTGCCCTGCGGTACGAACAGATAACCCTGCCCGCGCTGGGTGCGGATGTAGGCCGGGTTGGCCGGGTCGTCCTCGATTTTCTTGCGCAGGCGATTCACCCGCACGTCGATGCTGCGGTCGAACGGGTCGCGCTCGAAGCCGCGCAGCTGGTCCATCAGCCAGTCGCGCGACAGCGCGCGGTTGGCATGGGTAACAAAGATTTCCAGCAATTCGTACTCGCCACTGGTCAGCGGGATTTCCGCACCGTCGCGGCTGAGCGTGCGGGTGTCGAGATTGGTGCTGAATGGACCGAAGTGCACCAGCCGGGTGGTTCCGGCCGCCGCCGGCGCGGCCGCCCCGCCGTGCCGGCGCATCACCGCACGGATGCGCGCCAGCAGCTCGCGCGGATTGAACGGCTTGGGCAGGTAGTCATCGGCGCCGACTTCGAGACCGATAATACGGTCGATGTCCTCGCCCTTGGCCGACAGCATGATGATGGGCGGAAAGCCCGGCTGCGCGCGCAGCCGTCGCGCCACCGACAGGCCGTCCTCGCCCGGCATCATCCAGTCGAGCACCAGGAGGTCGGGCAGCCGGGCGGCGAGCAGCCGATCGAGCGAGGCCGCATCTTCCGCGGTCTCGACCGCATAGCCCTGGCCCGTCAGGTATTCGGCCACCAGTTCGCGGATGCCGCGGTCGTCGTCGGTTACGTAAATCACGTTTTTTTCCATGCGGCAACTATATCAGCGGCAACAGGGTGGCATTCCCTCCCCGGTAACACACTGTTACAAAATCGACCTTGCGCGAAACAGTGCACTTACTTTCCTCAACCAGACTGCGAAGCATGGAAGCGAAGCAACGCAACCAAAGAAATGGAGACCGCGATGAACACACGACAACTTTGGATTTCCGGACTGGCCGCACTGGGACTGGCCTTGGCCGCCCCGGTTCAGGCCGCCCCGGACTTGATGGATGACGCGTTCATCGTGGCCAAACGCGACCGCGGCGACGAGGTTCGCCCGGATCGGCGCGATGCCCGCAAGGACGAGCGCAGCGCCTCCAGGCACGAAGCCGAGCCCGAGGAGCCGCGAGGCTACGGCTACGGCTACGAACGGCGCCGCCAGAAACAACCGCAGCACCCCGAAGAGGGCAGTCGCCCCCGCGACCGCCGCTGAACCCGACTGACTTGAAGCAACCAAGGAGAGTAACGATGAAATCACGCACCCTGAACACCACCCTGATCGCCGCACTGCTAGCTGCCAGCGGCGCAGCGCAGGCTGGTCCCGGCCGTGGCAACGGCGACGGCTTTACCGCCCGCGCCCAGGTTCTGGCCAGCACGCCGGTCTACGAGACGATCAACGAGCCGCGCCGCGAGTGCTGGACCGAAACCGTCGGGTACGAGACGCAGAGCTATCGGGAAAGCAACAACACAGGTGGCGCGATTCTCGGCGCCATCGCCGGCGGTCTGGTCGGTTCCACCGTCGGCAAGGGCAACGGCAAGGTTGCCGCCGCCGCGGTCGGCGCAGCCACCGGCGCCGTGGTCGGCGACCGCTGGAATGACGGCGGCACCCGTTACGAATCGCGCCCGCAGCAGGTGGAACGGTGCCGCGCCCAGGACAACTTGCGCCAGGTGGTCAGCGGCTACGACGTGCGTTACCGCTTCCAGGGCCGCGAATACAGCACCCACCTTCCCTACGATCCGGGCAGATGGTTGACCCTGAATGTGCGTTTTTCCGTGGCAGAGGACCAGCGCGGCGAGCGCTGGAACAGCAGCCGCAACAAGTGGAACGACTGACGCTCAGCCTAGCAGCCTGTCGGACCTGAAACCTGAAAGGAGAAGCACCATGTTACGCACCCTTCTGATTGCGACCACCCTGTTGGCCGCCTCCGGCACCGCCATCGCCCGCGGCGACTATGGCCGCGTGGTCTCGGTCGAACCGCACTTCACCATCTCGTTCGGCACCCGCCACCATGACGGATTCCGCGTGTTGTATGAGTCCGGCGGCGCCCGTTACTGGACGCATAGCCCATACCATCCCGGTCATGTCATCGTGCTGCCGCCGCCGCACCGGGTGACGTATGTGCAGCCTTACCGCGAGTACGGTTACCGGGAATACGATCGTGGCTGGGATGATCGCCGCGGCTGGAAAGACCGGCACGACGGCCGGCGCGATGGCTGGCGCGACGATCGTCGCGAACACCGCAGCGACCGTCGCGACCACCGCCGCCACGGCCGCGACTAGCCAGGTTTTGGGTCCGGGGTTTCCTGGGCCCATCGATTATTCAACGGACCCCAGGGCGATTATTCGTGATGCACGACAAACGCGACTTCGGTGGTGAAGTTGCCGATGCCGCGATGGTTGGTCAGCGTCCAGCCTGAATCCTTGAGGTAATGCGTCAGCTCGCGCGTCATCGCCGGGTTGCCGCAAACCATCACGCGGTCCCGTTCGGGATCGGGCGCGGGCAGGCCAAGGCGTTGCGACAGCGCGCCGGAACGGAACAGGTCGCCGCCGCGCTCGGGAACGGGGAAAGGCTCGCGCGTCACCGTCGGCACGTAATAAAGCTGGGGGTTGTCCAGCGATTCGATCTCGTCGCGGTAGGCCAGCTCGGCGACTGTGCGCACCGAATGCACCAGCACCACGTTCTCAAAGCGGGCATAGAGTTGGGGATCGCGGATCAGGCTCATGAACGGCGCCAGCCCGGTGCCGGTGGCCAGCAGGTACAGCGTGCGTCCCGGCAACACATGATTGAGCGTGAGCGAACCGGTGGCCTTGCTGTTGACCCACACGTTGTCGCCGGGACGGATGCGAACCAGCTGGCTGGTCAGCGGACCATCCGGCACGTGGATGCTGAGAAACTCAAGATGATCGCGGTCGGAGGTGGAGACGATGGAATAGGCGCGCGCCACCAGCTTGCCTTCGCGCTTCAGCCCGAGGGTGACGAATTCACCGTTCTCGAAGGCAAAATCCTGCGGCCGGCTGAGCGTGAAGCTGAAGGTTTTGTCCGACCACGGGCGCACCGACTGCACCGTTTGTTCGCTGTAAGGCATGGGGCACTCCATTTTCCATTCGCGGCTGCTGCGCCGCATTCGATCGATTTGACGCCGCAAACAAGCCACAGTTCCAACGCGGCGCCATTCAGCCCTTGATGCAGACCAGCGGCTTCAGCTTGGCCACCTTGCGCGCCAGCCCAGCATGATCGGCCGCATCCACCACCGCGCTGACATCCTTGTAGGCGCCGGGCGCCTCTTCCGCCACGCCACGCAGCGAGGGGCTGCGGATCAGAATGCCCTGGCTGGCGAGTTCGTCCACCAGCGCCCGGCCGTGCCACTGGCGGGTGGCCTGGCGGCGGCTCATGGCGCGCCCGGCGCCGTGGCAGGCGGAGCTGAAAGCGCGTGTCCCGCCTTCCTCGGTGCCGACCAGAATGTAGGACGCGGTGCCCATGCTGCCGCCGATCAGCACCGGCTGGCCGATATCGCGCAACTCGCCGGGCAGGCTCGGATGGCCCGGGCCGAAGGCGCGCGTTGCGCCCTTGCGATGCACATACAGACGGCGCGTCTGGCCGCCGACCGTATGCCACTCCTCCTTGCAGGTGTTGTGCGAGACGTCGTAGATCAGGGTGAGATGGGTTCCCGGCACGAGGTCGGCGAACACCTTGCGGGTGAGGTGGGTGATCACCTGGCGGTTGGCCAGGGCGCAGTTGACCGCCGCGCGCATGGCGCCGAGATAGGCCTGGCCGACAGGCGAGTGGATGGGCGCGCAGGCAAGCTCGCGGTCGGGTAAGTCGATACCGTAGCCCGGCGCGGCGATCACCATCCGCTTGAGGAATTCGGTGCCGATCTGATGCCCCAGCCCGCGCGATCCGCAATGAATGCTGACCACCACTTCGCCCTCGCGCAGGCGGAAACGCTCGGCCGCCTTGCTGTCGTAGATCTCGACGATTTCCTGCAATTCGAGGTAATGATTACCGGAACCGAGGGTGCCGATCTCGTCGCGCTGGCGACGCTTGGCCTGCTCGGACACCTGGCCCGGCTCGGCTCCGGCCATGCAGCCATGCTCCTCGATGCGATCCAGATCGGTTTTGTTGCCGTAGCCCTGCTCGACCGCCCAGCGCGCGCCGCCGCGCAGCATCGCGTCCATCTCGCCGGCGTCAAGGCGCAACTGGCCGGTGCTGCCCACCCCGGCCGGAATGTGGGTGAACAGGCGGTCGGCCAGCCGCTGCTTGAGCGGCGCGATCTCTGCCGCCGTAAGCCCGGTATACAGGGTGCGCACACCGCAGGAGATGTCGAAGCCCACCCCGCCGGCGGATACCACGCCGCTCTCCTCGGCATCGAACGCCGCCACCCCGCCGATCGGAAAGCCGTAGCCCCAATGCGCGTCGGGCATGGCGTAGGCGGCCTGGACAATGCCCGGCAGCGTGGCGACATTGGTGATCTGCTCATGGACCTTGTCGTCCATTTCGGTGATCAATGCCCGATCGGCATAGATCACCGCCGGCACCCGCATTTTTCCGGATGGCGCGATATGCCATTCGAAATCCGACACCTGCTTGAGCTGGTCAAGATTCATTTTTCACACGTCCACCACGCATTGGGCCAGCCATCGCCCGGTCTCATCCTTCTCCACTTTCAGCTCAGTATAGGTGGCGCCCTTGATCTCCACAGCCGGCTGGTGCTTCTCAACGTCAACGGCTTCGCCCCACGCGGTGGCATGCAGGCGATGCCCGTGCAGGCTGGCTTCAAAGCGGCTGAACAGCATGTGGCGCGCCGCCATCTCGAGGATCAGCGCGTTGAGCCAGTCGACCAGCAGCAGCTCGTCGTCCGGCGCCTCGCAGTCGACACCGACGGCCATCACCGGCGCCACACTGGCCGGATCGGTCACCACGGCGGTCATCGCCAGTGCCGCCTGCTCGAAGGCCGCCGCCAGGGTCGGGCCGACTCCGCGCACCCCCATGTCGGCCTGGTGCGGAAAATGCTCCCAGTACACCCCACCCATGACGGCGCCTTCCTGCTCTGGCTCAGTCGGTGACGTCCTCAAGAATATCCATCACTACGCGGGTACGGGTATTCATGATCGCCACATCGGTGCCGATCATGATGCGCACATACTCGGGCGGCAGCCGCGAAAGGCGCTGATCCAGCGCATAAGGGAGGTAGCGCCATTGCGCGTCCTCGTGAATCGGCTGGTTGGGTCTTGCCCGCCAGGCATGGCCGGGCGGAAGCCGGCCCTTCTTGATCTGGCCGGGCGGGAGTTTCTTATAGCGCGGTTCATAATAGTCATTGATCAGGCGACGGTCATGATCGGTAAACACCACCCTCGCCGAGTAGTGCGGATCACGAACCGCAACCTCGCCATAACGTGGGCCGGTCTCGCAGCCAACCAAGGCCGGCGCCAGGACGGCAGCCAGCAGAACAACAAACCATCTGGATTTCATGAACAAGCTCCTTTTGAAAATCAAGTAAGCAAAAAACTTCTTTCTCAAGGATAGACGCCAATGGACACCCGTGCATTGGCTGCGAGGGTTGCCCGTGGCACCGCCGAACCGGCGCAATGGGTGCTTATGGCTTGCCTGTCTCAGGCTGGTCGCGCCACGCCGCCACTGCGATCGCCCGCTCCTGGAAGATGGCCTCCCGGATGCGCGCCGGGTCGGCGTTGCGCGACACCTCGGCGGCATCGATCGCCTGCGCGGCCTGCAGCGCCTGCCGCAGGTAATCTGGCTCGGGAAAAGGCTGGTCCGGGTAGCCCGGCCGGCCGCGAAAATCGCACTCGCAGGCCTGCAGGAATTCCTCGAAGCGCCCGGGGCGGCGGAAGGCGTCGATCCGCTCCAGCAGTTCGACGAGGGTGCCGGGGCGCAATTCCAGCGCGCGGTGCACGGTGCCATGATCGCGCGCCACCGCAACGGCAAGATCGCGGCACTCGGCAGGCACGCGGATGCGTTCGCTCAGCGCGCGCACCAGCTCGACGCCTCTCGCTTCGTGGCCGTGGTGCCGGGGCCAGAGTCCGGGGGGGGTGGCGCCCTTGCCGAGGTCGTGGGTCAAGGCTGCGAAGCGCACCGGCAGGCTGAAACCCTGGCGCGCCGCCCAGTCGACGACCAGCATGGTATGCACGCCGGTATCGATTTCGGGATGGTGCTCGGGCGGCTGCGGCACGCCGAACAGGCGGTCGATTTCGGGAAACAGCCGGGCCAGCGCGCCGCAGTCGCGCAGCACCTGGAACATGCGCGAGGGCTGCGCGTCCATCAGCCCGCGCGCGGCTTCCTGCCACACCCGCTCGGGCACCAGCGCGTCGACTTCGCCGTTGTCCACCATCTGCCGCATCAGCGCGAGGGTTTCCGGCGCCACGGCAAAGTCGGTGAAACGGGCGGCGAAGCGGGCCACTCGTAGAATTCGAACAGGGTCTTCGGCAAAGGATGCGCTGACGTGGCGGAAGGTTTTGGCGGCCAGGTCGCCCTGGCCGCCGTAGGGGTCGATCAGGGCGCCGGTCTCGTCCTCGGCCATCGCGTTGATGGTGAGGTCGCGCCGCAGCAAGTCCTCTTCCAGCGTGACTTCCGGCGCGGCATACACCTTGAATCCCTTGTAGCCGTGGCCGGACTTGCGCTCGGTGCGCGCCAGCGCGTATTCCTCGTGGGTTTGCGGGTGCAGGAAGACCGGAAAGTCCTTACCGACCGGCTGGAAACCCAGCGCCAGCATCTCGTCGGGGGTGGCGCCGACGACGACGAAGTCGCGGTCGGTCACCGGCAGCCCCAGCAAGCGGTCGCGCACGGCGCCGCCGACAATGTAGGTTTTCATCGCAGAAGGCGCCTCAACGACGGGCGTTTTCGCGGTAGCCCTCGTAGCGCGCGCGCGGCGTGTCGGCGCGCAGGTAACCCGGCGCGATGGCTTCGAGCGCTGCCGGCTGGAAATCGAACACCGACGGCCAGCCGCCGCTGCAGACGTTATCCACGCACATGGCAAAGAAATTGTCGCGCGTCATCAGTTTTTTGCCGGGTTTGAATTCCATTGCCCAGGCCTGCAGATAGGAAAGCAGGTCCCCCAGCGGGACGATCCTGCGTGGCTTGCCGGTGACTTCGCCCACGTAGCGCACCAGCTCCTGCAGGGTATAGACCCTGGGGCCGCACAGGTCGTAGGTCTGGCCGTAGGTCGCGGGGTTGTCGAGGCTGTCGGCATAGGCGCGGGCGACGTCGTCCACGTGCACCGGGGCAAAGCGCGCGCCGGCACTCGCCAGCGGCAGCATCGGGAAAACCTTGAGCAGGCGGGCGAACATCGACAGAAAGGAATCGCCGCGGCCGAAGATCACCGACGGGCGGAAGATCGTGACATCGAGACCGTAGCCGTGGATAAACTTGGGGCCGTTTAAATACCAGTTTTCGTGCTCGATATGCTGCATCCCGGCCTCGCGCACCAGCGCCTCCCCGATGCCCTTGGAGCGCTGGTAGGCCGAACGCGAATTGGGGTTGGCACCGAGCGCGCTCATGTGCAGCAGGCGGTGCACGCCCGCCTCGCCGCAGGCGTGGACGACCTTGCGCGGCAGTTCGATGTGGGTTTTCTGGAAGTCGCCGCGGCGGGCGCTCGGCAGGTCGACGCGGCCGACCTTGTTTTCGTGCAGGATGCCGACCAGGTTGATGACCGCATCCATGCCGCGAAAATGGCGGATGAGTTCCTGCTGGTCGTGCACGTCGGCCTCGATCACCTCCACCGTGGGCAGCAGGATCAGGTCCTTGGCCGCTTCGCGGCGGCGGGAAAGCACGCGCACCTGGAGGCCGCGCGCGGCGAGCTGACTGACGAGATGGCTGCCGACAAAGCCGGACCCGCCGAGGATGCAGATGCGTTCAATTTTCATGATGAGGTTGCTTCAAATATGAGGCGTTGCCGATTTTAGCCCGGATGATTCGTCCATCGAGCATCCAGACTAGTCGCCCGGCCGCTCGATTTCCAGTGCGGCGTCAGGACTCTGGGCGGAATCTGCCGGGGTTTTGCGCGGCGGCACCGTGCCCAGCCGTTCTGTCAGCAGCACCGAGGGCTGGCCGAAACGCGCGGCGTAATACATGGCGTTGCTCATCACTTTTTTGACGTAATCGCGTGTCTCGGCAAACGGAATCGACTCGATGTAGACCGCGGCTTCCATCGGCCGGGTGTCGCGCCAGCGCTGGGCGCGGCCCGGTCCGGCGTTATAGGCGGCGGTGGCGAGCACTGGCGAACCGTCCAAGCTGGTTTGAACGTGCTTGAGGTAATACGCGCCGAACTGGATGTTTTTTGCCGGATCCTGCATCTCGCGCGGGTGGAAGCGCTTGATGCCGAGCCGCTTTGCGATCCAGTTGGCCGTGGCCGGCATGATCTGCATCAATCCGGACGCGCCGACGCCGGAGCGCGCGACGTTGATAAAGCGGCTTTCCTGCCGCATCAGGCCGAACACCCAGGCTTCGTCGAGTTCGTTTTCGCGCGCGGCCTTTTGCGCCAGTTCGCGATAAGGCGCCAGAAACCGCAATTCGAAATCGTGCAGCTCACGGGTACGCTCGGCGGTGTTGATGGCGCGGTCATACCATTCCATGCGCCGCGCCAGTTCGGCGGCTGCCAGCAGCTGGGCGTCGGAAAACGTCTGGACCGTCCAGTTCCACTCCTGGCTGGCGTCGCTGCGCAAGCCGAGCTCATACAGGGCCAGTGCGCGCGCAATGCCGGGCTGGCGGGCAATGGCCGCGACGTCGTCGCCGCCCATCTTGATGTTGATAACCGGCGCCTGCATCACCGGGCCGAGCTCTTCCTGCGCCAGCTGGCCGTAGTAATGATGCTCGCGCGCCAATGCGAGAAACAGCGGATTCGCCGCTGCGCGCTGGCCGGTGGCCTGCAAGGCGCGTGCGCGCCAGTAGCGCCAGACGGGCAGCGTGCGAGTGGCTTCGCCCATGCCATCGATCGCCCGCTGCACGGCTGTCCAGTCCCCTGCGCGCAGTGCGGCACGCGCCCACCATTCGCGCTGAAAATCGTTGGTCGCCGCCACACCGGCCTGCTGAAACCATCCCAAGGCAACCACCTCATGGCGGCGCGCCGCCCAGGTGGCGAGATGCGCCCAGGCCGCTTGCAGCTCCTCCGCGGTGAACTGCGGCGCCCGCTTCCGCAGCGCCTGCACCGCCTCGATGGAACTGCGCCGGGCAAGCTGGTCGAGCGCATAGAGCGCGATTTCGCGGTCGCCGCGTTTGCCGGGATCAAGCTGGCCAGGGTTCAGCAAGCGTCCGGGATCGCGGCTGGCCCGATCGAACAGCGCCACGGCAGGGCGCAGCCCAGCCGGCAGGGCATTGGCCGCCGTCCTGGCGACGCCGGGGTTGCCCGCTTCCAGCGCCAGCCGAATGCGCCGCCAGACGTCTTCGGGGACGATCAATCCGGCCCCGATCAGCTGCTCGAACAAGGGCGTGCAGGCCGACGGCATGTCGCGCCCGGTGAACCACAAGGCCACCGCCTCGCGCAAATGGCTGCGATTGCCCAACGCCCATTCGGCACGGTAGGCATAACACTGGTGCGCGGCATCGGGTTTGACGAGGCGCGGGTACTCGGCCAGATAGGCCGGCCACGCCTCACGCGCGCCGAGCGATTTCAGCCAGTCGGCACGCAGCGCTTCGGCCATGCGGCTGCCGGGATGGCGCGCCAGGAAATCGGCAAAACGCGCATCCTCGGAGCGGCTTGCCAGCATCAGGCGCCAGTATTCGACATAGGGCGCCAGCACATGATCGGCCGGGACGTCGCGCGCCGCCTGCTCCAACGTGGCCAGCTTGCGCGCGGCAAACGCCTGCTGCGCCTGCAGCACGGCATTATCGCCAGGTGCCGCCGCCCCGGACGACGCTACTCCCATCCACAACAAGGCAAGCCAGAACACTCGAATCATGGGCGCGAGGGTAACATGGAGGCACACTGCCAGATATTGGCGACCAAACACCTGCCTTTTACCCCGCCGATGCCCCACACCCTGGATACGAACGACCTGTCATCCCTGCATGCGGCTTTCCCGGCCTTGCAGGGGATGGGCGCGCCCTTGCGAGATCGTTTGACGCAGTGCCTGCAATGGGTGCGCGCACCGCGCGGCGCCGAGATTTTTGCGGCAGGAGATCGCTGTCGGGGATTCCCCCTGCTGATTGCCGGCGAAATCCAGGTGATGCGCAGCACGCCTGACGGCCATGAAATCGAGTTGTACCGGATCCACCCCGGGGAGTCCTGCATCGTCAGCACCAGTTGCCTGCTGGGCGAGGCGCACTATCCGGCGCGCGGACAGGCGCTGACCGACGTGGTGCTGGCGGCCATGCCGCATGACCTATTCGATACGCTGATCACTGCCCATCCGCCGTTTCGCCGCTATGTGTTCGCGCTGTTCGCCGAACGGCTGGCGCTGATGATGCAGCGCGTGGAAGACATCGCCTTCCGCTCGCTGACGCGACGGATCGTCGCGCTGTTGCTGACATCGCCCGACGGCTTTCTGGAAGCCACCCACGAACGGCTGGCGGCACAGATTGGCGCCAGCCGCGAGGCGGTAAGCCGCGCGCTGAAGAAGCTGGAAGTCACAGGCTGCGTCGGCCTCGCGCGTGGACGCATCGCCATTGCGGACCGCGCAAAACTTCTGGCCGAAGCCTGAATGCGTTTGGTGATGTGCATCACAGACCCGCGATCCTCCTGCCCCTATAGTGGCGTCACCTCGCCGAGGTACCCCTCACTATTTTCAGGAGCACACCATGTCATGCAATGTTGGTAGCATCGATCGCATCATCCGTATTCTTGCCGGCCTCGCCCTCATCGCCTGGGCACTGATGGGCGGCCCGGTGTGGGCGTGGGTCGGCATCGTTCCGCTCGCCACCGGCGTGTTCAAACTCTGCCCGGCCTACAGCCTACTCGGCTTGAATACCTGCGGAATCAAGAAATAAGTCAGGAGCCGGCGCACACGTTTTCGCCCTTCCGGGTTGCCACGTGTGCGCCGGCCTATGCCAGAAACAATTTGTAGGCCGGATTGCGGGACTCGTCCCAATACCGGTAGCCCAGCCCATCCAGAAATTTCTGGAAGCCGGGCTTTTCCTTTTCCGGCACCTGGATGCCGACCAGGATGCGGCCGTAGTCCGCGCCGTGGTTGCGGTAGTGGAACAGGCTGATGTTCCAGCCGCGGCTCATGCTTTCCAGAAACTGCATCAGCGCACCGGGGCGCTCGGGAAATTCGAAGCGGTACAGCACTTCATTGACCGCCTCCGGCGCGCGCCCGCCGACCAGGTGGCGAATGTGCAGCTTGGCCATCTCGTTGTCGGTGAGGTCGAGCGCTTCTAGCCCATGGCGCTGCAACAGCTCGACCACGCGCGCGCCCTCGCCCGCTCCCGGCACCGACAGTCCGACGAACACGCGCGCCGTTTTGGGATCGGAATAGCGGTAGTTGAATTCGGTGATGTTGCGCGCGCCCAGCAGGCCGCAGAAGGTCTTGAAGCTGCCCGGCGTCTCGGGAATGGTCACCGCCAGCACCGCTTCCCGCTTCTCGCCGAGTTCGGCACGTTCGGCGATATGACGCAGGCGGTCGAAGTTCATGTTGGCGCCGGAGGCCACCGCGACCAGCGTCTTGCCCTTGAGCCGGTCGCCCGCGATCGCGGCTTTCATCCCGGCGATCGACAGCGCGCCAGCCGGTTCCAGGATCGAGCGCGTGTCCTCGAACACGTCCTTGATCGCCGCGCAGATCGCATCGTTGTTGACGCGGATGATTTCGTCGACATACAGCTGCGCCAGCCGGAAGGTTTCCTTGCCGACCGTTTTCACCGCCACGCCGTCGGCAAAAATGCCCACACGCGGCAGCGTGACGCGCTTGCCCTTGCACAGCGAGCGCGCCATGGCGTCGGCGTCCTCGGGTTCGACGCCGATGATTTTGATTTCCGGCCGCAACCGCTTGATGTAGGCCGCCATACCAGCGATCAGCCCACCGCCGCCGACCGGAATGTAGACCGAGTGGATCGGGCCGGGATGCTGGCGCAGCAACTCCATTGCCACCGTGCCCTGCCCGGCGATCACGTCGGGGTCGTCGTACGGGTGGACGAAGGTCGCTTTCGCTTCCCTGGCCAGCGTGGTGGCGTGGGCGCACGCTTCGTCGTAATTGTCGCCGTGCAGGATCACCTGCGCCCCGCGCGCGAGCACCGCGTCAACCTTGATTTTTGGGGTCGTCGCCGGCATCACGATGATCGCCGTCACCCCGAGCTTCTGCGCGGCCAGCGCCACCCCCTGCGCGTGATTGCCGGCCGAGGCCGCCACCACGCCGCGCGCAAGCTGAGCCTGCGTCAGCTTCGCCATCTTGTTGTAGGCACCACGGCACTTGAACGAAAACACCGGCTGCAGGTCTTCGCGCTTCAGCAGAATCTGGTTGTTGAGGCGCCGCGACAGATTGTGGGCCACGTCGAGCGGCGACTCGATCGCCACGTCGTAGACGCGCGAAGTGAGGATGCGTTCGAGGTAATCGTCAGGTGGGCTCATGGCGGCAGAGGGTGCGAGGTTTGTAAAAATGGGGCGATGCCGCTATCTTAGCCGGCTGCAACCCAATCGACGAAAACATCATGAATCAGGACGAAATGAAGCAAGCCGTGGCACGCGCCGCGGTGGATTATGCCAAGGGCGGCATCATCGGGGTAGGCACCGGCTCGACCGCCAACCATTTCATCGACGCGCTGGCCGCAGTGAAGGGCCGCATCGACGGCGCCGTGGCCAGTTCGGAGGCGACCGCCGACCGCCTCAAAAGCCACGGCATCCAGGTGCTGGACCTCAACAGCGTGGGCGAACTCGAAATCTACGTCGACGGCGCCGACGAAATCACCGAGCACTTCGCCATGATCAAGGGCGGCGGCGGCGCGCTGACGCGGGAAAAGATCGTGGCGGCGTGCAGCAAGCAGTTCATCTGTATTGCCGACGAGAGCAAGCTGGTCGGCGTGCTGGGCACGTTTCCGCTGCCGGTCGAAGTGATCCCGATGGCACGCTCGTATGTCGCACGCGAACTGGTGAAACTCGGCGGCCAGCCCAGATTGCGGGAGGGCTTCACCACCGACAACGGCAACCTCATTCTCGACGTCCATGGCCTCTCGATCGTCGATCCGGTGTCGCTGGAAACCGCGATCAATCTCATCGTCGGCGTGGTCACCAACGGCCTGTTCGCGCGGCGCGGTGCGGACGTGCTGCTGCTCGGCACGGCATCCGGCGTCAAGACCTACAAGAAGTAATTACTGGGCTTGCGCGGGGTCGTCCTCGGGTTCCTGCTCTTCGGCGGGAACCCGATATTTCTCGGCCGCCCACTGTCCCAGGTCGATCATTTTGCAGCGCTCGCTGCAAAACGGCTTCCAGCGATTCTCCGCTGTCCATTTCACGGCCGCTCCACATGTCGGGCAGCTAACAACGGGTAGTTTGGCAGCGGGCTTCACAGGGTACAGAAGGTCAGGTCAAAGTCGATCGGCCCGGCAGTGCAGGCGCGCAGCTGCCCGGATCCCGCCGGCACGAAGCGGATGTTGAGCATGTACTTGTTGGCGGATATCTCCGGCACGCACGGCAGATTGTCGCCCAGGGCGACGCGTATCAGCTGAGGATTGCGCGCTTCGAGCATGCGCTGATAGTGGCCATTGTCCACATGCTGGATTTCGGGCTGGCCGCTGTCGCGCAGCAAGCCCAGAACGATGTCGACCGCGGCACGAATGGACGAAAATGGCGCCAGCCAGCACTGCAGCTTCTGGATGCGTTGTTCGGCCGGTTGGTGCTGCCAGTAATGGTAGGACGGCAGGTCGAACTCGCACATCCCGCCCGGGATGGCCGCGCGCTGCTTGATGGCCATCAGCCAGTCGTCTTCGCGCAGGTGCTGGCCGACTTTTCCAGGCAGCTGATAGATGCCGTGATGCGCCGACTCGATCGCCGCCAGCACCCTTTCCAGCGTTGTGCCCTGCACATGCGGATTGCCACGCAACACCGTCAATACGGCTTTTTGCCGGTCCAGTTCCTGCAGCAGATCGGACTTGAGGTCGGCGCGCGCCGCCACTTCCGCCATTTCGAACAAGGTCAGCAAGGCCGCATGATGCGCATGCGGATCGGGCGATGCGGCATAGGCATCGAAGCGTTCGAACAGACTCTCCAGCCGCAGCAGAGTGCGGATGCGTTCGCTCAGGGGATATTCGTAGTGGATCACGCCGCGCCGCGTTGGTTCGGATGAGTCGATTGTCGCTGATTGAGATGGAAAATCAAGGCGGCGGCGCGGCGGCAAGCGCCAGATAACGCTGGTGCAGCGCGGCCACCTCGGCACGCAACGCCTCCGGCGTTGCGGTATTGACGATGATATCGTCCGCCACCGCCAGGCGTTCGGCGCGCCCGGCCTGTGCCGCGAGAATGGCTTGTATTTCGTCCTGTTCGAGTCCGCTGCGCGCCATGACCCGCGCGATCTGCACATCTTCCGGGCAATCGACCACCAGCACGCGGTTCAGCATATCCCGATAGCCGCCGGTTTCCACCCGCGAGGGGTACGCCGCCAGACGCTCGCCCTTCGGGCGGTGCGTGGTTGTTGCCGACTTGTCGGCTTTACAACCACGGCCTGCCCCTTGCGGGTGGTCTTGGCGCTGCACCAGCAGGGGAATCACGACGAGCGCATAGGGCGCGGTCAACATGGCGAGCCTATCCCCCACCACCTGCCGGATACGCGGGTGCAGGATGGCTTCGAGCTGGCGCCGCGCGGCGCTGTCGGAAAATACGCGGCGGCGCAGGGCGGCGCGGTCCAGTGTGCCGTCGGCCTGCATCACCGCTTCGCCGAACACCGCGCGGATCTCCTCCAGTACCGCCCCGCCGGGGGCTGCGCCAAGACCACCCGCAAGGGGCAGGCCGTGGTTGTAAAGCCGACAAGTCGGCAACAACCACGCACCGCCCGCAGGGCGAGCGTCTGGCGGCGTACCCCTTGCGGGTGCGGTGAGGTCGCGTGCAATGACATCGGTATCGATCACCGGCACGCCCAGCGCGGCAAAGCAATCGGCGACGGTCGACTTGCCCGAACCGATGCCGCCGGTGAGGCCGACCGTGAACATCAGAATTGTGCGAGATAGGCCTGCGTCAGGTCGGCGCCGAAGAACAGCGCCACCAGCCCGCCGCCGGCCAGATAAGGGCCGAAGGGAATCGGCATGCGCCGGTCGTGCTTCACCAGCACGATCATCGCGATCCCGACTGCCGCGCCGACCACCGACGACAGCAACAGGGTGACGGGCAGTATCTGCCAGCCGAGCCAGGCGCCGATGGCCGCCAGCAGCTTGAAGTCGCCGTAACCCATGCCGTCTTTGCCGGTGACCAGCTTGAACAGCCAGTACACCGACCACAGCACCCCGTAGCCGGCCATGGCGCCGATGACCGCATCCGGCAGGCTGGCGAAATGCCCGCCCAGGTTGAACAGCAGCCCCAGCCACAGCAGCGGCAGGGTGAGGCTGTCGGGCAGCAGGGTGGTGTCGAGGTCGATGAATGCCAAAGCGACCAGCGTCCACACCAAGAGCAGCGCGCCCAGCGTTTGCACGCTCACGCCCCACTTCCAGGCCACCGCCGCCGACAGCAGTGCGGTGAGCAATTCGACCAGGGGGTAGCGCGCGCCGATCGGCGCGCTGCACGCGGAACAGCGCCCGCGCAGCCACAGCCACGACAGCAGCGGGAAGTTTTCCAGCGCGGTGATCCGATGCCCGCACTGCGGACAGGCCGAACGCGGCACGGCGAGGTTGTACGGCGTGGATTCAGCAGGCGTTTCGCCGCGCAGTTCGGCGCACTGCGCCTGCCATTCCGCCTCCATCATTTTGGGCAGGCGATGGATGACGACGTTGAGAAAGCTGCCGACCAGCAGGCTGAATAAAAAAACCAGCCCGGTGAACAGGGCTGGTTCGGCGTGCAGCAGTTCCATTAGACGACCGATCCCATCTTGAAGATCGGCAGGTACATGGCGACGACCATGCCGCCGATGAGCGTGCCCAGCACCACCATGATGATCGGTTCCATCAGGCTGGACAGGGCCGCCACGGCGTCATCCACCTCGGCCTCGTAGAAGTCGGCCACCTTGCCCAGCATGGAGTCGAGCGCACCGGATTCCTCGCCGATGGCGGCCATCTGCAGCACCATGTTGGGAAAGCGTCCGGAGTTCTGCATCGCCTGCGTCAGCGCCGTGCCGGTCGAGACTTCGCCGCGGATTTTTTGGGTGGCCTCGACGAACACCTGGTTGCCCGACGCCCCGCCCACCGATTCCAGCGCTTCGACCAGCGGCACCCCGGCGGCGAACATGGTGGACAGCGTGCGCGTCCAGCGCGCGATGGTGGCTTTTTCGATCACCGCGCCGAAAATCGGCAGCTTGAGCATGACGCGATCCATGAACATCTGCACCTTGCGTGAGCGCTTCCAGGCTTGCAGCAAGGCATAGATGCCGCCGCCGATGACACCGAAAATTGCCCACCACCATTCGACGAAGAAGTCCGATATCGCCATCACCACCAGGGTCGGCGTCGGCAGATCCGCGCCAAAGCTGCTGAACAGGTCCTTGAACGCCGGAATGACGAAAATCATGATGATGGCGGTGATGACGAACGCCACCACAATGATGGAAACCGGGTAGAACAGCGCCGATTTGATCTTGCTCTTGATCCCGAGGATTTTTTCCTTGTAGATCGCCAGGCGTTCGAGCACGCCATCCAGAATACCGGCCGATTCGCCCGCGCCCACCAGGTTGCAGAACAGCGCGTCAAAATACAGCGGATGGCGCCCGAACGCCTGGGTAAGGCTGCTGCCCTTCTCGATGTCTGCCTTGATTTCCAGCAGCAGCCGCTGCATCGACGGGTTGGAATGCCCGCGCGCCACGATTTCGAATGATTGCAGCAGCGGCACCCCGGCCTTCATCATGGTCGCCAGCTGGCGGGTGAACAGGGTGACATCCTTGTCGGTGATGCGCTTGCCGCTCGAAAACAGCGTGCTCTGTTTCTTGACCTTGGTGACGGTGACGCCCTGCTTGCGCAGCATGGAGTTGACCACGGCTTCGCCGCCGGCCATCACCTGGCCTTTGACCTTCTTCCCGCGCTTGTCCATGCCTTCCCACAGGAAGGTGGCGTCCTTGACTGCCTTTGCCGCTGTAGCCATACAGAAAATTCCTTAGACCTTAGATGTTGGTAACGGCCTCGACCTCTTCCAGCGAGGTGAGACCTGCTTTTACTTTCAACAAGCCTGCTTGACGGAGATCGCGTACGCCTTCGCGCCGCGCCTGGTCGCCAATATCGGATTCGTTGCCGCCCTTGATGATGATGCGCGTCATGGCGTCGGTGATCGGCATCACCTGGTAAATACCTACCCGCCCCTTGTAGCCGGTGCCGCCGCAGATGTCGCAGCCCACCGGTTTATAGGGCTGCCAGGTCCCGTCCAACTGGTCCTCGGTAAATCCGGCCGCCAGCAGGGCTTCCTGCGGAATGTCAGTCGGCTGCTTGCAGGAACATAAGCGGCGCGCCAGCCGCTGCGCGGTGATCAGAATCACCGAGGAGGCGACGTTGAACGGCGCCACGCCCATGTTCAGCAGGCGGGTCAACGTGCCGGGCGCGTCATTGGTGTGCAGGGTGGACATCACCATGTGGCCGGTCTGTGCGGCCTTGATGGCGATGTCGGCGGTTTCCAGGTCGCGGATCTCGCCGACCATGATGACATCGGGATCCTGCCGCAGGAAGGATTTCAGCGCCGCCGAAAAGGTCAGTCCGGCCTTGTCGTTGACGTTGACCTGGTTGATGCCGGGCAACTGGATTTCCGCCGGGTCTTCCGCCGTCGAGATGTTGACGTCGGGCTTGTTTAGGATGTTCAAGCAGGTGTAGAGCGACACGGTCTTGCCGGAACCGGTCGGGCCGGTCACCAGCACCATGCCGTAGGGACGCTGCACCGCGTTCAGCAGCAGTTCCTTCTGCCACGGCTCGTAGCCCAGCGCCTCGATCCCCAGCTGCGCGCTGGCTGGGTCGAGAATCCGCATGACGATCTTTTCGCCATACAGCGTGGGCAAAGTGCTGACCCGGAAATCGATGGCGCGGTTCTTCGACAGCACCATCTTCATGCGACCGTCCTGCGGCACGCGCTTCTCCGAGATATCCAGCCGCGACAGCACCTTGATGCGCGAGGCCACTTTGTCCTTGATCGCCATCGGCGGCTGCGCCACTTCGGACAGGATGCCGTCACGGCGGTAGCGGATGCGGTAATACTTCTCGTACGGCTCGAAATGGATGTCGGATGCACCCTGATTGATGGCGTCGAGCATGATTTTCTGCAGATAGCGCACCACCGGCGCATCGTCGATTTCGATGCCGCCGGTATCCTGCTGGGCAGCGGCGGCGCTTTCCTCGTCGGCGAAATCCAGATTGAGATCCTCGGCATTCAACACCGCCATCGTGTTGTCGTCTGCCTCACCCGCTTTCTGGATCAGCTTGCCGAGCTTGTCGTCCTCCACCACCACCGGTTCCACCGCCTGCCCGGTCTGGAACTTCACTTCGTCCAGCGCCTGCAGATGAGTCGGGTCGGAGGTCGCCACATACAGCTTGTTGCCCCGCTGATACAGGGCAATCACGCGCCGCTTTTGCACCAGCTTCGGATCGAGAACCCCCTGCGGCAGGTTCTCGGCATCCATGGCATTCAGGTCGAGGAAGGGGTAGCCAAACGAGATGGCCGCGAATTCGGCGACCTGGTCGGCCTTGAAACGCTTTCCCTTGATCAGCTCGGTCACGAACGATTCGCCCGACTGGCTGGCGCGCTTCCATACGCCCTCGGCATCGTCCTCGGACAGCCAGCCATGGTTGACCATGGCGCGTGCCAATCCGGTTAAATTGTTGGTGTTTGTCACAGCAGCCATTACTCGGTTCCAGACAAGTCCAGCATCAGGTTTTTTCTCACTCGCCGAAAGGCGGCGAATGGGCGATCACAGGACTTAACGGCGATCTTTCGCCTAAATTGAGGCGTTTCCGGACGAGACGCCATCCGATGCCGGCGGATAGATGCGCGCCATCTTCACTGCCCGATCCTGTGTCTGCACGATTTCCACCGGCACGTCGCCCAGTTTGATGCTCACCCCCGCCTCGGGAATGTCCTCGAAATGTTCCAGCAGCAGGCCGTTCAGCGTCTTCGGGCCGTCCAGCGGCAACGACAAGCCCAGCTTGCGGTTCAGATGACGCAGCAGAACAGAACCCTCGGCCAGCCAGCTGCCATCCGCTTCACGCCGCAGGAAACCCGTGTCCGACGGCGCCTGGGTGGTGAACTCGCCGACCATTTCCTCCAGCAGGTCTTCCAGCGTCACCAGTCCCTGCAACTCACCGTATTCATCGACCACCAGCGCGAGCCGGCGGCGGCTGTTCTGAAAGTTGCGCAGCTGGGTGAACAGTGGCGTTCCCGCGGGGACGAAATAGGGTTGCTCAAGATTGCCCTTCAAGGTCTCCGGGTCCAGCTCCTCGCCGGCTAGTGCATGCAGCACCCGCCGCACATGCAGCACGCCGAGCAGGTTGTCGCTTGATCCCGCATGCACCACCAGCCGGGTATGGTGGCTGGTGGAAATCTGCTGGCGCAGCCGCTCGGGGTCGTCCTCGATATCGATTGCCTCGATCTGGCTGCGCGGCGTCATGACGTCATCGACGGTGATGTCCTCCAGTTCCAGAAGATTCACCAAAATTCTGTGGTGTTCGCGCGGCAACAACCCGGACGATTCCAGCACGATGGTCCGCAGCTCCTCCAGACCGAGGCGATTGCCGTGCCCCGGCTCGGGCGGCTTGATCCGCAACAGCCTCAAGATCCCCTGCACGAACAGATTGACAAACCAGACCACCGGATACGTCAGCTTGAGCATCGGCACCAGCACATACGCGGCCGGATAGGCAATGCGTTCTGGATGGGACGCACCAAGCACCTTGGGCGTGACTTCGCTGAACACCAGGATCAGAAAGGTCAGCAGCAGCGTCGCCAGCGACAGCGCAAGATCGGAGTCGCCGAACAGGCGGATCGAAATGATCGTCGCCAGCGTCGCGGCAGCGATATTCACCAGATTGTTACCGAGCAGAATCACGCCCAGCAGCTTGTCGGTCCGGTTCAGCAGCGATAGGGTCAGTATCGCGCCGCGCTGGCCGGTTTCCGCAGCATGACGCAGCCGATAGCGGTTGATCGCCATCATGGCGGTTTCGGATGCGGAAAAGCAGGCCGACAAAAACAGCAGGCCTGCGAGCAGGCCAAACAGGGTACCGATAGATAAGGCTTCCAAGGACTATTCCTGAAAAGAGTGCCAGCGGGCGGACGACTCAGCGCCCAAGCAACACTTCCATCACGAACTGGGTGCCCAGATAGGCCAGCAGCAGCAGAGTGAAGCCCGTGATCGTCCAGACCAGCGCCGTGCGCCCGCGCCAGCCGCGGAAATGCCGCCCCACCAGCAGGCCGCCGAACACCAGCCAGGACAGAATGGCGAACACGATCTTATGGGAGAACTGCAAAGGCGTTCCGAAGAGCTCTTCCGAAAAAAACACGCCGCTGAACACCGCCAGGGTCAGCAGCACGAATCCGACGCCGATGGTCCTGAATAGCATCGCCTCCAGCGTCAGCAGCGGCGGTGCGCCGTCCTGCATGAGCGCACCGCGATGCAGCTGTTTTTCCAGCATGGTCATCAGCACCGCGTGCAAGGCCGCTACGGCCAGCAGGCCATAGGCGAGAAAAGACACGACCAGGTGCATGCGCAGCGCCAGTGCCTGCGAGTCGGGAATCGCATGGCTGGCGGTGAAAAACGCCATGACCAGTACCGAGACCGCCGCCAGCCCGCTGACCCACGACTGCAGGCGCGCCAGCGGCGCACCCTGGCTGGCCAGCCAGTAGGCCAGCGCGGTCAGCCATAGAATGGTCGACAGGGAATTGCCGAAGCCGAGCCGGATATCGCCCTGCCCCAGCATCGATTGATAGATCAGCGCGCCGTGGGCCAGCAGGGCCAGCGGCAGCAGCCAGCGCACCGACGCGGCGGGCGGCGTGCGCCGCAGGCGCCAGGCCACCCAGCCATACAGCGCACTCACACATAAAGTAACCAGCAATAGCGGAGACATTCGTTAAAATGGAACTCTGAATTCAGCCAGCCCCATTATCCACGCCGCTCATAGCGGCAACAAGGAAGACGTGTCAGAGAACCGCCATGCTAGATAATCTAAGCGGACGCCTCGCCGGCGTCGTCAAGTCCCTGCGCGGACAGGCGCGCATCACCGAAGCCAACGTGCAGGACACGCTGCGCCAGGTGCGCCTGGCCTTGCTGGAAGCCGACGTCGCGCTGCCAGTGGTCAAGGACTTCATCGAAGCGGTGAAAGCCCGCGCGCTGGGCCAGGAAGTGCTCGCCAGCCTGTCGCCCGGCCAGGCGCTGATCGGCATCGTCCACGAAGAACTCACCCGCCTGATGGGCGGCGAAAACGCCGACCTCAACCTGGCCGCCACGCCGCCCGCCGTCATCCTGATGGCCGGCCTGCAGGGCTCCGGCAAAACCACCACCAGCGGCAAGCTCGCGCTGCTGCTGAAGAACCGCAAGAAAAAAGTCCTGCTCACTTCCGCCGACGTCTACCGTCCGGCCGCCATCGACCAGTTGCGACAGCTCGCCACCCAACTCGACGTCAGCTTTTTCGAGGCAGGCGACGAGCGCGACCCGCTGAAAATCGCGCAGGCCGCGCAGGATCACGCGCGCCGCCAGTTTTATGACGTGCTGATCGTCGACACCGCCGGCCGGCTGGCAATCGACGAAGCGATGATGAATGAGATCCGCGCGCTGCACGCCGCGGTCAAGCCGGTCGAAACCCTGTTCGTGGTCGACGCCATGCAGGGCCAGGACGCGATCAACGTCGCCCGCGCCTTCAACGAGGCGCTGCCGCTCACCGGCATCGTGCTGACCAAGCTCGACGGCGATTCACGTGGCGGCGCGGCGCTGTCGGTGCGCCACATCACCGGCAAACCGCTCAAGTTCATCGGTGTCGGCGAAAAGCCCACCGGACTCGAAGCCTTCCACCCCGAGCGCATGGCGCAACGCATTCTCGGCATGGGCGACGTGCTCTCGCTGATCGAGCAGGCGCAGGGCTCGGTCGACATGGCCGAGGCCAGGAAGCTTGCCGACAAGGTCAAGAAAGGCAAGGACTTCGACCTCGAGGACTTCAAGTCGCAAATCCAGCAAATGCGCAAAATGGGCGGACTCTCGGCGCTGATGGACAAACTCCCCGGCGCCGGGCAAATGGCCGTGCCGGCGGGTGCCGACGACAAGTCCGTCAACCGGCTGGAAGGCATCATCAACAGCATGACGCCACTGGAACGCCGCAAGCCCGACCTCATCAAGGCCAGCCGCAAGCGCCGCATCGCCGCCGGCGCCGGGGTGCAGGTGCAGGAAGTCAACAAGCTGCTGAAGCAGTTCGAGCAGGCGCAGAAGATGATGAAAATGATGGGCAAGGGCGGGATTTCCAAAATGATGCGTGGCATGAAAGGCATGCTGCCCGGAATGCGATAATGCCGGCACGCTGGCAAGTCGGGAGATTGTGGGTATAATTCCCGGTTTTCTCCGTTTCCCCAGTGGGTTAAATCATGGTCGTTATTCGTCTTTCGCGCGGCGGCGCTAAAAACCGCCCCTTCTACAACGTGGTGGTGGCCGATTCGCGCTGCCGTCGTGATGGCCGCTTCATCGAGCGCGTCGGCTTCTACAATCCGGTCGCCGCTGAAGGTTCCGAAGCGCTGCGCCTGGATCAGGAGCGCATCAGCTACTGGACCGGCAACGGCGCGCAGCTGTCCGACACCGTCGCCCGCCTGGTCAAGCAGAACAAGTCCGCTGCTGCCGCTGCCTGATCTCAATCGGGACAGCAGGGCCGAGATACTTGAGCCAAGATAGCGACTGGATCGTGCTGGGGCGCATCGCCGCCCCGTTCGGCATCAAGGGCTGGGTCAAGGTCCAGACCTTCAGCGACGACCCGGCAACGCTGATGGATTTTGAATCCTGGCGCGTCGGACGTGGCGAGCAGCAGGTGCATTACGCCGTCGAGGCCGTCCAGGACCACAGCAACACCCTGGTCGCCAAGCTGGTCGGCATCGATGATCGCGACGCGGCGTACGCCCTGCGCGGTCAGGAAATCTCGGTGGCGCGCAGCGACTTGCCGCCGCCGCAGGAAAACGAGTTTTACTGGTCGGACCTGATCGGCCTGAAAGCCGTCAACCGCGAAGGCGTCGAACTCGGACGGGTGGACAGCCTGCTGGAAACCGGCGCGCACGACGTGCTGGTCGTCA
Source organism: Thiobacillus sp. (assembly GCA_019459055.1). Lineage (GTDB taxonomy): Bacteria > Pseudomonadota > Gammaproteobacteria > Burkholderiales > Thiobacillaceae > Thiobacillus. The sequence continues at coordinate 55,223 of JAIBEI010000027.1, read as the reverse complement.
AGGGAACGCGTGAACACCTGATCCCGTTCGTCGCGGCCTTCGTCGGCAAGGTCGACGTGGCAGGCGGCCAGATCGAGGTGGACTGGGGCGAAGATTACTAAGGAAGCAGGCGTGCGCTTCGATGCCATCACCCTCTTTCCTGAAATGTTCGATGCCGTGCTGGATTACGGCATCACCCGAAGGGCGCTGGATCGCGGGCTGTACCGGTTCAAGTCGTGGAATCCGCGCGACTTCACCGATGACCCGCACCGCACGGTGGACGATCGCCCTTACGGCGGCGGCCCCGGGATGCTGATGCAGGCCGAGCCGCTGGACCGCGCGCTGAGCGCCGTCCAGCAGGATCTGGCCAGCGAGAATCTGGCGCCGTGGGTAGTGCACTTTTCCCCCCGCGGGCGTCCGCTGACGCACCAGCGGGTGATGGAATTGAAGGAGAAGCCCGCACTGATATTGCTGTGCGGGCGCTATGAAGGCATCGACGAACGGCTGTTGCAGCGCCGCGTGGACGAGGAACTCTCGCTCGGCGACTTTGTGTTGTCGGGCGGTGAACTCCCCGCGCTGGCCCTGATGGATGCGATCATCCGGCTGCTGCCGGGCGCGTTGAACGACGCCGATTCGGCGCTGGAAGATTCCTTCGCCAACGGCCTGCTCGACTGCCCGCACTACACCCGGCCCGAAGTCTGGCAGGGCATGGCGGTGCCGGAGGTGCTGAAAAGCGGCAACCACGCCGCGATCGCCCAGTGGCGATTGCAGCAGAGCCTGACCATCACGGCGGCCCATCGCCCCGATCTGCTGGCGAAGCGCGGCTTGTCGAAGCAGGAACAGGAACTTCTCGCGGCGCACCCGCCCGGTGCGCCGCGGAATTAAAGCGGCACGGTACCCCCGTGCCATGTGAAACGGCGTGACGTCCGCCCGGGAGTCCAAACAGACCCGGTGGCGCACCTCTCCCGCCAGATGCAAGGAAACATCATGAACATCATCGAGCAACTCGAACAGGAAGAAATCGCCCGCCTGGGCAAAACCCTCCCCGACTTCGCCCCCGGCGACACCATCGTCGTCCAGGTGAAAGTGAAGGAAGGCACCCGCGAGCGTCTGCAGGCCTACGAAGGCGTCGTCATCGCCAAGCGCAACCGCGGCCTCAACTCCGCCTTCACCGTGCGCAAGATATCAGCCGGCGAAGGCGTCGAGCGTACCTTCCAGACCCACTCGCCGTTGGTCGCCAGCATCGAGGTCAAGCGTCGCGGCGACGTCCGCCGCGCCAAGCTGTACTACCTGCGCGAGCGCTCCGGCAAGTCCGCCCGCATCAAGGAAAAGTTACCCGCCCGCAAGGTCAAAGGCGGCGCGCCCGCTGCAGCTGCCGAATAAGCAGTTTCCCCTGCTGCAACGCAAAAACGCCCGCTCCATGCGGGCGTTTTCGTTTGTACTCGAATGACGGTTCACGACCCATCTGAATGGCGTTCTGCGTGACAATGGCCCGGCGGAAGTCGGGGCGACCCCTCGCTTCATATTTTCAGACATGCCCTATCCGGCGTTTTGTCACTATGATTGCACTCGGCACGGTCCGGCGTTGCCGGCTGTGATCCGCCCTCCTGCTCCGCTACACGAGCCATGATCCGGGGGTTCCCCTTCTCCAGGCAAGCCAGGAAACGCAGCGCATGACCCGATACCACGGCTTTCTTCTGTTGGCCTTCGTCGCCGTTTGGACCTGGGCGGCGATCGAACCCAGCTATCCCCATGACTGGCTGCTGGAGAACTACCTGGTATTCTTCTTCGTGCCGGTGATCCTGCTGACTGGACGCTATTTCAGGCTCTCCGGACTCTCCTATACCCTGATCACCACGTTCATGTCGCTGCATGTGGTGGGGTCTCACTTCACCTATGCCGAAGTGCCTTTCGGCTATGTGCTGCAGCACTGGTTCGAGGCGGATCGCAACATGTACGACCGGCTGGTGCACCTCGCCTTCGGCCTGCTGCTGGCCTACCCCATGCGCGAGCTCTTGCTGCGGGTGGCGAAGGCCAGCGGCGTGTGGGGCTACGTGCTCCCGATGGCGATGGTGCTGGCCTTCTCGGCCTTCTACGAAATCATCGAATGGCTGGTGGCTGTCCGCGTGGCCCCCCAGGCAGGCCTTGCTTTCCTGGGTGCCCAGGGCGATGTGTGGGATGGCCAGAAGGATATGCTGCTGGCCTTTCTGGGGGCGACGCTGACCATGTTCATCGTTGCCCTGATCAATTGGCGATACGATCCGAAATTCACTGCGGACCTGCGCGCCAGCCTGAAGATCGAGCATAACGACAAGCCCCTGGGCGAGGAAGCCTTGCGGGAGATGCTCAAGAACAGGCGCAATGACAGTCCATGATTAAGCAGACACCTCGGCTAGAATTCCGTCATGCCTGAATACGATGCCATTCTGTCAGCCCCGATATGCCGCCTGGGCGCCTGCTTCACCGGAAGCGCGCTGACACGGCTGGATTTTTTACCGCCGGACGCCTCCGTGTCGATCCAACTGGATGCGCGCGCACGCCAACTGGCACACGAACTGGACGCCTATTGGCAGAACCCCGTACACCCCATTGATGTGCTTTTTGTACCGCAAGGCACGCCGTTTCAACTGCGTGTGTGGCACGCGCTAATGGCCATTCCTGCCGGGCAGCCGACGACCTATGGCGCGCTGGCGAAACGGATCGGCACCGCGGCGCGCGCGGTCGGCCAGGCGTGCGCTTCGAATCCCTTGCCCATCCTCATTCCCTGCCACCGTGTGGTGGCGGCGAACGGCCCGGGCGGCTTCATGCATGCCTCCAGCGGCGCGCCGCTGGATGTGAAAACCTGGCTGCTGGCGCATGAACGACGCGCTGATTGACCGGTTCTGCGATCACCTGTGGCTGGAAGACGGGCTGGCCGACCTGACGCTGGCGGCGTACCGGCGCGACCTGAAGACCTTTGGCGCCTGGCTTGAAAAAGAACGCAGCCATGCGCTAAATTCCGCCGCCGCAGGCGACATCGAAGCCTATCTGGCGTGGCGCTTTGCCGCTCGCGCGCAACCGCGCAGCGCAGCGCGCTACACCTCGGCGCTGAAGCGCTTTTATCGCTATCTGCTGCGCGAGAACCTGATCGCCTTTGACCCCACGCTCAATCTCGACAGCCCCAAGCTGCCGCGCTCGCTGCCGAAGACTCTTACCGAAACCGACGTGGAGCGCCTGCTCGACAGCGCCGATACCGCCACCCCGCTGGGACTGCGCGACCGCGCGATGCTGGAAACGCTGTACGCCACCGGCTTGCGGGTATCGGAACTGGTGGGGCTGAAGCTGACGGCGGTGAACCTCAGCGACGGTGTGCTGCGCGTCACCGGCAAGGGCAACAAGGACCGGCTGGTGCCGCTGGGGGAGGAGGCAGTGCAATGGCTCAGGCGCTACCTGGCGGAGTCGCGGCCGCTGCTGCTGGAAAGGCAGCTCTCCGATGCGGTGTTCGTGACCGCGCGCGGCGGCGGCATGACGCGGCAGGCGTTCTGGTATCTCATCAAGCGGCACGCGCGCACCGCCGGCATCACCCGTCCGCTATCACCGCACACGCTGCGCCACGCCTTTGCCACCCACCTGCTGAACCACGGCGCCGACCTGCGGGTGGTGCAGATGCTGCTCGGCCACAGCGACATTTCCACCACGCAGATCTACACGCACGTCGCACGCGAACGGATGAAACAGCTCCACGCGCAGCATCATCCGCGCGGCTGAATTTATGGGTAGGCAATCCGCTCCATCAGGTAGCACAGACAGTCCTGGCGGATCACCCGCTCGTCGCGCGTCAGCATGGCCGGCATCAGCGACCGCCTGAGCGTGATCTCGTTCTTGCGGTAGTCGAACAGGCGGTCGCCGATGTCCGTTCCCGTTTCGTCCAGCGCCAGCAGGCGGCCTTGGCGCACCCGCCCCCAGGCATCGCCGTGCGCCAGCTCGCGAAAATTGTAGTGATCCAGTTCGGGCACAAAATCGATATCTGCGTCGGGGGCCCCAAAACCGAAGCTCAGCTGCTCCGGGACCTTGACGGTGGCCACCGTGTGGAACAGGTCGACATCGTGCGGCGGCAGCGGGTGCGCGGGAAATTCGGACAGATGCAGGCAGGCTTCCATGAATGCGGCGGCATGCTCGACGCCGCCCGGCGTGCCCGGCTTGCCGCATTCCACCGTGACCGCCGGGCACAACTCGGCGAACGCGGCCGACTGCACGCCGCGCGGCCGGATGAAATAGACCACGATGCGCGAAAACAGGACGGCAAGATGCAGAAAGTCCTGCTCCAGCCGGTTGACGCAGGCGTAATGCGGGTTGAGTCCGGTGTTGTTGTGGATGTCGATGCTGGCGAACACGCCGCGTGCGCGCATTGCGTCGACCACCTCCTGCATCATCGCCGCTTCGGCCGGATGCGCTTCCTCGCCGCCCGGCCACACCCGGTTGTAATCCGGCTGGCCGTCGAGCCGGCGCAGCCCTGTCCGTGCCGCCTCGACGTTTCCGATGAACAGCGACAGCGCGCGCGGCAGTTCGGCCGTCGCAAACTTCTTCAGCACCGATTGCGCCGCCAGCCAGCCGGTGTCCTCGTTGCCGTGCAGCAGTACCGACACGAACAATGGCGGCGTGCGTCGGCCTGGCAGATGAATCAGCGATGGCCCCGGCAGCACCTCACGCAATCGAGCAGCCGGGAGGTCCAGCAGGCCGGGCGGCAAGGCTTCGTATTGCGTCAGCATCATGAGGTCCTGTTCACGCTAATTTCGCACCTGCGTTGCCGCGACAAAGCGATGGATGCGAGGCGCGGCGCGCTGGCAAGGGCCATCCCTTGCCAAGCGGCGCAACGCCGCAGACACGCTTTGTCGCAGCAACCCGGAGGGGCGGGTCGATTCGGGCGCATCCCTTTGTCGCAGACCGCTTGCTGTGCACGCACAGCGGCGCGTTCAGCTTCGCGGGCTGCATCCCGAATCGACCTCGCCGCAGGTGAGAAATTAGCGTGAACAGGACCTACCTCCATTCGTGCACCGGCGAACCGGAACGCTGGTTTTCCAGATAGTCGTCCATCATGCGGTGGACGTCACCCCCTACCTTCGCGAGCCGCTGAAGCTGCCACGTCGACCCGGTCTGACCGCTGCGCACCCGGGCTTCGACGACGCCCAGGTAATGCTCGATCTCGGCATCCGACAGGCCGAAATCGCGCAGCCCCTCGCGTGCCAGCGGCAGCCCCACTTCGAGGAGGAGGTCCTGCGCCAAATGGCGCCGGCCGTCCAGCCAGGTCAGTTCGGCCTGCAGCCCATGACGCGCGGCGGCATAGAAATTGGCGCGCGCGGCGGCAAAGGGAATGTCGGACTCGGCGACCCGCGGCTGTCGCGCCAGCGCATGCACCAGGCCGTAATACAGCGCCGCATTGGCGACCATGTCCAGCACCGTCGGGCCGCTGGGCAGCACCCGCTGCTCCAGCCGGACATGGCCCTGTCCGGCCGCATCGAATCCGATCAGCGGCCGCACCCAGCGCCAGATGGCGCCGTTGTGCAGACGCAGATGCGGAAATCGGGTCGCCGGCTCGGCTTGCGGGATCGGCAGCAGCACCGGGTAATGCTCGAGGTTTTCCTCGAACAATTCCAGCGGGCTGCGCGCCACGTAGTCACGGCCGAACGTCACCCGCCGTACGCTGGGTTCGGCCAGGCCGCCATAGCCGCCCAACTCGACCGCTTGCTCGAACAGCGGCACCCGCGTTTCCTGCCACAGGCGCTGGCCGAACAGGAGCGGCGAATTGACGGCCGCCGCCAGCAGCGGCGCGCAACTGGCCAGCGAGGCGTTGTAGTAGCGGCCCGCTTGCTCATAGGGCACCTGCAGATGCAGCTGGAACGAGGTGGTGGCGGCCTCCAGCATCACGTCGGGCCGGCTCAGGTGCAGCTGATCCGCGCCCTCGATATCGATGCGGATGGGCGCACCGCCGCGCTGCTGCAGCACCTGCGCATTGAGCACGTCGAAGCGCTTCATCGCCGACATGTTGGCCAGACACAGATCCTCGTCGCGGATGGTCGGCAGGATGCCGATCATCGCCAGTACCGTGTCCATGCCGTGCGCGACATGCTGGCATTTGTCCCAAGTGGTCAGCAGGGATTCCTCCATCGCGGCCAGCACGCCCGCGCCCATCTCCACCGGCGGCGCATTCAGTTCGACGTTGAAGCGGGAGAGTTCGGGAACCACCAGCGGATCGTTCAGTGCGCGCAGGTAGGGGACGTTGACCGGGCTGGGCCGCCCGGCGTGATCGAGCAGCCAGGCCTCGAGTTCGAACCCGGCGACGTAGCGCGCATCCTTGAACCCGCCGGCTTGGGCAAACGACCGCAGCGCTGCCGTTTCCTCCGCCAGGCGGGCGGAAAACTGCTCAAGGTCCGCTTCCGAAAAGCGGGTGCGATCGATTTCCTGTCCCATGCGCGCGCTCGACGGTCACTCCGTCGGTTGTTGTGGATCAGCCCGGATCATCATATCCGACCATCCATTTTTTCAGCCGTCACACCCGCGTGCTGCGCCGGGCGAGGTAAAACCACTCCTGTCCCGGCAGTGCGTTGGGATTGGGGAAGACGATGTAGCCATCACGATCCGCCAATACCGGCCTGCCGTCGTGGCGCGTGCCGATGACTTCCCCCGCGCGCACCCGATCGAAGCTGGACCAGCCGCGCACAAAGGCATCTTCCGCATGGGCGCGGTCGACGACCTGATACAGGCGCAGCGCCTCGGTATCGGTCACCGGGGCCGGCGCGGGCGCGTCGCTCAGCCGCAGATGCGCAAGCGCATTGCGGATGGCGTTCCAGGCCACCTCGGGCGCGGCCGGATCGTCATGCTGGCCGCATTCCAGAGTAAGCGCGATACCGCCCTGCGCGCGCATGTGCTCGGTCGTTCCCACGCCGTAATGCACATCGGCCTCGCGCGACGACGCGCCGGCTGCCAGGCGGCGGGCGACGCCGGCGGCATAGGTGTCGAGCCAGCCATCGACGAAGCGGTGCACACCCAGGCTCAGCGCCAGCGCGGTTTCCTCGGCCGCGCGCGCAAACGGCTCCAACGTGCCGCCGTTGTCTTGCGGCCCCAGCATGACGAAGGGCTGGCCGGCGGTATGAAACGAATGCAGGTCAAGCAGCGCATCATGCTGCGCCAGCAGCGGACACAGCCAGTTGGCGATGCGGTCCTCGAACTCGGCCGGTGTGTCGGTCGGCGCCAGATTGCGGTTGAGGTTGCGGTCGCCCATGCGCTGCCGGCGGACATAGGCCAGGGGATTGGTGATCGGAACGAAGGTGACGCTGCCCGCGACAATCCCCAACTGGCCGGATTCAATCTCCGCGATCACGCGGCGAATCGCCTGCGTGCCGCAGGTTTCGTTACCGTGCACCGCGCCCAGCACGATCAGGCGCGCGCCCGGCGCCAGACCGGTGAACGATACGGATTGAAAATGCAACAACTCAAGCTCACTCATACGCTTATGGCCTTGAACAACAGCGACACGCTGGATACCAGCAACAATACACCGACCAGCCGCGTCATCTGCGCCGGACTCAGGCCGACGTGCGCCCGCCCGCCCAGATAGAGCGCGCCCAGCACCAGCGGCAGCGCGACGAAATAGGCGATCCACATCTTGGCCGTCATCAGCAACCCGGCCACCAGGAAGCTGGCAATTCGCGTCAATCCCTCGGTAAAAAACAGCGCCGAAAAGGTCGCGCGCAAATCGCTCTTGTCGCGGATGCGATGGCTCAGATAAATCACATACGGCGGCCCGCCGGTGCCGAACAATGCCCCGACGGTGCCACCGGTGAGCGCGGCCGGCACCGCCCAGCCGCGCGAGACCGGTTTCTCGCCGTGGATATTGAACAGGCTGCGCAGCGCGAAGATGAAGACAAACCCGGCCAGGGCCATCAGCATGGGCTCGGGCGGCAGATTGACCAGCAGGCTGGTGCCCAGCACCACCCCGACAACGCCGAACGGAATCAGCACGCCGATCTCGCCCCACTTCACGCGCTTGAAATTGAGGCCGCCGATCACGATCGACGCGGTGAAATCCAGCAGCAGAATCAGCGGCACGACGAATTTCAGCGGCAGGAACAGCGCCAGCAAGGGCACCGAAATCAGTCCCGAGCCAAAGCCGGTGATGCCGCGAATGAAATACGCCGCCAGCAGGATGGCCGCCATGGCGGCCATGTGCTCGAAGCTCACAGACGCGCGCCGCGCTCGATGGTGATGCCCAACTCCTTGATGCCAGGGATGATGGCGAACTTGGTGACCGACACCTTCACCCACGGCGCGCCGAATTCATCCCGCACAATGGCGGCCACATGCTCGGCGACCGATTCGACCAGGGTGATCGGCTGCGGCGCATTGTGCAGATAATCTTTCACCCGCTTGGCCACCGCGCCATAGTCGATGGTGTCCGCGACGTTGTCGGTGCCGCCGGCCTTGCTATCCGGCAAGCCGATTTCGAGATCGAGCCGCACCGGCTGCGGCACTTTGCGTTCCCACTCGTATATGCCGATAATCAGTTCGAGACGAAAGTCCCGCAAAAATAGAATATCCATAGATTTCTTTATCCGCGACGCAGCCCAAGGGCTCAACCAAACCTGCCATTTTACTGACTTCGCCATGACCACGTTGCTGTTTGTTGCTGCCGCCTATCTGCTGGGCTCCATTTCGTTTGCCGTGATCGTCAGCCGTGCCATGCGCCTGCCCGACCCGCGCGAATATGGATCGGGCAATCCGGGGGCGACCAACATGCTGCGTTCCGGGCGCAAGGCGGCTGCCGTGCTGACGCTGCTCGGCGACACGTCGAAAGGCTGGGTGGCGGTGGCGGCGGCGCGCGCACTGGCGCCGCAATTTGGTCTCGACGACAGTGTCGTACTGCTGTGTGCACTGGCCGTGTTTATCGGCCACCTGTTCCCGGTGTTTTTCAGCTTCAAGGGCGGCAAGGGCGTCGCCACCGCGCTCGGCGTGCTGGTCGGTCTCAATCCCTGGCTCGGGCTGACGTGCCTGCTGACCTGGCTGGTGATGGTGGGGGTATTCCGCATTTCCTCGCTCGCCGCACTGACCACAGCCGTGCTCGCCCCGGTCTACGCCGGTCTGCTGTTGGGTTGGGGGAGCACCGCGATTGCCGTGCTGGTGATCGCGCTGCTGCTGGTCTATCGTCACAAGAGCAACCTCATCAAACTGGTCAACGGCAAGGAAGGGCGCATCGGCGCCCGCTCCTGATCCGCCCCGACGAATATGGCCCTGTTCGACAAAACCATCGACCACGCAAAGGAAAGCCTCGCCGAGGTGTCGCGCGATGCGATCGACCGTGCAGGCGAGCGCCTGTCGGGCGTGGTGAAAGACGGCGTCCTGCAGGCCGGCACCGAGCTGAAGGATGTCATCTGGCGCGCCAGCCAGGAAATCGACACCAAGCTCGACAAGATTTCCGACGAGTTGCATGCGCAGCGTCAATTCACCAAGGACGATGTACGCGAACTGGTCGATTACGCGGGAGAAAGACTCGGCACCGTGATGGACGCGCGCATCGTCCACGCCAAGTTGGAACTCTCGTCGCTGGTTCAGGAAAAGGTCGAATACTTCAAACACGAGATCGATAGCTTCTTCATCGAGCGGCAGCGCGACCTCGCGCGCGAGCGGCGGCGGCTGTTCATCAACGTCGCCGTCGCCATTCTGGCGTCGCTGTCGCTGGGCTTCGTGTCCTGGCTGTATCACCAGTATCTCGGCGGCGGAATTGACGTATTTGCCATCTTCCGCATCGTGTTTGCCTCGCTGGCAGGCGGCTATGCAGCCTACCTCGCGGTCAAGGTGCTGCGCCGCTGGCTGTTGATGTCGGAACACAAGAAGGACGCGCTGTTTCTGGCCAGCCGCTACTGGGGCGTGCTGCGGCCGGAAAGCATTTTTGGCACGGTTATTCTGGTATGCCTGATGGCGGTGCTGGTCGGGTTTTTGCTGTTTCCCGAGCAGATTGCACAATTAACCGGCAGCGACAAATGGCTCAAGGCTTTGCGCGAGGCCTACCCGATCTTTAAGCAGTAAATCGCCGCGATGTTCCAGCCCGTTACGCGGCGTCGAGCGTCGCCAGTTCCCAGCGCGGCTTGACCGCGAACGTCAGATCCGGCTGCGCCGCTGGCAATTTCAGCCGCGAGGCCAGCCGTTGCGCGCCGGCGTAGGCGATCATCGCGCCGTTGTCGGTGCAGAATTCCAGCCGCGGATAAAACACAGTAATGCCGCGCGTAGCCGCGTCGCGCGTGAGCCGGTTGCGCAAGTGCGCGTTGGCGCCGACGCCGCCCGCCACCACCAGCCGCGTTGCGCCGCTGTGCGAACAGGCTGCCAGACTTTTTTTCACCAGCACCTCCACCGCCGCGGACTGGAACGCCGCAGCGATGTCCGCCGCCTCGCCCAGCCCTACCTTGCGTACCAGCGTCAGCACTGCGGTTTTGAGTCCGCTGAAGCTGAAATCGAAATCGCCAGAATTCAACATCGGGCGCGGCAAACTGAAGCGGCTGGCATCGCCCGTAGCCGCCAGCGCCGACAGCGCCGGCCCGCCCGGATAGCCCAGCCCCAGCAGCTGGGCGGTCTTGTCGAAGGCCTCGCCCGCTGCGTCGTCCAGCGTCTCGCCCAGCAAGGTGTAGCGCCCGACGCCGGACACCAGCATCAACTGCGTGTGCCCGCCGGACACCAGCAGGGCGACGAACGGAAATTCCGGCGGCGTATCGGAAATCAGCGGCGACAGCATATGGCCTTCGAGGTGATGCACCCCGACCGCGGGGATGGCCAGCGCATACGCCAGCGCACGCGCCATCCCGGCGCCCACCAGCAAGGCGCCGGCGAGCCCCGGCCCCTCGGTGTAGGCAATGCCATCGATATCGGAAAGTGTGCGGTCACTTTCGGCCAACACCTCGCGGGTCAAGGGCAATACCCGCCGGATATGGTCGCGCGATGCCAGTTCCGGCACCACCCCGCCATACGCGTTGTGCATGGCGATTTGCGAATACAGCGCATGCGCCAAGAGGCCGTGCGCGCTGTCATACAGCGCGACACCGGTTTCATCGCAGGAGGATTCGACGCCAAGCACAAGCATAGGGAATAACGGGGGACTGGAAAAATCTTTGAGGGCTTGCTATTATTCTCGTTTTTCCAGTTTCCAGGAAGCCATCTGCACATGCCCCACGTCAAAGTCAAAGAAAACGAGCCGTTCGATGTCGCCCTGCGTCGCTTCAAGCGTTCCATCGAAAAAGTCGGCCTCTTGACCGAACTGCGCGCCCGCACGTTCTACGAGAAGCCCACCGCCGAGCGCAAGCGCAAGCTCGCCGCCGCGGTCAAGCGCCAGAGCAAGCGCCTGCGCGGCCAGCAACTGCCTCCCAAGATGTATTGATTCTGCGTTCCCGCGGAATCGCGCTTACCCATGTCGCTCAAGGCACGCGTCACGGACGACATGAAAACAGCCATGCGCGCCAGGGAAACGGTGCGCCTCGGTACGATTCGCCTGCTTCTCGCTGCCATCAAGCAGAAAGAAATCGACGAACGCATCGAACTGGACGACGCTGCGGTCAGCAGCATCGTCGAAAAACTCATCAAGCAACGCAAGGATTCGATCAGCCAGTTTCAGGCGGCCGGTCGCGATGACCTGGTGGCGGCCGAACAGGCCGAGCTCGCCGTGCTGCAGGCCTATCTGCCCGAGCAGCTCTCCGCCGCCGAGGTGGAGGCCGCGGTCACGGCAGCGATTGCCGAATCCGGCGCATCCAGCGCCAAGGACATGGGCAAGGTGATGGGACTATTGAAGCCCCGCCTCGCAGGCCGTGCCGACATGGGCCAGGTTTCCGCGCTGATCAAGGCCCGCCTCGCAGGCTGAGTCCCACCCGGGCTCGCCCGGGTTTATCATGCAACAACCATGATCCCGCGCGATTTCATCGACACCCTGCTCGCCCGCGTCGACATCGTCGACGTCATCGACCGGCGCGTGCCGCTGAAAAAAGCCGGGCAGAATTACCAGGCCTGCTGCCCCTTCCACAGCGAAAAAACCCCCTCCTTCACGGTCAGCCCGACCAAGCAGTTCTATCACTGCTTCGGCTGCGGCGCGCACGGCTCCGCGCTCGGCTTCCTGATGGAATATGAGCACATGGGCTTTCCCGACGCGGTGGCGGCGCTGGCGCAGGACGTCGGCCTGCCGGTGCCGGAATCCGGCGAACCCGACCGCCCCAAGCCGCCCCCCGCGTTGTGGGAGGCGCTGGAACAGGCCGCGCAGTTCTATAAAAAACAACTCAAGCAGACGCCGCGTGCCATCGACTATCTGAAAAAACGCGGGCTGACCGGCGCCATCGCCGCCCGCTACGGCATCGGCTACGCGCCGGAGGGGTGGTCACCGTTAAAGCAGGTTTTCGCCGATTACACGGCAGAGGCGCTCGCCGCATCGGGGCTGGTCGTCGACGGCGACAATCGACGCTACGACCGCTTCCGCGACCGCATCATGTTCCCCATCAAGAACATCAAGGGCCAGATTGTCGGCTTCGGCGGCAGGGTGCTCGACAAGGGGGAGCCGAAATACCTCAATTCGCCGGAAACCCCGCTGTTCCACAAAGGCTCGGAGCTTTACGGCCTGTTCGAAGCGCGCGCCGCGATCAAGGCTGCAGGACGCGCGATCGTGGTCGAGGGCTATATGGACGTAGTCGCACTGGCGCAGCACGGCGTGGAGTTCGCGGTGGCCGCCTTGGGGACGGCCACCACACCGATTCATGTGCGCACCCTGCTGCGCCACACCGACCGCCTGATCTACGCCTTCGACGGCGACAACGCCGGCCGCAAGGCCGCCTGGCGCGCACTCGAAAACTCGCTGGAAGCGCTGCAGGACGGCAAGGAAGTCAGCTTCCTGTTCCTGCCCGAAGGTGAAGACCCCGACAGCACCATCCGTGCCCACGGACAGGCTGCCTTTCTGAAACTGCTGGACACCGAAACCCTGCCGCTCTCGGCCTTTCTGGTGCGCGAACTGTCGCGCGACCGCAACCTCGGCAGCCAGGAGGGCCGTGCCACGCTGATCAAGGAGGCGAAACCGCTGCTGGAGAAAATTGGCGCGCCGCTGCTGGCCCGCCTGATCCAGCGGCAAATCGCCGAACTTGTGCACTTGCAGGCCGATGAGCTCGGCCTCATGGGGACGAAGCCCGGTGTCGTCCGGCGCCCGCCCTTGCGCCCACAGCGGCGGCCGGCGCCATCGCGCGTGCGCAGCCTGGCCCGCACCCTGCTGATGAACCCGCAGCGCGTCGCCGAAGTCGATCCCTGCTGGCTGGACGTGAACGACCCCTTATGCGGGCACATGAGCGAACTGATGAACTGGCTGCGCGACGTGGGCCCGCTCAAACCGCAAACACTCACCGAAGCCGCCAAAGGCAGCGCGCTTGAACCGCTGATCGAGGAGCTGATGACGGATTTGCTCGACAAAGACGACAGCTGGGACTGGAACGCGGAATTCGATGGCGCCGTCAAGCAGCTGCGTGACGACTGGCAGCGCCGCCGCTGGCAGGAATTGGCGACGCGGCCGCTGGACAGCCTGAGCGCCGGCGAACGCCAGGAATTGACTGAACTAGCACGATTCTAGCTTGTCACACGCCTCAAGACAAAGTCCCGGTTTACGGTATAATTACCGGTTTTTGAACGATTTTTTTCTGCCCGAGCCGGTTGCGTGGGCAGAACCTGAGCGGAGAAATACCTGTGGCAGTACGTGGAAGAAAACCGGGTGGCGGCGCCAAAAAAGCCGAAGCGCTGATCCCCCTGAAAGAGTTGACGCCGGTTGAGGCCGAGGCGCGTCGCACCCAGCTGAAAAACTTGATCATCCTGGGCAAGGAACGCGGCTTTTTGACCTACGCCGAAATCAACGACCACCTGCCCGACGAGGTGCTGGACGCCGACCAGATCGAAGGCGTGATCGGCATGATCAACGATATGGGCATCCAGGTCTACGACGAGGCGCCGGATGCTGAAACCCTGTTGATGCAGGGAGCTGCCCCCGCCGTCGCAGACGAAGACGTGGTGGCCGAAGCCGAGCAGGCGCTGACCACGGTCGATTCGGAATTCGGCCGCACCACCGATCCGGTGCGCATGTACATGCGCGAAATGGGCTCGGTCGACCTGCTCACCCGCGAGGGCGAAATCGAAATCGCCAAGCGCATCGAGGAAGGTCTGCGCCACATGGTGCAGGCCATTTCGTCGTGCCCGCTCACCATCCAGCAAATCCTCGACATGGCAACGCAGGTCGAAAAGGACGAACTGCGCATCGACGAACTGATCGACGGCTTTGTCGAAGCCGAAGCCCCGGTCGCTGAAACAACCGCCGACACGGCCGACGAAGAGGACACGGCCGACGGAGACGACGACGAAGAAGACGACGAAGACGATGAAAAAGCCAGCGCAGCCATGGCTGCCGCCAACCTGGCACAACTCAAAGTCAAGGCACTGACGCAGCTCGAACTCATTCGCAAGGCCTATAAGAAGGCGCAAGCCGCCCACGCCAAATACGGCCTCGGCAGCCCGCAGCACATGAAGGCCCAGGGCGAAGTCACCGAACTGCTGATGGCATTCCGCTTTTCGGTACGCCAGGTCGACCGCCTGTGCGAACAGATCCGCAATGCGGTGGAAGAAGTGCGCTCGCACGAGCGCAAGATCATGGCATTCTGCGTCACCCGCTCGGGCATGCCGCGCGCGCATTTCATCAAGACCTTCCCCGGCAACGAAACCAACCTCTCCTGGGTGGACAAGGAAATCGCCGCCAAGAAGGCGTATTGCTCGACGCTCGCCAAAGTGCAGTACGAAGTCAAGGCGCATCAGGAAGCGCTCATCGCGATGCAGGAACGCGTCGGCTTGCCGATCAAGAACCTGAAGGACGTCAACAAGCAGATGTCCACCGGAGAAGCCAAGGCACGCCGCGCCAAGCGCGAGATGATCGAGGCCAACCTGCGCCTGGTGATCTCGATCGCCAAGAAATACACCAACCGCGGCCTGCAGTTCCTCGACCTGATCCAGGAAGGCAACATCGGCCTGATGAAGGCAGTGGAGAAATTCGAATACCGTCGTGGCTACAAGTTCTCGACCTACGCCACCTGGTGGATTCGCCAGGCAATCACGCGCTCGATCGCCGACCAGGCACGCACCATCCGCATCCCGGTGCACATGATCGAAACCATCAACAAAATGAACCGCATCAGCCGCCAGATCCTGCAGGAAACCGGTATCGAGCCCGATCCGGCGACGCTGGCGCTGAAGATGGAAATGCCGGAAGACAAGATCCGCAAGATCATGAAAATCGCCAAGGAGCCGATTTCCATGGAAACGCCGATCGGCGACGACGAAGATTCCCACCTGGGCGACTTCATCGAAGATTCCAGCACGCTTTCGCCCGACGATTACGCGGTCTACGCCAACCTGCGCGACGCCACCCGCGAAGTGCTCGACAGCCTGACCTCGCGTGAAGCCAAGGTGCTGCGGATGCGCTTCGGCATCGAAATGAACACCGACCACACCCTGGAAGAAGTCGGCAAACAGTTCGATGTGACGCGGGAGCGGATTCGCCAGATCGAGGCCAAGGCCCTGCGCAAGTTGCGCCACCCGACCCGTTCCGAAAAACTGAAAAGCTTTGTCGGCAGCGGCGAACAATAAGCACTCAGCCCTGCCAGTGGCGGGGCTGCCACGTTTTCGGGTCCGTAGCTCAGCTGGTTAGAGCAGGGGACTCATAATCCCTTGGTCCACGGTTCAAGTCCGTGCGGACCCACCAATTCACCCAACATCAGCGATAATCTCCCCCATAAAAACAGAAAATAGGGGAGTCTGATGGAAGGGGAAGCCAGGAAACCCGGCGAGCGCCGTTTGCAGATCCTGCAAACACTGGCCGCGATGCTGCAGGAACCGAAACCGGAAAAAATCACCACGGCGGCACTGGCGGCACGCGTCGGCGTGTCGGAAGCGGCGCTGTATCGTCACTTTGCCAGCAAGGCGCAGATGTACGAAGGTCTGATCGAGTTCATCGAGCAGACGCTGCTCGGGCTGATCGCGCGCATCACGGCCGACACGCCGTCACCCGCCGCCCAGGTCGAGGCCATTCTCGACATGCTGCTGAACTTTGCGGAAAAGAATCCGGGGATGACGCGGGTGTTGATCGGCGACGCGCTGGTGAACGAAAACGAGCGCCTGCAAAAACGCATCAATCAACTTCACGACCGCATCGAGGCGCAGTTGCGGCAATGCTTGCGTTTTTGCGGCGACTGGCAGGCCGAGCTCAGCGCGCCGCTGGCCAATCTGCTGCAATGCGTGGTGGTGGGACGCTGGCACCAGTTTGCCAAGAGCGGGTTTACGCGCGCCCCCCGCGGTGACATTCAATTGCTGCTGTCGCGCCTGCTGGTCGCTCAGCCGGCCTGAAACGCTGCCGGCCCGCACACCGGGCAGGCCGGGTCGCGCGGCACCTTCATTACGCGGGCATCCGCCCGCAGGCCGTCCCACAATAGCAGCCTGCCGATCAGGGGATCGCCCACTCGGGCCAGATATTTCAGCGCTTCCATCGCCTGCATCGCGCCGACAATACCCACCAACGGCGAAAACACACCCGCCTCGGCACAGCGCAATTCGGGCTCATCCGCATGGTCGGGGAACAGGCAGTGATAACAGGGGGTGCCGTCGAGGCGCGAATCGAAGACGGCCAGTTGCCCCGAAAATCCGATCGCAGCGCCCGACACCAGCGGCTTGCCCAATGTCACGCAGGCACGATTGACGGCATGCCGGGTGGCAAAATTGTCCGACGCGTCGATCACCAGATCGACCGCCGCGACGGCCTCAAGCAAGGCGGCATTCGCCAGCGCCTGGCCGATCGGCTGCACGTCGATTTCCGGATTGATGGCGCGCACGCTGCGCGCCAAAGATGCGGCCTTGTTCTCGCCGATCGCCGCCGTGGCATGGCCGATCTGGCGCTGCAAATTGGTGAGATCGACCGTGTCGCCGTCCGCCAGCAGCAACCGCCCGACCCCCGCCGCGCCCAGATACAACGCCACCGGGCATCCCAGCCCGCCGGCACCGACGATCAGCACCGCGGCATCGCAGATGCGCGCCTGCCCGGCCACGCCAACATCCGGCAGCAGGATGTGCCGGCTGTAGCGCAGTAGCAGATCGTCGGTCAACTCCATTGGGGGATCGGGTCGTTCTTATTATTTATAGTCGCGCCATTCTTCCGGCGTGTCGTCGCGGTCACCGTGCAAGTGGTTTTCGTAGACCTTCATGAAGGCCTGCTGGGACTTGATGTCCGGTTCGTCGGCCGCGACATTGCGGCGCTGCACGCTTTCGCTGAAATAAGCCAGCGCACGCTTGAGCTTGCTCATCAGGCTGTTGTCGAGATGAAATCCCTGACTCGCCAACGCCGTTTCCAGACCTTCCAGGGTGTATTCGCAAATGTGGTAACGCACCAGCAGACGACTGCCATCCGACCCGACCGTCGCCACCAGCCCCTCCAGTCCTTCGAGTAAAACCAAGGCGTGTTCTGCCTGGCCAGGCGGCAGGTCATGAAAAACAATTTCGCGGATTTTTTCGAGGTCACATGGGCGCATGGCACACCACTCAGACAGAATTCATCCAGTATAGCGCTGCTATTTGTGCGGTGGCGAGTTTGCAGCCACCGCACATCGGATCAACGGCCCTGCAGGATCTGCAAGCCTTTCAGCAGGTTCAGCGCCTGATTCACCTGGTAATCATTCTTCGAGACGATCTCGCCCGGTTCCAATGGCGTCGGCTTTTTGTCCTCGCCATTCTTGACCGGTTTGTCCGCTGGCGGCGCCTTGATGACTTCCTCCGGCTTGAGCATCGGGACGGGCTCATCGCCCGAAGGATTAACCAGATGCTTGTTAAGGTCGGATTCGCGAATGCCAAAACCGTTCTCCGATTCAGGCATTGCCGGGTCTTCCACCACAATATCCGGCTCGATGCCCTTGGCCTGGATGGAGCGCCCGTTCGGCGTGTAATAGCGCGCGGTGGTGAGCTTGATCGCCGTGCCGTTGCCGATCGGCAGGATGGTCTGCACCGAGCCCTTGCCGAAGGTGCGGGTGCCCATGACGACTGCGCGCTTGTGATCCTGCAGCGCGCCCGCCACGATTTCGGACGCCGAGGCCGAGCCGCTGTTGACCAGCACCACCATCGGCACGCTCTTCAAGCCCTCCGGGAGATTTTTCAGATAATCGGACTGCATCGGGCGCAGATAATGTTCACGGCTGGCAGTCAGCCGCATTTTGGCGTCTTCGGTGCGCCCCTCGGTATATACCACCAGGCTGTCGGGCTTGACGAAAGCAGCCGTCACCGCGACCGCGCCGTTGAGCAAGCCGCCCGGATCGTTGCGCAGATCAAGAATCAGGCCCTTCAGCGGCGCCTTGTTGTCCTTGTAGAGGCCGTTCAATGCCTCGGCCAGCAACTCGCCGGTGTGTTCCTGAAACTGCGTCACGCGCACGTAACCATAGCCGGGATCGACCAGGGTGGACTTGACGCTACGGATCTTGATGACCGCGCGGGTCAGGGTCAGCACAAGGGGTTTGGCCACGCTCTTGCGTGCGATGGTGAGCCGGATGCTCGTTCCCGGCTTGCCGCGCATCCGCTTCACCGCATCGTTCAGCGTCATGCCCTTCACCGGCGTGTCGTCGAGCTTGACGATCAGGTCACCCGGCTTGACCCCGGCCTTGAAGGCAGGCGTATCCTCGATCGGCGAAATGACCTTGACGAAGCCGTCTTCCATACCGACTTCGATGCCGAGGCCGCCGAACTCGCCCTGGGTGCCGACCTGCAGGTCCTTGAACGCCTCGATATCCAGATAGGAGGAGTGCGGATCCAGCCCGGTCAGCATGCCATTGATCGCCTCGGTGATGAGCTTCTTGTCTTCGACCGGCTCGACGTAGTCGTTCTTGATGCGGGCGAACACGTCGGTAAAGGCGCGCAGCTCCTCGACCGGCAGCGCCGTCTCCGCATCCTTGTCGGCGATCGCCGACAGGTTGACCGTCAGCGCGGCGCCGGCCAGCAAGCCGGCCAGGCCGACGAGTATGGATTTCGCCTTTTGTGTCATCTCACTTCACCCACAGGAGGGGATTAACAGGACGGCTTTGATGCCGCATTTCAAAATACAGGCCGGGGTCGGGCTGGCCGCCACTATTGCCGACGGTGGCGATGGCGTCACCGGGCTGGACCCGTTCGCCCACCTGCTTATACAGACTTTCATTATTACTGTACAGACTCATATAGCCCTCCCCGTGGTCGACAATAATAAGGTTGCCAAAGCCGCGCAGCCACTCGGCAAACACCACCTGACCGGCTGCGATCGCCTTCACGGCGGCACCCTCCGTCGCGCGAATGAACAGGCCTTTCCAACTCACGCCTCCGCCTTCTCTCGGAGCGCCGAAGCGGTTCATCAGTTCCCCGGCGACCGGCAGCCGCAGTGAACCTTTCAAACCTGAAAAGGGCTTGCCGGAGCGGAACGCCACCGGTGTTTCGGTATTGACGCCCAGGGCACGGCGCTGGCTCGCCGCGTTCTTCCCGTCTTTTTGATTCTTTTGCGCCTGTTGGGCGGCACGTGCACGCGCCGCCTGCTGCGCCATCAGCCGGTTGAGGCGCTCCACCAGTTGCGTCAGGCTGCGCTCGTCGCGCTTGAGGTTGGAAATTTCACGCCGCTGCTGCTGGATTTGCACCGACAGCTTTTGCAGGATCCGTTCACGGGCGCGCTTGTCGGCCAGCAGTTTCTTTTGCTCGGCTTCGCGGGCCTTCTGCAGCTGCGCCAGCTCGGTCGACTTCTGTTCGGTTTGCTGCTGCAGCGCTGCCAGTTTCGCCAGGTCGGCGCGAAGCCCCTCGATCGTCTCGTGCCGGGCGCGCGACAGGTGCGCCAGGTAACGCAGATCGCGCGCGGCCTGGTTGGGGTCCGCGCCGTTAAGCACGAGTTTGAGCGCATCGCCCTGCCCGTGCTGGTAGGCGGCCTTGAGCGCCTGGGCGAGGTGGGCCTGCTGTGCACGGATGCGCGCCGTCGTAGCGTCAGTCTGTTGCGTCAGCGCCTGCAAATCAGTCTGGGCGCGCTGGCGTTCGCCGTCCAGCTGGCGCAACTGGCGCAGCGCGCTGCTGATCGCGCGCTCGGACTGGCCCAGCTCGTCGGCCGCTTCCTTGCGGTGCGCCTGAGTACTGCGAAATTCCTGCTGCAGGGTTTGCAGGCGCTGCTTGAGGGCAGCGAGTTCGGATTGCGTGCGATCGGCCTGGTTGGCGCTGGCGCACAACGGCCAGATCAATATCAGCAGGACGAAAAATGGTCTGAAGTTCACCCGGATGAGCTTACCCGAACTTGCACCCGGTTTACTCGAATTGCACCAGGGCTTCACCGGTCATTTCGGGGGGCGGCGGCAAACCCATCATTTTCAGCAGGGTCGGGCTGATGTCTTCGAGCGCCCCGGTTTCCGCCAGCGTGGCTGGGCGCCGTCCGACGTAAATCAGCGGCACCAGGTTCAGGGTATGCGCAGTGTGGGCCTGGCCGGTTTCGGTATCGCGCATCAATTCGGCATTGCCGTGGTCGGCGGTCACCAGCACCTCGCCACTACGCGCCAGCTGGGCCTCGACCACCCGGCCGAGGCAGGCGTCCACCGTTTCGATCGCCTTGATGGCCGCCTGCAGGTCGCCGGTATGCCCCACCATGTCCGGATTGGCGTAGTTGCAGACGATGACATCGTATTGCTTGCTGTCGATCGCGGCGACCAGTTTTTCGGTCACCTCGAAGGCGCTCATTTCGGGCTTCATGTCGTAGGTGGCGACGTCGGGCGACGGCACCAGCACCCGGTCCTCGCCGGGGAAAGACACTTCCTCGCCGCCGTTGAAGAAGAAGGTGACGTGCGGGTATTTCTCGGTCTCGGCGATGCGCAGCTGGCGCAGGCCGAGCCTGGCGATGTATTCGCCGAGACCGTTCTTGATGCGTTCGGGCGGGAACGCTACCGACACAGCAAAATCGTCGCTGTAGCCGGTCAGCGTGCAATAGGTGGCCAGGCGCGGGGTTACTTCGCGTTCGAATTCGCTGAAATCGCGCTCGATGAACGGCCGCGACAGCTGGCGCGCGCGGTCGGAGCGGAAGTTGAGGAAGATGACCGAATCGCCGTCTTCCATTTTCACCGGCTTGCCATTGGGCGGCAGGATCGCGGTGGCCTTGACGAATTCGTCGGTCTCGCCACGCGCGTAGGCGGCCTCCAGCCCGGCCTGCGGGTTCTCCGCCATGAATTCGGCGCGCCCCTGGGTCAAGAGGTCGTAGGCCGATTTGACCCGCTGCCAGCGGCGATCGCGGTCCATCGCGAAGTAGCGGCCGATCATCGACGCGATGTGGCCGATGCCGGCCTGTTCGATTTTTTCGTTCAGGCGGCGCAAATACACCTCGGCGCTTTTCGGCGGCGTGTCGCGTCCGTCCAGAAACACGTGCAGGCACACCTTGTTGAGGCCCTCGCGCACCGCCAGGTCGAGCAGTGCGTGGAAGTGCGATTCATGGCTGTGCACCCCGCCGTCCGACAGCAGGCCCAGCACGTGCAGGGTCTTGCCGTTGTCGCGCGCCAGGTGCACCGCATTCAGCAGGGCCGGGTTGGTGTAGAAATAGCCGGACTCGATGGCGCGGTCGATACGGGTGAACTCCTGGTACACCACGCGCCCCGCGCCGATGTTCAGGTGCCCCACCTCGGAGTTGCCCATTTGCCCCTTGGGCAGGCCCACCTCGGACTCCGACGCATGAATGAGGGTGTGCGGATGATGCTTCCACAAGCGGTCCCAGTTGGGCTTGCTGGCCTGGGCGATTGCATTGTCGGCGCGTTCCGCGCGGCAGCCAAAGCCGTCGAGGATGATGAGGAGAACCGGCAGGGTCTTCATGAAGAAATTTGTATAACCTGACTCGTTTTTGTGGAATTATTTTAATATATGCGTGATTGCTAATCTATAAGCAAGGCGTAATGTTGCTTCAATAACGCCATGCGCGGCCTGAGTTTCCACCCGGAGCCCGGTCGCATCAGGGTACTACACGAACAGGACCGAGGTTATGAATATGGCAGCTGATTGGGACGAAGTGGACCTCATGGACAAGGACGAGCACATCGAGCAGGCCTCGCGTGCGATGAAAGCCATGTCGCATCCGCTGCGCCTGAAAATTCTCTGCGTGCTGGGCGACAAGGAAATCAGCGTGCAGGAAATCGTCGACCACGTCGGCACCTCGCAAAGCAACATCTCGCAGCACCTCGCCATCCTGCGCGACAAGGGCGTGCTGCGCACCCGCAAGGTCGCCAATCGCGTGTTCTACCGCGTCGGCGACACCCGCACGCTCAAATTGCTGAGCATGATGCGCGACGTGTTCTGCGGCTTCACCAAGTAAACGCAACGCGCCAACGCGCCTTGGCAGCGCCCGGCCCGGCTACGCGCAAGCGTACCGGGCCTTTGTTTATGGTGCATACTTGAAACAGCCGCGGCGCCGCAACTTGCGCCAGAATCACCATCCAAGCGCTTGAATCAAATACTTAATTAGAATATTCTAATAGACGCTTTCCTGGAGGTGCCCCTGTGCTGAACCCCGCCCGTTTGCTGGCCTGCCTCATCCTTGCGTCCTCGTCCGCCTGGGCAGCCCTGCCCTTTGCGATTGCCCCGGTGAAATACCAGATGGTCGACACCGGCTACTCCACCGAAGCCACCGTCGAGGCCGTCAAGCAATCCACGATCGCGGCGCAGGTGGCGGGGCGCGTGTCGGCGGTCAACTTCGACGCCGGCGACTATGTCAAGGCAGGCGCGGTCATCGTCCGGCTTTCCGCACGGGAACTGTCGGCCGCCGTGGCGGGCAGCCAGGCGCAGGTGGCGCAGGCCGATGCCACGCTGGCCAATGCCCGCGCCAACTATCAGCGCCAGCAGCAGCTTTTTCAGCAGAAATTCATCAGCCAGGCCGCGCTCGACCGCGCCACCGCCGAGTTCCGCGCCGCCGAGGCGGCGGCGCGCGCGGCGCGCGCCGGCGTCGGCCAGACCGCGGCGGTGAGCGGCTACACCGTGATCACCGCGCCGTATTCGGGCGTGGTCGCCGCCCGCCACGTGGAGATGGGGGAAACCGTCGCCCCCGGCACCCCGCTGATGACCGGCTTCGACCCCAAGGATATGCGGGTGATCGCCAACATCCCGCAGTACAAGCTGGCGGAAATCAAGGCCGCGCCGCGCGTGGCGGTCGAAATCCCCTCGCTCAACAAATGGATCGACGCTGCCGGCGTCACCGTGCTGCCGTCGGCGGATACGGCCACCCACACGGTCAGGGTGCGAATCGACCTGCCGGCCAGCCTGGAAGGCGTCATCCCCGGCATGTTCGCCCGCGCACATTTCTCGATCGGCAGCGCGCGCAAGCTCACCATCCCGTCGAGCGCGGTGGTGCGCCGCTCCGAGCTCACCGCAGTGTACGTGGCCAAGGACGACAGGGTGAGCCTGCGGCAGATCCGTCTCGGCACGCCCAACGGGCGCGGCCAGGTGGAAGTGCTGGCCGGTCTTAATCCGGGCGAGGTCATCGCGCTCGATCCGGTCAAGGCGGGGATCCACGCCAAAAGCGTCGCCAACGTGCCTGCCAGGTAACAGGAACGCGCATGGGACTCTCCGGACGCATCGCCCGCTTCTTCCTCACCTCCCAGCTCACCCCGCTGATCGCGCTGATCGCGGCGCTGTTGGGCCTGTTCGCCATCCTGGTCACGCCGCGCGAGGAAGAGCCGCAGATCAACGTGACCATGGCCAACGTATTCATCCCTTTCCCCGGCGCTTCGGCACGGGACGTGGAAGCGCTGGTCGCCACACCCGCCGAGCAGGT
Organism: Thiobacillus sp.; assembly: GCA_019459055.1. Lineage (GTDB taxonomy): Bacteria > Pseudomonadota > Gammaproteobacteria > Burkholderiales > Thiobacillaceae > Thiobacillus. The sequence continues at coordinate 31,390 of JAIBEI010000027.1, read as the reverse complement.
GCTGTCGCAGATCGCCGGCATCGAGCACATCTATTCGGTTTCCAGGCCCGGCATGGCGGTGCTGACCGTGCAGTACCTGGTCGGCCAGGACCGCACCCAGGCGCTGGTGCGGCTGTACGACACCATCCAGGCCAACCTCGACTGGGTGTCGCCCGAACTCGGCGTCGGCGAACCCATCATCAAGCCGGTCGGCATCGACGACGTGCCGATCGTCACCGTGACCCTGTGGACACGCGACGAGACGCGCGGCGCCTACGAGCTGGAACAGGTGGCGCACGCCGCGGAAATCGAGCTGAAGCGGATCGCCGGCACCCGCGAAGTCACCACCCTCGGCGGCCCCGGCCGCGCGGTACGGGTGCTGATGGACCCCGACCGCATGGCGTCGTTCGGCGTGTCGGCGCAGGACATCCGCGACGCCCTGCAGGTGTCCAACGCGGCGCAGCCGTCCGGCACGCTGGTGTCGGGCAATCAGGAAATCCTGGTGCAGACCGGCACCTTCCTCAGCGGCGCCGACGACGTCAAGCAACTGGTGGTCGGCGTCGCGCAGGGCAGCCCGGTTTACATGACGGATGTGGCCAGCGTCGCCGCCGGGCCAGACCAGCCGGCGCGCTACGTCTGGCACGCCCCGGGTGCGGGCGGGCCGCACCCGGCCGAGCGGGGGCAGACCTATCCGGCGGTGACGCTGGCCATTTCCAAAAAACCGGGCGAAAACGCGGTCGAGGTCGCCGAAAAGGTGATCGAGCGGGTGAATTCGCTGCATGGCAGCGTGCTGCCCGAGGGGGTCGAGGTCAGCGTCACCCGCAACTACGGCGCCACCGCCGACGACAAGGCCAAGAAGCTAATCCAGAAGTTGATCTTCGCCACCGCCTCGGTGGTGCTGCTGGTGCTGTTCGCCATCGGCCGCCGCGAAGCCCTGATCGTCGGCGCGGCGGTGATGCTGACGCTGGCGGCCACGTTGTTCGCCTCGTGGGCGTGGGGCTTCACGCTGAACCGGGTGTCGCTGTTCGCGCTGATCTTCTCGATCGGCATCCTGGTCGACGACGCCATCGTGGTGGTGGAAAACATCCACCGCCGCATGGGGCTGGATCACGACGGCCTCGAAGCCATCATTCCGCGCGCGGTCGACGAGGTGGGCGGCCCGACCATCCTCGCCACCTTTACCGTGATCGCCGCGTTGCTGCCGATGGCCTTCGTCACCGGCCTGATGGGGCCGTACATGAGCCCGATCCCGATCAATGCCTCGATCGGCATGCTGATTTCGCTGGCGATCGCCTTCATCATCACGCCCTGGCTGGCCCTCAAGCTGATCAAGCAGTCCGCACACGACACGCATGGCGGCGAAACCAGGCTTCTGACTCTGTTCCGCACCCGGCTGACGCCGTTCCTGCGCGGCACCGAAGGCCGCGGCGCACGCCGCATGCTGTGGCTGGGAATCGGCCTCGCGATCCTGGTTTCGGTCGCGCTGCCAGGGGTGCAGCTGGTCATCCTCAAAATGCTGCCGTTCGACAACAAGTCGGAATTCCAGATCGTCGTCGACCTGCCGGTCGGCACGCCGCTGGAAAAGACCGCCCAGGTATTGAGCGAGATGGGGTCGGCCGTCACTGCGGTTCCCGAAGTCACCGACTACCAGGCCTATGCGGGCACCGCTGCGCCGATCAACTTCAACGGCCTGGTGCGGCAGTATTACCTGCGTTCCGGCCCCGAGGTGGGCGACCTGCAGGTCAATCTGGTCGACAAGCACGACCGCGACCGCAAAAGCCACGACATCGCGCAGGCGATCCGCCCTGCCGTCGAAGCCATCGCGAAGAAGCACGGCGCCGACGTCAAGGTGGTCGAAGTGCCGCCCGGGCCGCCGGTGATGTCGCCCATCGTCGCCGAAATCTACGGCCCCGACTACGACGCGCAGATGCAGGTCGCCAAGCAGGTGCGGGCGGTGTTCGAGAAGACCGATGGCATCGTCGCCATCGACGACACCGTGGAGGACGATGCCCAGCGCTTCGTGCTGCGCGTGCTGCAGAACAAGGCGGCGCTGGCGGGGGTGGCGCAGCAGGACATCGTCGCGGCGATGAAGATGGGACTGGCCGGCGAGAACGTCACCCCCATCCACGGCAGCGGCGCCAAGTACGAAATCCCGGTCCGCATCACCCTGCCGCCGGAGCGCCAGAGCGCGATCGGCGAGCTGCTGAAGCTCACGGTGCGCGGCAGCGGTGGCAATCTGGTGCCGCTGTCCGAACTGGTGGAAGTGATGCCAAGCGAGCGGGAAAAGACCATCTACCACAAGAACCTGCTGCCCGTGGTGTACGTGCTCGGCGACACCGGCGGCGCGCTGGATTCGCCGCTGTACGGCCTGTTCGGCATGCGCGGCGACTTGAAGGAGGTGGCGCTCGAACAGGGCGGCACGCTGGCCGAATATTTCATCCGCCAGCCTGCCGACCCTTACGCCGGATTCAGCCTGAAGTGGGATGGCGAATGGCAGGTGACCTACGAGACCTTCCGCGACATGGGCCTCGCCTATGCCTTCGGACTGATACTGATCTACATCCTGGTCGTGGCGCAGTTCAAGAGCTACCTCACGCCGCTCGTCATCATGGCGCCGATTCCGCTCACCGTCATCGGCGTCATGCCGGGCCACGCCCTGCTCGGCGTCCAGTTCACCGCCACCTCGATGATCGGCATGATCGCGTTGGCTGGCATCATCGTGCGCAACTCCATCCTGCTCGTCGATTTCATCAACCAGCAAGTAGCCGAGGGCATGGACTTCCAGGAAGCGGTCATCCAGGCCGGCGCCACCCGCGCCAAGCCCATCGTGCTGACCGGCGCCGCCGCCATGATGGGTGCATTTTTTATCCTCGACGACCCGATTTTCTCCGGGCTCGCGGTATCCTTGATTTTTGGCATTTTTGTCTCCACCCTTCTCACGCTAGTGGTGATTCCGGTGCTGTATTACGCCGCCAATTACCGCAAACTTTCTTCCCAACAACAGGAGTCCTACCCATGACCGTTGAACGCATGGTCCGCATCATTGCCGGTTTTTTCATCATGCTGTCGCTGGCGCTGGCGCACTTTTCCGGCAGCGCCGACATGACTCAGCTGTCGTGGCTGTGGTTCACCGCCTTCGTCGGATTCAACCTGTTCCAGTCCGGCTTCACCCGTTTCTGCCCGATGGACATCATGCTGAAAAAAGCCGGCATCAAGCCGGGCTGCGGCCTGTAAGCGAGAATATTCATGGACATGCAATTTTTGCAGGACAACTGGATGCTGGTGGCGCTGACGATGTTTTCGGGCGCCATGCTGGCCTGGTCCTTCATCGGCGGCAGACTCTCCGGCGTGGAGCAGGCCGACACGCTGAAAGCCACCCGGCTCTATAACGACGACGCGCTGGTGCTCGACGTGCGCGAGGACAAGGAATTTGCCGCCGGCCATATTCCCAAGGCGAAGCACATTCCGCTCGGCCAGCTGGCCGGTCGCATCAAGGAACTCGACAAGTTCAAGGGCAAGCCGGTCCTGGTCACCTGCCGCAGCGGCCAACGCTCGGCAAGCGCCTGCCGCATGCTGAAAAAAGCCGGTTTCGAAACCGTGTACAACCAGGCGGGCGGCATCATCGCGTGGGAACGCGCCAACCTGCCCGTCACCCAGAAATAAGGAGCCCTCCCATGGCCAAAGTCGTGATGTACTGCACCGCCGTCTGCCCCTATTGCGTCGCTGCCGAGCGCCTGCTCAAAAGCCGCGGCGTGACCGAAATCGAAAAGATCCGCATCGACCTCGATCCGGCGAAACAGGATGAAATGATCGCCCGCTCCGGCGGCCGCCGCAGCGTGCCGCAGGTGTTCATCGGCGACACCCACGTCGGCGGTTTCGACGACACCTCGGCGCTGGATGCCGCCGGCGAACTGGTGCCGCTGCTGGCCCACGCTTGATATTCCGGCGCGCGGCCCCAAGCTGAAGCGAAGATCATTTGCCTCAAGGAATCCCCGATGGAACTCGCCTGCCCCCACTGCCTTGCCGTCAACCGCGTGCCGGAAGAGCGGCTGGCCGATGCGCCAAAATGCGGAAAATGCGGCGCGCAGCTGCTGCCCGGCAAGCCGGTCGACCTCAGCGCCGACAGCTTCGACCGCTTCATTGCCAAGGCCGGCCTGCCGGTGCTGGTCGACTTCTGGGCCGACTGGTGCGGCCCCTGCAAGATGATGGCGCCGATTTTCCAGCAGGTGGCTGCCGAGATGGGCACGCGCGTGCGGTTTGCCAAGGTCGATACCGAAGCGCACCCGCAGGTGTCGATGCGCCACCACATCAAGGGCATCCCCAGCCTGATCCTGTTCAAGAACGGCTTGGAGGCGGCGCGCACCTCGGGCGCGATGGAAGCGCATGCGCTCAAGCGCTGGCTGGCGTCACAGGGCATTCAATAAGCACGTGTAAAATACCCACCGACCCCGGAGCGCAAGCTCCGGTTTTCTTGTTCAGGGAGCCATCATGACCGACGCGCAACAACCCGTATTCAATATCGAAAAACTCTTCGTCAAGGACCTGTCGCTGGAAGTGCCCAACGCCCCCGACATTTACCTGGAACGCCAGGCGCCGCAGATCGATGTCAACATGTCGACCGAAAGCCGCGCGATGGGCGAGGACATGTACTACACCGGCATCACCGTCACCGTCACCGCCAAGGTCGGCGACAAGACCATGTTCCTGGTCGAATGCACCCAGAGCGGCGTCTTCCGCATCCAGAACGTGCCGCAGGACCAGATTCCGATGGTACTCGGCATCGGCTGCCCCAACATCGTCTTCCCATATCTGCGCGAGGCGGTGTCCGACGTGGTAATCCGCGCCGGCTTCCCGCCGCTGTTGCTGAACCCGGTCAACTTCGAAGCGCTATTTCTGCAGCAACAGCAGGCGCAGCAGGGGCAGGCCGCACCCGAGCAGACGCATTGAGGCAGAAGGCTTCATTGAAAAAGCGCCTGCGCCCGATCAGTCTGTGTCTCGCGGCCGGCCTGCTGCTCACGCTGGCGCACCCCGCCTGGGCGCTGGAATACCGCAGCACCGGTCGCGCCGCCCTGTTGTACGACGCGCCCTCGACCGCCGCCGGCAAGGTCGCCATCGCGGGCAGCGGCCTGCCGCTTGAAGTCGTCGTCGACACCGATGCCTGGGTCAAGGTGCGCGACCCGGACGGCCGCCTGGCCTGGATCGAGAAATCCGCCCTCGGCGGCGCAAAAACCGTCCTGGTCAAGGCCGACGCCAGCGTCGTCCGGCAACGGCCGCGCGCCGACGCCGAGGTCGTGTTCCGTGCCGAACGCGGCCTTCTGCTCGAGGTTGCCGGCGCAGCCGATCCCTACGGCTGGGTGCCGGTGAGGCATGCCGACGGCCTGTCCGGCTGGCTGCCTGCAAGCGACGTATGGGGACGATGAGACTATCGGTACTGGGCGCCGGCGCCTGGGGCACCGCACTGGCAGCCAGCTGGGCGCCCCACCATGAGGTCATCCTGTGGGGGCGCAACACGGCCGAGCTCGATGCCATGCGCGCGAGCCGTGTCAACACCCGCTACCTGCCCGGCTGCCCACTACCCGATACCCTGCAGTTCAAACCGGACTTCAACGCCGTTGTCGATGCGGCCGACCTGATCGTCATCGCCGTTCCCACGAGCGGCCTGCGCGCCACCCTGGCCGCGCTTGCCGCCCGCCCCCGACTGCCGCCGTTGGTCTGGGTATGCAAAGGCTTCGAACATGGCAGCCGCAAACTGCCGCATCAGATCATTGCCGAACTGCTGCCCGCACACACCCAGACAGCTGCGCTGTCCGGCCCCAGCTTTGCCCAGGAAGTGGCACAGGGCTATCCCACCGCGCTCACCCTCGCTTCGCACGACAGCGAACTGGCGCAGCACCTCGCCGAGGCGCTGTCCGCCCAGCGCCTGCGCATCTACGCGCACGACGACGTCATCGGGGTCGAGCTGGGCGGCGCGCTGAAGAACGTCATGGCCATTGCCGCCGGCATCTGCGACGGCCTCAAGCTCGGCCACAACGCCCGCGCCGCGCTCATCACCCGGGGGCTGGCCGAAATGACCCGTCTCGGCGTCGAACTCGGCGGCCGCTTCGAAACTTTCATGGGACTGTCCGGCCTCGGCGACCTCATCCTCACCACCACCGGCGACCTCTCGCGCAACCGCCAGGTCGGTCTGCGGCTGGCGCGCGGCCAGACCCTCGACACCATTCTTGCCGAACTCGGCCACGTCGCCGAAGGCGTCTCCACCGCACCCGAAGTCGCCGCACTTGCCAGCGACCTGGGCGTCGACATGCCGATCACCCGCAAAGTCTGCCAGATGCTGTTCGAAGGTCTGCCCGCCGCCGAGGCGGTCGACGACCTGCTGAACCGGGATATCAAGACCGAGTTCTGAGGCAGGCGCGGGGTTTTGCCGTTCAGTGCGCCGGGCAGGCCGGCAGGGGCAGGCAGGTTCCAGCGCCTGGCCCGGGCAGGCTTTCCATCTCCTTCAGGGTATGCGCGAATTCGGTGTTTTCAGGCCCGATACGCGTGGCGCAACGCGCTGCTTCCCGGGCTTGGTGTACGCACTGGCGGGCAGCCAGGGCGTAGGCCAGATTGTTCCAGACGACCGCTGCACCCGCCTGGCGGTGGAGCGCGTGGCGGAATGCCGCTTCGGCCGTCTCGGCCCGGCCCAGCGCGTACTCGGCATTGCCCAGGCCCAGCCATGCAAGCGGATTGTCCGGCCATCTTGCGGCCGATGCCCGATAGGCCGCCCCGGCTTCATTCCATTTACCCAGACCTTCCAGGGCGCTTGCCGCTTCCAGGTAGGAGAAGGGTTCGGCCTGCGCCGGGAACGCACCGGGGGCGAGCACGACGATGCCCCATCGCGCGGACCGGTTCCAGGTGTTCAGAAACACGCCGAAGGGTGTAATGCGCCGGGGCTCGGTTCCGGAGCGCAGGACAATCTCCTGCCGCTCCAGGTCGTAGCCGACCGCCACCGCATAATGCCAGCGCGGCAGCCAGTTCAGTCCCAGATTCTGCAGGACCAGCACCGGATGCCCCGCTGCGATTTCCGCCAACATGGCATCCAGCTCGGGCTCGACCGCCACTGCCAGCAGTCCCTGCCGGCGCACGGCCGCAATGATCTCGGCCTGCAGGCTGCCCTCGCGGCCGGGCAGGTAGACCTGGGGAACGAGTTCATCGGGAGCGATCGTCACGCCGCGTGCATTGAGCACGGTGGCGAGCGCCGCCGGCCCGCACTGATAGCGAGTCTGCGGGAAGAACGGGGTGTCGGCCAGTTCCGCCCTGGCCGGGAGTCCGGCAATACCCGCTTCCATGAGCGTCGTGCGATGGGCACAGCCTGCAAGCAGGGTCGCGCAAAGCCAAACGCCCGCCAAGAGGCGGGCGTGTAGGAGACCTCTCATCGAAATGGACTCACTTGATGGGATGCACGAACGGGAAGATGTCCGTCACCCCCAGGGCGTCGGTGATGATGAAGACGATGAAGATGAACAGGACAATTCCCAGGGCACTCCCGCCGGCCGGCAATTCAGCGACCCGCTCGTTGATCCGGGCCACTTCGGCATCGGTCAGCGCCGCCACCCGCTCTTTGGCATGTTCAACATCGACACCCAAGGCAGACAGCTGGCGCTGCAAATCCTCCCGCTGCAGCAGGGATACCAGCTCGTCGCGATCCAGCCGGCCTTGTTCGGCGGCGAGCGCTTGGGCAGTGCCGACCATCGCGGCCTGAACCGGGGCAATCTGCGCGCCCAGCAGTGCGGCGGCCAGCAACAAGGAACCGATTTTCTTGAATAAATGATGGAAACGCATAGAACCTCCTCGAAAAATAGGGTTGGTCGATCATGCGGGCTCTAGCCATCCAGCAAAGCCCGCTTTCAACGTAGCACAACATGAAGCGGCCAATTACAATGAAAAAAGCGTCCAGGCGCCGCCACGGTCGCATGCAACCCGGCGAGGCCTAAAAATAAACGGCGGCCCCGTAACGCCATGACGCGAACCACCCTATCATTACGCCGATGAATGATTTTCAGGCTATACAAGATCGCGGCTGGTTGCTCGTTTTCATCGCCTGGATGGTCGCCACCGTGTCGACGCTGGGCGCCCTGTTTCTCGGCGAGGTCATGGGCTATACGCCCTGCGTCCTGTGCTGGTACCAGCGGATCGGCATGTTTCCGCTGGTCCTGATTCTGGCGGCGGGACTGTTTCCGTTCGACCGCGGCGTCGTGCGCTACGCGCTGCCGCTGGCGCTGGCCGGCTGGCTGCTGGCGGTTTTTCATTGGGCTGTGGCCAGCGGTCTGGTGCCGGAGAGCGCCACGCCATGCAGCCAGGGGGTGCCGTGCTCGGTGGAACAGATCAGCTGGTTCGGCTTCCTCACCCTTCCGCTGCTGTCCGTCCTGGCGTTTTCCGCCATCATCGCGCTGCTGCTTATGACCCACTTCAAGGCATCTAAATGAAAAAAACGCTGTTTATCACTGCCGCCGTGATCCTACTGCTGGCTTTTGTCGGAGGCGCCATTTTCTACGGCACGCAAAAAACCGAACAGGCCGGTCAGCTCGCCGATGAAAACAAGTCCGCACTGGTACGCGAACACTCACGCGTGCTCGGGCACGCCGACGCCCGCGTGGAGATTGTCGAGTTCATCGACCCGGCGTGCGGGACCTGCCGGCACTTCTATCCCTTGGTCAAGGAGATGCTGGCCGCCCACCCGGACCGGATTCGCCTGGTGCTGCGCTACGCCCCGTTCCACCAGAACGCCGACTATGTGGTGGCACTGGTCGAGGCGGCCGGAAAACAGGGCAAGTACTGGGAAACCCTGGAATCCCTGCTGGCTGCGCAGGACGACTGGGTGATGAATCACGCCGTGCAACCGGAACGGGTCTGGCGGCATGTCGAAGGACTCGGCCTGGATCTGGCGCAGCTGCGGAGCGACATGGATGCGCCGGAAATTGCCCGCTTGATCGCGCAGGACCTGGAAGACGTGAATGCCCTGAAAATCACCCAGACACCGGAGTTTTTTGTCAACGGCAAGCCGCTGCCGAGCTTCGGCTACGAGCCCCTGAAAAAGCTGGTGGACGAGGCGCTGGCAAGCGAATACCGCTAGCAGGGATTCAAGGCTCCGGAGTGCCGGCAGCCGTCCCGGCAATCCGCCCAATCATCGCGACAAACCCCGGATCCTCGCCCACCAGCAGGGGCGGCAGCGCATTGCGGAAATCTTCGCGCTGGCACCATTCGGTCATGTAGTCCTCCCACGACTGCCACAGCCGTGCCTGCTGCCGGCTCATATTCTCTTCATACACCAGCACGTAGGCGCGCTCGAACAGGCTGACCAGAATGGCGAACAGCGCGTGCTTGCGTTCCAGCTGGTCTTCGCCGAGCTCGCCTTTCGCCGCCGGCGACAGCAGATGCAGGTCGGCGTTGTCGATCACCAGCCGCATGAAGTCGGCGTATTCATCGGCCAGCCGCAGGAAGATTTCCTCCTCGTCGCTCTGCCGCTCGCGCCGGCGATCATGGATATAGACGCCGATGGCGAGCGGCAGTCCGACGATGGTGACGATGTAGCTGGCTGCTTCCAGCCATTCGAGTCCGCTCATTCACACGCCCCCCGCAAAACCGTTTTTCCGCCAGGCCTCGAACACCACCACGCTGACGGCGTTGGACAGATTCATGCTGCGCGAACCGGGCAGCATCGGCAGGCGCAGGCGATGCGCCGCGTCGAACTGCGTCAGGACATCCGGCGGCAGGCCGCGCGATTCGGGGCCGAACAGCAGCACGTCGTCGGCCCGAAACGCGATGTCGGCATATCGCGCGCTGCCCTTGGTGGTGAGCGCGAACCAGCGGCGGCCCGGCAAGGCCGCCCGCACGGCCTCCCAGTCGGCATGCACCCGCACGCAGGCCATGTCATGGTAATCCAGCCCGGCGCGCGCCACCTGCTTGTCGGAAAGGTCGAATCCAAGCGGCTCGACCAAATGCAGACGACAGCCGGTATTGGCCGCCAGGCGGATGAGGTTGCCGGTGTTGGGCGGGATCTCGGGCTGATATAAAACGATGTCAAACATCCGGCTTGGCCTAAAATAAAAAACATTCTTCGAATCTGCCTATTCTATGGTCCCTTACCTCACCACCGCACTTACCGGACCGCTGCTGGAGCTGGAAAAGCGCCTGCTCGACGCCCAGCCGATGATCGAGCACTGGTTTCGCCAGCAGTGGAAGGCGCAGTCGGCGCCGTTCTACACCTCGGTGGATATCCGCAATGCGGGCTTCAAACTGGCGCCGGTCGACACCAACCTGTTCCCCGGCGGCTTCAACAACCTCAATCCGGCATTCATGTCGCTGTCGATCCACGCGGCGATGGGCGCGGTGGAGAAAATCTGCCCCTACGCCCAACGCTTGTTGCTCATCCCCGAGAGCCACACCCGCAACACCTTCTATCTGCAGAACGTCGCGGTGCTCGCGCACATCCTGCGCCAGACCGGTCTGATCGTGCGCATCGGCACGCTGATTCCCGAGATCACCGAGCCGACCACGCTGGAGCTGCCCGCCGGCGGACGCCTCACGCTGGAGCCACTGGTGCGCAAGGGGAACCGCATCGGGCTGGAGGGGTTCGACCCCTGCGCGGTGCTGCTCAACAACGACCTGTCGGCCGGGGTGCCGGATATCCTCAAGGGGATCGAGCAGAACATCATGCCGCCGCTGCACGCCGGCTGGGCGACGCGCCGCAAGTCGCACCACTTTGCCGCGTATCAGCATGTCGCCGACGAATTCGCGCAACTAATCGGCATCGACCCCTGGCTGATCGATCCCTACTTCAACCACTGCGGCAAGATCGACTTTCAGGCGCGCCAGGGCGAAGACTGTCTGGCCGAAAAAGTCGGCGACATGCTGGAAAAGATCCGCGTCAAATACGCCGAATACGGCATCGACCAGCCGCCCTTCGTCATCGTCAAGGCCGATGCCGGCACCTACGGCATGGGCATCATGACGGTGAAGTCGCCGGACGACGTACGCGAACTCAACCGCAAGCAACGCAACAAGATGGCGGTCGGCAAGGAGGGGGTCGAGGTCAGCGAGGTGCTGATCCAGGAAGGCGTCTACACTTTCGAGAGCATCAACGGCGCGGTGGCCGAGCCGGTCGTCTATATGCTCGAACACTTCGTCGTCGGCGGCTTCTACCGCGTGCATACCGGACGCGGTTCGGACGAAAACCTCAACAGCCCCGGCATGCATTTCGTGCCGCTGGCGTTCGACGACACCTGCGTGATGCCTGACCGCAGCGCCAACCCCGACGCCAGCCCCAACCGCTTCTACGCCTATGGTGTGATTGCGCGGCTGGCGATGCTGGCCGCCTCGATCGAGCTCGACGAAACGCTCCACGAGATCGAAAACACGGCCGCCGCATGAAGCTGCTGTTCGTTGTCGATCCGCTGGCGAGCCTCAAGCCCTACAAGGACAGCTCGGTGGCGATGATGCGCGCGGCGGTGGCGCGCGGCCATGCCGTGTACGCCGCCGAGGCGCGCCGGCTGCAGGTGCGTGACGGCATCGCCCGGGCCGCCTGCGATGCGCTCGACGTGCGCACCGACAACGACTGGGTGCGCGTCACCCGTACCGACGTTTGGGCGCTGAAGGATTTTGACGCCGTGCTGATGCGCAGCGACCCGCCGGTGGACACCGACTACCTGCTCGCCACCCAGCTTCTGGGCATCGCCGAAGCCAACGGCGCGCGGGTTCTGAACCAGCCTGCCGCCTTGCGCGACTTCAACGAGAAGCTGGCGATCCTCAACTTTCCGGCTTTCGTCGCGCCCACCCTGATTACGGCCGATGCAACTGAGATTGGCAGCTTCCTTGCCGCGCACGGCGACATCATCGTCAAGCCGCTCACCGAAATGGGCGGCAGCGGCATTTTTCGCCTGACGCTTTCCGACCCAAACCGCAACGCCATCCTGGAAACGCTGACCCGGCATGGCCGCCGCGCCATCATGGCGCAGCGCTATCTGCCGGCGATCAGCGAAGGCGACAAGCGCATCCTGCTGATCGATGGCGAAGTCGTGCCATGGGCGCTGGCGCGCATTCCACAGGCCGGCGAGACGCGCGGCAACCTCGCCGCCGGCGGCACCGCGCGCGCGCAGCCTTTGAGCGCACGCGACCGCGAGATCGCCGAGGCCATCGCGCCGTGGGCGCGAGATCGCGGCATCTTCCTCGCCGGCCTCGACGTCATCGGCGACTGCCTCACCGAAATCAACGTCACCAGCCCCACCGGCTTTCAGGAAATCACGGCGCAGACCGGGCACGACGTAGCGGCGCAATTCGTCGCCGCAGTCGAGCGTGCCTGTTCAGCCACGGTTCGCGCATGAGATCGGCGCGACACGGCCTGTGGCTTCTGCTGCTGTGGGCGCTGGCCGCCTGCAGTCCGCCGCCCTTGCACCAGCAACAAGCCTATGTCTTCGGCACCCTGGTCGATGTCAGCATCTACGGCGCGCCGGAGCCGCAGGCCAGGCAGGCGGCTGCGGCGGTGCTGGCACGCTTCGACGCACTGCATCGCATGCTGCACGCCTGGCAGCCGAGCGAACTGTCGCGCCTCAACGCCGCGCTGGCCCAAGGCGAGCGCACCAAGGTCACGCCCGAACTCGCGGCGATGCTGCGCGATGCGCAAACGCGCTCGATCCAGTCCAACGATCTCTTCAATCCGGCCATCGGCGGGCTGATTGCGCTATGGGGCTTCCACTCCGACGCGCCGCAGGCACGGGTGCCGGATGCCGCCGCGATCTCGGCGTGGGTCGGCAGGCGGCCACGCATGGCTGACCTGCATATCGAAAACAATACCGTCTGGAGCGACAATCCGGCGGTGCAGCTCGATCTCGGCGGCTACGCCAAGGGGCGCGCGCTCGACGACGCGGCGGCCATCCTGAAATCGCACGGAATCGAGAACGCGCTGGTGAACATCGGCGGCAACGTGATCGCGCGGGGCGCGCACGGCGATCGCCCGTGGCGCGTGGGCATCCAGCACCCACGCCAGTCGGGGACGCTGGCGACGCTGGATTTGCACGATGGCGAGGCGGTCGGCACCTCCGGGGACTACCAGCGCTATTTCGAGGCAGACGGGCGCCGCTACAGCCATCTGATTGATCCGCGCACCGGCTTTCCGACAACCGGCATGCAGTCGCTGACGGTTCTGGCCACGGGCGCACAGGCGGGAACGCGCTCGGACGCGCTGTCGAAACCGCTGTTTATCGACGGCCCGGAGCGGCTGCCGGACAATGCATCCCGCCTGGACGTTACCCACTATCTGGCGGTGGATTCCGCCGGCCGGATACAGGTATCCCCTGCAATGAAGGCCCGGCTTCGTTAACCGGTTGGGCATTGCCTTCGCCCCCTCCTCGCCTGGGGGAGGGTTGGCGATGACCAGCGACTTGCCCGCAGCTCGCGTTAGAATGCTTTTTTTGGCCTGACATTCTCTCAATGATAGGTATCCTCATCGTCGCCCACGGATCGCTCGCCGACAGTCTGGTCGAGTGCGCAACCCATGTTCTGGGGCAGCATCCGCGTAGCCTGGCCACGCTCGATTTCATCGGCCACGCCGATCCGGACGAGCGCCAGAAGGCCTTGCAGGCCCGGCTTGCCGAGCTGGACGAAGGCGACGGCATCCTGGTGCTGACCGACATGTACGGCGCCACTCCCAGCAACACACTGTGCCGGCTGCTCGAACCGACGCATATCGAAGGCGTTTCCGGCGTCAATCTGCCGATGCTGCTGAAGGCGCTGAACTATCGCGAGACGCTGGCGCTGCCGCAGCTCATCGAGCGCATCGTCCAGGGCGGGCGCAACAGCATCAACCATATTTCCGAGACCATGTGCCATGCTGCAACGGGACGTTGAAATCGTCAACAAACTGGGGCTGCACGCGCGCCCGTCGGCCAGGCTGACCCAGCTGGCATCCGGCTTCAAAAGCAATGTGTTCATGTCGCGCAATGGTCGCCGCGTCAACGCCAAAAGCATCATGGGCGTGATGATGCTGGCCGCGTCCAAGGGCAGCACCATCACCCTGGAAACCGAAGGCGAAGATGAGGCCGAAGCGATGGAAGCGCTGGCGGGCTTGATCTCCAGCGGCTTCGGGGAGGAGCTGGTGTGAGCTTCTCCATGCACGGCATCGGCGTCTCCGGCGGCATCGCCATCGGCTATGCGCACCTCACCTCCAATGCGCGGATCGAAGTGCCGCAGTACATGCTCGACCGCAAGTACATCAAGGAGGAACTGGCGCGCTTCGATGAAGCCATCCTTGCCACCCGCGCCGAGCTCGAAACCCTGCGCCACCACATCCCGGCCAACGCCCCGGCCGAACTGTCGGCTTTTCTCGACATGCACCTGATGTTCCTCGGCGATTCGATGATCGCCGAGGCGCCCAAGCGCCTGATCCGCGAAACCCAATGCAACGCCGAGTGGGCGCTGGCACAGCAGATGGAGGCGCTGGTCGCGCGCTTCGAGGAAATCGACGATCCCTATCTGAGGAGCCGCCAGGAGGACGTGGTGCAGGTGGTGCAGCGCGTGTTGAAGGCGCTGACCGGCCACCCCAGCCATCTGCCGCTGGATGTCGACTTCGGCGTCGAGCGCATCCTGGTCGCGCACGAGTTGTCGCCCGCCGACATGGTCCTGTTCAAGAACGTCCATTTCGCCGCCTTCATCACCGACCTGGGCGGCACCACCTCGCACACCGCGATCCTGGCGCGCAGCATGGGCATGCCGTCGGTGATGGCGCTGCACAACGCGCGCGGCCTGATCCGCGACCACGATCTTCTGATCGTCGACGGCCGCGACGGCGTGGTGATCGTCAACCCGGACGAATCGGTGCTGGCCGAATACCGGCTGCGGCAGAACCAGTGGCGCATCGACACCGACAAACTGAAACGCCTGAAAACCAGCAAGTCGGCCACACTCGACGGCACCCCGATCGAGCTGATGGCAAACATCGAATTGCTCTCCGACGTCAATGCGGTGAAGGCCTCGGGCGCGCACGGCATCGGCCTGTTCCGCAGCGAATTCCTGTTCCTCAACCGCAGCGACCTGCCGAGCGAGGACGAGCAGTACGAATCCTACAAGGCGGTGGCCGAGGCACTGGACGGCAAGCCGGTCACCATCCGCACGCTTGACCTGGGCGCGGACAAGCAGGCGCCGTGGGGTCACACCGTGGCCGACAACCCGGCGCTGGGCCTGCGCGCAATCCGGTTGTGCCTGGCCGAGCCAGGGCTGTTTCAAACCCAGCTGCGCGCGATCCTGCGGGCGTCGGTTCATGGCCAGGTGCGGATCCTCATCCCCATGCTGGTGAGTTTCATGGAGTTGCGGCAGACGCTGCAACGCATCGACGAAGCCCGCAACTCCCTGCGCAAAGACGGCCTGAAATTCGACGAAGGCATCCCGGTCGGCGGCATGATCGAAGTGCCCGCCGCCGCGCTTTCGGCCGGTTTTTTTGCCGAGCAGCTCGATTTTCTGTCGATCGGCACCAACGACCTGATCCAGTACACACTGGCGATCGACCGCGCCGACGACAGCGTGGCGCACCTGTACGACCCGCTGCATCCGGCTGTGCTCAACCTCATCCAGTACACGCTGCGCGCCGGCGCCAAGGCCGGCAAGCCGGTCTCGGTATGCGGGGAAATGGCGGGCGACCCGCTGTTGACGCGGCTGCTGCTGGGGCTGGGGCTGCGGACGTTCTCGATGCAGCCGGCAAGCCTGTTGCAGGTCAAGCAGCAGGTCCTGAAGTCCAGCCTGGAAGAGTTGACGCCGATGACGCAGAAGCTGCTCAAGAACACCGACCCGGACAGGACGGCGCTGTTATTGAATCGGCTAAACGCCTAGTGACACGACACTAGGCGGCAAGCTGCGCGGCAATCCGTCCCAGTTCCAGCTTCTCATTCCGCAGTTCGGCAATCTCCTGCTTGATCTGCGCCATCCGGCTGTGCAGCGTGCCCATGTTCTCCAGAATCCGCTGCAGGCTGGCCAGCCGGGTGTCGAGATACTGCTTGTGCTCGCGGATGCGCGTCATGATGGGGTCGAGCGCGATGCGCAGCCAGCGCTCGGCTTCCACCCGCGCCAGGTTGAAAGCCTTGCGTGACTCTTCAGCCAGACCGGCATAAAAACGCCGGATCATGAAACGCTTCTCCAGCATCAAATTGGCCGGGTCCTTGCAGAAGGCTTCGGTCTCGCGCGTCAGCCCTTGCAGCCGGTTGCGATAGGCGCCCAGATCGAGTCGGGGCACCTGCATTTTGGGCAGTTTGTGCTGGCGGTGAAACCGCGTATAGGCCTGATCCAGCGCGTCCAGGATATTGTCGGCCAGCTGGGTCGCGTGCTGCAGCCGCTCAACCATCTGCTCGCTCAACTGGCGGATGCCGCTGGTCAGCCCGCGCGTCGTCAGGCTGGACTCCATGACCTCGCGCCCGGCCTTGCAAATGACGCTCAGCGTGTCATCCGACAAGTGCGACATCAGGTGGTCGCCCTGCTTCTGCACCATTTTCCGGGTTTCCCGGAACTGGTCGGCGGTGGCATCGTAACTGTCTTTTTCCTGCTGCAGGGTGGCGCGCGTCTGTTCGATCAGCTCGCGATTCTTGCCCGACAGCTGGCTGAGCTGGATCAGCTCGTCGCTGCTGCGCTTGAGCCGTGCCGTCATATCCACCCGGCTTTCGTCGAGCAGCGACACCACCTCGCGGCTGACCGCATGGTAGAGCATGTCGCGCCGCGCCGGGATCACCTGGTGCGCCAGCAGGTATTCCAGAGACTCGATGCCGGAGCGCACGCGCAAGGCGGAATCGCCGCGAATGGTGGCCACCAGTGCTTTCTGCGCCGACACGGCGAACACCCGGCTGCGCGGCAGCTTCAGCACTCGCGCGGTTTCTTCGGCCTGGCGCTCGATGGTGGCCTGCACCTCGGCATCGCTCTTCAGCTCGTCCCACAGCATGTCGATCTTGTTCAGCACCGCCACGTGGTAATTGGAGTGGCGGTGCACGTGCTTCTGCCAGATTTCCAGATCCGAGCGCGTCACCCCGGTATCGGTCGCCAGCAGGTACATCACCGCATGCGCATTGGGGATGACCGACAGAGTGAGCTCGGGCTCGGCGCCCAGCGCGTTGAGTCCGGGTGTGTCCAGAATCGTCAACCCGGCCTGTAGCAGCGGGTGCGGATAGTTGACCATGGCATAGCGCCAGGCCGGTACTTCCACCGTGCCGTCGGCGCGCAGCTGGTGAAGCTCGCTGGGATCCTCGCTGTCCCACAGGCCGAGCTCAATGGCGTCCGCCGCCGCCATGGCCTTGGTTTCGGTGAGCTTCTTCAGGCTTTCCTGCAACTGGCGCGGATCGGCGGGGTCGAGCAGCACCCGGCACCATTCGATCGACATGTGCTTGAGGCGCGCCAGCGATTCGCTGCGGCGGCGCGTTTCGATCGGCAACAGGCACAGGCTGGGCGCCTCGTCCGCGCTGGCATACAGCTCGGTCGGGCACATGGTGGTGCGGCCGGCGTCGGAAGGCAGCAGGCGCTGGCCGTGGTCGGCAAAAAACAGGGCATTGATGAGTTCGGTCTTGCCGCGCGAGAATTCGGCGACAAAGGCCACCACCAGCTTGTCCTGGCGCAGGCTCGACGCGGTATCGGCCAGCCGCAGGGTGCGCTCGGCGTCGATGCCGTGCTGGCGGTCGAGCCAGTCTGCATAGCCGGTGATCGCGGTCGCCAGCCGCATGCGGCGCTCGCTGTAGTCGGCGACTTCCTGTTCCAGGTGGATGCTCATGTTTTGCTGTTCTTCCCGATATCAAGCCAGGGGGTTTCATGCCCCGACACCGCCACGGTTTTCTGCCGCGAGGTTTCACCGCGAACCAGGCGGACCGCAGACTTCGGCACGCCCAGTTGCACGGCCAGCCAGGCCAGCAGATGCGCATTCGCCTTGTTATCGACCGCAGGTGCGGCAATCTTTAATTTCAGCCGGCCGCCATGCTCGCCCACCGCCGCAGTGACTTTCGCCCCCGGCTGCACATGGAGCTCGAGCAGCCAGCCGGCGCCATCGCGGCGCGCCCAGACGGGGGGCTGCTCAGAGGGAAGCAAGCAGCGCCCGCTCCAGCGCCAGCAGGGGCACCATCAGCACCAGCTGGCACAGGATGAACAGCACCAGCGGCGTCAGATCGACATTGGCGATCATGGGAACGAAGCGCCGCAGCGGGCGCAGGAAAGGTTCGGTCAAGGCATACACCACCGGCATCAGCGGCGTATTGGAATTGACCCACGACAGCACCGCGCGCACCAGGGTCAGGCCGATGACCAGATAAACCGCCAGACTCAACAGCTTCACCGCCGCCAGACCCAGCATCACCGGCCACACCCGGCCGCCCGCCAACCCGAACGGAAAGCCATCCAGCCAGTAGCCGGTCGTCACCACCGCCAGCTCGACCAGCCAGGCGAGCACCAGGCACGCCCAGTCGAGGCCCAGCAGGCCCGGCACCACCCGGCGCAGCGGCTTCACCGCAAAGTCGGTGAGGGTGACGATGAACTCGGCGAAAGGGTTGCGAAACGGCACCCGGAACAGTTGCATCATGAAGCGCAGCAGCACCGCGATCACGAACAAGTTGCCCAGCGTCTGGATCAGGAACTTCAGCGCCCCTGCGATCATGCCAATCGCCCCAACTCGTCCCCGAGTTCTGCGCTACGGCGGCTGGCCGCCTCCACCGCCTGGCCGATGGCGGGCTTGACCGCGGCGGATTCCAGCGCGGCAATGCCACGTTCGGTGGTGCCGCCCTTGGACGTGACCCGCTGACGCAGCACGGCCGGTTCCTCGCCCGACTCCAGCGCCAGCTTGGCCGCGCCAAAGAACGTCTGCAGCGCCAGCTGGCGCGCGGTGGCGGGCGACAGGCCCTGCGCCACCGCCGCGGCTTCAAGCGATTCGAGAAAATAGAACACATAGGCCGGGCCGCTGCCCGATACCGCGGTGACCGCGTCCAGCAGGGGCTCGTCCTCCACCCACACCACGCCACCGACGGCGCGCAGCACCGCTTCGGCCTGCGAACGCGCGTCCTGGCTGACGTCAAGGGGCGCAAACAGCCCGGCAATCCCGGCCTGCACCAGCGCCGGAGTGTTGGGCATGGCGCGCACTATCCGCGTGTGCCCGCCCAGCCAGCGCGCGAGGTCGGCCACCCGCACCCCGGCGGCAATCGACACCACCAGATGGCCGGCAAGACGCGGCGCCAGTGCGGCCGCCACCTCGGGCAGGCTTTGCGGCTTCACCGCCAGCACGATCAGGCCATGCAGCCGCGCCTGCGAAAGATCCGTATGCGTCACCACGCCAAAGCGCGCAGCCAGTTGCCCGCGTGCGTCGACGTTGATTTCCACCACCTCGATATCGGTGGGCGGGGTGCCACTGGCGATCAGGCCGCCGATGATGGCGGCCGCCATGTTGCCGCCGCCGATGAAGCTCACTTTAAGCATGTTTCTTTCTACCTTTCGCCAAATAATGCGGTGCCGACCCGCACGATGGTCGCGCCTTCCAGAACCGCCGCTTCCAGATCGGCCGACATGCCCATCGACAGGGTATCGAGCGCATGGCCGCGTGCAATCAGCGCATCGTACGCCTCGCGCACCCGCCGGAATGCGCCGCGCTGCGCGTCCGTCCCGGTCGCCGGGGCAGGAATCGCCATCAGCCCGCGCAACCGCAAGCCCGGCAGTTTCGAAACGGCCTCCGCCAGCAGGGGCAGTTCCGCCACGGCCACGCCGCCCTTGCTGGCCTCGCCACTGACATTGACCTCGATGCAAACCTGCAGTGGCGGCAGGCCGCCAGGACGCTGCGCGGATAGCCGGTCGGCAACTTTCAGCCGATCCACGCTGTGCACCCAGCTGAAGTTCCCGGCGATCGCCCGCGTCTTGTTGCTCTGGATCGGTCCGATGAAATGCCACTGCAGTGGCAGGTCGCTCAACGCGGCCTGCTTTTCCAGCGCTTCCTGCAGGTAATTTTCACCGAATTCATGCTGACCGCAAGCCGCCAAGGCGCGCACCGCGGCGGCGTCAAAGGTCTTGCTCACCGCCAGCAGGCGCACCGTTGCCGCGTCGCGCCCCGCCTCGGCTGCGACGCGCGCAATCCGTGCCTGCACGGCACGCAAACGCTCGCATGGCGTTCCGGCGAAAGGGCGCGTGCCGGCCTCAAGTTTGGGAGATTTCGGGCCGTTATCCATTGCGTTCATTATTGAACAGAAACTCAACAAGTTGAATTGTCGTTCAATAACAGCCTGGGTTTAATTGATATTGATTCGAAACGCAGCGCGGATTTAGATCATTTTCGTTACGTCCCCAGCCCGGCTGTTTCATTTGTTTCGTTTCGGATCAATATTTGTCAGAACCCCACCCAATATAGAACGAGGCACGCGTGGACATTTCCGAACTGCTGGCTTTTGCTGTCAAGAACAAGGCTTCCGACCTGCACCTGTCGGCAAGCCTGCCGCCGATGATCCGGGTCAACGGCGACATCCGCCGCATCAACCTGCCGCCGATGGATCACAAGGACGTGCACCGCATGGTGTACGACATCATGAACGACAGCCAGCGCAAGGTGTACGAGGAGACGCTGGAACTCGACTTCTCATTCGAAATCCCATCGCTGGCGCGCTTCCGCGTCAACGCCTTCAATCAGCAATATGGCGCCGGCGCGGTGTTCCGGACGATT
The DNA here is from genome assembly GCA_019459055.1 of Thiobacillus sp. Taxonomy (GTDB): domain Bacteria; phylum Pseudomonadota; class Gammaproteobacteria; order Burkholderiales; family Thiobacillaceae; genus Thiobacillus. The sequence goes on along the minus strand of JAIBEI010000027.1, from coordinate 10,731 downwards.
CCGTCGAAGGTGCTGTCGCTGGAAGAGCTCAACTGCCCGCCCATCTTCAAGGAAATCTCCAATCAGCCGCGCGGCATCGTGCTGGTGACCGGGCCCACCGGATCGGGCAAGTCGACCACGCTGGCGGCGATGATGGACTATGTCAATGAAAACGAGTACGCGCACATTCTGACGGTCGAAGACCCGATCGAATTCGTGCACCAGAGCAAGAAGTGCCTGATCAACCAGCGCGAGGTCGGCCCGCATACGCTGTCGTTTTCCAACGCCCTGCGCTCGGCGCTGCGGGAAGACCCCGATGTCATCCTGGTCGGCGAATTGCGGGACCTCGAAACCATTCGCCTCGCGCTGACCGCCGCCGAAACCGGCCACCTGGTGTTCGGCACGCTGCACACCTCGTCCGCCGCCAAAACCATCGACCGCGTGGTCGACGTGTTCCCGGCAGCGGAAAAGGAAATGGTGCGCTCGATGCTGTCCGAATCGCTGCGCGCCGTCATCTCGCAGACGCTGCTGAAAACCAAGGACGGCACCGGCCGCGTCGCCGCGCATGAAATCATGATCGGCACCCCGGCCATCCGCAACCTGATCCGCGAAGGCAAGGTGGCGCAGATGTATTCGTCGATCCAGACGGGCGGCAACATCGGCATGCAGACGCTCGACCAGTGCCTGCAGGATCTGGTGAAACGCAATATCGTGGCCTCGGGCGTGGCACGCAACATGGCACAGAACAAAGACGCATTTCTGGGTTGAGGATTGAACGATGAATGCTGAAAAAACCGTCCACGATTTGCTTCGGCTGATGCTGGCGAAGAATGCCTCCGACCTCTTCCTTACCGCCGGTTTCCCGCCCGCCATCAAGGTCGACGGCAAGATCACCCCAGTGTCGAACCAGACGCTGACGCCCGCGCACACCAGCGAGCTGGCACGTTCGATCATGAACGACCGGCAATGGAAGGACTTCGAGGCGACCAACGAATCCAACTTCGCGATCAGCCCGCCCGAAATCGGCCGCTTCCGGGTCAACGTGTTCGTGCAGCAGGGCCGTGTCGGCGTCGTGATGCGGACCATCAACACCAAGATTCCGAAGATGGAGACCCTGAACCTGCCACCGATTCTGCGCGATGTCGCAATGACCAAGCGCGGCCTGGTGATTTTTGTCGGCGCCACCGGCTCGGGGAAATCGACCTCGCTCGCCGCCATGGTCGGACATCGCAACGAAAATGCCGCCGACCACATCATCACGGTCGAAGACCCGATCGAATACGTGCACGAGCACCGGAAATCCATCATCACCCAGCGCGAGGTGGGAATCGACACCGACAACTGGTTCTCCGCGCTGAAGAACACCCTGCGGCAGGCACCCGACGTCATCCTGATCGGCGAGATCCGCGACCGCGAAACCATGGAATACGCGATCGCCTTTGCCGAAACCGGCCACCTCTGCCTGTCGACCCTGCACGCCAACAGCGCCAACCAGGCGCTCGACCGCATCATCAACTTCTTCCCCGAGGAAAAGCGCGACCAGCTGCTGATGGACTTGTCGCTGAACCTGAAGTCGTTCATCTCGCAGCGCCTGATCCCGCGCAAGGGCAGCACCGGCCGCGTCGCCGCGGTCGAAATCCTGCTCAACTCGCCGCTGATCTCCGACCTGATCTTCAAGGGCCACGTCCATGAGATCAAGGAAATCATGGGGAAATCCCGCGAGATGGGGATGCAGACCTTCGACCAGGCGCTGTTCGACCTGTACGAGGCCGGGATGATTTCCTACGAGGATGCGCTACGCAACGCCGACAGCCTCAACGACCTGCGCCTGCAGATCAAGCTGCACGGCCAGGACGCCAAGGGCCGCGACATGATGGCCGGGCTGGATCACCTCGACCTCGTCTGACCCAGCCGGTCCTCGTCAAGACAGGGTGCCTGGCACCCTGTTTTTGATTGTCGCAGTCGAACGCAGCGCCCGCCCTTATTCCGGGTTGATCACCACTCTCGCCTCCAGCCCCTGATTGCCCGGCAGCGCCTTGATCGCCTCGGCGGCGGCCTTCAGGGCAGCTGCCTCGCCGCCGCTTTCCACCGCCAGATGATCATCGTCCGGCATCGGCGCGCCCATCGACAGCGGAATGATCGACGATTTGCCGCCGCCATGCTGACCAAAATCGGCCACCAGGTAGTAGCTGCGGTGGACCTCAGCGCCGTTGTCGAGGGTGCCGGTGAGACGGATCGATGCGGTCATCATGGTGTGGCGCTCGTCAGACAAGGTTTCAGGACAGACGCGCGCACCGCAATGGGGTTCCGCTCAATCGGTCGGGACGACAGGTTTTTTATCCCGCATCGAGCCGGCAATCAGCTTGTATTGCAGGAAGCGGGTTTCGATCGGGCCGTTGAACAGCGGGATGCGGCGGCTGGCCTTGAGTCCGAGCAGTTTCGGCAACAGGGGATCGCCGGAAATGATCCACGCCTCCCAGCCGGAAAAATTCTTCTTCAGCCAGTCGCCTAAGCGCGGATACCACTCGGCCAGATCCTCGGCCTCGCCCAGCCGTTCGCCGTAGGGTGGGTTGGTGACGATGGTGCCGGCCGGCGTTGGCGGCTTCAGATCCAGCACGTCGGACACCTTCAGATCGATGGCGTCGGCATAACCGGCAGCTTCGAGATTATTGCGCGCCTTATCCAGCACCCAGCGATCCTGGTCGGCACCGAAAATGGGCAATTGCGCCAGCGGCTTTTCCTGCGCCTGCGCATCCATCTTGATTCGCTGCCACTGCTTCGCGTCGAAATCGCGGTAGTGCTCGAAGGCGAAACGCCTGCCCCGGCCCGGCGCCCGGTTGAGCGCCATGTCCGCCGCTTCGAGCAGGATGGTGCCGGCGCCGCACATCGGGTCGAGCAGCGGCGTGCCGGGGTCCCAGCCGGACAGCATCAAGAGGCCCGCGGCAAGGTTTTCCTTGATCGACGCCGCGCTCGCCTCGCGCTTGAAACCGCGCTTGAACAGCGGCTCGCCGCTGGTGTCGAGATAGAAGGTCACCGCGTCGGGCGTGAAGAATGCATACACCGGCACGTCGGGCGCTTCGGTGTCGACGCTCGGACGTTCATGCGTTTCCTCGCGAAAGCGGTCGCAGATCGCATCCTTGATCTTCAGCGTGATGAAGTTGAGGCTCTTCAGCGGTGCGTTCTGCGCGCCGACTTTCACCGCGATGGTCTTCTTCACGTCGAACCAGTCCGGCCACGGCAGGTCGAGCGCGGCGCGGTAGATGTGCTCTTCCTTGCGGTAGCGCGTGAATCCGACCTTGCGCAGGATGCGGGTGGCGATGCGCGAAGTCAGGTTGACGCGCATCTCGGCTGCGGCGTCGGCCATGAACAACACGCCGGCGGGCACCTGGCGCACCACCTGCGCGCCGGCGGCCGCCAGCTCGGTTTCAAGCAGCGCCTCCAGCCCGCGCGGGCAGGTGGCGAAATGGCTGGCAGGCGGCAGCGCCTCGCGCTCGGGGCGAACGGGGTGCTGCGTTTTGGTGCGGCGGGATTCAGGTTTCATGCTGCGCTTTCAAAAACATTTATCCGCGAAGGACGCGAAGTAGAAAACCAATATTTTTTTGAGGTTTCCTTCACGTACCTTCGCGGATTGAAAAAAAGTTAAAACGGCTTCAGCACCACCAGCAACACCACCACCAGCAGCACGATCACCGGAATTTCATTGAACCAGCGGAACCAACCGTGCGATTTTGTGTTCTGTCTGGTTTCGAACGCGCGCAGCAGGTTTCTGCAGGCATAGTGGTAGCCGACCAGCCCTGCGACCAACGCGAGCTTCGCCCACATCCAGTTCATGGAAAGCGGAAAATACGCCAGCCACAGCCAGGTTCCGGTGATCAGCGTCAGCCACATGATGGGCGAAACGAAGCGGTACAATTTGCGCGCCATCAGCAGCAGACGGTCATACGCTGCATCGTTGGTTTCCATCGCCAGATTGACGAAGAGGCGCGGCAAGTAGAACAGCCCGGCGAACCAACTCACCACCATCACGATATGAAAAGACTTCAGCCACAGCATGGATAAACAAACCTTGAAGAAATGGACGCCAAGCCCGCTGACGCTGATTTTACTGGGTTTGATCGCCTGGCTGTGGTTTCGCCCGCCGGCCGAGGTCAGCGAAGAGAATCGCCCCGCGTCCGCCTGGGCCGTGACCCTGTCCGACGGCCGGGTGCTGAGCAGCGATTCGCTCAGGGGAAAAGTCGTGCTGGTGAATTTCTGGGCGACCTGGTGCCCGTATTGCCGCAAGGAAAAGCCGGTGATCGACGCCTTCTGGCAGGACTACCGCGACAGGGGATTCGAAGTTATTTCGATCAGCATCGACGACCCAGCGGAAAAGATCGCCGCCTGGATGCAGGACAAGGACTACGCTTTCATGGCGGCGCCGACCAACGCGTCGGTGACCGCCGCGTTCGGCAACGTAGCGAGCGTGCCCACTTCGTTCATCGTCGATACCGAGGGACGCATCCGCCACAAGATCGCCGGGCAGGTGCATTATCCGCGGCTGAAAAAACTGGTCGCCCCCTTGCTCGCCGAGGCCAAACAGCCGTGAACGAATTACCCGACAGCCTTGCGGCTTGGGCACAAGCCCGCCTCACCGAACTCGAAACCAAGCTCGCTTTCGCCGAAGACCTGCTCGACACGCTCAACCAGACCGTGGTCCGCCAGCAGGGACAAATTGACTCATTTCAGCAGCAGCTGCGCCTGCTGCACCGGCAGCTGCAGGACGTGCTGCCGGACGAGGCGCGCACCCCGCGCGACGAGATCCCGCCGCACTATTGACCCGGTCAAACCGCGATCTTCACCACCACCTTGCGGATCCTGCCTGCGCTCACCAGCGGCGCGTGCGCGTCGTCGGGGAAAAACAGGCAGAACGACCCCGGCGGGGTAGCGATCCAGCTGGCCGGCGCATCGTTGAAAAACCGGATGTCGCGTGCCGCATCGTAATCCGTCGCCGGGTCCAGGCATTCGGCGAGCGGCTTCCATCCCATTTCGTCGACGCCTTCGAGCACCAGCTGGATGTCGATGTGGCGGCGGTGGCATTCCAGTTTCGCCTCCGCCCGCGCGCGACCGGCACACGCCTCGACGATGGCGAACAGCTGGTCGCCCTGGATCGTGTGTCTGCCCGGCTCCAGCGTTTTCAAATCGGTGCCGCGCAGGAACGCGAAGGCGCGTGCGAACAATGGGTGCAAGGCGGCGTAGCGGTCGGCCTCGGCAAGGCTTGCCAGAATCATCGCGCGCTCACCGGCTGATCGGCTTGTAGCGGATGCGCTTGGGTTTCGCCCCTTCCTCGCCCAGGCGCTTCTTCTTGTCGGCTTCGTATTCCTGATAGTTGCCGGGGAAGAACACCGCCTGCGAGTCGCCCTCGAAGGCGAGGATGTGGGTGGCGACGCGGTCGAGGAACCAGCGGTCGTGCGAGATCACCAGCACGCAGCCGGCGAATTCCAGCAGCGCGTCTTCCAGCGCGCGAAGGGTTTCCACGTCGAGGTCGTTCGACGGCTCATCGAGCAGCAGCACGTTGCCGCCGGCGATCAAGGTCTTCGCCATGTGCAGACGCCCGCGCTCGCCGCCGGAGAGGTTGCCGACGCGTTTCTGCTGGTCGCCGCCCTTGAAATTGAAGCGGCCGAGGTAGGCGCGCGACGGTGTTTCGTAGCGGCCGACGGTGAGAACGTCGCGGCCTTCGGCGACCTCGTCGAACACGGTCTTGTCGGCGCTCAAGGCATCGCGGCTCTGGTCGACGTAGGCGAGCTTCACCGTCTGGCCGATCTCGACTTCGCCGGAATCCGGCTTTTCCTGGCCGGTGATCATCTTGAAGAAGGTCGACTTGCCGGCGCCGTTGGGGCCGATGATGCCGACGATGGCGCCGGGCGGCACCGAAAAGCTCAGGTCGTCGATCAGCAGGCGGTCGCCGAAGGATTTGCTCACGTGGTGGAAGTCGATCACCTTATCGCCCAGTCGCTCGCCGACCGGGATGAAGATCTCCTGCGTCTCGTTGCGCTTCTGGTATTCGACCGAGTTGAGTTCCTCGAAGCGGGCCAGGCGCGCCTTCGATTTGGCCTGGCGCGCCTTGGGATTCTGCCGCACCCATTCGAGCTCCTGCTTCATCGTCTTGATGCGGCCAAGTTCCTGCTTGGACTCGGTCTCCAGCCGCGCCTCTTTCTGCTCCAGCCAGCTGGTGTAGTTGCCCTTCCATGGGATGCCGTGGCCGCGGTCCAGCTCGAGGATCCATTCGGCGGCGTTGTCGAGGAAGTAGCGGTCGTGCGTCACCGCGACCACGGTGCCGGGATAGCGCACCAGGAACTGCTCGAGCCAGTCGACCGACTCGGCGTCGAGGTGGTTGGTCGGCTCGTCCAAGAGCAGCATGTCGGGGTTGGACAGCAAGAGCTGGCACAGCGCGACGCGGCGCTTCTCGCCGCCCGACAGGTTGGCGACGACCGCATCCCACGGCGGCAGGCGCAGGGCGTCGGCGGCGATTTCCATCTGCGTGTCGAGGTCGGCGCCGGCGGTGGCGAGGATCGCCTCGCACTTGGCCTGCTCCTCGGCCAGCTTGTCGAAGTCGGCGTCGGGCTCGGCGTAGGCGGCGTAGATTTCATCGAGCCGGGCCTTGGCCCCGACGATCTCGCCCAGCCCCGCTTCGACCGCCTGCCGCACCGTGTGCGCCGGGTCGAGCTGCGGCTCCTGCGCCAGGTAGCCGATGCGAATGCCCGGCATCGGGATCGCCTCGCCCTCGAAGTCACGGTCCACCCCCGCCATGATGCGGATCAACGAGGACTTGCCGGAGCCGTTCTGGCCCAAAAGACCGATCTTGGCGCCGGGGAAAAAGCTGAGCGAGATGTCCTTCAGAATCTGCCGCTTGGGCGGCACGATCTTGCCTACACGGTTGAGGGAGTACACGTATTGCGCCATGAATGAAAATCCAGAAAAAAGTTTATTGGATGCGTTCGCCGGGGCACGGGGCGAATGCGCAGCCGTTGTCCGGATTGCGGCTGACATAGCTGCCGTCGGGACACTGTTTGACATCGGCCGGACAGACGATGGCATCGTCGGACATCGACGGCGGAGGCGGCCCGGCCGGAGCGGGCTTGCCGGCGACAGGCAGGGAAGCGCCGCAGGCGCCCAACAACAGCAGCAATACGGCCGCGAAAAAAACCTTGATCAAGACAACTCCTTGTCCAGCAGCGCCTTCAGCCGGACGAAATCGAGTTCGCCCAGTTTTTGTTCGAGGATGCGGCCGTCCTTGCCGATGATGAAACTGGTGGGGGTGAGCTGCACGTTGCCGAAGACGCGCGCATGTTCGCCGTCGACGTCGAGCACGACCGGAAACGGCAGCTGCCGCGTCCGCGCGAAATTGGCCACGTAATTGGGCGGATCGTAGCGCATCGCCACCGCAACGATCTCGAAGCCGCGGTCCTTGTACTGCTTGTAGGTTTCCACCATGCCCGGCATTTCCTTGATGCAGCCGGGACAGGAGGTCGCCCAGAAATTGACCAGCACCACTTTGCCGCGCAGTTCGCCGAGAACGATGGACCGACCCTCCAGCGTGGTGAAGGTGGCCGCCGGCGCGCTGGGCTTGTCCAGCAGGGCGTAGGCCAGCGCGCCGACAAGGGCGAGCACGGCGACGGCGATCAGAGCAGGTTTGGCGAATTTCATGAGGTCAAAGGTCAGGGGTCAGGACGAGTACGACCGCGCCAGCGCTACATAGTGCTCTGCGGAATACTTGAAATAGGCGATTTCTTCCTCGGTCAGCGGGCGCACCCGCTTGGCGGGTCGGCCGAAATACAGATGGCCGGATTCGAGGATCTTGCCTTCCGGAACCAGCGAGCCGGCGCCCAGCAAGACATTTTTTTGGATCACCGCGCGGTCGAGGAGGATGCTGCCCATGCCGATCAGGCATTCGTCCTCGATCGTGCAGGCATGCAAAATCACCGTATGGCCGATGGTGACGCGCGCGCCAATGACGAGCGGCCCGCCCTTTGGGTTGCCCGGCGTCTTGTGCGACACGTGCAGCACGCTGTTGTCCTGGATGTTGCTCGCCTCGCCGATGGCGATCGAATTGACGTCGCCGCGGATCACCGCGCCCGGCCACACCGAAGCGTCGCGGCCGAGGCTGACCTCGCCGATCACCATTGCGCGCGGATGCACCCAGGCGCCGGCGGCGAGGTGCGGATGAACCCCCCGGTAGGGGGCGATAGGGTCTATAGCCATGGTTGTCTTGGGGTTGAAACGCAGTGGAGCCGGGCTCAAATTATAATCGTTGAACGTTGTCGCTTTTCCTCTGCTTTTTCCGCGTCCTCTTTTGAAAGATTTGCCATGAATACCCCGATGGGCATCAATCCCCTGCTCGACTTTTCCGGTCTGCCGCGTTTCGCCGAATTCAAGCCCGAGCTCGTCACCCCCGCCATCGATCAGTTGCTGGCCGACGCCCGCGCGGCGGTGGATCATGCCATGGCCGCCGACACCCCCGCCGACTGGGACGCTTTTGTCGCCCCGCTCGACGATGCCAATGAAAAACTGGGGCGTGCCTGGGGCCAGGTGTCTCACCTGCATTCGGTGATGGATTCGCCCGAACTGCGCGAGGTATACAACGCCAACCTGCCCAAGATCACCATCTACTACGCGGAGTTGGGTCAGAATGAGGCACTCTTCAACAAGTTCAAGGCGCTCCAAGCCCGGCCCGATTTCGCCGCGCTCTCGGCACCGCGCAAGAAGATTATCGACAACGAATTGCGCGATTTCCGTCTCGGCGGGGCCGAACTGCCCGACGACAAGAAGGCCCGCTTCATGCAGGTGCAGGAGGAACTGGCGCAACTGTCGGCCAAGTTCGAGGAGAACATCCTCGACGCAACCAACGAATTTGCACTGTTCGTCGACGACGCCGCCACGCTGGCCGGCGTGCCGGACGACGTGCTGGCGATGATGAAAGTGGCGGCCGAAGCCGATGGCAAGACCGGCTGGAAGCTCACCCTGCACATGCCGTCCTACCTGCCAGTGATGCAGTACGCCGACAACCGCGACCTGCGCGAGCAGATGTATCGGGCCTACGTCACCCGCGCCTCCGAATTCGGCAAGCCTGAACACCCCCAAGGGGTAGGCGTGCACCTCGACAACACGCCGCTGATTGCCGGCATTCTCAAGCTGCGGCGTGAGGCCGCCGAGCTGCTTGGATTCAGGAGCTATGCCGAAGTGTCGCTGGCGGCCAAGATGGCCGACACCCCGGCCGAAGTGCTGAAGTTCCTCGATGAACTCGGCGCCCGCGCCCGCCCCTACGCCGAAAAGGACTACGCCGAACTCAAGGCCTTTGCCCGCGACGAACTGGGCCTCACCGACGTGCAGGCGTGGGACACGACCTACGTGTCGGAAAAGCTCAGCATCGCCCGCTACAGTTTTTCGGACCAGGAAGTGAAGCAGTACTTCCCCGAGCCCCGCGTACTGTCCGGGCTGTTCAAACTGGTCGAAACGCTCTACGGCCTGCACGTTCGCGAGGACAGCGCCCCGGTGTGGCACCCGGACGTCAAGTTCTACACGCTCACTGACCACACCGGCCAACGCATCGGCCAGTTCTACCTCGACCTCTACGCACGTGCCTCCAAGCGCGGCGGCGCGTGGATGGACGACGTCATCACCCGCCGCAAAAAAGACGATGGCATCCAGACGCCGGTGGCCTACCTCAACTGTAATTTTTCCGCGCCGGTGGGCGACAAGCCCGCGCTGTTCACCCACGACGAAGTCATCACCCTGTTCCACGAGGCCGGCCACGGCCTGCACCATCTGCTGACGCAGATCGAGGAACTCGGCGTGTCCGGCATCAACGGCGTCGAGTGGGACGCAGTCGAGCTGCCCTCCCAGTTCATGGAGAACTTCTGCTGGGAATGGGACGTGCTGAAGCACATGACCGCGCACGTCGATACCGGCGCGCCGTTGCCGCGCGCGTTGTTCGACAAGATGCTGGCCGCGAAGAACTTCCAGTCCGGCCTGCAAACGCTGCGGCAGATCGAATTTTCCAGCTTCGACATGCGCCTGCACGACGACTTCGACCCCAACGGCAGCCGCACCGCGCTGGATTTGATCAATGACATCCGCCGCCAGGTCGCGGTCATCATCCCGCCCGCCTATAACCGCTTCCCCAATAATTTTTCGCACATCTTCGCGGGCGGCTATGCGGCGGGCTACTACAGCTACAAATGGGCGGAAGTGCTGTCGGCCGACGCCTACGCATTGTTCGAGGACGAGGCCGAAGGCTATGGCGGCGTTCTGAACCCTGAAGTCGGCCACCGTTTCTGGAGCGAAATCCTGGCACAAGGAGGCGCGCGCTCGGCGCTCGAGTCATTCAAGGCCTTCCGCGGCCGCGAGCCGACCATCGACGCCCTGCTGCGGCACAACGGCATGGCATGAGCGTGGTTGTTGACGCTTCAGCGGCTTTACAACCACGGCCTACCCCTTGCGGGTGGAGCGTGGTTGTTGACGCTTCAGCGGCTTTAGTGCGAAGTTGTTGACGACCTGTCGTCTTTACAACTTCGGCCTACCCCTTGAGGGTAAAGCTTCACCCCATGGTGTCCGTTAAAAGGGGGATCACGTCTTTCGGGAGCATGGCATGAAAGCAGGAACCCTCTTGATGGCAGTCTGCCTGGCCGGCGGGCACCCCCGCGGCTCGCCCCCCCCCCGCGTGAAAAATGTCGTAGTGGCGCGGGCGCCCGGCTAAAAACCCCCACCCCACGCCCC